>NZ_JBITFF010000011.1:37786-248540 GCF_044455885.1 Streptomyces sp. NPDC051109
GCCGTGTGTGGGGGCGGGGGGCGGGGGCGGCGGGCCCCGCCCCCCGGGGGGGGGGGGGGGGGGGCCCCCCCCCCCCCCCCCGCCGCTGACGCGCGATCAGGCGTCGACCTTCTCCATGACCTCGTCGGAGACGTCGAAGTTGGCGAAGACGTTCTGCACGTCGTCGCTGTCCTCCAGCGCGTCGATCAGCTTGAAGATCTTGCGCGCGCCCTCTTCGTCCAGCTCGACCTGCATGGTCGGGACGAAGCTGGAGTCGGCCGAGTCGTAGTCGATGCCCGCCTCCTGGAGCGCGGTGCGGACCGCGACCATGTCGGTGGGCTCGCTGATGATCTCGAAGGTGTCGCCGTTGTCGTTGACCTCTTCGGCACCGGCCTCCAGCACCGTCTCCAGGACGTCGTCCTCGGAGAGCTCGCCCTTGGGCAGCAGGACGACGCCCTTGCGGTTGAACAGGTACGAGACCGAGCCCGGGTCGGCCATGGAGCCGCCGTTGCGGGTCATGGCGACGCGGACGTCGGACGCGGCACGGTTGCGGTTGTCGGTGAGGCACTCGATGAGCACCGCGACGCCGTTCGGGCCGTAGCCTTCGTACATGATCGTCTCGTAGTCGGCGCCGCCGGCCTCGAGGCCGCCGCCGCGCTTGACCGCGGAGTCGATGTTCTTGTTGGGGACCGAGCTCTTCTTGGCCTTCTGGATGGCGTCGAAGAGGGTCGGGTTGCCGTCGATGTCGGCACCACCCATACGGGCCGCGACCTCGATGTTCTTGATCAGCTTCGCGAAGAGCTTGCCGCGCTTGGCATCGATCACGGCCTTCTTGTGCTTCGTCGTAGCCCATTTAGAGTGGCCGGACATCCGCCTGTCTCCTTCGCGTAACCAACAGTGTTCACCTCAGATCCTACCGGGACCTGTTTACAGCCCCGCGCGCACCATGTCGACGAAGTACGCGTGGACCCGGTCGTCACCGGTCAGCTCGGGGTGGAACGAGGTGGCGAGGACGTTGCCCTGGCGCACGGCGACCGTGTGGCCGTCGTACGTGGCCAGCACCTGCGCCTGCGCGCCGACCGACTCGACCCAGGGCGCGCGGATGAAGACGCCCTCGACGGGGCCGCCCGCTATGCCCGCGAAATCGATCTTCGCCTCGAAGGATTCGTTCTGACGGCCGAAGGCGTTGCGGCGCACGATCATGTCGATGCCGCCCAGGGTCTCCTGGTCGTCACGGCCGTCGAGCAGCTTGTCGGCGAGCATGATCATGCCGGCGCAGGTGCCGTAGACCGGCATGCCGGCCCCGACGCGCTCGCGCAGCGGCTCCAGCATGCCGAACAGGACGGCGAGCTTCGACATCGTCGTGGACTCGCCGCCGGGGATCACCAGGGCGTCGACCTCGGCGAGCTCCTCGGGGCGCCGGACCGGCCTGGCCACGGCGTCCGCCGCGGCCAGGGCGATCAGGTGCTCCCGTACATCGCCCTGGAGTGCCAGGACGCCGATAACGGGGTTGGTCATGGTGACTACCAGCCGCGGTTGGCGTAGCGCTCGGCCTCGGGGAGGGTGTCGCAGTTGATGCCGACCATGGCCTCGCCCAGGTTGCGGGAGGCGTCCGCGATGATCTTCGGGTCGTCGTAGAAGGTGGTGGCCTTCACGATGGCGGCGGCCCGCTTGGCCGGGTCGCCCGACTTGAAGATGCCGGAGCCGACGAAGACGCCCTCGGCGCCCAGCTGGCGCATGAGCGCGGCGTCGGCCGGGGTGGCGACGCCACCGGCGGAGAACAGCACGACCGGGAGCTTGCCGAGCTCGGCGACCTCCTTGACCAGCTCGTAGGGGGCGCGCAGCTCCTTGGCGGCGGCGTACAGCTCGTTGTTGTCGAAGCCGCGCAGCTTGGCGATCTCGTTCTTGATCTGGCGCAGGTGGCGGACGGCCTCGACGACGTTGCCCGTGCCTGCCTCGCCCTTCGAGCGGATCATGGCCGCGCCCTCGGCGATGCGGCGCAGTGCCTCGCCCAGGTTGGTGGCACCGCAGACGAAGGGGGTGGTGAACGCCCACTTGTCGGAGTGGTTGACCTCGTCGGCCGGGGTCAGGACCTCGGACTCGTCGATGTAGTCGACGCCGAGGGACTGCAGGACCTGGGCCTCGACGAAGTGGCCGATGCGGGACTTGGCCATGACCGGGATGGAGACGGCCTCGATGATCTCTTCGATCATGTTCGGGTCCGACATGCGCGCGACGCCGCCGTCCTTGCGGATGTCGGCGGGGACCCGCTCCAGGGCCATGACGGCCACGGCGCCGGCGTCCTCGGCGATCTTCGCCTGCTCGGCGTTGACCACGTCCATGATCACGCCGCCCTTGAGCTGCTCGGCCATGCCGCGCTTGACGCGGGAGGTGCCGATCGCGGACTCAGCGGACTGCGGGGTGGAGGGAAGCGTGCTCACGGATTGACCTCACTCGAAGGGAAGACGGGTGCTGCGGCGGTACCGCGCCCGGGGTGCTCCACGGGCTGCGGTGCTACTGCGCCGAGCAAACCGTCCCAGACCAGTCCACCGCAAGGGCCAATGAGGAGCCGGTGGCCCCTTTCAACTTGGCCTTTGGGTACAACTGGGGCCACCGGGCCAGGCTACGGGCGGTCGGCAAGATCCACCGGAGGCTCGTCGTCCATTTCGAAGGCGAGCGGGAACGGGGCGTGGCCGGCCAGCCGGAACCAGCGCACCTTGCGGTGCCGGCGCAGCGCGCGGGCGGCCCGTACGGCGTCGTTGTGGAACCGCCGCGCCATGGGCACCCGGCGGACCGCCGCGGCCAGCTCCTCGGCGGCCGCCTCGCCACCCGGGGCGGCCTTCAGCAGATCCACCTGGGCGGCGTCGGCGAACACCGCGCGCAGCGCCTGGCTGAGCTCGCTCTCGGCGACCTCGCGCTGCTCCTCCTCGGCCTGGCGGGCGCCGTGGGCGGCCTCGTACAGGACGATCGAGGAAGCGGGGTCGAGCACTCCGGAGGTGGCCACTTCGAGCACCACCGAGGCCCGCCGTACGAGCTGCGCGTCGAGGGCGGCGCGGGCGGCGTCCATCCGCGAGTGCAGCCGGTCCAGCCGTCCGGCGGTCCAGCTGAGGTAGACCCCGATGGCGCCGAGCGCCAGGGCGGTCCAGACAAGGGTTTCGATCACGCCGCGCGACAATACCCTCCTTCCGGGGGGTCCCCCGGCGCGGCTATGCGTCCCGGGTCAGGCCCAGGCGGGTGCGCAGGCGGACGCGCTCGTCCGTGGCCACCGCCGCAGCGCCGTCCGTCACCGTCTCGTAGACCGCCAGGATGTCCGCGCCGACCGTCGACCAGTCGAAGCGGCGCACGTGCGCGGAGCCGCGGGCGCTCAGCTCCGCGCGCCGCTCCGGGTCGCGCAGCAGGGCCACCGCTCCGGCGGCCAGCGCGTCCGCGTCCTCGTTGGCGAACAGCTCCCCCGCCGCCCCCTGGTCCAGGACCTGCGCGAACGCGTCGAGGTCGGAGGCCAGCACCGCGGCGCCCGCCGACAGGGCCTCCACCAGGATGATGCCGAAGCTCTCGCCGCCGGTGTTCGGGGCCACGTACACGTCGACGCTGCGCAGCAGCCGCGCCTTGTCCTCGTCCGAGACCATCCCGAGGAACTCCACCCGCGCGCGCAGCTCGGCGGGCAGGGAGGCCACGGCCTCCTCCTCGTCCCCGCGGCCCGCCACCAGGAGCCGTACGTCCGGGCAGGCCTCCACGATCTTGGGGAAGGCCGCCATCAGGACGGGCAGGCCCTTGCGGGGCTCGTCGATCCGGCCGATGAAGCCGAGGGTGCGGCCGCCCCACTCCGCCTTCGGCTCGGCCGAGGCGAAGAAGTCCACGTCGACCCCGTTGGGGATCACGACCGCGTCCCCGCCCAGGTGCTCCACGAGCGTGCGGCGCGCGTACTCGCTCACCGCGATCCGGGCGCTGATCTTCTCCAGCGCCGGCTGGAGGATCGGGTACGCGGCGATCATGGCCCGCGAGCGCGGGTTCGAGGTGTGGAAGGTGGCCACGATCGGCCCCTGCGCCGCCCAGCAGGACAGCAGTCCCAGCGAGGGCGAGGCCGGCTCGTGGATGTGGATCACGTCGAAGACGCCGTCGTGCAGCCAGCGCCGCACCCGCGCCGCCGAGAGGAAGCCGAAGTTCAGCCGGGCCACCGACCCGTTGTACGGCACCGGCACCGCCCGCCCCGCCGAGACCACGTACGGCGGCAGCGGCGTCTCGTCGTCGGCCGGGGCCAGCACCGACACCTCGTGGCCGAGGCGGATCAGGTGCTCCGCGAGGTCGCGGATGTGGAACTGGACGCCGCCCGGCACGTCCCACGAGTACGGGCACACGATGCCGATCTTCACTGCGCGCGCTCCTCCAGGTCGTCCAGCCACAGCCGCTGCAGCATGTGCCAGTCCTCCGGGTGCTCGGCGATCCCCTGCGCGAAGGCGTCGGCCACCGCCTGGGTCATGGCGGCCGTCTTCCCGGCCCGGTCCCCGGCCTTCGGCACCGCCACCTCGGGGTGGATCCGGCCGTACATCTTCGGCGAGTCCCCGTAGTGCAGGGTCGCCGGGAGCAGCACCGCCCCCGTCTGCTGCGCCAGCAGCGCCGGCCCGGCCGGCATGCGCGCCGCCGAACCGAAGAAGTCCACCTCGACCCCGGTGGCCGACAGGTCGCGGTCCGCGACCAGGCACACCAGGCCCCCGGAGCGCAGCCGCCGGGCCAGGGTCCCGAAGGCCGCGCCTCCGCTGTGGGGCAGCACCTCCATCCCGAGGCTCTCCCGGTAGGCCACGAAGCGGTCGTACAGGCTCTCCGGCTTGAGCCGCTCCGCCACCGTGGTGAACGGGACGCCGATGTGGCCGATGGCCCAGGCGCCGGCGAGATCCCAGTTGGCCAGGTGCGGCAGGGCGACGACCACCCCGCGCCCGGAGGCGAGTGCCTCGCGCAGGAGGTGCTCGTCCTTGAACTCGACGTCCGTGCCGAAGCGGTCCGGGTCCATGGTCGGCAGCCGGAAGGATTCCATCCAGTAGCGCATGTACGAGCGCATTCCGGCCTTCGAGAGCTCGCGCAGCCGCTCCGGTCCGGCGTCCGGTACGACGCGGGCCAGGTTCGATTCCAGCCGCAGCACGCTCTTGCCGCGCCTCTTCCACGCGTAGTCCGCGATCCGGCGCCCCAGGGCCACCGCGGCCGGCTCCGGCAGCTTCTTCACCCCGGCCCAGCCGAGCCCGTAGAGCCCGTCGACCAGCTTGTCCTGCACCCGGCCGGCCATCAGGCGGCGCCGCCTTCGGCCACGGCGGCCGCGGCGTCGGCCTCCGCCGCCTCACGGCGTACGGTGACCACCCGCTGGATCAGCGTGACCAGCGAGCCCACCGCGACGATCCACAGCGCGATCGGCAGCAGCACCCCGATCCACGAGGGCACGCCGAAGGTCTGCAGCCCGGACAGACCGGCCGCGACCAGCGAGATCACCAGCCGCTCGGCGCGCTCGATGAGCCCGTTGACGGCCACCGGCAGGCCGATCGACTCGCCGCGGGCCTTCGTGTACGAGACCACCTGGCCGCTGGCCAGGCAGAAGATCGCCACGGCGCACAGCACGTTGTCGTTCCCGGAGCCCGCGTACCAGAGCGCGAGGCCGCCGAAGATCGCCGCGTCGGCCACCCGGTCGAGCGTGGAGTCGAGGAAGGCGCCCCAGCGGCTGGAGACGCCCGCCTGGCGGGCCATGTTCCCGTCCACCAGGTCGGAGAAGACGAACAGGGTGATGGTGATGGTGCCCCAGAAGAACTCCCCCCGGGGGAAGAAGACCAGCGCTCCCGCCACCACTCCGGCCGTGCCGATCAGGGTGACCGCGTCCGGGCTCACCCCCCGCCGGAGGAGGAATGCGGCGAATGGCGTGAGAACACGCGTGAAGAAAGCACGCGCGTACTTGTTCAGCATGGCCTTCCCGGAGGGTCGCTGGGCCGCGCGGCCACATCGGCCACCGGCTGGCCCATCGTAGCCAGCGCCCCGGGGCCCCGGCGCCGCGCACCCACCGGTTCCGGCCGGGCAATCGCCGGTCCGTGCCCGCGTCGCGCTCCGGACGGCGCCGGGTACTACGTATGGACGCAGTGTGACGCCGGTGCAAAGCTCGAAGGACCCCGATTCAACCTCCTCACCGTCACACCGGGAGGCACGAGCATCATGGGAGCCACATCACACCAAGCCGGAGCCGCCGGCAGGGCACCGACGGCCGACCGCCCGTCGTCGCTGCGGAACGTCGTGCTGGTCGGCCACAGCGGAGCCGGCAAGACCACGCTGGTGGAGGCCCTCGCCCTGACGGCGGGCGCCGTCAACCGGGCCGGCCGCGTCGAGGACGGCACCGCCGTCTCCGACTACGACGAGATCGAACACCGGCAGCAGCGGTCCGTACAGCTGTCCCTCGTCCCGGTCGAATGGGCCGGCATCAAGATCAACATCCTGGACACCCCCGGATACGCCGATTTCGTCGGCGAGCTCAGGGCCGGTCTGCGCGCCGCGGACGCGGCCCTTTTCGTCGTCTCCTCCTCGGACGGGATCGACGGGGCCACCCGCATGCTCTGGGACGAGTGCGCGGCCGTCGGCATGCCCCGCGCCATCGTCGTCACCCATCTGGAGGCAGCCCGCGCCGACTACGCACAGATGGCCGCCGTCTGCGGGGAGAACTTCGGGGCCGACGACCCCGACGCCGTCATTCCGCTCTACCTGCCGCTGTACGGGCCGCCCGGCCCCGACGGGCACGCCCCGGTCGCCGGCCTCCTCGGCCTGCTCTCCCGGCGCGTGTACGACTACACCTCCGGCGAGCGCGTGGAGCGCGACCCCGAGCCCGCCGAGCTGGCCCTCATCTCCGACGCCCGCTCCCGTCTCATCGAGGGGATCATCGCCGAGAGCGAGGACGAGAGCCTCATGGACCGCTACCTCGGCGGCGAGGACATCGATTTCAAGACCCTCGTCGACGATCTGGAGCGCGCCGTCGCCCGCGGCACCTTCCACCCCGTGCTGATGGCCGCACCCGCCGCCGACGGCGCCCGCCAGGGACTCGGCACCGTCGAACTCCTGGAACTGATCACCGGCGGCTTCCCCACCCCGCTGGAGCGCGCCGCCGTGGCCGTCACCGCCCCGGACGGCGCCGAGCGCCCGGCCGTCACCTGCGATCCCGACGGGCCGCTGGTCGCCGAGGTCGTCAAGACCTCCTCCGACCCCTACGTCGGGCGCGTCTCCCTCGTCCGCGTCTTCTCCGGCACCCTGCGCCCCGAGGAGACCGTGCACGTCAGCGGCCACGGCCTGGCCGACCGCGGGCACGAGGACCACGATGTCGACGAGCGGATCGGCACCCTCACCTCCCCCTTCGGCAAGCAGCAGCACACCCTCACGCAGGTCATCGCCGGGGACCTCGCCTGCGTGGCCAAACTCACCCGCGCCGAGACCGGCGACACCCTCTCGGCCAAGGACCGGCCCCTGCTGATGCAGCCCTGGCAGATGCCCGACCCGCTGCTGCCCCTCGCCATCGAGGCCCACAGCAAGGCCGACGAGGACAAGCTCTCCCAGGGCCTGGCCCGGCTCGTCGCCGAGGACCCCACGATGCGGCTGGAGCAGAACCCGGACACCCACCAGGTCGTCCTGTGGTGTCTCGGCGAGGCCCATCAGGACGTGGCCCTGGAGCGGCTGCGCGCCCGCTACGGGGTCCAGGTCGACCCCGTCCCGCACAAGGTGAGCCTGCGCGAGACCTTCGGCGCCAAGGCCTCGGGCCGCGGCCGCCACGTCAAACAGTCCGGCGGGCACGGACAGTTCGCCATCTGCGAGATCGAGGTGGAGCCGCTCCCCCCGGGCAGCGGCATCGAGTTCGTCGACAAGGTCGTCGGCGGCGCGGTGCCCCGCCAGTTCATCCCGTCCGTCGAGAAGGGCGTCCGCACCCAGGCCGCCCGCGGGGTCGCCGCCGGCTATCCGCTGGTCGACGTGCGCATCACCCTGCTCGACGGCAAGGCGCACTCGGTGGACTCCTCCGACGCCGCCTTCCAGACCGCCGGCGCGCTCGCCCTGCGCGAGGCCGCCGCCGAGGCCCGCATCCACCTCCTCGAACCGGTCGCCGAGCTCGCGGTCCTCGTCCCCGACGAGTACGTGGGCCCCGTCATGAGCGACCTCGCCGGCCGCCGCGGCCGCGTGGTCGGCACCGAACAGGCCGGCGCCGGCCGCACGCAGGTCCGCGCCGAGATCCCCGAGATCGAAATCGGCCGGTACGCCGTCGAACTGCGCTCGGTGTCGCACGGCACGGGCCGGTTCACCCGCGCCTACGCCCGCCACGAGCCCATGCCGCCCCAGATCGCCGACAAGGTGCGAGAACAGGCCGAGAAGGGAACCTGACTGACACTGCGCCGGGAGCCGCCCACCCAAGCCGCTTGCGGTGGGCGGCATTTCCCTGTCCCATGACCATGGGAAGAGATACGCCGATAGGCTCATCTGCGCGGCAAAAGAGCACAACGCACAGCGATGGGGGCAACGGTGGCGGACGACGGATTCGACTTCAGGCCCGGGGCACAGATCCCCCTCCAGGGGGGCGGCGGCCAGACGGCGGCGACCAACGCCCTCGCGTCGGCCGCCTACCGGGACGGCGGCAAGGACACCAAGCTGTCCGACATAGCCAAAGCCGACAACGAGTACCACAAGTCCACGATCAAACCCCCGAAGATCTCGCTCTTCGAACCCAACCTGGGCGAGGCCTTCTGCCGCGCGGTCGAGGCCCGCACCCTGGCGGCCGGCCGCAAACCGCTCATCCAGTCCTTCGGCCTCGACCCGCAGACCGTCGTCGAGCACTGCCTGGCGGCCTCCCGCATCCGCAAGGAGCGCGACCGCAAGCTGCGCCTGATCACGCTCGTCGCCGGCGTCCTCTTCCTGCCCGGCCTCCTGCTGTGGCTGGGCCTGTTCCAGCTCCGCAAGACCCTGTCCAAGGGCGAGGGCAAGCGCTCCTGGCTGGGCACCCTGCTGCTCGTGGGCGTCGCCGTCGTGGCGGCCGTACTCATGTTCCGGCTGCCGTTCACCGGCTTCCTCGGCTTCTACCTGCGCGGCATGGTCATCGCCCCCGCCGTGGGCTGGCTCCTCGCCCGCCGGATCTGCGAGGCCACCGCCGCCGACCTGCGCTCCCGCTGGGACGGCCTGCTGGCCGGCAGCGGCATCGGGGCCAAGATCCCGGAGGCGGTGCCCGGCAACCCCGACGAGAAGGCCCGGGAAGACCTACGGCACTCGCTGGCCAAGCTCACCGCCGAGGACCGCAGCAACTCCGTCTTCTACGCCGGCCCCAAGGGCATCCTCGGCATGGGCACCCGCTGGGGCAGCTGGCAGATGGCCGAGGAGCTCGCGCCCAAGACCGAGGGCATGGAGATCCACCCGTTCCGCAGCTGGGACGTCATCCGGGCGATCGACACCGAACTGCGCAAGCTGGAGCGCGGCCCGCTGCACACCGGCGGCCTGCCGCCCGCCTCGATCCAGCACTGGATCGTCACCCCGGTCGGCGAAGCCGCCGCGGAGGTGGCCCGCCCCACCGGCGCGGACGTGGACACCTTCCTCGTCAAGCCGCACGAGATCACCCGGATCTGCAACGAACAGCAGTTCAGCGGCGGCAACCGGCACTACCTCGGCATCCAGTACCCGCTCTGGGACGGCCAGTTGGTGATCACGATGCTGGTGACGGTCACCGTGCTGTACAAGACCCTGCGCGTCGAGGTGACCGGCCACGCGCTCGGACCGGTGCACGGCCTGTTCACCACCAAGTCGGCGGCCCCGAAGGTCGAGGTGCCGAAGTCCGTCCGGTTCTGGGAGACCGTCGAGCGGCCCCTGCCGCTGGTGGACGCCCAGGAAGTGGTCCGCCTCGCCGTCCGCGCCCCGCTGACCTGGTTCCCGCCGATCCTCGAATTCTTCGGCGGCAAGCTGGTCCTGCCCGAGCCCTTCGGCCTGCGCCACGTCTGGGCGGGCCAGCCCTGGCGCCACCGCTTCATGGCCGACGACGCCCTGCGCGCCGCGACCCCCGTCCTGCGGGCGGTGCACGCGGCGGCGCTGCGGGTGCTGGACGAGAACGGCGCCGACATCGACCGCTTCAGCAACCGCTCGATGATCGTCAGCGGGCTCGTCCAGGACGCCGCCCCGCGCAAGGCGGACGTCTACGACGCATAGGACAGGAGGTCCCGGGGCCGATCGCCCCGGGACCTCCTGGTCGTCGTCCTGCGGGCCCCTAGCCGTTGGGCCAGGCGTCGGCGAGCATCTGGCGGGTGTCCGCGAGGAGTTGGGGCAGCACCTTGGTGTGGCCGACGACCGGCATGAAGTTCGTGTCCCCGCCCCAGCGGGGCACGATGTGCTGGTGCAGGTGCGCGGCGATTCCGGCCCCCGCGACCGCGCCCTGGTTCATGCCGATGTTGAAGCCGTGCGCCCCGGACGCCTTGCGCAGCGCGACCATGGCGCGCTTGGTGAGGTCGGCCAGCTCGACCGTCTCGGCGGCGTCCAGCTCCGTGTAGTCGGCGACGTGCCGGTACGGAACCACCATCAGGTGCCCGCCGTTGTACGGGTACAGGTTCAGCACGGCGTAGACGTGGTTGCCCCGGGCCACGACCAGGCCGTCCTGGTCGGACATCTCCGGAATCCCGCAGAAGGGACAGCCGTCCCCGGCCTCCGGACCGGTCGGCTTGTTCTCCCCCTGGATGTACGCCATCCGGTGGGGCGTCCACAGACGCTGGAACGCGTCCTGCGTGCCCACACCGATCTGCTGCTCCGGCTCAGTCGTCATGGGATGCAGCATATGACCTTGCCCCGGCAGGGCGTGTCGCCGGGGGGAAGGCGGCCGCCGGCACCGCGATGCTGGGCCCATGCGTGCCGAAGAAGAGCCCCGTGATCGAGTCTGGGAGCGGCGTACCGAGCTGCCGCTCTTCTACGCTTCCCTGGTCTTCACGGCCGGGTACGCCGTCCGCGTCCTGGCCACCGAGACCGAGCACATCTGGCAGGACCTCGCGGCCGTGGCGATCCTGGTGACCTGGGGCTGCTTCCTCGCGGACTTCCTGATCCGGCTGGTCCTGAGCGGCGAGAAACCGCGGCGCTTCGTCCGCAGGCACTGGCTGGACGCCGTGGTGGTCGTGCTGCCCACGCTGCGGCCGCTGCGCCTGGTCAAGGTCCACGACGCGATCCGGGCCAAGGGGCGCCGCCCGCGCCGCAGCCTGTACCCGCGCGTGATCACGTACGCCGGGCTCACCTCGCTGCTGTTGGGCTTCTCCGGCTCGCTCGGCATCTACGACAGCGAGCGGACGGACCCGGCCTCCCCCATCCACACCTTCGGGGACTCGGCGTGGTGCGTGATCCAGACCCTGACGACGGTCGGCTACGGGGACGTGGCCCCCGTGACCCCGACCGGCCGGGTGATCGCGGTCGGCCTGATGGTCTGCGGCCTGGCCCTGCTCGGGGCGGTGACGGGTGCGTTCTCGTCCTGGCTGATCCAGGTCTTCCGCGAGGAGGACGAGGAAGGCGGCGAGGGGACTCCGGGGAACCGAAGTTCCCCGGAGTCCCCTCGATAGGCACCTGCGGGGGGCCGCTGCGCCGGTCAGACCTGGACGCGGTCCTCGACGACCTTGGCCAGCTTGGCCAGCGCCTCGTCCTTGGCGATGCCGTTCTCCTGCGAACCGTCGCGGTAGCGGAAGGAGACGGTGCCGGCGGCCATGTCCTCGTCACCGACGATGATCATGAACGGGACCTTGAGCTTCTGGTGGTTGCGGATCTTCTTCTGCATCCGGTCGGAAGAGGCGTCCACCTCGACCCGCAGGCCCTTCTTCTTCGCCGCGGCGGCGAATTCCTGCAGGTACTCGACGTGCCCGTCGCCGATCGGGATGCCGACGGCCTGGACCGGGGCCAGCCACGGCGGCATGGCGCCCGCGTAGTGCTCCAGCAGCACGGCGAAGAACCGCTCGATGGAGCCGAACAGCGCACGGTGGATCATGACCGGGCGCTGGCGGGAGCCGTCGGGCGCGGTGTACTCCAGGTTGAACCGCTCCGGCAGGTTGAAGTCCAGCTGGACGGTCGACATCTGCCAGGTACGGCCGATGGCGTCGCGCGCCTGCACGGAGATCTTCGGGCCGTAGAAGGCCGCACCGCCCGGGTCGGGGGTCAGCGGGAGGCCCTGCTTCTCGGCGACCTGCTGGAGTACGGCGGTGGCCTCTTCCCAGACCTCGTCCGAGCCGACGAACTTCTCCGGGTCCTTGGTCGACAGCTCCAGGTAGAAGTCGGTCAGACCGTAGTCGCGGAGCAGGTTCAGCACGAAGGTGAGGGTGCGGTCGAGCTCCTCGGCCATCTGCTCACGGGTGCAGTAGATGTGCGCGTCGTCCTGGGTGAAGCCGCGGGCGCGGGTCAGGCCGTGCACGACGCCCGACTTCTCGTACCGGTACACGGTGCCGAACTCGAACAGGCGCAGCGGGAGCTCACGGTAGGAGCGGCCGCGCGCGTCGAAGATCAGGTTGTGCATCGGGCAGTTCATGGGCTTGAGGTAGTAGTCGGTACCACCGTCGAGCTGCATGGGGGGGTACATGCCCTCCGCGTACCAGTCCAGGTGCCCGCTCTTTTCGAAGAGCGCGCCCTTGGTGGCGTGCGGGGAGTAGACGAACTCGTAGCCCTCTTCCTCGTGCCGGCGGCGCGAGTAGTCCTCCATGGTCCGGCGGATGATGCCGCCTCGCGGGTGGAAGACGGCGAGGCCGGAGCCGATCTCGTCCGGGATGGAGAAGAGGTCGAGCTCGTTGCCGAGCTTGCGGTGGTCGCGCTTCTCGGCCTCGGCGAGGAAGTCGAGGTGGGCCTTCAGCTCTTCCTTCGACGGCCAGGCGGTGCCGTAGATGCGCTGGAGCATCGGGTTCTTCTCGCTGCCGCGCCAGTAGGCGGCCGCGTTGCGCATCAGCTTGAACGCCGGGATGTTGCGGGTGGTGGGCAGGTGGGGACCGCGGCAGAGGTCCTTCCAGCACAGCTCGCCGGTCTTGGCGTCGAGGTTGTCGTAGATGGTCAGCTCGCCGCCGCCCACCTCGACGTTCGCGCCGTCGTCGGTCGACGCGGAGCCCTTGATGCCGATGAGCTCCAGCTTGTACGGCTCGTCGGCGAGCTCCTCGCGGGCCGCCTCGTCCGTGACGACGCGGCGGGAGAAGCGCTGGCCGCGCTTCTGGATCTCCTGCATCTTCTTCTCGACGGCCTTCAGGTCCTCCGGGGTGAAGGGCCGGGCCACGTCGAAGTCGTAGTAGAAGCCGTCCCGGACCGGCGGGCCGATGCCCAGCTTGGCCTCGGGGAAGAGCTCCTGCACGGCCTGGGCCATGACGTGCGCGGTGGAGTGGCGCAAGATGTTGAGACCGTCCTCGGAGGAGATCTCCACCGGCTCGACGGTCTCGCCGTCCTTCACCTCGTACGAGAGGTCCTTCAGCTCACCCGCGATGCGCGCGGCGACGATGGTGCGCTCGCCGGCGAAGAGCTCGGCCGCCGTAGTGCCCGTGGCCACCACGCGCTCGTCCCGCTCGGAATCGCGTTGGATGATCACACGGACGTCTGACACCGGTCTCTCCTGACTCAGGGGATGCGCGAGCGAACGCTGCGCGCCTGAATCGTACCGAGCCGAACGGCTCCGCCGCGAAACGGTTTGGGCTCCGCCGCCCCGGGCCCGCGCTCCGGGCCGGACGGGGCGCCGCGGCGGGGGCGGGTCAGTCGTCCGTCGGGAGGACGTCCGCGGGGTCCAGGGACTCGTCCAGGGATTTCATCAGGCGGTCGCGCTCGACCTCGTCCAGCGGGACCGGGCTCACGTCGGTGGCGTCCGTCAGCCGCCGGAACCCGCCCCGGCGCTGCAGCCGTCCGCTCACCCGGATCGGCACGCCGACCAGGTGCGCGTGCCCCGCCACCCGGTACGCCTCCTCGTCCAGGACCGCCCGTACGTAGGGCACCTCCGCCCCCGCCAGGACGCGCAGCCGGATCGTGCCCCCGCCGCCCGGCGCCGAGCGCCGCATCCGGACCACCGCCCCGGCCACCCGCACGGGCACCGCCGGTTCGTCCCGGGTGTAGCGGGCCGCGGCCTCCCGGAGCACCGGCAGGTCCCCGGGCGAGAACTCCACCGGCTCCGGCCGGGCGGCGCAGCCCGCCGGGACCCCCGCCGCGGGCGCCCAGGCCAGCGCGATGCGGGCCCCCTCCGAGCCGCGCACCAGCGCGATCAGCGCATCGGCCAGCTCCCGGCTGACCCCGGCCTCGACGGCCGCGTCGAAAGCCTCCATGCCGCCGGTGGCCCGCCGGTAGTCCACGGCCTCCCGGGCCGCGTGCAGCGCGTGGTGCAGCCGGGTCACGGTGCCCCGCCCGCCGTCCACCGGGACGTACGCGGTCAGCCGGCGCCCGCCGGGGGCCGGCCCCACCAGGACGCCGTCCAGGGCGCGTTCGGCCTGGCCGCGGTGGCGGGCCCCGTAGTACCCGGCCCTGGCCCGGTCCGCGAGGGCCCCGGCCAGCAGCAGCTGCCGGGCGGCCGAGCGGAGCTGTTCCTGCACGGTCCAGGCCGCCGCGCCCTGCGGTCCGTACGGCCCCTCGGGGCCCTCCGGGATGCGCCGCTCCCAGCGGATCTCGTCGCTGGGCACGCTCAGTCCGTACAGCACCTCCCGTGCGGACGGCAGCGCGCTGCGCGAGAGGGCGGTCAGCGCCTCCTCCAGCAGGTCGGAGCAGTCGGGGAAGGACCGGCTCTCCGGGACGAGGAGGCTCGCCCCCGCGCCGGTCGTCGCGTACGGGGCCGGCGGCGTCCAGCGCCCGTACCGGCCCGCGGCGCCGCCCCGGCGCTGCCAGCCGTGCCGGTGCAGCAGGGCCCCGAGCACCGCCGGGTCGATGTGCGCGGGATCGGGCGTCCCGGAGTCCGAGAAGTCCCCGTGCTCCGACGGGGGCGCCAGCGGTTCCAGGTTCGGTGAGTGCCAGTGCATCAAGGTGTCCCTCCCGACCCGACCCGGGTCATGATCTCGCACAGCGCCCGGTCGTCGAAGATCCGCGTGGTCGGGATCCGTACGGTGGTCCGGCGCCGGCCGGTCACGGGGTGCCCGGCGAGGTTGGTCCAGTAGCAGCAGTGCCGCAGGTCGAGCCGGTCGTGGCCGGCGGCGAGCCACTGGTCGCGCTCTCGCGGGACGAGCATCACGACGAGGATCTTGTGGACGGCGACCGGCGTGCGGGCCAGCTTCACCAGGTGCTCGTTGTCGAGCGTGAAGGCGAACGTGGGCCCCGCCGGTCTGGGCGGTACCTGGTAGGTCGCCTTCAGCTGCACCTTGATGGTGACCTCGTCGTCGACGACGTGCTCGGGCGCTCCGTGGTTGACCTGCCAGTCGATGCCGTTGTCCGGAAAGGGCTGCGAGAGCGAGCAGCCGGCCGCGGCCGCGACGGCGTGCAGGTATCCCACCTGGAGGGTCTCCATGCAGGCGGTGGTGGCGAGCGTGCCGCGCAGCGGTCCGGTCCGTTCCTCGTTCCGCGGATCGGTCCGCCCCTGCAGCATCCCGCCCGGTTCGGGCTGCGCGAGCGCCATGGCCGGCTCCCCATGCCTTCCGGGCCCTGCCGAATGAGGGTGGTGTGGTGGGTGGGGTGACGACCGGTCATGTGTGCGGCCCCCCAGGGAAGTTGTCTCCGTAGCGGACGGGCCGCAAACGGCGTACGGCGCAAACAGGCCGGGTATCACCGATGCGGGCAGGGGTGGCACGTTCCGAGGCGGCGGCGCCCGGGTGCGCCCCGACTGCCGATCGGGAACGAGGAGTTCGCCATGACGCGCTGGTATGAGGGGCCGCTGGCCGCATTCGACACGGAGACGACCGGGGTGGACGTGGAGCAGGACCGGATCGTGTCCGCCGCTCTCATCGTGCAGGAGTGTGCGGGCGGCCGGGTCCGCTCCACCCGCTGGCTGGTCAATCCCGGTATTCCGGTGCCCCCGGGGGCCACGGAAGTGCACGGTCTGACCGATGAGCACCTCCAGCGCAACGGGCGGTGGCCGGCGCCGGTCGTGGAGGAGATAGCCCGTGCGCTCGGGGAGCAGCTGGTGGCGGGCCGGCCGGTGGTGGTGATGAACGCACCGTTCGATCTGACGCTGCTGGACCGGGAGTTGCGCCGGCACCGGGCGTCGACGCTGGCGCGGTACCTGGACAACCGGCCGCTGACGGTGCTGGACCCGCGGGTGCTGGACAAGCACCTGGACCGGTACCGCAAGGGCCGCCGGACGCTGACGGACCTGTGCGCGCACTACGGGATAGAGCTGGAGGGCGCGCACGACGCGGCGGCGGACGCGCTGGCCTCGCTGGAGGTCGTACGGGCGGTGGGGCGCCGGTTCGCGGCCCGGCTGGAGCGGCTGACCCCGGCGGAGCTGCACACGCTCCAGGCGGTGTGGCACGCGGCGCAGGCGCGCGGGCTGCAGGCCTGGTTCGCACGGCAAGGGACGCCCGAGTCGGTGGATCCGCACTGGCCGCTGCGGCCGGAGATGCCGGCGGCGGCGTAGGCGGACCGGGACGGCAACGGGCCCCGGACATGCGGAAGGCCGGTCCGTCGTGAGACGGACCGGCCTGACCCGGTGGGCGATACTGGGATCGAACCAGTGACCCCTTCGGTGTGAACGAAGTGCTCTCCCGCTGAGCTAATCGCCCGGGAACGGTTTGAACCATACAAGAGGCACGGGGTCTGGTTCAAACCGCTTCCGGCGAGGCGGCCAGCCGGGCCGCGAGCGCGTGCCGTCCGGCCCGCATCAGCAGGGCGTGGTTGAGGCGGAACGCGGGCCGCACGGGCACCGCGAGACGCCGCAGCAGGGGGCTGCGCACCTCGACCTCCTGCTCGTACAGGGCCCGTGTCCCGCGCCCGTCCGCTCCCCGGCGGGCCCGCACGGTCCACCGCGCCCAGCCTTCGACGTCCCCGTGCAGGGCCGCCTCCAGGAGGCCGCGCCCGGGATCGCGGAGCAGTTCGGTGGCGGTCATGCGGATCTCGTACGGGAGGAGGGAGCGGATGCGCAGGGCGCCGCTGTACCCGGCGCCGCCGATCTGCTCGACCGCGCGGACCTGGGGCCACCAGCGCGGGTAGTCGCCGGGCTGCTCCAGTACGGCGTAGACCCGCGCGGGCGGGGCGTCGAGGTCCCACACACTGCGGAAGCGGTAGCGGTTCCAGCGGTCCAGGGTGCTGCGGTCCATGGGCCCAGTCTGGACCGGCGGGACCGCGCGCGGGGCCCGCTCCGCAGCATCCACACGTCCGTGGGTACGGGCGCGCACTCCCGTACTCCCCTGTACTCAGCGCGGATCTGAGTACGCACACCCATGTCCTGACGGCGTGACGGGCGCCACACTCCGGAACATGGCGACTCCACCACCCCCAGGCACACCCCTGCCACCCGACCGCGAGCTGGCGCTCATCGACCGGGAGCTGGCCCAACTCGACTCCCGGCGCTCGTACTTGCTGGCCCGACGGGACTGGCTGCTGCGGCTGCCGGCCCCGCACGGCTGGGCACCGGCCGCTTCCGGCTCCCCCGTCCGCCCGCAGGAGGCCTCGGGCCCCGGTGCGCAGAACGTGCTGCTGGCGCTGGGTGCGGTGCTGCTCTCGGTGGCCGCGCTGGCGTTCACGCTGGTCAGCTGGGGGTCCCTGGGGCTCGCCGGGCGCAGCGCGGTGCTGGCCGTGGTGACGGCGGCGGCGCTGGGCGCCCCCGCGCTGCTGCTGCGCCGCGGACTGCGGTCGACGGCCGAGTCGGTGGCGGCGGTGGGGCTGCTGCTGACGGTGCTGGACGCGTACGCGGTGTACGCGGTCGCGACCCCGCACGGCGACGGCACGGCCTACGCGGCGGGGGCCGCGGCCGTACTGGCGGCGCTGTGGGCGGGGTACGCCCGGGTGCTGCCGGGGCCTGTGGTCCCGCTGCCGGCGGCGGTGCTGACGGCCCAGCTCGCGCTGCCGCTGGCGGCGGTGTCCGTGGCGACGGGGCCGGTGGGGACCGGCTGGGCGCTGCTGGCGACGGCGGCGCTGGACGCGGCGCTCGTCCTGCTGGTGCCGGGGGTCCGGGCGCGGGCGGCGGTGTTCGGCCCGGCGGCGGTGAGCGCGGCCGTCCTGGGGGCGGGGGCGCTGCTGAGCGGGCTGTCGGAGATGGCGCAGGCCGGTTCGGCGGGGGCGGCGGCCGGTCCGGCGCTGCTGCTGGCGGCCTGCGCGGCGCTGGGCGTCGGGGTGGCCTGGCGGGAGCCCTCGGCGATGGCGGCCTCGGTCGTGGGCGCCATCGCGGCGGTGGCGGCGCTCGGCGGCCCGGTACGGCCGCTGCTGGCGCGGGACTGGGCCGTGGTGGTGTTCCTGCTGATCTCCCTGCCGCTGCTGGCGGCGGTACGGGCGGGCGCGCTCCCGGCGGCGGTCCGGCGCGGCCTGGCGCGGGCCGGGGCGGGGGTGGCCGCCCTGGCGGCGCTCTCGGCGCTGGTGGCGGCGGTGGGCTCGCTGGGGTCCCGGGTCGTGGTGCTGGGCGAGGTGTGGGCGGCGACGACCCCGTCCCGGGAGGCGTACGGGCCGGGCCCGGCGGCCGCGGTGACCCTGCTGCTGGCGGCGGGGGCCGCCGGGTGGCTGGCGCGGGTGCTGCCGCGCCCGGAGGCGGGTGTGGTCGCGGTGGTGCTCGGCTGGGCGGGGCTGTTCACGGCGCCGCTGCTGTTCGGGCTGCCGACGGCCGCGGTGCTCGCGGCCCAGCTGGCGGTGGTGGCGGCGGCCGGGGTGTGCGCGCTGCGGCTCGGGGGCGGTCCCGGGTACGCGGCCGCGGTGTGCGCGGCGGCGGGGGCGCTGAACCTGTCGGTGGCCGCTCTGGACGGCCGTACGGCCACGTTCGCGGTGTTCGGGCTGCTGGGTGCCGGCTGCGCGGCGGGGGCGGCGCAGCGGCCCGCTCCGCTGCCCGTGCGGGCCGGGGCCGCGGTGCTGGCCGTCGGGTACGCGGCGGCCGAGGCGGCGGCGCTGGGAGCCCTGTGGGGGCTCGCGGTGTCCTGGTGGGCGCTGCCGCTGCTGGCGGTCCCGGCGGTGGTGGCCGCGGCCGGCCCGCGGCTGGGCCGGGTGCGGATCCCGGCGGAGGCCGCGGCGGGCGGGGTCGGCGCGGTGGCGCTGCTCCTCGCGAGCTGGCCCTGGGAGCCGGCCCGGGCGGCGCTGGTGTGCGCGCTGGCCGGGGTGGTCTGCGCGGGCGCGGCGGTACGGGCGGAGCGGCGCGGGCTCGGCTGGGCGGCCGGGGCCCTGTTCGTGGCGGCGACGTGGATCCGCCTGTCGGCGTCGGGCGTCCAGCTGCCGGAGGCGTACGCGCTGCCGGTGACGGTGCCCGCGCTGGCGGTGGGCTTCGTACGCCGCCGCCGGGACGCGCGGGCCTCGTCGTGGACGGCGTACGGGCCGGGGCTGGCCGCGACGCTGCTGCCGAGCCTGCTCGCCGCCTGGGGCGATCCGCACTGGCTGCGGCCTCTGCTGCTGGGCGTGGCGGCGCTGGCGGTGACCCTGCTCGGCGCGCACCGGCGGCTCCAGGCCCCGCTGCTGCTCGGCGGCGCCACCCTCGCGGCGGTGGCCCTGCACGAGCTGGCCCCGTACGTGGTCCAGGTCGTCGACACGCTGCCGCGCTGGCTGCCGCCGGCGCTGGCGGGGCTGCTGCTCCTGGTGGTGGGGGCGACGTACGAGAAACGGCTTCGGGACGCGCGCCGGCTGCGGGCGGCGCTCGGCCGGCTGGTGTAGCGGCGGGAAACGCCAAGGGCCCGGAGACGGTGAAAGTCTCCGGGCCCTTGGTCCGGGTGGGCGATACTGGGTTCGAACCAGTGACCCCTTCGGTGTGAACGAAGTGCTCTCCCACTGAGCTAATCGCCCGGACGCACCGCAAACATTACCCCATGTCAGCGGTGGTTCCCGACCATCACTGGTCCTTCAGGTCCCAGGGCGGCGTGAGCCCGTACTTCCACAGGTAGAAGCCGATCAGGGCGCCCGCGATCACGAGCCCGACGCTGGTCAGGATGATGTTGCGGCGGCGGACCCTGGGGTCCAGCGCCTTCTGCGCGGCCTCGGTGACCTTGCGCTTGGTCCAGCGGAGCACGAGTGACGCCCAGGCGAACTCGGTGGCCCAGATCGCCAGGCCCGCGAAGATCGCGACCCAGCCGGGGCCGGGCAGGACGAGCATGGCGACGCCCGCCCCGATGACGGCGAGCCCGACGACGAAGACGCCGACCTGCCAGCTGAGGTGCAGGGTGCGGCGCGACTTGATGAAGGCGGGAGCCTTCGATACGTGCGGCGCTTCCTCCGTGGTCTGCTGAGTGGCGTCGTCGGTTGCGGACTCGACTGCGGACTCGGCTGCGGACCCTTGGGTCCCGCGGTCACTCCCCGTATTCATGGGCCCGAATCTACCGGAGCCGGAAGCACACGTGAATGGTGCTTTGGATCCGCCGTCCGAGGGACCCAGAGGTCCGCAAAACGGTCAGAGGGGTTTACAACGGCACCGTAGGTGGCATGTCGATTTCGCCGACGTGCGAATCCCCGAGCGCACACTGAGCGAAAGGCCCTGGCGCTTATGAACACCACGGTCAGCTGCGAGCTGCACCTGCGCCTCGTTGTGTCGAGCGAGTCCTCACTGCCTGTCCCGGCGGGCCTGCGGTATGACACGGCCGATCCCTACGCCGTGCACGCCACCTTCCACACCGGCGCCGAGGAGACGGTCGAGTGGGTTTTCGCCCGAGACCTCCTCGCTGAGGGCCTCCACCGGCCCACCGGAACCGGAGACGTCCGCGTCTGGCCGTCCCGCAGCCACGGTCAGGGCGTCGTCTGCATCGCCCTGAGCTCACCGGAGGGAGAAGCACTGCTCGAAGCACCCGCCCGCGCACTCGAATCATTCCTCAAGCGGACGGACGCCGCGGTTCCACCCGGGACCGAACACCGGCACTTCGACCTCGACAAAGAGCTCTCCCACATCCTGGCCGAAAGCTGAGCCAGGCCCTCAGGGAGCACCTCCCGGCACGCGCCGGGGGCCACTCCGCACCGTCCGACTCGGGGCGACGGTGCGGGCTGGACGAAAACCTCATACGGCAGTGCCGGCGCTGTTCTTGCGGAAGCCGTCCGCGAGGGCGGCGCCGGTGTGCGTGGCACGGCCCGTCTCGCCGCCGGTGACGCGTCCGCCGCGGGGGTCCCTCCCGGTTCCGCCCGGTCAAGGCTAGAGTCGGCCCCCAGCGGCGGCACTGGTCCGTCGCCGCAGGCCCGGCCCCCAGGGAGCGACCCCCGTGCAGATTCCCCACGACACCCGTCGCGCGCTCGACGTCGTCGTCGCGCTGGTGAACACCGCGGCCGAGGCCGACCACCCCGACGGACTGGCGGACGTCGGCTCTCTGCGCGAGTTCGTACGCGAGTACAAGATCAGCGACATCGGCGAGCTCGGCGCCCGCGACCTGTCCGGCGTGCGGACGGTCCGCGGCAAGTTCGCCCAGGTCTTCGCAGCGCCCAACCCGCGGACCGCGGCCGGGCTCATCAACGAGCTGGTGGCGACCGCCGGCACCACCCCGCAGCTGACCGACCACGACGGCTACGACTGGCACGTCCACTACTTCGCGCCGGGCGCCTCGCTGGGCGACCACCTCGCGGCCGACGGCGGCATGGCGCTGGCCTTCATCGTGGTCTCCGGCGAGCAGGAGCGGCTGCGCCGCTGCGAGGCCCCCGACTGCCGTCGGGCCTTCGTGGACCTGTCCCGGAACCGCTCGCGGCGCTACTGCGACAGCCGGACCTGCGGGAACCGGCTGCACGTGGCGGCGTACCGGGCCCGGCGCAAGGAGGCCGACGCGGGCCCCTCGGAGCCGGACGCCCCGCAGGACGCGCACCGGGGCCCGCAGTCGGGCTCACAGGAGGAACAGGTCGTGCACGGCGGCCAGCAGCAACAGGGTGCCGATCACCCCTAGGAAGATCATCAGGGGCGGCTGGGAGAGCGCGAAGAGGCAGCCTCGCGGCTCGTCGGCGACGGGGGCGGGGACCGGGGCCGGTGCGGGAACCGGCGGGTCGCCCTGCGATGTGTCGAGCATGTCGGGGCGATGATCGCGCAGGGCGCGCCCCAACGGCCCCCAACACGCCAGCCTTCACGCGGGAGTTCACCCCTTCTTGTCAGGCCCGCGGCGATTCCGTGCGCGGCCTCAGATTCCGTGCTTCTTCAGAATCGCCTCGATGTCGGAGAAGTCGTCCGCAGGAGCGGCGGGGGCCTGGCGGGACTCCGGCTGCGGACGGGCGCCCCGCCCCAGCGAGGGCGCGGACGCGGACGGGGCCACGGCCCCCTGCCCCGGGCTCCCCTCGGCCGCCTTCGCGGCCTTCGACGGCTTGACCGCCTTGGCGGGCTTCTCCCCCGCGCCGAGCCCGCGCCGCTCGATGGCGCGGGTGGTCATGAACAGCACCCAGGACAGCCCGAGCAGCCCGAAGCCCGCCCAGACGGCCGGCTTGAAGACCATCCCGGACACCCACTCCACGACACCCGTCAGCACCAGGGCGACCGGTACCAGCGCGTACGCCGTGATGCGCGTGGCGGCGAGGAAGCGCTTGCGGTACGCGGCCACCGCGGCGATGCCCAGGCCCGCCGCGGACACCGCGGAACATATGGTCTCGGCCAGCATGCGGTCCTCCAGGAGTGGGCGATCTGTCCCTTCCATCCTGCACCGGGCACCACGGCAGCGGCCACGGCCCGGGCCGGTCCGGCGCCGATCTCCGGGAGATCTCGGGGTCGCGCCTCCTCCTCAGGCCTGAGTCAGGGGGCACGACAGGGGCGCGGCAGGGGGTGTGGCAGGGGACATGCAGGGGACATGGCAGGGGTGCGTTTCGAAGGCCGCGCCCGGCGGCTGGGACACTGGGCCCATGACCGATTCCGTGATCCTCGACGTCTGGTGCGAACTCCAGTGCCCGGACTGCCACCGCGCCCTGGACGACGTGCGCGCCCTTCGGGCCCGCTACGGCGACCGGCTGGACATCCGGCTGCGCCACTTCCCGCTGGAGAAGCACAAGCACGCCTTCGCCGCGGCGCAGGCCGCCGAAGAGGCCGCGGAGCAGGGCCGGGCGTGGCCGTACGTGGAGGCCGTACTGGCCCGCACCGCGGAGCTCGGTGAGCGCGGCGAGGCCGTGCTGCTGGACGTGGCGCGTGAACTCGGCCTCGACGCCGAGGAGTTCGACACCGCGCTGATCGACGGCCGGCACATCCTGATCGTCGACGCCGACCAGGCCGAGGGCAAGGCCATCGGCGTGACCGGCACTCCGACGTACGTCATCGACGGCGAGCGCCTCGACGGCGGCAAGAGCCAGGAGGGCCTGCGCGCCCGCATCGAGGAGATCGCGGACCGCCTGCTGGCCGGCCAGGCCCGGGGAGGGTCCGCCGGCTAGAGCAGGTCCTTGGCGTAGTTGACGTCCGTCGTCCGATAGCCGAGGGACTCGTACAGCCGCAGGGCCGGGGTGTTGCCCGCGAAGACCTGGAGCCCGAGGACGCGGTGGCCCCCGGCGAGGGCCGCGCGTTCGGCGAGGAGCATCAGGTCGCGCCCGTGGCCCCGGCCCCGGTGCTCCTCGGCGACGGCGACGTCGAAGACGTACGCGCCCTCCCCGTTCGGCGCCGCCCACACGTGGCCGACGGCGACGCCGTCCGCCTCCAGGACGGACAGCGTGGTGCCCTCGGTGGCCAGCCCGTGGGGCAGCGCGTGCTCGTGGTCGGCCACCGCCTTCGCCCGCGCGGCCTCCTCCGGCATGCCGCGGGTGGTCCAGTCGGCGGCGTATCCCTCGACCGCCCGGGCGAGCCAGACCTCGTACTCGGCCTCCGTCATCGGTCGGCCGGCGACCCCTGCGCGGAGCTCGGGCGGCTCGGCGGGGAGGTCCTTGGCCATGTTACGGCTGTACTCGGCGTACCCGAGCGCCTGCGCCATCCGCAGCCCGCCCGCCGACTCCGCGGGCACGGAGACCCGGACGCGGCGGCAGCCCCAGCCGCGCAGCACCTCCTCGGCGGCGAGCGCCCCGACCGTGGCGCGGCCGCGCCGCCGGTCGGGCTCGTCGACGGCGAGATCCCGGATCTCGCCGACGGTCGGCCCGAAGGGCGTGTCGCAGGCGACCAGCAGCGCGCCGACGCGCCTGCTGTTGACCCGGATCTCGTACGGGCGCGACCGCGCGCCCCCGGTGCTCTGCTGAAGCGGCCCGCTCGGCCGCAGGGTGGTGGTCATCAATCGTGTTCTACCCGCCCCGCGGCCCTGTGCGACAGCCATTAAACGGGCGGTTCGGGGCGCCACGCCTTACCCGGCCCCGCCCGTCCCATCCGCCCCACCCATCGCCCCGATCACCGATCACCGGTCACCGGTCGCCGGCCTCAGGGGTCCAGGTCCGCCCCGGCGTGCGCGTCGAAGATCCGCATCGCCTCGGCCGTGACCGGCCCCGGCACGGCCGCGGCCCGCCCCTCGACGGCCCGCCGGTCGACCCGGTGGACGGCCTGCACGTCGCGCAGCGTGGAGGTCAGGAAGACCTCCTCGGCCTGCTCCAGTGCCTCGAAGGGCAGGTCCGTCTCCTTGGCGCCGGCCCAATCCACGACGAGGGCCCGGGTGATGCCGGCGAGGCAGCCGGAGGCGAGGGGCGGGGTGTGCAGCTCCCCGTCCAGGACGACGAAGACGTTCGAGCCGGTGCCCTCGCAGAGCCGCCCGACGGTGTTCGCGAACAGGGCCTCGGAGGCCCCGGCCCGGTGGGCGGCGGCCAGCGCGACGACGTTCTCGGCGTACGACGTGGTCTTCAGGCCGGCCACGGCGGAGCGCTCGTTGCGGACCCAGGGCACCGTGATCACGGCGGTGGTGTCCGGCCGGCGGATCTCCTCGGCCACGGCCACGACGAGGGTGGGGGCGGCGTCGCCGCGGTCGGAGCCGAGCGGGGACACGCCGCCCGTGTACGTGATGCGCATACGGCCGAGCGGCAGCGGATTGGCCTCCAGGACGGCCGCGCAGGCCCGGCGCACCTCGTCCGGGTCGGGATCGGGCAGTCCGAGGCCGCGGGCCGAGCGGGTCAGCCGGTCCACGTGGCGGGTGAGGGCGAAGGCGGTGCCGCGCTCCGCCTTCACCGTCTCGAACACGCCGTCGCCCACGGTCAGCCCGTGGTCGAACACGGACACCTGTGCGCTGTCGGCGTCCCGCAGCGCGCCGTCGAGCCAGATCCTCACCGTACGATCCCTCCGCTCACCCAGGGGTGCCGGTCACCTCATGGGTTCCCGACGCTACCCTGAGCAACCGGGCGGCCTTCAGCTCCGTCTCGGCCCATTCGCGGTCGGGGTCCGAGCCCCAGGTGATGCCGGCGCCGGTGCCGAAGAGCAGGCTCGGGCCGCCCGGGCGCCGGCGGTCGATCCAGAAGGTGCGGATGCCGACGGCGAGCTCGGCGGTGCCGCGGTCGGCGTCGACCCAGCCGATGCCCCCGCAGTAGGGGCCGCGGGGGGCGGTTTCCAGGGCCTCGATGATCCGCAGCGCGGAGGACTTGGGGGCGCCGGTGACGGAGCCGGGCGGGAAGGTGGCGGCGAGCAGCTCGGGCCACCCCGCGCCCTCGGCGAGTTCGCCGCTGACGGTGGAGACGAGGTGGACCAGGCCCGGGTGCTCCTCGACGGCGCACAGCTCGGGTACCGCGACGGAGCCGGTGGCGCAGACCCGGCCGAGGTCGTTGCGTACGAGGTCCACGATCATGACGTTCTCGGCGTGGTCCTTGGGCAGGAGGTCGGCGGCGGTGCGGCCGGTGCCCTTGATGGGGCCGGACTCCACGTGGCGGCCGGCCCGGCGCAGGTACAGCTCGGGGGACGCGGTGGCGATCTCGACCCCGTGCGCCGGGAGCCGAATCGTTCCTGCGTACGGGGCCGGATTGCCCCGGGCGAGCAGGGCCGTGAGGGCGTCGACGTCCGCGCGGTCCGGGTCGGGCAGCGGCGCGGACATCACGCGGCAGAGGTTGGCCTGGTACACCTCGCCCGCGGCGATGTACTCGCGGATGCGGCGTACGCCAGCCGTGTAGGCGGCGCGGTCGAGGGACGAGGTCCACCGGTCGGCGGCGGGGCCGCGCCAGGCCCCCGGGACGGGCGCCGGGACGGGGTCGGGGCGTATGTCGCCGAAGCGGGCGCAGACCAGGCGTCCCTCGAAGTCGGCGGCGACCGCCCAGAAGCCCGTCGAGTCGAGGGCTGAGGGGTCGCTGGTGACGTCTCGGAGGTCGGTCGCGAGGAGGCCGCCGAAGCGGGCCAGGGGAAGCAGGTCGTGCACGGCTGCGAGTCTATGACCGGTGACGCCGCGGCGCCGGTGAGGTGACTGCCGGGTGACCGGTGGTGATCGAGCGGCAGCACGCTGCGGAAACGCGTTTTTGAGCTGGCCCGGGAATCCGCTAGAGTTCAACACGTCGCCAGGGAGCGAAGGGGGAAAACCCCGGAGCGAACACGGTGACCTGCGGACGTAGCTCAGTTGGTAGAGCACCACCTTGCCAAGGTGGATGTCGCGAGTTCGAGTCTCGTCGTCCGCTCGAAGTGGGGGAATCTTCCCGAGAACCCTGCAGCTCCTGGTGGAGTGGCCGAGAGGCGAGGCAACGGCCTGCAAAGCCGTCTACACGGGTTCAAATCCCGTCTCCACCTCCAAGGACGATTAGCTCAGCGGGAGAGCGCTTCCCTGACACGGAAGAGGTCACTGGTTCAATCCCAGTATCGTCCACTGATCCGCAAGGATCCCCGCGCGATTAGCTCAGCGGGAGAGCGCTTCCCTGACACGGAAGAGGTCACTGGTTCAATCCCAGTATCGCGCACGCAGTACCTGCAGCACCCTGTTCCACCTGCGGTTTCGCACCGTAGTCCCGCGCGATTAGCTCAGCGGGAGAGCGCTTCCCTGACACGGAAGAGGTCACTGGTTCAATCCCAGTATCGCGCACCACCTCCGGAAGCCCCGGCCGTTCCCACGGCCGGGGCTTCCGCGTTGCCGGGGCGGCCGGGGCCGCCCCGGCCGCGGCTCAGGAGGAGAAGAGCATCCGGCCGAAGCCGCCCTTGTGGTGGCCGTGGTGACCGTGGCCGTGGCCGCCGTGGTGCGGGGCGCCCCAGGCCGGGGCGGGGGCGTGGGCGGCCGGGTAGGGGGCCGGGGGCGCGGCCGGCGGCGGGACCTGGCCGTACTGGCCGCCGGTGTACTGGGACTCCAGGCGGGTCAGCGCCTCCAGCTCGCCGTAGTCGAGGAAGATGCCGCGGCAGTTGCTGCACTGCTCGATCTGGACACCGTTGCGGTTGTAGGTGTGCATCATCGCGTGACACTTCGGACACTGCATGACCGGATCAACTCCTCGCCGTCTGCTTCACCACCGGATGCATGCCCGGTGGCGTGGAGCTCACCCTACGACGGAGCCCGCGCCTCCAAGTCGGGCGGGAGGGAGGCAATTCGGGCACAGGACTCCACCATCAGCCGCTCCACGTCATCGAGTCGACGTCGGCTTTCTGCCGATTTGGCCAGGGCGAGGGCGGCGGTCTGCACGGTCAGGGCCCGGGCGGCGAGGTCCAGTTCCGGCCAGGGGTCGGAGCCCGGCGGCCCGGCCGCGGGGCCGCCGGCGGCCCGGTAGGAGTCGAGGAAGCGGACCCAGGTGCCGGTGTCGAGCAGCCCGGCGGCGTACCAGGCGGCGGGCCGGGCCAGATCCCAGGCCGGGGTTCCGATGCCGAGGTCGTCCACGTCGATGAGCCGCCAGCCCCCGTCGGGGCCGGGCCCCTGCACCAACTGGCCGAGGTGCAGGTCCCCGTGGCACAGGGCCCCGCCCCGGGGCGCCGGCGCCTCCCCGCGCACCCAGGCGGGCAGGGTCCGCGCGGCGGCCCGTACGAGGTCGCCGGCGGGCCGGCCCTCGGCGGGGCCGGGCACGAGCGGCGCCCCGGACCGTGCCCCGGCGGGACTCCGGGCGCCGTCGTGGCTCCGCAGCCCGTCGTGGCTGCGCACCCCCTCGGGACTCCGCACCCCCTCGGGACTCCGCACCCCGTCGGGAGCCGTGGCCCGGGACAGGCGGCGCAGGGCGCGGGCGAGTTTGGCCGGGCCGCGCATCGGGGGGACCGGGCCGGGCAGCCGGTGCACGGGCACCTGGTGCAGGGCCGCCAGGAGCCGCCCGGCCGCCTCCCAGGGGGCCTCCTCCGGGCGCTCCGGGTCGACCGGAGCCCCGTACGGCCAGAGGGACACCGGCCGGCCCCCGAGGTAGCCGACCTCGGGGCGCAGCGGGGCCAGCAGCACCCCGGCCAGTGCCTCGTCCGCGGCGATCCGCATCCGGACGGCGAGGCCCGCGCGGTCGCTGTCCCCGGCGTGCGCCTTGGCGACGATCTCGCCGCAGCGCACGACCGTGCCGTCCTCGCGCTCGGCGAGCAGCTCGTACGGAGCGCCCCGCTCCCCCGCGCCGGCGTACGCCGCGAGGGCGGCGGGCAGTGGCTCCTGGTTCATCGCGGCTCCACGGCTCCCGTAGCTGGCTTCTCGGAAGCAGGTTACGGAACGGCGGGGCCGCATGACGGGGCGGACGGCGGTGCGGGACGGCATGAAAAAGGGTGCTGCCCGTCCGACTCCCCAGTCGTACGGGCAGCACCCTTCACCTGCCGTCCGTCGCGCCCCCGTCCCCACGGGGTTCGACAGGCCGATGTCCCGGTCCGGGCCGCTCTCCCGGACCCGGGGCGCCGCTCAGCGCCCCAGCATCACGCCCACGGACGACGCCTGTGCCGCCACCTGGTCGAATCCTCCGAAGAGGAAGAGCAGGAGGGCGGCCAGGGGGAGCACCATGGCCGCGGCCACCAGCGGGTGGCGCGTGCCGGACTCATGGCCGTTGAACGCGAATGCCTTGCGTCCGTGCCGCGTGATGTCCGCCATGGCCCTCTCCCTGTCGGTTGCAGCGGCGGGCTTGTGACCTCGGGGGACGAGTGCGCCACCCGCCGCTTGTCTTCAACACTAGGCGCGGCGAAGTCCCCTGGCGTCCTGCCCTCGTACCCCTTGGCAGGCCTCCAGGAGGATGACGGGCCGCCGTGCGTGTACTCCCCTGGGTGGAGACCGGTCCCCCGTTCTGAGGGTCATCCCGGAGGGGATGACCGGAGGGTAGTGAGTTCGCTCACTTCCGTCACTCCCCGCGCATGCGTGTCCGCCGACGGGGTACCCGCAAGATCACCCCGCGTTCCCGCCCGGCGCACGCGCTCCCGCCCTCCACGCGCCCCGCGCACCACCCCGGCGGGACGCTCAATCCCCTTGGCCCGACGGCCGTTTGGCCGTACGGGCAAGTGCCGTACGGGCAGGGGTCCGTGCGAGTGAGGAACCCTCAAGTGGGTTGCCCCGCACTGACAATCGAATCTTCCGGCGAGGGCGCGGCCTCTGAGCGCTCGTGGCGGATGGTCCGTAAGCTGGGGCACGTCAACAGGACGACCGGTCAGCGGGGTGGACATGGCGATGATGCGGCTCCGGCGCGAGGACCCGCGTGTCGTCGGCTCATTCAGGCTGCACCGACGCCTCGGCGCCGGCGGCATGGGCGTGGTCTACCTGGGATCGGACCGGCGCGGCCAGCGGGTGGCGCTGAAGGTGATCCGGCCCGACCTGGCCGAGGACCAGGAGTTCCGCTCGCGCTTCGCGCGCGAGGTGTCCGCCGCCCGGCGGATCCGCGGCGGGTGCACGGCGCGCCTGGTGGCCGCCGACCTGGAGGCAGAGCGCCCGTGGTTCGCCACGCAGTACGTGCCCGGCCCGTCCCTGCACGACAAGGTGGCCGAGGAGGGTCCCCTCACGGCCGCGCAGATCGCCGCGATCGGTGCCGCGCTCTCCGAGGGACTGGTCGCCGTGCACGAGGCGGGGGTCGTCCACCGCGATCTCAAGCCCTCGAACATCCTTCTGTCCCCCAAGGGCCCCCGGATCATCGACTTCGGTATCGCCTGGGCCACCGGCGCGAGCACCCTCACCCATGTGGGCACGGCCGTCGGCTCCCCAGGCTTCCTCGCGCCCGAACAGGTGCGCGGCGCAGCCGTCACCCCGGCCACCGACGTGTTCGCGCTGGGCGCCACCCTCGCCTACGCGGCGACCGCCGACTCGCCCTTCGGGCACGGCAGTTCCGAGGTCATGCTGTACCGCGTGGTGCACGAGGAGCCGCACCTGGTGGGGGTCCCGGACGCGCTGGCCCCCCTGGTACAGGCCTGCCTGGCCAAGGATCCCGAGGAGCGGCCCAGCACCCTCCAGCTGTCGATGCGGCTGAAGGAGATCGCGGCACGCGAGGCGCAGGGGCTGTCCGACGGGCGCCCTCCGGCGCAGCGCGCGCGGGCCGACCGGCCGACCGGGCGACTGCCCGAGCGGGCCGATGCATACGCAGACCAGCACACGGAGCGACGCACGGGCGGCATGCCCGCGCCCCAGGGACCGGACCAGGGCCAGGGCCAGGGCCAGGGCCACGGGCAGGGTCACGGCCCGAACAGCGGGGGGCATGCGCGGCCCTCGTCCTCCCGGCCCTCGTCCCCGCGCCCTTCGTCCTCGCGGAACCCGGGCGGCCCGTCCTCCCGGCCGACGGCGGGGCGTACGGGAGGCCGCCAGGCACCGCGCACGACGGGAGCCGGGCGGCGCCCCTCGCGGCCGGACCCCCGGCTGATGCGCCAGCGGCTGATCGTGTTCGTCGTGGTCACGCTGGTCGTGGCCCTGGGCATCGCCGCCGCCCAGAAGTTCTAGTAGACGGCGCCTAGAGCTCCGGGGAGGCGGGGGCCGGGGCCTGGGGCGGGCGGGTCGCGTAGAAGGCCACCGCCGAGGCCGCGGCCACGTTCAGCGAGTCGATCCCCTCGGCCATCGGGATGCGGACCCACTCGTCGGCGGCCCGCAGCGCGTACGTGGACAGGCCGTGGCCCTCGGATCCGAGCATGATCGCGGATCGCTCGAAGCGCTCCGGCGGGACCTGGTCCAGCGGAGTGGCCTTCGGGCTCGGCGTCATGGCCAGGATCCGGTAGCCGGCCTCGCGGACCTTCTCCAGGTCGGCGGGCCACTGGTCCAGGCGCGCGTACGGAACCGAGAACACGGACCCCATCGAGACCTTGATGGCGCGCCGGTAGAGCGGATCCGCGCAGTCGGGGGAGAGGAGTATCGCGCTGATGCCGAGGGCCGCGGCGCTGCGGAAGGCGGCGCCCAGGTTGGCGTGGTCGACGAAGCCCTCGAAGACGGCGATCCGGTGGCCCGCGCCCGCTCCCTCCGCCGCGAGCAGCTCGTCGGCCGCCGGGAGCGGCTTGCGCTGCATCGAGGCGAGGGCGCCGCGGTGCACGTGGTAGCCGGTGACGCGTTCGGCGAGCTCCGGGGTGACGGCGTAGACCGGGGCCGGGAGCTCGTCGATGACGTCGCGCATGACGTCGACCCACTTGGCGGAGAGCAGCATCGAGCGCATCTCGTACCCGGCGTCCTTGGCCCGTCTGATGACCTTCTCGCCCTCGGCGATGAACAGGCCTTCCGCCGGCTCGCGCCGGCGCCGGAGTTCGACGTCGGTCAGGCCCGTGTAGTCGCGCAGGCGGGGGTCGTCGGGGTCTTCGACGGTGATGAGATCAGCCACAGGGTGATACTGCCTTGTCCGGGGTGTGGTGCCAACGGCCGTGCGGGGCGCGGGTTTTCAGACGGTGGGGGCGGCGGGAGACGCGACGTTGACGACCTCGCCGATCACGATGACCGCGGGCGGACGGATCTCCTCCGCGCGTACGGTCTCGCCGACGGTGGCGAGGGTGGCGTCCACGCGGCGCTGGGTGGCCGTGGTGCCCTCCTGCACGACCGCGACGGGGGTGTCGGCCGGGCGCCCGTGGCGGACGAGGGCCTCGGCGATCAGGCCGATCTTGTCCACGCCCATCAGGATCACCAGGGTCCCGGTGAGCTTGGCGAGGGAGGCCCAATCCACCAGGGAACGCGGGTCGTCGGGGCCGACGTGGCCGCTGACCACGGTGAACTCGTGCGCCACACCGCGGTGGGTGACCGGGATGCCGACGGCGCCGGGCACCGAGATGGAGCTGGAGATGCCCGGGACGACGGTGCAGGCGATGCCGGCCTCGGCGAGGGCCTGGAGCTCCTCCATGCCGCGGCCGAAGACGTACGGGTCCCCGCCCTTGAGCCGGACCACGGCCTTGCCGGCCTTGGCGTGCTCGATCAGGGCGTTGTTGATGGCCTCCTGGGCCATGTAGCGGCCGTACGGGATCTTCGCGGCGTCGATGACCTCGACGTGCGGCGGGAGTTCGTCGAGCAGGTCGCGGGGGCCGAGCCGGTCGGCGATGACCACGTCGGCCTCGGCGAGGAGGCGGCGCCCGCGGACGGTGATCAGGTCGGGGTCTCCGGGACCGCCGCCGACGAGGGCGACGCCGGGGGTGCGGGTGCGGTTCGCGGTGAGGGAGCCGTCGCGCAGCCCCTCGACGACCGCGTCGCGGACGGCGGCGGAGCGGCGGGGGTCGTTGCCGCTCAGGACGGCGACGGTGACCCCGTCGACGCGGCCGGTGGCCGGGGTCCAGGCGGTGGCCGCGTCGGCGTCGTCGGCGCGCACGCACCAGATCCGGCGGCGCTCGGCCTCGGCGGAGGCGGCGTCGTTGGCGGCCCGGTCCCGGGTCGCGATCAGCGCGTACCAGGCACCGTCCAGGTCTCCGTCCTGGTAGCGGCGGCGTTCCCAGCGGATCTCGCCGGTCTCGGCCATGGCGTCCACGGAGGGCGTGGCGGAGGGCGAGACGAGGAGGACGTCGGCGCCGGCCGCGACGAGCGCGGGCAGCCGGCGCTGGGCGACCTGGCCGCCGCCGATGACGACGACACGGCGGCCGGCGAGACGGAGTCCTACGGGGTAGGCGGAGTGTTCGGCCATAGCGGTGCGGCTCCTGATGCGGCGGGCGGTTTCTGCGGGCCGCTGCTGCGCTGGAGCGGCTGGGTTCGGGGTGGGTGACGTGCGCTTTCCCTGTCCGGGTCCAACGATACGGCCCGCGCCGCCGCCCCTGGGGCTCCACCCCCGGGCTCCCCGGCCCCGGGGGACGGGGCCGGCCGCGCGGGGCGTTCTCCACCCCGCGCAGCGGACCCGGCCTACTTCTCGGTGACTCCGGCCGAGTCGAACGTGGCGACCTCGTGCATCGCGCGGGCCGCGCTCTGGACGAGCGGGAGGGCAAGCAGCGCGCCCGTGCCCTCGCCGAGGCGGAGGTCGAGGTCGACCAGGGGACGCAGGCCCAGCTTGTTCAGGGCCGCGACGTGTCCCGGCTCCGCGCTGCGGTGGCCCGCGATGCACGCCGAGAGGGATTCCGGGGCGATGGCACGGGCCACCAGGGCCGCCGCGCCGGCGCTGACGCCGTCCAGGATCACGGGGGTGCGGAGGGAGGCCCCGCCCAGGAGCAGGCCGACGATCGCCGCGTGCTCCAGGCCGCCGATCGCCGCGAGGACGCCGATCGGGTCCGCCGGGTCCGGCTGGTGGAGCTCCAGTGCGCGGCGTACGACCTCGACCTTGCGGGCGTGGGTCTCGTCGTTGATTCCCGTGCCCCGGCCGGTGACCTCCGCCGGGTCGACTCCGGTGAAGACCGAGATCAGGGCCGCCGACACCGTCGTGTTCGCGATGCCCATCTCGCCCGTCAGCAGCGCCTTGTTGCCCGCCGCCACCAGGTCGCGGGCCGTCTCGATGCCCACCTCGATGGCCGCGACCGCTTCCTCGCGGGTCATCGCCGGGCCCGTGGAGAGGTCGGCGGTCCCCGGGCGGACCTTGCGCGGGAGCAGGCCGGGGGTGGCGGGGAGGTCCCCTGCCACGCCGACGTCGATCACGCAGACCTCGGCCCCCACCTGGTTGGCGAACGCGTTGCAGACCGCGCCGCCGCCAAGGAAGTTGGCCACCATCTGCGTGGTGACCTCCTGGGGCCACGGGGTGACGCCCTGGGCGTGGACCCCGTGGTCACCGGCGAAGATCGCGACTGCGGCCGGCTCCGGGATCGGCGGCGGGCAGACCCGGGAGAGGCCGGACAGCTGTGCGGAGATGATTTCGAGCATGCCCAGGGCCCCGGCGGGCTTGGTCATGCGCTTCTGCCGCTCCCATGCCTCGCCCAGCGCCTTCGCGTCGAGCGGGCGGATGCTGACGACCGTCTCCGAGAGCAGGTCGTGCGGCTCCTCGCCGGGCAGCGCGCGGCGCCCGTACGTCTCCTCGTGCACGACCCAGGCCAGCGGCCGGCGCTGCGACCAGCCGGCCTGCGCCAGCTCCGGCTCCTCCGGGAACTCGTCGACGTAGCCGACGCACAGGTAGGCGACGACCTCCAGGTGCTCGGGCAGGCCGAGCTCGCGGACCATCTCGCGCTCGTCGAAGAAGCTGACCCAGCCGACGCCGAGGCCCTCGGCGCGCGCGGCGAGCCAGAGGTTCTCTACGGCGAGGGCCGAGGAGTACGGGGCCATCTGCGGCTGGGTGTGCCGGCCGAGGGTGTGGCGGCCGCCGCGGGTGGGGTCGGCGGTGACGACGATGTTCACCGGGGTGTCGAGGATGGCCTCGATCTTGAGTTCCTTGAACTGCTTCGCCCGGCCCTTGGGCAGCGACTTCGCGTAGGCCTCGCGCTGGCGCTGGGCGAGCTCGTGCATCGTCCGGCGGGTCTCGGCCGAGCGGATGACGACGAAGTCCCAGGGCTGGGAGTGGCCCACGCTGGGAGCGTGGTGGGCCGCCTCCAGGACGCGGAGGAGCACCTCGTGCGGGATCGGGTCGGTGCGGAAGCCGTTGCGGATGTCGCGGCGTTCGCGCATGACGCGCAGGACGGCCTCGCGCTCGGCGTCGGCGTACGCGGGGGCCGCCTCGCCCGCGGAGGGCTCCACGCCGGGTACGAGGGGGACGACGGGCTCGGTCTCGGTGGCGGCCTCGGCCGCCGTCCCGGCTGCCGGTTCGGCGGCCGGCTCGGGCTCCGGTACGGCGACCGGCTCCGGTGCGGGCTCGGGAGCGGCTTCGGGCTCCACGGCCGCGGCCTCCGGGAGCGCCTCCGGTACGGGCTCCGGGGCGATGGGGGCCGCGGGGGCATCGGGAGCGGCGGCCTCGGGGGCCTCAGGAGCGAGGGCCTCGGGGGTCTCGGGTGCCTGGACCACCGCTTCTGCGGGCTGGGCCGACGGCTCCGGCTCGGCGGCCGGCGCTTCCACCACCGGTACGTCCGCCACGGGCGCCTCCGCGGGCACCTCCAGCGGCGCGGCCTCGGCCACGACCTGCTCCGGCGCGGGCTCCGCGGCGGGCGCCCCCGGGGCTCCGGCGGGCTCCGCGGCGGCGGGCGCCTCGGCGACGGGCTCCGGCGCGGGCTCCGCGACGGCCACGGCGACGGCGGCCGGCTCGGGCTCCACAGCGGCGACCGGCTCCGGCTGAGGGGTCTGCGGGGCGGCGGGGGACTCGGCGGGGACCTCGTCGGCCGCCGGCGCCTCGGGCGCCATCACGGGCTCGGGCACCACCGGGGGCTCGGGCGCCATGACCGGCTCGGGCGCCGTCACGGGCTCGGGTGCGACGGCGGGCTCCGGGGCGGCCACCGGCTCGGGCGCGGGCTCCGCCGTCCACGGGTCACCGGCCTGCGGCGGGACCTCGCCCGGCTGCGGCGCGGCCGGCACGGCGGCGGCCTCGGGACGCGGGACGTCCAGGTACTCGGGGCCCACGGTCGGCGGCCCGGCCACCTGGACCGGGATCGGCGCCGCGGGAGCGGCGACCTGCGCGGCCACGGGAGCCGCGACCTGCGCCACGGGCACGGCGGGAGGCACCGGAGCCGCGGCCGGACCCCGGTCGGCGAGGGAACGTACGACTCCGCCGGTGGCATCGGGCACGGGCGGGCCCATGTGCAGCGGCCGGCGGGAGGGCGCCACCGGGGCCGCGGGCGCGGCCGGAGCCACCGGTGCGGCGGCCGGCGGCGGGACCACGAGGCCGCCGAGGTCGAGGGCGCCGGAATCGCGGCCGCCGGCCTCGTGCGCGCCCGCGCTGTAGGAGGCGTCGCCGTAGGAGGGGTCGGGGAACGCGGGTGCGACGGGGTAGGCGGGCTCCGCGTACGCGACCGGCGCCTCGGGGTACTCGGCGTAGGGCGCGTCGCCGTAGGAGGTCTCGACCGCGAAGACCGGCGCCGGCGGGACGACCTGCGGGTCGCTCCAGGAGCCCTGGCCGCTCGGCATCAGCAGCAGTTCCTCGTCCTCCGGCTCGGCCGGGTTGTCCACGAGGTCCTGGAAGGCGTAGCCGCCCTGGACGGGAGCGGGGGCGGGGCCCGGGTGCTGGACCGGAGCGGGCATGCCCTGCTGATCCACCATGCCCGCGTCGTCCGGGAGACCCTCGCCCGGTACCTGGCCGGTGTCAGTCATGCGTACCCCTCGCCCATCGGTTGTGCGTCTTCGATCGCCCGGCGCCCGAGCGGGGTTGCCGTACGACGTGTCCGTCGCGCGCACGCCCCGCACGACAACCCGTAAGCATTGTCGCGCCCGTTAGCCACCATGGCGGCCATAACCGGCACGGTGTGCTGTGGACTGCGCCACGTCGCGCGTCCGGCGGTGCCGTCACCCCCGGGGATGCCAGGGCGGTACGACGATCGGCCAGCCTACCCCGGCCTCCGGGCTAGCGGTTCACGGGGCGTTCGGCTGCCAGGAGGAAGACGACGGAACGGTCCTGTTCACCCCAGGTACGGGTGTCCAGGCCCACCGACTGCAGGAGCGCGCACTCGACGGTGTAGCCGCCCTCGGCGAGTGCGCGGCCGATCTCCTCCGCCTCGTCGCGGGTGGAGGCGTGGCTGACGATCCGTTCGGGGCGGCGGTCGGCGACGGCCCGGGCGACCGCGGCTCCCCCGCCGCCGACGCGGACGACGTCGGGTTCGGGGAGGTCCTCCAGTACGTGCGGTGCGCGCCCGGCGACGACCTGGACCTGTACGCCCCGGTTGCGGGCGGCGGCAGTTGCCCGTTCGCAGGCGCGCGGGTCGGCGTCGACCGCGATGACGGCGGCGCCGAACGCGGCGGCCTCCACGGCGAGGGCGCCGGAGCCGGTGCCGATGTCCCAGACCAGGTCGCCGGTGCGCGGGCCGAGGCGGGCGAGCTGGGCGGCGCGCAGCAGCGCCGACTCCCCCTCGCCCTCGTCGGCCCGGGGCCGGGCCCAGCCGCGTCCGCCGGTGTGCGCGGCGCCCTGGCCGAGCAGCCAGGCGGGGTCGGCGGCCGGGGCGGAGGGGGTGGCGGCGGGGGCGGCGGCCTGTCCGCCGATGACGATGACGACGTTGGGGTCGCGCCAGCTGTGGTCGGCGACCCGGTCGGAGGTCAGGACGGTCACCTGCTCCTTGGCGGTGCCGAGCTCCTCGCAGATGACGAAGGTGCGGTGGACCCCGCCGAGCAGCAGGGCGAGTTCGGCGGGGCCGGCGCCGGGCGAGGTGAGGACGGCGACCTTGCCGTGGGCGCGGCAGACGTTGACGGCGCGGCGCAGGGTACGGGGGTGGGCGACGACGACCTGGGCGTCGTCCCAGGGCATCCCGGCGCGGGCGAAGGCGGCGGCGACGGCGGACACGGCGGGGACGACCTCGACCTCCAGGCCGTGCTCCGGGGCGCGCAGGGTGCGTACGGCGCCGAAGAAGCCGGGGTCCCCGTCGGCGAAGACGACGGCGGTGCCGCGGTGGCCGGCGATGCGGCGGGCGGCGAGGCCGAGGCTGCCCAGGCGGATGCGCTCGGCGGTGGGCGGCACCTCGGGAAGGGCGAGGTGGTGGGCGGCTCCGGCCACGAGAGTGGCGGCGGAGAGCGCGGACCGGGCGGCCGCGGTCAGGGGCGAGCCGTCCCAGCCGATCACCGTGACCCGGTCGGCCATCGTCGTCAGTCTCCTGGGGTGGGGGCGGGCGAAGCTTCGTCGGCGGGGCCGGCGGGCGGGCCAGCCAGGCACGGTGAGACTACCTGGTCATCAGGTCGGCCCGGTCAGCTCCAGTCGGCGCCGACGGCGTAGCCGCCGGCGCCCGCCTGGGCGCCGCGGCCGTATCCGTAGTCGTCGTGGCCGTTGTATCCGTCGGACTCCGCCATGTCGTCGATGTCCTCGGGGAGCAGGCTCCAGACGATGAGGTCGGTACGGGTGTCCGTCCAGGAGCCGTCGGGGTTCTGGGTGCGCACCATCCACGCGTTGCGCAGGACGCCTTCGCTGATGCAGCCGATCTTCTGGGCCACTTGCTGGGAGGCGGTGTTGTCGGCGGCGGTGCGCAGTTCGAGGCGTTCGAAGCGCTGGTCGTGGAAGAGCCATTGGGCGACGGCGAGTACGGACTCGCTGGCGTAGCCCTCGCCGCGGGCCCAGGGGGCGGTGACGTAGCCGACCTCGGTGCTGCGGGTGCGCCAGTTGGTGTTCTTGAGGTGCACGATGCCGACGAGGCGCTGGGTGAGGAATTCGGCGACCGCAAAAACGATGCCTCTGCCCTCGGTGCGCTCCGCGTGGGACTGCCGGGTGGCCCAGGCGTGGGCGTCGGCGTGGGTGTAGGGGTGCGGTACCGAGGTCCAGGCGGTGATGTGCTCGTCGTTCATCATCTCGGCGAGCGCGGTGACGTCCTCCCCGTCGAAGGGGCGCAGCACCAGCCGGTCCGTGCTGATGGTGACGTCCGGGAAGGTGGTAGTCATGCGCAGCTCCATGCCGTTGCTGGACCTTTGTGCGGGCCGTAGGCACAGCATGCAGCATCGGCGGTGGGATGTGGCGGCCGGGTTGCCCGGAAGCGGGCAGCGCTCGGCCCCGCACGCCACTGGGGCGTACGGGGCCGATCAGCGGTTCGGGGTCAGGACTTCGGGGCGCCGAAGGCCGGGACGACCGAGCCCTGGTACTTGTCCTCGATGAACTTCTTGACCTCGTCGGAGCCCAGGAGCTTGGCGAGCTTCTCGATCCGCGGGTCCTTCTCGTGGCCGGCCTTCACCGCGAGGAAGTTGGCGTACGGGTTGCCCTCGGCCTTCTCCAGGACGAGCGCGTCCTTGGCGGGCGAGAGCTTGGCCTCCAGGGCGTAGTTGCCGTTGATGACCGCGGCGTCCACGTCGTTCAGGGCGCGCGGGACCGTGGCGGCCTCCAGCTCCTTGAACTCCAGGCCCTTCTTGTCGGTGATGTCGGACAGCTTGGCGCCGGTGCCGACACCTTCCTTGAGGGTGATCAGGTTGTTGGCGGCGAGCAGCTGGAGCGCGCGGCCCTCGTTGGTGGTGTCGTTGGGGACGGCGACGGTCTGGCCGGCCTTGAGGTCGGTGAGGGCCTTGACCTTCTTGGAGTAGAGGCCGAGGGGCTCCAGGTGCACGTTCACGACGGGCACGATGTGGGTGCCGTTCTTCTTGTTGAAGTCGTCGAGGTACGGCTTGTGCTGGAAGTAGTTGCCGTCGACCTGGCCCTGCTCGGTGGCGGTGTTGGGGAGCACGTAGTCCGTGAACTCCTTCACCTCCAGCTTGAGGCCCTCCTTGGCCGCCAGCTTGTCCTTGACGAAGTTCAGGATGTCGGCATGCGGGCTCGGGGAGGCCGCGATGACGAGCGGCTTGCTCTCGTCGACCTTGCCTCCGTCGGCCTTGGTGGAGGACGGGTCCGAGGAGCTGCCGCAGGCGGTGAGGCCGAGGGCGAGCGCGGCGGAGGCGGCGGCGAAGGCGGTGGCCTTGATGTTCTTACGCACGAAGAGTGCCTTTCTTGCTTTTCCGGATGGAGGCCCGAGCACGACAAGTGCGGGCTTTGGGGAGGGGGGTTCGGGGGCCGTGAGCCCGGTTCAGGCCGTCCGGCCGCGGCGGGCGAGGAGGCGTACCACGCCGTCGCCGATCAGCTGGATCACCGTGACGACGGCGATCAGGACCACGACGGTGGCGAGCATGAAGCCGGTCTCGAAGCGCTGGAAGCCGTAGGTGATCGCCTTGGAGCCGAGGCCTTCGCCGCCGACCGCGCCGGCCATGGCGGAGTACCCGATCAGGGTGATCAGGGTGGTGGTCACGGCCGCGACCAGCGAGGGCAGGGCCTGCGGGAGCAGCACCTTGCCCACGAGGGTGGGGACGCCGCCGCCCATGGACTCGACGGCCTCGATCAGGCCGTGGTCCACCTCGCGGACGGCCGTCTCGACGAGGCGCGCGAAGAAGGGGATGGCGCCGATAGCCAGCGGGACGATCATCGCGGTGGGGCCGATGAAGGTGCCGACGACCGCGGTGGTGACCGGGATCAGGGCGATCAGCAGGATGATGAACGGCAGCGAGCGGCCTATGTTCACGATCACGCCGAGGACCTTGTTGAGCGGCCGGTTCTGCAGGAGGCCGCCCTTGTCGGTGAGGACGAGGAGGATGCCGACGGGCAGTCCGCCGAGGACGGTCACCAGGGTGGACCACAGCACCATGTAGAGGGTGTCGTACGTGCCCTGGCTGAGCAGGGGCTGCATCTCGGACCAGGTCACTTGGCACCATCCTTGACGAGCTGTGCGAGCTCGGCGTCGGCGTCTTCGGGATCGTCGACGACGTCGACCTGCAGGCCCTGCTCACGCAGGAAGCCGACGGGCACGACGTTGTCCTCGTAGCGGCCGGGCAGCTCGATCCGCATGCGGCCGATCTGGCGGCCGGCGACGGTGTCCATCGCGGCGCCGAGGATCGAGATGTCGATGTTGTACGTCCGCGACAGCTGGGAGATGACCGGCTGGGTGGCGGCGTCACCGTGGAAGGTGACGTCGACGACCGTGCGGTCGGGCCCGGTGGCGGCGCCGCTGACGGGGAAGAGCTCGCCGGCGAGCTCGGAGCCGGGGGTGGCGAGCAGTTCGGCGACGGTGCCGGACTCGATGATCCGGCCCTGCTTCATGAGGGCGGCCGAGTCGCAGACGGTCTTGACGACGTCCATCTCGTGGGTGATGAGCAGGACGGTCAGGCCGAGCTGCTGGTTGAGGTCGCGCAGCAGCTGGAGGATCGAGCGGGTGGTCTCGGGGTCCAGGGCGCTGGTGGCCTCGTCGGACAGGAGCACCTTGGGGTCGCCGGCCAGGGCGCGGGCGATGCCGACGCGCTGCTTCTGGCCGCCGGAGAGCTGGCCGGGGTAGGCCTTGGCCTTGTCGGCCAGGCCGACGAGGTCGAGCAGTTCGAGGGCCTTGCGGGAGCGCTCGCGGCCGGAGACGCCGAGGATCTCCAGCGGCAGTTCGACGTTGCCCTGGACGGTGCGCGAGGACAGCAGGTTGAAGTGCTGGAAGACCATGCCGATGCGGCTGCGGGCCTCGCGGAGCTCCTTGCCGGCCCGCCGGCCGCGGCCGGCGAGCGCGGTGAGGTCGACGCCGTCGACGGTCACGGTGCCGGTGGTGGGGCGCTCCAGCAGGTTCACGCAGCGGATCAGGGAGGACTTGCCGGCGCCGCTCTGGCCGATGACTCCGTAGACCTCGCCCTCGCGGACGTGCAGATCGACGCCGTCCAGGGCGGTGACCTCGCGGCCACGGGACTGGTAGACCTTCGTGAGGCCCGATGTGGTGATCACAGGAATTCCGTCGCTGTCGAGTGCGCGGCGCAGCGGGGTGCCGGCACGGGGCATACATCTGGGGACGCGATACGGGTCGAACCGTCACAAAAAGTCGACGTCGACGCATGCGCGGGGCAGGAGCGGTCCGTGGGGTGTGGACGGGCTCGGCCGAATCTCGCTTCGGGGCGCGAGACGCAGGAGAGGGGCCCTCAGAAGGCGCACATTCGACACATACAACGAGCACCGGGCGTCATCGTCGCCTCGGTCGCAAGGGTGCGGCTGCTCGTCGTGGTCATGGGCCCAAGTAAAGCAGACGCATCCCGTCACCGATCAAAGCTGTCCGGATAGCGGACGGAATCCGGCCGCATATCGGACAACATCGGTCAGCCCCGGCCGTCCGTCGGCACCCTCGCATCCCTGCCACTGACCTGCACGGACACGGCCGGAGGGCCCGTACGGTCCTGCCCGCGCCGGGCTCGGCGACGGTGTGCGCTGTGGTCAAGGCCACGGTCCGGGCGCCGGTCCCTGCCCGCCCGCGAAGCCCGCGGCCAGGGGCGCGCGCACCGGGCCTTTCGGCCCGTAATACCCTCGCTGCATGCTCGACGCCCTGACGGTCGCCCTCGGCGCGGCCGCACTCGCCCTCGCCGCCTGGTGCGGTTTCGCCGCGCTGCGGGACCAGCCCACCAAGGACTGGCACTTCATCGGCATGGGCGTGGTGACCCTGCTGGCCCTGGCCCAGCTGGTGGTCGGCGTGGTGAAGCTCGCGCAGGGCGGCAAGCCCGACGAGGGCACGGTGATCTTCGTGGCGTACCTGGTGGGCGCCTTCGCGGCGGTCCCGGCCGCCGGGCTGCTCTCGCTGAGCGAGCGCACCAGGTGGGGTTCGGTGACGGTGGCCGCGGGCGCACTCGTCCTCGCCGTCCTCGAAGTACGCCTCTACGACATCTGGGGGACCCCCGGTGCCTGACACCACCGACACCGACATGACCGCGGACCCGGCCGGCCCGGCCGGGCGCAAGCGGCTGGTCTCCGGGCCCGGGCTGCTGCTGGTCTGGCTGTACGGGGTGATCACGGTCGGCGCGGTCTCGCGCTCGGTCTACCAGATCTCCACCGAGTTCGACCGGGCCCCGCTGCCGTACACGCTGACCGCCGTGGCCGCACTCGTCTACTGCTTCATCACGTACTCGCTGGTGCGCGGCGGGGAGACGGCCCGCAGGGCGGCGCGCGCCTGCTGCGCCGCCGAGCTCGCCGGGGTCCTCGTCGTCGGCACCTGGACCCTGGTGCGGCCCGAGTCCTTCCCCGACTCGACGGTGTGGTCGCAGTTCGGGATGGGCTACCTGTTCATCCCGGTGATCCTGCCGATCACCGGGATGCTCTGGCTGCGCGCCAAGCGCTGAGCGTCAGGGGCTGAACGTCAGACGCTGAACGTCAGGCGCTGACCGCGAAGTCGGCCGCGTCGGTGGCCTCCTTCTCCAGGATGACCAGGCGTACGCCGTCGGAAGCCGTGCGGCCGCCGACCTGTACGTATCCGGCGTTGCGGTAGAGGCGCAGGTTGGACTCGCTCTTGTGGCCGGTGTGCAGCCGGAAGCGGGTGGTCTCGGCGCGGCCCGCGAGGGCCTCCTCGACGGCGCGCAGCAGCCGGGCGCCGAGCCCGTGGCCCTGCAGGCGAGGGTGGACGCAGAGCTTGGCGATCTTGCCGGTGCCGTCCTCGTCGACGCTGCCGCGCACGGTGCCGACCACCTCGTCGCCGAGCCGGGCCACGAGCACCGTGTCCGACTCCAGCTCCGCCTTGAGGGAGTCCAGGGTCTGGGTGAGCGGCTGGATGCGGTAGTTGCCGTACAGCTCGGCTTCACGCTGGAACGCCAGGTACTGCAGTTTGAGGATCTGCTCTGTGTCCTCGGCAGCTGCCGCCGAAATGGTCACGCTCATGCCCATGTGCGCATGCCTCCCGCTCACCTGGTAGCCCATTGGTCTACCGCTCCCTTCCCCGAAGGCGAGGAGCCGCAACCTCTGACGCGAGCATTCTGCGCAGACATCCCAGGCAACGGGAACGCACGGGTCCCAAACTTCCTTGTGAGATACCCAACTCTCCTGCGATTTCACGGTAAGTGAGGTCTCTGGGCGAAAGAAGTGCCCCCATGAGCTCCGGACACCGTCCGGGCAATCGGGCGACGGCCGATCGGAGGGCCCGGTTCTCCTCCCCGTGCAGCAGGGCGTCTTCGGGTTCGGCGCCGGTGCTGCCGGGCCGGCAGCCGTACGGGATCTCGCGACGGGCGCGGCGCCGGGCGAGCCGGGCTTCGGCCCGCACCGCACGGCGCAGCCAGCGGGCCGGTTCGGCGGGGGCGGGGTCGTGTTCCAGCAGCCTGACCCAGACGGCTTGTTCCAGGTCGGCCGCTTCCACTCCGGCGCCCGGGGCCTCCGCGGCCGCCTCGGCGGAGAGCAGCGGGCCCAGTTCGTTCAGGAGGTCGGCGTCCTTCAGCAGGTCCATGCCGGGCGGGACGCGCGGGCCGTGCCCGGCGGTTTCCACACCCGGCACAGCCCACCCGTACGTGATATTCCGCTTATCTATTGACGGTGCGGGCCTTGTCTGTTGACGGTGTGCCGGCCGCGGTGTTGGCCGGATGCCGTCCCCGGGGTTGGCCGGATGCCGTCCCCGGGTCCTCAGCGGCCGCGGCCCGGGCGGAAGGCCTCGGCCGCGAGCAGTCCGGTGTCCGCGTTGTCCGTGAAGATGCCGTCGATGCCCTGCTCGAAGTACCTCTTGAAGGCGCCGAAGGCGTCCCCGTACGCGTTCGGGTCGGTGCCCTTGCGGTACTCGGCCGGCAGGAAGGTGTTCTCGTTGCGCGCGGTGTAGGGGTGCAGCACCAGCCCCCGGGCGTGGGCGTCCTGGACCAGCGTGGTCGGGGCGCCGAGCCCGCCCGACGCGTCGCGCGGGAGGATCAGGTCCATCGTCGGGCCGATGCCCTGGGCGAATCCGGCGATCCACTTCAGGCCCTCGGACTTGACCAGGTCCGCCACCGTCCGCGGGTCCTTGGCCTGTTCGAAGTCCCAGGGCCGGGTGCCGGCTGCGGACAGCAGGACCACGCGCGGCGCGGAGACCAGCCGGGACAGCCGCTGGATGCTGGAGGGTTCGAAGGACTGCAGGAACAGCGGGGCGCCCAGGCCGTCGCGGCCGTAGCGGCGCAGCAGCTTGGCGAGGGGCTCTTCGAGCCCGAGGCCGAGCGACCGGAAGTACGTGGGGTGCTTGGTCTCGACGTGCAGCCAGACGCGCTTGCCGCGCCGCCTGCCCTCGCGGTCGGCCCAGCGCAGTACCTCTTCGAAGGTGGGCACGTCCCACCGGCCGTCGTAGAGCGTGTTGCGCTGGCGGACGGCGGGGATGCGTTCCTTCGCCCGCAGGGTCTTCAGCTCGGCGAGGGTGAAGTCCTCGGTGAACCAGCCCGTGACCGCGACCCCGTCGACCGTCTTGGTCGTACGCCGGGAGGCGAACTCGGGGTGGTCGGCGACGTCGGTGGTGCCGCCGATCTCGTTCTCGTGGCGGCACACGAGGTGGCCGTCCTTGGTGGGCACCAGGTCCTGCTCGACGACGTCCGCGCCCAGGTCGAGGGCGAGCTGGTACGAGCCGAGCGTGTGCTCGGGCCGGTAGCCGCTGGCCCCGCGGTGGCCGATGACCAGCGGGACGGGGAGGTCCCGGTAGCCGCCGCCGTGTCGCAGGTCGGCGGCGTACGCCGCCTCCGCCGCCCCTGCCGCGTCCGCGGCCTGCGCCGCCGGCGCTGCCGAGGCGGATCCCGCCGAGAGCCCGGCCGCGCCGCCGCCCGCTGCCAGGACGGCCGCCCCCAGGACCGTGCGCCGTGCTGCCCCACCCTGCGTCATGAATGCCACTCCAGTCGTCTGAGAGGGCCCGGCGGTACCCGGATTCTGCGGGTCCGAGCGGCCCGGTTCGGCGTGCCGATCGTAGGCAGCCGCCGGTGGCGCGGGGATGGGCCTGCGGGGAACATGGCGCAAACGTGCGTCAACACTGCGTATCCACCTCGTGAACCCGATGTGCACTCGGAGCTGACCCGCGAGTATCGTCCTCACCTGCACTACCCCCGTGTGGTGCGAAAATCGCGTTTCGATGCCGGAGGGCTCACGTTGTTCCGTACATCGCTCATCAAAGCCACTGTCGGACCGGTCATGCGCATGATGTTCCGCACCCGTGTGGAGGGCATCGAGAACATCCCGGGCACCGGTCCGGTGATCCTGGCGGGCAACCACCTCACCTTCATCGACTCCATGATCCTTCCGCTGGTGTGCGACCGTACGGTCCACTTCATCGGCAAGGACGAGTACGTGACGGGCAAGGGCGTCAAGGGCCGCGCCATGGCCTGGTTCTTCACCGGGTCCGGCATGATCCCGGTCGACCGTGACGGCGCCAACGGCGGCGTCGCCGCCCTGATGACCGGCCGCCGCATCCTCGAAGAGGGCAAGATCTTCGGGATCTACCCCGAGGGCACCCGCTCCCCCGACGGCCGCCTCTACCGCGGCCGCACCGGCATCGCCCGCCTGACCCTGATGACCGGCGCCCCCGTGGTCCCCTTCGCGATGATCGGCACCGACAAGCTCCAGCCGGGCGGCAAGGGCATGCCGCGCCCGGGCCGGGTCACCGTCCGCTTCGGCGAGCCGATGGAGTTCTCCCGCTACGAGGGCATGGACCGCGACCGCTACGTGCTGCGCGCCGTCACCGACTCGGTGATGGCGGAGGTCATGCGGCTCTCGGGCCAGGAGTACGTGGACATGTACGCCACCAAGGCGAAGGCCGCGTAGCTCCGCTCCTACTGCCGTTGGAGTGACCGGCTGACGCCCGCCGCGGTCGTCGTGGCGAGGACCCAGCCGGTCACGATCAGCACGTACGAGAGCCACTGGTACCAGCCGCTCGGCGCGAAGGCGCCCTCCTGGCCGAAGCCGACGATCGGCAGCATCAGGTCGATCGTGTAGAACACCGGGTTGAATTCCGGGGCCTCCCCCGCCTTGAGCTCCCTCGGCGGGTGCAGACCGTACGCGATCGAGCCCGTCAGCAGCAGGGCCGCCAGCCAGCCCGCCGCCCGCAGCGGCCGGAAGCCGTAGCCGACGGTGGCGTCCTGGAGCAGGCCCCAGGCCCTGGCGTGCCGGGGCAGGGTGCTCCGGTGCTCGCGCAGCTTGGCGAGCTGCACGGTGCGGGCGCCCGCCTCGTCCCCGGCCGTGCGGTAGGCCGCCGCGAGCTGCTCGTACGCGTACGGGAGGTACCCGGTCTCCTCCCGCTCCAGCGCGGGCAGCCGCTGCTCGGGCGGCAGGTGCGGGGCGAGGGTGCGGTACGTGAGGCCGTCGATGCGGATCTGCTCGGGCCATGTCTGCGGCGGCATGTGCAGCAGGTCGAACTGGGAGCGGCGCAGGTTCACCCCGCCGCGGATGGTGTCGCAGGACCGCAGCCACACCTCGCCGATCACGCAGCTGGAGGCGCGCAGGGCGACGCCGCCGGGGTTGGCGAGACGGGCGTATGCGAGGTTGAGCTGGCCGGGTATGCGGGAGCCGGTGAGGTTGACCCGGCCCCGGGCCTCCAGCCGCATGGCCCGCAGGTCGGTGCCGACGGACAGGGTCTCGGCGTGCAGGGCGGTTCCGCCGGGGGCGAGCAGGCGGGCGCCGTCGAGATTGATCTGACCGCCGACGGTGGCGCCGTTGATCCGGGTCTGGCCGTGGACGGTGAGTTCCATGGCGATGACGTCGGTGCCGATGGCTGCGTGGTTGAACTGGAGCGGGGCCTCCGCGGCCTCCTGCTGCGCGTCCGGATCGCCGAGGACGGCCCGCCGGAGGAAGAAGCCCCCGGATATCCGGGCTCCTTGGAGCCGCACCGGTCCGGTGATGCGGCAGCAGGACAGCCGCAGGTCGAGGTCGACGCCGAGGGTGGCGGCGGTCAGGCCGGGCAGCGCCGAGTCGGACAGTACGAGGGCGCGCAATCGGGCCCCGTAGAGCAGGGGTTTGCGCTCGAACCAGCAGGCGCGCAGCCGGATGGCGTGCTCGACGACCGCGTACTTGAGATCCAGCTTGCCCGTGATCCGGGCACCTCGGACATTGAGTCCGGGAACCTGTCCCGCCGGGGTGACCCGGTTGAGCAGCAGGGCGCTGAGCACCTCGGCGCGCAGCGTCCGCTCGGGCCCCCACTGCGCGCCGCCGAAGCCGTTCTCGTCGGGGTGCTCCCTGAAGTCGACGCCCTCCCCGCGCGGGAAGGCTTCCCATACGCGGCGTTCCGCCGGGGTCAGCTCGTTGATCTCCATCGCGGGGATGGTGTCCTGGGTGTCAACGGACTGTCAACTCCGTTCAGAGCACCTTCCCTTGAGGGGGATCAGTGCGTGGGGCCGTCCTGGAGCTTCTGCCCCCTGAGCAGGAACCAGGCCGCGACCGCCGTCGCCAGCAGCACGGCCGCGCCCACGCCGGAGGCGAACCGCAGGCCGTCCACGAAGGCGTCCTGGGCGGCGGCGACCATGGTCTGCGCGGTCGCCGGGTCCACCGCCTTGGCGGCCTCGACGGCGCCGCCCAGCGATTCGTGCGCGGCGTCGGCGACCGGTGCGGGGACCGAGGCCGGGGCGGTGAAGCCCTGGTAGACGCCGGTGACGACGGAGCCGAGCAGGGCGATGCCGAGCGCCGCGCCGAGTTCGTACGCGGTCTCGGAGACGGCCGAGGCCGAACCGGCCTGCTCCTTGGGGACGCTGGAGAGGATCACGTCGGCGGTGACGGTGAAGGAGAAGCCGGCACCGAGGCCGACGACCAGCAGCGCCGCGCCGAGCAGCGGGTAGGCGCTCTCCTTGTGGATCAGGGTGAGCGCACCCAGGGCGAGCCCGATGGCCGCGAGGCCGCCGGTCACGATCGACCGTACCGAGTACCGGCGGGCGTAGCGGCCGGCGACCAGGCCGGTGACCACCGCGCCGATGGCGGCGGGCAGTTCGGCCAGACCGGCCTCCAGCGGGTCTCGGCCCTGGACGAGCTGGAGGAACTGGGAGAGGAAGAAGACGAGGCCGGACAGGCCGAAGACGGTCAGCAGGTCGGCGAGGACCGCACCGGAGAAGCCGCGGTGCTGGAAGAGCCGCATGTCGAGGAGCGGCGACGGCAGGCCGAACTGGCGGCGGACGAAGCCGTACAGGCACGCCGCGCCGAGGACGGCGGAGACCGCGACGCCCCAGGTGATGCCGTGGGTCGCGATTTCCTTGACCGCGTAGACGACGCTGATGACGCCGACGAGCGAGAGGGCGACGCTGAGCAGGTCCCAGGGTCCGGCGACCGGGTTCTTGGATTCGGGCAGCAGCTTGCTGCCGACGAGGACCAGGGCGATCATCACGGGCAGGTTGATGAGGAAGACCGAGCCCCACCAGAAGTGCTGGAGCAGGGCTCCGCCGACGACGGGACCGATGGCCGCGCCGGCCGAGGCGGTGGCGCCCCAGATGCCGATGGCGAGGCTGCGCTCCTTGGGATCGTGGAATATGTTGCGGATCAGTGCGAGGGTCGAGGGCATCAGCGTCGCGCCCGCCACGCCGAGCAGCGCCCGGGCCACGATCATCATCTCGGGGCTGGTGGCGTAGGCGTTGAGCACGGAGACGGCGCCGAAGGCGGTGGCCCCGACCAGGAGCAGCTTCTTGCGGCCGATGCGGTCGCCGAGGGAGCCCATGGAGACGAGCAGGCCGGCGATGACGAACGAGTAGATGTCGCCGATCCACAGCAGCTGGGTGCCGGACGGCTTGAGGTCTTCGCTGAGGGAGGGTGTGGCGAGACCGAGCACGGTGGCGTCCACCGCGACCAGCAGGACGGCCAGGACGAGCACGGACAGCGCCAGCCAGCGCCCCCTGCTCCCCTTGGCCCCGCTCGCCTCCGTCCCCTGCCCCTGCGTCAGCTGGTCTGTGCGGCTCATTTCTCCACGCTCCGTCGTGCGCCACCGAGCAGCAGCTCGATGATCATGTACTGGAAGTCCTTGGCTGCGACCCGGCCGTCCATGACGGCCCAGGCGCAGGTGCCGATGAGGCCGTAGAGGGCCTCGGTGAGCCAGGCGGGGCTCAGGTCGATCCGGATGTCGCCCTCCTGCTGGCCGCGCCGGAAGAGCGCACTGACGCGCGCGTCGAGCCGGGCCCATCCCTCGTTGACCTGGTCACCCTCGAAGAGCTGGTTCTCGGTGACGAGGAAGGCCAGCAGCTGGGCGTCGTGCTCGGCCTCGCCGACGAGCCGGCGCAGGGCCTCGACCGCCGTGCCCTCGTCGAGGCGGGCGTTGTCGAAGGCGGCCTCGAACCGGCGGATGCCGAGTTCTTCGAGGGCCCGTACGAGGGCGTCGCGCCCGGCGAAGTGCCGGTGGAGGGTCGCGCGCCCGATGCCTGCGGCGCGGGCGACCTCGTCCATCGTGGCAGTCGATTTGCGGGAGAGCAGGGCTGCCGCGTCGCGGAGCACCTGGTCACGATCCATGGCCATGAGACAAGCATACCCCGAATGAGACGCGAGTGTCTCACGCGGGGCAAAAACGAGCTGCCGCAGGGCAGCCGGAGAGGAATCCTCACCCCATGAAGCCACTGCTGCTGATAGACGTGGACGGCCCGCTGAACCCGTACGCGGCCAAGCCCCAGCGCCGCCCGGCGGGGTACACCACCCATCGGATGCGGCCGACCGGTTGGACGGAGGCCGAGAGCCGGCGCCCGCTCCGGGTCTGGCTGAATCCGGACCACGGCGCGGAGCTGCTCGCCCTGGCCGGCTCCTACGAGCTGGTCTGGGCCACCACGTGGAAGGACGAGGCGAACGACTGGATAGGGCCGCACCTCGGCCTGCCGCGCCTGCCGTACATCGACTGGCCGCAGATGCACGGCCGGGCCCCGCGCGGCACCTTCTGGAAGACGCAGTACGTCCTGGAGTACGCGGGCACCCGCGAGTTCGCCTGGATCGACGACGACATCAGGGAACCGGACCGCGAGTACACGGACCAGCGCCACCCGGCGCGGGCCCTGCTCATGCGCATCGACGAGCGGATCGGTCTCACGCAACCGGACTTCGACGCGCTCGCCCGCTGGGCCGCTAACGGACGCACCGTCAAGGTCACTTAGCATGATCATGCCACTCCTGACCATGTCCGCAGTCCCGACGAAAGCGACCCATGCACATCCAGCGGATCCGGCGGATCCTCGCCACGACTGCCGCCCTCGCCTGCCTCGCCACCCTCCCCGCGTGCGAGGGGGGCGCAGACGCCGCCCCGCCGGCGGCTCCCCCGTCCGCCCCGCCCGAGGGGCCCCTCACCGAGGCGCAGCGCTACGTACGCCAGTACGGCTCGTGCGAGGAGCTGAGCACGGCACCCGACGACCCGCGGCTGGCGGCGGACGAGATCACGAAGGCCGGAGAGTGGTCCGTGACCGCACGCGGCGTCTGCAGCGACAAGCCCGAGCACGGGGAGATCGTCCTGTCCGTCCCCTCGGACATGCGCGAGTTCCAGACGCGCTACAAGCAGTACGTCATGGACCGGATCGCCGGAGGCGACGGCGCCTACGGCCTCAACAGCCGCATCCTCGTCGGCAAGGGCTTCGTCGCCACCCCGACGCGTACGAAGACGGCCCTCGCGCTGGTCCGCTCCGAGCTGCGCGTCCTGACCTGCAACCCCACGGCCCCGGTGCCCAAGGGCTACAAGCGGGAGGCGGCCTTGGTCGAAGGCTGCCAGCTCAGCGACTTCGTGGGCAGCACGGACGGCTCGGGCAGCCCGAACCTCGAAACGCCGCAGGACCCGGGGGCCGGGGCCACCGAGAAGCCCGGCCAGCCGAAGACCGGCAGCCTCGGGCTCGCCCGCGCGGGCGGCATCGCCGAACTGCGCAAGCTCGTGGGCAGCAGCCTGAGGGAGTGCGAGGAGCACTTCTCCACGGACCCCGAGGCGGTGGCCGTCGAGTCCATCGACTACCAGCCCGTGGTGAAGGGGAAGGCGCTGGACTGGGGGATCACGGGCCGCGCCCTGTGCGGCCGCCCGGCGGGGGCGCAGCGCGCCGTCAACCTGAGCTGGCTCGACACCGTCGGGGACATGGGGAAGCTGCAGACCAAGGCGAAGGCCGCCCAGCTGGCCGAACTGAAGGAGGCCGGAAAGCTGCGGGCCACCACGAGCCTGCTGCTGGTCGGCGAGAACATCGCGGTGGAGACCAACGACCCGGATGCCCGGTTCGGCCTATACCAGCAGCAGTTCCTCTACCTGAACTGCGCGCCCGGGTTCTCCGCCCCGTCCGGGTACCGGCTGGAGAAGGCGCAGGTCGAGGGCTGCGTCCTGACCAACTACGAGCCGGAGCACCCGGTGCGCTGAACACGCGGGCACCGACACGACGCAGGGGCGGCCGGAGCATGGGCTCCGACCGCCCCTGCGGGCATCCCGCGGCGTGCGGGGGTGCAGGGCCCGGGCCCCGGAGGGCCGGGCGTGCGGGCCGCATGGCCGCGGACGTACGGGCGCAGCGCCGTGCGGCTACTGCTTGTGGGTGGCCCAGGCGTGCTGGATGACCAGGTCGGCCTTGAGTTCCGCGAGCTGCTTGGCGACCGCCGAGGGGGCTGTGCCGCCGCGTCCGTTGCGGGAGGCGAGGGCGCCCGGCACGTTGAGGACCGTACGGACCTGCGGGGTCAGGTGCTCCGAGATCTTCGCGAACTGCTCGTCCGTGAGCTCGTCGAGCTCGATCCCGAGCGCCTCGCACTCCTTGACGCACTCGCCGGCCACCTCGTGCGCGACGCGGAACGGCACGCCCTGCTTGACCAGCCACTCGGCGATGTCCGTGGCCAGGGAGAAGCCGGCCGGGGCCAGCTCCTCCATCCGCTCCCGGTTGACCGTGAGCGTGGCCATCATGCCGGTGAAGGCCGGGAGCAGGACCTCAAGCGTGTCGCAGGAGTCGAAGACCGGCTCCTTGTCCTCCTGCAGGTCCCGGTTGTAGGCCAGCGGCAGCGCCTTCAGCGTGGCGAGCAGGCCCGTCAGGTTGCCGATGAGCCGGCCCGACTTGCCGCGAGCCAGCTCCGCGATGTCCGGGTTCTTCTTCTGCGGCATGATCGACGACCCGGTCGAGAAGGCGTCGTGCAGGGTCACGAAGGAGAACTCCTTCGTGTTCCAGATGATGATCTCCTCCGCGATCCGGGACAGGTTGATCCCGATCATCGCGGTGATGAAGGCGAACTCGGCGACGAAGTCGCGCGAGGCGGTGCCGTCGATCGAGTTGCCGACCGAGCCCCGTTCGAAGCCCAGGTCGGCGGCGACCGCCTCCGGGTCCAGCCCCAGCGAGGAGCCGGCCAGCGCACCGGAGCCGTACGGGGAGACCGCGGTCCGGGTGTCCCACTGCCGCAGCCGCTCCGCGTCCCGCGACAGCGACTGCACGTGGGCCAGTACGTGGTGCGCGAAGAGCACCGGCTGCGCGTGCTGGAGGTGGGTCCGGCCCGGCATGGCCACGTCGTGGTGCGTCTCGGCGAGGCCTACCAGCGCGTCCTGGAGGTCCGCGATCAGGCCGCCGACGATCCGGGCGTGGTCGCGCAGGTACATCCGGAACAGGGTGGCCACCTGGTCGTTGCGCGACCGGCCGGCGCGCAGCTTGCCGCCGAGGTCGGCGCCGAGCCGCTCCAGGAGGCCCCGCTCCAGGGCGGTGTGCACGTCCTCGTCGGCGATGGTCCCGGTGAAGGAGCCGTCGGCGACGTCGGCTTCGAGCCGGTCCAGGCCGGCGATCATGCGGTCGAGCTCGTCCGCCGTGAGCAGGCCCGCCTTGGCGAGCACGCGGGCGTGGGCACGGGATCCGGCGATGTCGTACGGCGCGAGGCGCCAGTCGAAGTGGACCGACGCGGACAGCTTCGCGAGGGCCTCGGCGGGGCCGTCGGCGAACCGGCCGCCCCAGAGCCGGACGTCACCACCGTTGTTGCTGCTCACAGCTGCTGCTCCTCAGGAATGCGTGCGTGGATGTGCGTCGGCCTCCCCGTCGCGGAGGATACGGGGAGGCCGACTTCGTACTGCGTAACGAGTCGGGCTCAGGCCAGGTCGCGGCGCGCCGCGATCTTCGACGAGAGACCGAAGATCTCGATGAAGCCCTGGGCCTTGGACTGGTCGAAGGTGTCGCCCGAGTCGTAGGTCGCCAGGTTGAAGTCGTACAGCGACGCGTCCGACCTGCGGCCGGTGACCACGGCGCGGCCGCCGTGCAGGGTCATCCGGATGTCGCCGGTGACGTGCCGGTTGGCCTCGTCGACGAAGCCGTCCAGGGCCCGCTTGAGCGGGGAGAACCACAGGCCGTCGTAGACCAGCTCGCCCCACCGCTGCTCGACCTGCCGCTTGTAGCGGGCCAGTTCGCGCTCGACGGTGACGTTCTCCAGCTCCTGGTGCGCGGTGATCAGCGCGATCGCGCCGGGGGCCTCGTACACCTCGCGGGACTTGATCCCGACGAGGCGGTCCTCGACCATGTCGATCCGGCCGATGCCCTGGGCCCCGGCCCGGGCGTTGAGCTGCTGGATCGCCTGGAGCACGGTGACGGGCCTGCCGTCGACGGCGACGGGGACGCCCTCCTTGAAGGAGATGACGACCTCGTCGGCGCCGCGCGGCTCGGCGGGGTCGGCGGTGTACTCGTAGATGTCCTCGATCGGCGCGTTCCAGATGTCCTCCAGGAAGCCCGTCTCGACGGCGCGCCCGAAGACGTTCTGGTCGATGGAGTACGGGGACTTCCTGCTGGTCGCGATCGGGAGGTTCTTGGCCTCGCAGAAGGCGATGGCCTTGTCCCGCGTCATGGCGTAGTCGCGGACCGGGGCGATGCACTTCAGATCGGGGCCGAGGGTCTGGATGCCGGCTTCGAAGCGGACCTGGTCGTTGCCCTTGCCGGTGCAGCCGTGGGCGACGACGCCCGCGCCGTGCTTCTTCGCGGCGGCGACCAGGTGCTTGGCGATGACCGGCCGGGAGAGCGCCGACACCAGCGGGTAGCGGTCCATGTAGAGGGCGTTGGCCTTGATCGCCGGAAGGCAGTACTCGTCGGCGAACTCGTCCCTGGCGTCCGCGACCTCGGCCTCGACGGCACCGCAGGCGAGGGCCCGCTTGCGGATGACGTCCAGGTCCTCGCCGCCCTGGCCGACGTCCACGGCAACGGCGATGACCTCTGCGCCCGTCTCCTCGGCGATCCAGCCGATGGCGACGGAGGTGTCCAGTCCGCCTGAATAGGCGAGTACGACGCGCTCGGTCACGGGCTTCTCCTTACGGGCTCCAGCGGTACATCCACCTGCAGGCATAACTATGCACTGCTCCGTATGTATCGTCAATCGAGCTGGGGGGTGCACCCCCGCGACCAGCGCGGATATCAGGGGCGCCCCTTCCGGCACCGGCCTAGGATCGACGGCCTGGGCCACTTCGGGAGGGGCACATGGGAGCCGGTGCACGGCAGCAGAGCGCAGACGGCCGGGCCGCGGCGGCGGGTCTGCTGCACCGCGGACGCTTCGGGATCGGCGGCGTCGGCCGCCCCGCCCTCCCGGCCTCCTGGATCGCCTTCGACGCGGAGATCCGGCGCAGCCGATCCCCCCGGTGCCCGGGGCCGCGCGGCGCCGCCCGGATCGAGGTGCGCCTGTGCCACCCGGACGGCCGGGTCCGCGAGGCCGCGCTCCACGACCGGAAGCCGCCGCTGCCCCTCGTCGCGATCCGCTGCGCCGACTGGGTTCCGGCGGTACGCGACCGCGCCCGGCGGGTACTCGCCGAGGCACTGGCCGCGCGCCCCGCGGACACCCTGATCGCCCTGACGCCCCTCGTGCTGCGGCTCGGCGGGCGCGAGCAGGGCGCGTGGGCGCTGGAGCTGTTCGAGACCGCGCTGAGCGCGCCGGAGCCGGTGCTCGCGCCCTACTGGCGACCGGCGCGGCCCGCGCGGTGGGGCCGGGCGGCGCGGCCCGCGCGCACGATGACCGGCGAGGAGCCCGACACCGTGCTCGGCTGGCTGCGGCGCAGCGGGGACCTGCCGACCCGGCGGTTCGCCACCCGCATCACGCTCGGCGCCGGGCTGTTCGGCGTACGGGAGCTGGCCCGGCGGGCCGGCCAGGAGCAGGACCCCGCGACGGCCCGGCTGTGGGCGGACGCGGCGCTGGCCGCGCTCGCCGCCGACGGGCCCGACGACGAGGCGATCGACTCCCTGCTGCGCGGGCACATGCCGACGGTCCGGGCCGGCGGGGTCACCGCCCTGCGGCGGGCCGGGCGCTGCGCCGAGGCCCCCCACCACCTGGCCGACCGCTCCGCGCTGGTACGGGCCTGCGCGCGCTGGCTGGTCAAACAGGACGGCGGCGACCCGTACGCCCTCTGCCGCGCCCTGGTCGAGGACCCGGCCCGGGTGACCGCGTACGCCGTGGCCGGCTTCGCCGAATGCGCCCGGCGGATGGACGCACCGCTGCTGCGCGCCCTGCTGGACCACCCCGCGGGGGCCGTTCGGGCGGCGGCGGTCGCCGGACTGCGCGCGCTGGACACCACCGACGTGGACCTGCTCCGGCCGCTGCTCGACGACCCGTCGGCCACGGTCGCCCGGGAGGCCGCCGTGAGCCTGGCCGAGGTCGCGGCGCGGCTGCCCGCCGAGTGGCTGCTGGAGCGGATCGCGCCCGGCCGCCCCGCGCACACCCGCCGGGCCGCCTACCGCGTACTGCACGCCCGCGGCGGCGTCATCGGGCTGCGGGCCTCCGTGGATCTGCTGACGGACGCCGATCCGGGACTGCGCCGGCTCGCCGCCCAGCGCGTGCAGAGCCTGTGGTCCCCGTACGGGCCGCCCGCGCTGCCGCGGCACGATCCGGAGGTGGGCGCCCTGCTGGACCGCTGCACCGGGCTGTTCAGCGCGTACGTCATGGAGCGGATGCGCTCACAGCTCGGAATCGCCCTCACGGCATCCGGCCCGACCGGATAATGATCCACATGGGAAAGCTCTACGAACGCATAGACGGCAGGCTCCGCACCTTCATCGAGGAGCAGCCGGTCTTCTTCACCGCCACCGCCCCGCTCGCCGGGGACGGCCACGTCAACCTCTCCCCCAAGGGCCGCGCCGGAACGCTCGTCGTCATCGACGAGCAGACCCTCGCCTACCTCGACTTCGGCGGCAGCGGCGCCGAGACCATCGCACACGTCCGCGAGAACGGCCGGATCACACTGATGTGGTGCGCGTTCAGCGGCCCGCCCAACATCGTGCGCATCCACGGCGAGGGCGAGGCCGTCTTCCGCGACGACCCCCGCTGGGGTGAGCTGATCGGCCTGTTCGGGGCGGCCGACGGGCCCTCGGCGCGGGCGATCATCGTCGTGCACGCCCGCAGGATCGCCGATGTGTGCGGGTACGCCGTCCCGTTCATGGAGTACCAGGGCGAGCGCACCCTCCACGCGGAGTACTTCGGCCGCAAGACGGACGAGGAGTTCGGCGCGTACTGCGAGAAGAAGGAGTTCATCGGATCGAGTGTCGACGGCCTGCCTGCGCTGCCGCTGCCCCTTCCGCCCCGTACCGTCTGACATGTGCTGCGTACCGCTCTCGCCACCGGCTCACTGATCGTCACCAGCCTGCTCGCGCAGGGCCCGTACGAGTCGGCGCCGCTGCCCGCCCGCCTCGCCGACACCGGCGGCGGCAGCCAGCTCATCACCGCCGTGGCGCCCGCACCCGGATCCACCACCGGGCGGCTGACCTGGTGGGACCGCCGGGCGGGGCGCTGGTACGAGGCAGGCAGCGCCGAGGCGCGCTTCGGCGCGAACGGCCTGACCGAGGGCGCGACCCGCACCCAGGGGACGAACACCACGCCGACGGGTCTGTATGGGCTCCCGTACGCCTTCGGGATCCGGCGGGCGCCGGCCGGGACGGAGTTCCGCTACCGGCGGGTGACCCCCGACTCCTGGTGGTGCCAGGACAACGCGTCGGCCGCGTACAACCGGTGGACCGAGCCGCTGCCCGCCGACTGCGCGCCCGGCGAGGCGGAGCACCTGGTCACGTACGAGAAGCAGTACGCGCACGCGCTGGTCATCGGCTTCAACTACGGGCAGCCGGTGCACGGCCGCGGCGCGGGCATCTTCCTGCACGTCAACGGCAAGGGGGCGACGGCCGGTTGCGTGTCCGTGCCGGAGCGGGCGATGCGCGCGGTGCTGCGCTGGGCCGATCCGCGGCGCCGCCCGCACATCGCCATCGGGACCGGGGAGGGGCCGCTCGCCGTCACCCGCTACTGAGGTGCGCGCCGGTCGCGGCCGGGGTCCGGCGGCGGCGCGGGCGGCCCCGGTTGCGGCCGCGCCGGGTCCGCAGGCGGCTCACCCTCAGTCGGCGGATGGCCTCCGGATCACGGACGTCCAGGGCCTGGAGCGCCGGATGCGGCGGCCCGAGGCGCGCGGCCTCCAGAGCGTCGGCGTCCTTCTTCCAGCCGGACCCCCGGGCCCGGTTGTATACGGGGAACCAGATCACCTGGGCGATCAGCCCGGTCCACGCGGCCCAGGCGGCCGTCCATTCGGCGTCGCCGTCGGGCTGCAGCGACATCAGGCCGAAGACGCAGAAGAGCATCTCGGCCAGGACCAGGTAGAGCCCCGGTTTCGGCGCGCCGGCGGGTTCGCCGACCGTGAGGAGTTCCGGGCGGGCCCGGCGGAACTCCCGGAGGGCGGTCTCGAACTCCTCGTCCCGCAGCACGAGGCTGCCGAGGGTGGCGGGTGCGCTGCGGCGCCGCAGGGCGGCCAGCACGGCCTCGGGCAGCGGATGGCCGGGGGTACGGGCGGGGTCCGCGGCGGCCGGGGCGGGGCTCAGGTTGCCGCGGCGGTTGACGGTGACGAGCCCGTCCAGGACCAGTTGGGCGGCGGCCGCCTGGACCGCGTCCTTCGGCCACCAGCGTTCCAGGGCCGCCTGGTACGGGTCGGCCAGGACGACGGCCCACCGGTCGAGGGCGCGGCGGTGTCGCACGGCGGCGCGGCGGCGGGCGGTACAGCGGATATCCGCCCCGCCGCACCGGACCTGACGGCCCGTGGAGCCGGCCCCGGGGGGCGGTCAGCCCTCCTTCTGGGCCAGCCTCAGCAGGTGGTCCGCCAGCGCCTGGCCGCCCGACGGGTCACGGCTGATCAGCATCAGCGTGTCGTCGCCGGCGATCGTGCCGAGGATCTCGCGGAGTTCGGCCTGGTCGATCGCGGACGCGAGGAACTGGGCCGCGCCCGGCGGGGTGCGCAGGACGACGAGGTTCGCGGAGGCCTCCGCCGAGATCAGCAGCTCGCCGGAGAGGCGCCGCATGCGCTCCTCCTTGGCCGACTCGCCGAGCGGTGCCTGCGGGGTGCGGAAACCGCCCTCGCTTGGCACCGCGTAGATCAGCTCGCCGCCGGTGTTGCGGATCTTCACCGCGCCCAGCTCGTCGAGGTCGCGGGAGAGCGTCGCCTGGGTGACGCTCAGCCCGTCGTCGGCGAGCAGCTTGGCGAGCTGGCTCTGCGAACGGACCGGCTGCCGGTTGAGGATGTCCACGATCCGGCGGTGGCGGGCGGTGCGGGTCTGCGGAACGGACGGGCCGCCCCCGGACTCGGTCCGGGGGGAGCCCCAGTCCTCGTGGTCCTGCGCGTGGCTCATCGTCGTCTCATTCCCCGGTGTGTCCGTCCCCGTTGGCTGCGTCGAGGATGCCGGGCAGGGCCCGGACGAACGCGTCCGCCTCGGCCTCGGAGAGTACGTACGGGGGCATGAGCCGTACGACGTCGGGGGCGGGCGCGTTGACCAGGAAGCCGGCATCCTGGGCCGCCTGCTGCACCTGCGGTGCGAGCGGCCCGGTCAGCACGATACCCAGGAGAAGGCCTTCACCACGGACATGGGAGACCAGCGGGTGGCCGTTCCCCTCGCGGAGGCCTTCGATTCCGGAGCGCAGCCGCTCCCCGCGCGCCTTGACCCGGTCGAGCAGTCCCTCGGCGGCGATGGTGTCGATGACGGCGAGGCCGGCGGCGCAGGCGACGGGGTTCCCGCCGAAGGTGGTGCCGTGCTGGCCGGGCTGGAGCAGCTCCGCCGCCGGCCCGAAGGCGGCCACGGCGCCGATCGGCAGTCCGCCGCCGAGACCCTTCGCGAGAGTGACGAGATCGGGCTCCACGCCCTCGTGGGCCTGGTGCTCGAACCAGTGGCCGCAGCGCCCGATCCCGGTCTGCACCTCGTCCAGGACGAGCAGGGTGCCGGTGGCCCGGGTGATCTCCCGGGCGGCCGTCAGATAACCGGCCGGAGGCACGACGACGCCGTTCTCACCCTGGATCGGCTCGATGACGACGAGCGCGGTCTCCTCGGTGACGGCGGCCCGCAGGGCCTCGACGTCGCCGTACGGGACGTGCGTGACATCGCCGGGCAGCGGCAGGAACGGGCCCTGCTTGTTCGGCTGGCCGGTGAGCGCGAGGGCGCCCATGGTCCGGCCGTGGAAGCCGCCGTCGGTGGCCACCATGTGGGTCCGCCCGGTCAGCCGGCCGATCTTGAAGGCGGCTTCGACGGCCTCGGCGCCGGAGTTGCAGAAGAAAATCCGGCCGGGGCGGCCGAAGAGCTGGAGCAGCCGCTCGCCGAGCGCGAGGACCGGCTTGGAGGCGTAGAGGTTGGAGACGTGGCCGAGGGTGGAGACCTGGCGGGTCACGGCCTCGACGATCGCCGGGTGGGCGTGGCCGAGGGCGTTGACCGCGATGCCGCCGACGAAGTCGGTGTACTGCTTGCCGTCAGCGTCCCAGACCTGGGCGCCTTCGCCGCGTACGAGGGCCAGGGCGGGCGTTCCGTAGTTGTTGGTCAGCGCCCCCTGCCAGCGGGCGGCGTACTCCTGGTTGCCGGTCACGCGGGTTCCCCTCCCTGTGCCTCGGGCTGTGCGTCGGGCACGACCATCGTGCCGATTCCCTCGTCGGTGAAGATCTCCAGCAGGATCGAGTGCGGCACCCGCCCGTCGATCACGCGGGCCGTGCTCACCCCGCCGCGGACGGCGTGCAGGCAGCCCTCCATCTTGGGCACCATCCCGCTGGACAGTTCGGGCAGCAGCTTCTCCAGCTCGCTGACGGTGAGGCGGCTGATGACCTCGTCGCTGCTCGGCCAGTCCGCGTAGAGGCCCTCGACGTCCGTGAGCACCATCAGCGTCTCGGCGCCCAGCGCGGCGGCGAGCGCGGCGGCCGCCGTGTCGGCGTTCACGTTGTACACGTGGTGGTCGTCGGCGCTGCGCGCGATGGAGGAGATGACCGGGATCCGGCCGTCCGCCAGCAGCGCCTCGATCGCACCCGTGTCGATGGCGGTGATCTCGCCGACCCGGCCGATGTCGACGAGCTCGCCGTCGATCTCCGGGGTGTGCCGGGCGGCGGTGATGGTGTGGGCGTCCTCGCCGGTCATGCCGACGGCCAGCGGCCCGTGCTGGTTGAGCAGCCCGACCAGCTCGCGCTGGACCTGGCCCGCCAGGACCATCCGTACGACGTCCATGGCCTCGGGGGTCGTGACGCGCAGGCCCGCCTTGAACTCGCTGACCAGGCCCTGCTTGTCGAGCTGCGCGTTGATCTGGGGGCCGCCGCCGTGCACCACGACCGGCTTGAGGCCGGCCTGGCGCAGGAAGACCACGTCCTGGGCGAAGGCGGCCTTCAGGTCCTCGTCGATCATGGCGTTGCCGCCGAACTTGACGACGACGACCTTGCCGTTGTGCCGGGTGAGCCAGGGCAGGGCCTCGATGAGGATCTGCGCCTTGGGCAGCGCGGTGTGCTTGCGCGCGGTGCCGGCGCCGGGCTGCCCGGCCTTCTCGTCGCTCATGAGCTGTACGCGCTGTTCTCGTGGACGTACTCGGCGGTCAGGTCGTTGGCCCAGATCACGGCGGACTCGGAGCCGGTGGCCAGGTCGGCGGTGATGCGGACCTCGCGGTCCTTCATGGAGACGAGGTCGCGGTCCTCGCCGACCGAGCCGTTCTTGCAGACCCAGACGCCGTTGATGGCCACGTTCAGCCGGTCCGGGTCGAAGGCGGCCCGGGTGGTGCCGATGGCGGAGAGCACCCGGCCCCAGTTGGGGTCCTCGCCGTGGATGGCGCACTTGAGCAGGTTGTTGCGGGCGATGGACCGGCCGACCTCGACCGCGTCGCCCTCGGTGAGCGCGCCGACGACCTCGATGCGGATGTCCTTGCTGGCGCCCTCGGCGTCGCCGATCAGCTGGCGGGCGAGGTCGTCGCAGACGGTCCGTACGGCCTCCGCGAAGGCCTCGTACGCGGGCACCTGGCCGGAGGCCCCGGAGGCGAGCAGCAGCACCGTGTCGTTGGTGGACATGCAGCCGTCGGAGTCGACCCGGTCGAAGGTGGTGCGGGTGGCGGAGCGCAGCGCCTTGTCGAGGGTGGCGCTGTCCACGTCGGCGTCGGTGGTGAGGACGACGAGCATGGTGGCCAGGCCCGGGGCGAGCATGCCCGCGCCCTTGGCCATGCCGCCGACGGTCCAGCCGTCCTGCGCCACGGCGGCCGTCTTGTGCACGGTGTCGGTGGTCTTGATGGCGATGGCGGCGTCCTCGCCGCCGTCGGCGGAGAGGGCCGCGACGGCGGTGTCGATGCCGGGGAGCAGCTTGTCCATGGGGAGCAGGACGCCGATCAGGCCGGTGGACGCGACGGCGACCTCGCCGGCGTTGTGCCCGCCCCCCAGCGCCTCGGCGGCCTTCTCGGCGGTGGCGTGGGTGTCCTGGAAGCCCTTGGGACCGGTGCAGGCGTTGGCTCCGCCGGAGTTGAGGACGACCGCGCTGACGACGGAGCCGCGCAGGACCTGCTCGGACCAGAGCACGGGTGCGGCCTTGACGCGGTTGGAGGTGAAGACGCCCGCCGCGGCCAGCCGCGGACCGTTGTTGACGACGAGGGCCAGGTCCGGGTTGCCGTTCGCCTTGATCCCGGCCGCGATGCCCGAGGCCGTGAATCCCTGTGCTGCCGTGACGCTCACGGTGCCACTCCGATCGAAGAAAGACCCAGGCCCTCGTGGAGGCCGAGGGCGATGTTCATGCTCTGCACCGCGCCGCCGGCGGTGCCCTTGGTGAGGTTGTCGATGGCGCTGATCGCGATGATCCGCTGTGCGGACCCGTCGTACGCGACCTGGATCTGAACGGCGTTGGAACCGTGCACGGACGAGGTCGCCGGCCACTGCCCCTCGGGCAGCAGGTGTACGAAGGGCTCGTCCGCGTACGCCTTCTCGTACGCGGCGCGCACCGCGTCGGCGGTGGTGCCGGGGAGGGCCTTGGCGGAGCAGGTGGCCAGGATGCCGCGCGACATCGGCACGAGGGTCGGCGTGAAGGAGACGGAGACCCTCTGCCCGGCGAGCGGGCTCAGGTTCTGCACCATTTCGGGGGTGTGCCGGTGCCCGCCGCCCACCCCGTAGGGGCTGACGGATCCCATGACCTCGGAGCCGAGCAGGTGCGGCTTGAGCGCCTTGCCGGCGCCGGAGGTGCCGGTGGCGGCGACGATCACGGCCTCCGGCTCGGCCAGCTGCGCGGCGTACGCCGGGAACAGGGCGAGGGTCACGGCGGTGGGGAAGCACCCGGGAACCGCGATGCGCTTGGACCCCTCCAGCGCGGCGCGGCCACCGGGCAGCTCGGGGAGCCCGTACGGCCAGGTGCCGGCGTGCGGGGCCCCGTAGAACGCGTCCCAGTCGGCGGAGTCCTTGAGCCGGTGGTCTGCGCCCATGTCGACGACGAGGACGTCCTCGCCGAGCTCGGCGGCAACGGCGGCGGACTGCCCGTGCGGCAGCGCGAGGAAGACCACATCGTGGCCGGCGAGGACCTCGGGCGTGGTCGCCTCCAGGGTCCGGCCGGCGAGCGGCACCAGGTGCGGCTGGAGGCTGCCGAAGAGCTGTCCGGCGTTGGAGTTGCCGGTCAGCGCGCCGATCTCCACCTCGGGGTGGGAGAGCAGCAGGCGCAGGACTTCTCCGCCCGCGTATCCGCTCGCTCCGGCCACCGCTACACGTACCACCATCGGACCCTCCTCCTCGATGGCATGACTATACGTATCGCCGCAGTTTTATGCAAAGCTTCGCGGTGATCGCTCTGCGGGCCCCGCCGGAGCACGGGAGGATGAGCAGGGAGTTCTGCGGCCCGCACCCGACCAGCACCGAGGAGGGCGCATGAAGGGCTCTTCCGGAGATGCTGAAGCCGTCGTCGCGGAGGCCAACGGTGCCGCACGCCGGGGCCCGGCGTTCGACGACACCCGCGACCTGGCGGACGAGCGCCGCGGATTCCTCGGCACCATCGGGGAGAGCGCCATCCGGGACGCGGACGGCCGCGTGGTGTGGGACCTGGACGCCTACGGCTTCCTCGACGCGGACTGCCCGCCCACCGCCCATCCGAGCCTGTGGCGCCAGAGCAGGCTCGTCGCCGGGCACGGCCTGTTCGAGGTGGTCCCCGGGATCTACCAGGTGCGCGGCTTCGACCTCTCCAACATGACCGTGGTCGAGGGCGAGCACGGCATCCTCGTCATCGACCCGCTGGTCTCCACGGAGACCGCCGCCGCCGCACTGGCGCTCTACCGGCGCCACCGCGGCGAGCGCCCCGTCACCGGCGTCCTCCATACGCACGGCCATGCCGACCACTTCGGCGGCGTCAAGGGCGTGATCAGCGTCGAGGAGGTCGCGGCCGGGGTGCCGGTGCTCGCCCCCGAGGGCTTCCTGGAGCACGCCGTCAGCGAGAACGTCTACGCCGGCACCGCCATGAGCCGCCGCGCCGCGTACATGTACGGGGCCGCCCTGCCCAAGGGCCCCCGCGGGCAGATCGGCTCGGGACTGGGCCCCACGACGTCGACGGGCACGGTCACCCTCATCCCGCCGACCCTCGCCGTCACCCGCACCGGGCAGAGCGAGACCGTCGACGGCATCCGCATGGTGTTCCAGATGACCCCGGGCACCGAGGCCCCGGCCGAACTCAACATCCACTTCCCCGAACACGCCGCCCTGTGCACCGCCGAGAACGCCACCCACACCCTGCACGACCTGCTCGCGCTGCGCGGCGCCCAGGTCCGCGACCCGCACGGCTGGGCCCGGTACCTGACCGAGACCGTCCAGCTCTTCGGCGCCGCCACCGACGTCGTGTTCGCCTCGCACCACTGGCCGGTCTGGGGCCGCGAGGAGGTCCTCGCCTTCCTCAGCGAGCAGCGCGACCTGTACGCCTACCTGCACGACCAGACGCTGCGCATGATCAACCAGGGGTTCACCGGGCTGGAGATCGCCGAGCGGATGCAGCTGCCGCCCGCGCTGGAGCGCGCCTGGCACACCCACGGCTACCACGGCTCCGTCAGCCACAACGCCAAGGCCGTCTACCAGCGGTACATGGGCTGGTTCGACGGCAACCCGGCCCACCTGTGGGCCCATCCGCCCACCGAGGCCGCCACCCGGTACGTGGACTTCATGGGCGGCGCCGGCGAGGTGCTGCGCCGCGCCCACCAGTCCTACGCGCAGGGCGATTTCCGCTGGGTCGCCGAGGTCGTCGGCCACGTCGTGTTCGCCGACCCCGACAACGCCGAGGCCCGCGCCCTGCAGGCGGACGCCCTGGAGCAGCTCGGCTACGGCAGCGAGAACGCCACCTGGCGCAACTTCTACCTCACCGGCGCCCACGAACTGCGCCACGGCCCGGTCGGCACGTCCGCCGCCACCGCCTCCGAGGACCTGGTCAACACCCTGACGCTCGACCAGCTCTTCGACTCCCTGGCCATCCGCGTCGACGGGCCGCGCAGCTGGGACGCGGACGTCACCGTCCGCTGGCGGCTCACCGACGGCCGCGAGCCCAGCACCCTGCGCCTGAGGAACGGCGTGCTCACCCACGTCCGGGGCCTCGGCCCGGCGGCCGGCGAGCCGGACGTCGAGATCACCCTGGACGAGCGGTCCCTGCGCGCCCTCCTGCTCGGCCGGACCGCGCTCGCCGACCTGCTCGCCCAGGGCCGGGCCGAGGTCAGTGGCGATCCGGCCCGGCTCGCCGAGCTGACCGGCCACCTCACCGACCCCGACCCCGACTTCGCGATCGTCACGCCCTGACGGACTTCCTCAGGGGGTGTCCAGCGGGTGCCGGACCCAGACGTTCGGCTCCACGTACACCGCGTAGCCCTGTTCGGCCTCGCAGCGGACCGGGGCCAGTGCTCCCGGCACCCGCACCGGGCCCGTCGTGTCGAAGGCCAGCCCGGTCCACTCCCGCCATTCGGCGAGCGAGCCGGTGATCGTCATCGACAGCGGGGCCACCGAGTCGATCACCGCCCCCGCGCGGACGTGGACCCGCAGCCACGGGTCGTACGGCAGACCGTCCTCGCGCGTGCGGTACGCGTACTCCTCGATCGGGGTGTCCGGCTCGGCCGGCTTCCCGCTGGGCCGGACGGGGGCCACCACCTCGGCGAAGCCGCGGGCGCGGGCGTTCTCCCGCATCGCGGCCAGCATCCGCCCGGACAGGCCCTCCCCGAGCCGGTCGGCGGCCACGGTGATCTCGATGGCGCTCACCGTGTCGGGGGCGACCCCGCGCCGCAGGTCGGAGAAGGCCCACATGAGGACCTGGTCCCAGCCCCGCGCGGGCAGCACCCCGTCCCGACCGGGCGCGTGCTGGGCGAAGGGCACGCTGAACCCGCGGGCGACCACCGTGTCGCCGTCGGTGGCGACCAGCACGTAGTCGGCCAGCTCCTTGGTCATCCGCGGGTACAGGAGCCATGCGAGCGAGTCGTGCTGGGCGAACTCCGGCCAGGTGTCCTTCATGTCCCAGAGCCGCTCGGCCAGTTCGGGGCGCTGCGCGAGGGTGGTGATCTTGGTGCCGTCCATGGCCGCAGGGTAAGGCGGTGGAGCGGCGCGGCTCCACCCGTTTACGGGATGCGAAGTGAGCGCAGCCGGCGGACGCCCTCGTTCAGCTCCGCCGCGCCCGAGACCCCGGCGAAACTGAGCCGTACGTACGGACCCGGCGGTTCCGCGCAGAAGTACGGGCGGCCCGCGGCGACCGCGACCCCGGCGCGCAGGGCCGCCGCCGCGAAGGCCGCGTCGTCGTCGCCCTCGGCCATCCGGGCCCACAACTGGTACCCGCCCGAGGGCAGGTGGGGCAGGGTCAGCCCGGGCAGCTCGCGGCGCAGCGCGCCCGCGAGCAGGTCCCGCCGGTGGCGCAGTTCGGTGGCGACGGACCGCAGGTGGCGGGGCCAGGCGGGGGCGCCGACCAGTTCCAGGGCGGCCTCCTGGAGCGGGCGGGACACGAAGAAGGAGTCCACGATCTGGATGGCCCGCAGCCGGTCCAGCACCGGGCCGCGCGCGGCGAGCGCGCCCACCCGCAGGCTGGGCGAGGTGGCCTTGGTCAGGGACCGGACGTGCACGACCACCCCGTCGCGGTCCTCGGCGGCCAGCGTCGGGGGCAGTGGACCGGCGTCGTCGTGGCCGAGGGCCCGGGCGTAGTCGTCCTCCACCACGAAGGCCCCGGCGGCCCGCGCGATCCGCAGCACCTCGGGCCGCCGCCCGGGGGCCAGCACCGCACCGGTCGGGTTCTGGAACAGCGGCTGGCACACGAAGACCCGCGCGCCGGTCGCCTCGAAGGCGGCGGCCAGCAGCTCCGGCCGAACGCCCTCCGCGTCCACCGGGACGGGCACCGGCCGGCAGCCGGAGGCTCGGGCGATGGCCAGCAGCCCGGGGTAGGTCGGGGACTCCACGAGGACCGGCGCCCCGGGCGGGGCCAGCGCCCGCAGGGCGGTGGTGAGCGCGCTCTGCCCGCCCGCGGTGACCAGCACATCGGCGGCCCCGACGGCCCCGGCCGCGCCGCCGATCTCCCGGGCGAACCAGTCGCGCAGCTCGGGCAGCCCCTCCATGGGCGGCCGCTCCCAGGCCCCGGGCCGCCGCCCGGCCCGGGCCAGCGCGGCGGCCATGGCCCGCTCTGGCTGGATGGAGGGGTGCAGGTAGCCGCTGTTGAGCCCGATCACCCCGGCGGGCGGCGCGGCCAGACACGCCAGCACGCCGGAGGCGTCCACCGAACGCGGGACCACCTCGCCCGCACCCTCCGCACTCAGGGCGACCTCCTGCCAGGAGGTGTCCCCGGGCGCGGGCTCCGCCGTGCGCGGCCGGGCCCGGAACACCCCGGCGCCGGGCCGGGTGACGACCAGCCCCTCGGCGGCCAGCTGCGCGAGGGCGCGGGAGACGGTGACCGGGCTGACCCGGAAGCGCTCCACCAGAGCACGGCTCGACGGGAGTTTTCCACCTACCGAGTAGCGGTCGAGCTCCGACCGCAGGAATTCTGCCAACTCCGCCACGCTGCTACGCTCGTACATGACAGCAGAGAATAGCGCTACTCTCCACACGGCGATAGCGGTCGAGCACCCCGCCCGCCCCTCCGGCCTCCGCGGCCCTCACCGCGGCCCTCACCGCGGCCGCGGCCTCCACGGCCGGGCCACCGGCGGCACCGCCCTCGCCGCGCTCGGCGTCATCGCCTTCTCGCTGACCTTCCCCGCCACCGCCTGGGGCCTGGAGAGCTTCGGCCCCTGGTCCTTCGTCGCCGTACGCAGCCTCCTCGCCGCGCTCATCGCGGGGGGCTTCCTGCTGGCCGGGCGGGTGCCGCCGCCCGCCCGCGCGCACTGGGCGGGCCTCGCCGTCGTCGCCGCCGGGGTCGTCGTCGGCTTCCCGCTGCTCACCACCCTGGCACTGACCACCTCCACCACCTCGCACGCCGCCGTCGTGGTCGGCCTGCTCCCGCTCACCACGGCCGCCGTGTCCGCGCTGCGCACCGGCGCCCGCCCCTCGCGCCGGTTCTGGGGCGCGGCCGTCGCCGGAGCCGCGGTCGTGCTCGGCTTCACCCTGGCGCAGAGCGGCGGCGCCCTCTCGGCGGGCGACGGCTACCTCTTCGGGGCCCTGCTGGTCTGCGCGGCCGGGTACACCGAGGGCGGGCGCCTGGCCCGCGTCCTGCCCGGCTGGCAGGTCATCGGCTGGGCGCTGGTGCTGTGCCTGCCGCTCAGCCTGGCCGGCTCCGCGCTGGGGCTCGCGTACGAGCCGGTGCACCTGACGGGCCACGGGCTGGCCGGCCTGGTCTGGGCGGCGGCCGGCTCCACCTTCCTCGGCCTGTACGTCTGGTACCGCGGGATGGCGGAGATCGGCGCACCGCGGGCCAGCCAGCTCCAGCTCGCCCAGCCGCTGCTGACCCTGGTCTGGTCGGTGGCGCTGCTCGGGGAGCACCTCTCCCCCGCCGCCCCGGCCGCCGCCTGCGCGGTCCTGGTCTGCATCGCCGTGACCCAGCGGGCCTAATCCCTGCGAATCGCCGTAAACTGCTGTCACCGGATTCAGACCGCCTCCGAGGAGGTCAGAGATGCGCGCGACCGAGGGCGACCAGCTGGTGCAGCACGGCAGGATCGTGGGCCAGCACGACAAGGTCGGTGAAATCACTCAGGTACTCGGCGAGAACGGCACCCCTCCCTACCGGGTCCGTTTCTCCGACGGTCACGAGGCAGTCATGTCTCCGGGCCCCGACTGCGTCGTGAAGCACCCGACGGAGCCCACGCCCTGACTGCACCCACCCGACGCGGCCGACTCGGCCAACGCGTCACCTCGGCGGCACGGCCGTCGGATAATGGTCGGCAACGACCCTGGCCATCGCACCGTTGGGGTCCGCGACCACCTGCTTCGCCGAGAAGTAGACGTGGCCGCGGACCTCGGGGTAGTCGCGGGCGAAGGTGAGGTGCTTGGACAGCTCCTTCGGATCGCGCCACGCCGCGGTGGCGCTGTCGGCGTCGCAGCGGTACAGGGCCTCGCCCACGTAGAGCGCCACACCGGTGCCGGCGACGGTCTCCGCCCACCAGGGGACGAGCTTGGCGTAGTCGGCGGTCGGGTGGCCGATCGGCCAGTACACCTGCGGCACGATGTAGTCGATCCAGCCCTCCCGGACCCACTTGCGGGTGTCCGCGTAGAGGTCGTCGTACGTTTCGACGCCGGCCTGCGTCGGCGAACCCAGCGGGTCCCGCTCGCTGTTGCGCCAGACCGCGAAGGGGCTGATGCCGAAGCGCGCCGCCGGGCGGACCGTGCGCACCCGCTCGGACATCTCGCGGACCAGCGCGTCGGTGTTGCCGCGCCGCCAGTCCGCGCGGGAGTCGAAGCCGCCGCCGTGGCGGGCGTACGCGTCGCCGTCGTCGAACTCCTCCCCCTCGACGGGGTACGGGTAGAAGTAGTCGTCCCAGTGCACCCCGTCCACCTCGTAGCGGGAGACGGCGTCGAGCATGGCCTCCTGCACGAAGGCGCGCACCTCGGGCAGCCCCGGGTTGTAGTACAGCTTGTTGTTGTAGGGGACCGTCCAGTCGGGGTTGCGCCGGGCCGGATGGTCCTCGGCCAGGCGGTCGGGGTCGGTGTGGTTGGCCACCCGGTACGGGTTGAACCAGGCGTGCAGTTCCAGCCCCCGGGCATGGGCTTCGGCGACCGCGGTGCCGAGCGGGTCCCAGCCCGGGTCCTCGCCCTGCACCCCGGTCAGCCACTGCGACCAGGGCTCCCGGGCCCCGGGCCACATGGCGTCGGCGGCGGGCCGGACCTGGAGGACCACGGCGTTGAGGCGGCGGGCGACGGCGGCGTCGAAGAGGCGGACCAGCTCCTCCCGCTGGTCCCCGGCGTCCAGTCCGCTCTCGGAGGGCCAGTCGACGTTCTCCACAGAGGCGATCCACATCGCGCGGAACTCGGCGGCGGCCTTCCCGCGCGGCCCGCGCCCCCGCGCCGCCCGCGCGGGGGCCGTCCCGCCCACCGCGGCCAGCAGCCCGGCGGCCCCCGCCAGCAGCCCCCGACGCCCGATGTACGCCATGTGACGACTCCGTTCCGTTGCGTGACAGTGCCCTGCATCTGACAGCATGCCCGCCCCGGCCCCCCGCCAAGGTCAAGGTCGGGGGTAACGTCGTGGGGCGTGGCGGGCGCCGGAGCGCAGTGACACTGGGCAGCACGGGGGACCCGCCGACGGATGAGCAGCGAAAGGCACGAAGTGACTGACCTCCCTTCCGACATCACCCGAGTCGGCGTAGTGGGCTGTGGCCAGATGGGCGCGGGCATCGCCGAGGTGTGCGCCCGCAGCGGCCTTGAGGTGAAGGTCGCCGAGACCACCGGCGAGGCCCTGGAGATCGGGCGCACCCGGCTGCACAACTCCCTGACCAAGGCCGCCGAACGCGGCAAGATCAGCGAGGAGGAGCGGGACGCCACCCTGGCCCGCCTCACCTTCACCACCGATCTCGGCGAGTTCGCCGACCGCGACCTCGTCATCGAGGCCGTCGTCGAGAACGAGCAGGTCAAGACGGAGATCTTCCAGGTCCTCGACCAGGTGATCACCCGCCCGGACGCGATCCTCGCCTCCAACACCTCCTCGATCCCGCTGGTCAAGCTGGCCGTCACGACCTCGCGGCCCGACCAGGTCATCGGCATCCACTTCTTCAACCCGGCCCCGGTGCAGCAGCTCGTCGAGCTGATCCCGGCGCTGACCACGAGCGAGGAGACCATCAAGCGGGCCGAGGCCCTGGTGGGGAAGGTCCTGGGCAAGCACGCGATCCGCGCCCAGGACCGGTCGGGCTTCGTCGTCAACGCGCTCCTGGTCCCGTACCTGCTGTCGGCCATCCGGATGTTCGAGTCCGGCATCGCGAGCCGCGAGGACATCGACAACGGCATGGAGCTGGGCTGCGCCCACCCGATGGGTCCGCTCAAGCTGTCCGACCTGATCGGCCTGGACACGATCGCCTCGATCGCCGACTCGATGTACGCGGAGTACAAGGAGCCCCTCTACGCCGCTCCCCCGCTGCTCCAGCGGATGGTCGACGCCGGCCGCCTCGGCCGCAAGACCGGCTCGGGCTTCTACCCGTACGGCTGACCCCGGACGACCGGGACCCGCGGCCGGCGGGGTCAGCCGAGCCGCAGATGGTGCAGGAGCAGCAGCCCGGCCGCCATGTTGGCGGCCGGGACCTCGCCGCGCGCGATCATGTCCGGCACCAGTTTGAGCGGCACCCACTCGCGGCGTGAGGACTCGAAGTCGTCCTCGGGGTGTCCGATGTACGTCGCCCCGTCCGCCCAGTAGAGGTGGTGGCGGGCATCGGTCAGCCCGTTGGCCGGCTCGACGGTCATCAGGGGGTGGAGGGGCCCGGGCCGCCAGCCCGACTCCTCCTCCATCTCCCGGGCAGCGGCCGCCGCGATGTCCTCTCCGTCCTCGACCACGCCGGCGGGCAGTTCCCAGCCCCAGCTGTCGGTGATGAACCGGTGCCGCCACAGCAGCAGCACCTCGTTGGCCTCGTTGACGGCCGTGGCGACGGCGACCGGCCGCAGCCGGATCACGAAGTGGTCCAGGTGCCGGCCGTCGGGAAGTTCCACATCGGCGAGGTTCACATCGAACCAGCGGTTCTTGTACACGGTCTGCTCACTCAGGTTCGTCCACTGCACGGTCGTGCCACCTTCCGTTCGAGTAGGTGGCAACATGGCAGCAGTTCGCGGGCTCACAGGGGAACGCGCAGCGCCCCGTCGATCAGCTGCGCGGTCTCTTCCGCTCCGGAACATCCGCTGGTCAGCAGTTGCTCCCGGACCGCCCGCAGCCGGTCCCGCAGTCGCAGCGACTCCATGCCCTTGGCCCGCTCGGCCATCTCGGCTGCGGCCGCCACCGCCCGGTCCGCCTCGCCCTGGCGCAGCTGGATCTCACACAGCATCGCCAGCCGGTGGACCCGCCCGCGGTCGTGCGCCGGCGTCCCGACCGCCGCCGTCGCCTGCTCGTGCGCGGCGTGCAGGTCACCGAGGCTGAGCAGCGCCTCGGCCACCTGTACGTTGACCAGCCCGGGCTGTACGTACCCCGTCTCGTCCGGCTCGGTCCCGGGCCGGATCCGCTCGGCGGCCGCCTCGGCATTCCGGATGCAGGCCAACGCGGCGTCCGTGTCACCGAGTTGGGCGTACGCCTTGGCCTGCATGGCGTAGAGGTCGGCGGCCAGGGCGGGGGTGGTGTGCCGGCCCGCGGCACGCAGCGCGGCCTCGGCGAAGGCAACGGCCTGGCGGTGCTCCCGCAGGTGCAGCGACTGGTTGACGATCAGCGCGATGACGTAGGCGCCGAGCCCCCGGTCGCCGCTGGCCTTGGCGAGCCGCAGCGCCTGGTGGAAGTAGCGCTGGGCGAGCCCGTGGGCGTCCGAGTCGTACGCGCAGATCCCGGCCACCGCCACGAGGGACCCGGTGGCCCGGTGCAGCTGGCGGCCGAGCCCGTCGGGGTAGCTGCCGCGCAGCATCGGGGCGGTCTCGCTGCCGAGGAAGCGCACGATCCGGGCCCGGGTGGCCACCCCGCCCGCCCGGCGGTACATCAGCTCGTAGTGCGCGCGGGCGGCCCGCAGGATCTCGATGTGCTCCGGGCCGATCCGGTTCGGGCCGTCGCGGGAGACGTCGGCGTCCTCGGGCGGGTTCTCCCACTCCCAGACCGGGATCACGGCGGGCGTCCCGGTGACGGCCTCGGCGTCGAGCAGCTGGACGCGGCCCTGTTCGTCGGAGCGCCACAGGGCGGCGGCCCGGTCGACGAAGCCGCTGAGCGGGGAGCCGTGCGGGGAGACGGGCTGGCCCGGCACGCCGAGCCCGACGTCGTCCAGCGACACCGGGCGGCGGAGCCGGCCGCCCAGCACCTCGCAGATCAGGTCGGGCACCTGGCCGCGCGGCCGCTGGCCCCTCAACCACCGGGTGACGGCGGTGTGTTCGTAGCGCAGGGCGAGCCCGCGGGTGCGGCCCGCCTGGTTGACGTGCGCCGCGAGTCCGGCGTGTGACATGCCCGCCTCGGCGAGGAGGGCGTCGAGAAGGGCATTGGGCTGCATGGGCCCCTCCAAGGGCTCTTCGGTCTCAGGCTAGTGGGTGCGCGGTTCACCCGGGGTGCACTTCCTTTTGATTCACACGGGGTGTGAACCAAGAACGCGCATAAATGCGATACGCACTCTGCCGCAACGAGCCCTGGGAGCGGTTCACTTAAGAGCCTCACCAAAGAGGCAGCTCGGGTCGTCGGCTCCCCCTCGTACAGTGCGACGACCCGCACCGCGCCGCCCGCCTTGCTGTCTGCCCGACACTCCATGGCAGGCGGGCGGCGCGCTCCGGCTCCGCCGGCGCCCGGTTGGTCGCCGGGCCCCGGCAGGGGTCGTGGACCGCGCGCCGGGCCCTCCCACCGGGCCCGGTGTGCGGTCCCCTCGTCAGCAGCCGCGATCGCCGTGGTCGCTGCGCAGCACCAGCAGGGCGACGTCGTCGGTGAGTTGCCCGCCGGTGTGGCGCAGCAGGGCGGCGTGCACGCCCGCGACCAGCCGCGCGGGCGTGTCCGCGGGCTGCCCTGCGAGCACGCTGCGCAGGGGGAAGAACCGCCCTGCGGCGTCGCGGGCGTCCTCGGCGCCGTCGGTGTGCAGGAACAGGACGTCGCCGGGCCACAACTGCCCGCAGTCCTGCGGCTGGAGGTCCGGCCGCACGGGCACCACACCGAGCGGTGGCAAGGTGTCACCCCCGTCGAGGGTCCGTACGTCCGAGCCCCGCCGCGCGGAGCGTTTCCCCGTCCCGTCCCTGTTCCGCTTCCCGGGCTCCGCCCGGACCCGCGGGTCCGGGGGCCGGCCTCCGGCAACGGCCCCGCACCGGCGCGGGGTCCGGGGCTGCGCCCCGGGAAACGGAGCGGGGACGGGGCGGGGCGGGGCCCCGCAGGGCTCGAGCGGCTGCGGCTCGCGCAGGAGGTACGGCCAGGGATGGCCGCAGTTCAGGGCCAGCACGGAGCCGTCCTGCGCGATCTGGAGCAGCAGCACCGTCACGAACTCCTCCGGCGACGCCCCCTCCGCGTCGCGGACGTGCCGGGCCAGGGCCCGTTCCATCCGCACCAGCACCCCGCCCAGCGCGGGTTCGTCGTACGCCGCCTCCCGGAAGGCACCGAGCACCGCCGCCGCCGCTCCCAGCGCCGGCAGCCCGTGCCCCCGTACGTCCCCGATCACCGCCCGCACTCCGTACGCCGTCGGGACCGCCTCGTACAGGTCGCCGCCCACCGCGGCGCCCCGGCTCGCCGACAGCTGCGCCGCCGCCAGCGTCAGGCCTTCGATCCGGCCCGGCAGCGGCCGCAGGAGGGCCCGCTGCGCCGCGCCCGCGATCTCCTGCGAGCGCCGCAGCTCGGCCATCAGCCCGTGCCGGACGTGCAGCGCACATCCGGTGGCCAGTAACAGGAACGCCGCGCAGCTGGCCAGGCTGGCGCCCAGCGGCCCCGGGGTGGTCAGCTCCCAGGACACTGCGGCGCCGCCCCATGCGAGGACGCACGCCCGACGCACCTGGGGCATCTCCCGACACGTGATCATCGTTACGGCCTCCCCTCGGCCGCAACGATTCTGTCGACCCGCCGCATCCGTGGACACGGGTCACCGGCGTTCTCACCCAAATGAGTGAGGGGCATATCCGCAGGTCCGGATATGCCCCTCAGTGCCTCGATCCGCCGCGGCGGCGGGGCGGTTACACCGTCACGCCCCGCGCAGCACCGCGCCCGTGCGCTCGCCCGCGAGCGCCACCGCCGCGTCGCGCGCGGCCGTGGACTCCTCCGCGGTCAGCGTGCGGTCGGCCGCGCGGAAGCGCAGCGCGTACGCCAGGGACTTCTTGCCCTCGCCGACCTGCTCGCCGGTGAACACGTCGAACAGCCGCAGGGACTCCAGCAGTTCGCCGGCGCCCTTGCGCAGCGCGGCCTCGACGTCGGCCGCCGGGACCGACGCGTCGACGATCAGCGCGACGTCCTGGGTCGCCACCGGGAAGGTGGAGATCCGGGGCGCCTCCACGACCCCGCCCCCGGCCGCCGCGAGGCGGTCCAGGTCGAGCTCCATGGCGCTGGTACGGGCCGGCAGGCCCATCGCCTTGACGACGCGCGGGTGCAGCTCACCGGCGTGGCCGATGACCGTCTCCACCCCGTTCAGGGTGACGATCAGCTCGGCGCACCGGCCCGGGTGCCACGGCCCGTACTGGCCCTGGCGCACGACGAGCTCCACGCCGGCCTCGGCGGCCAGCGAGCGCGCGGCCTGCACCGCGTCCGCCCAGTCGGCCGGACGGCCCTTGCCCCACCAGCCGGCCTGCTCGCGCGCACCGGCCAGCACGACCGCGGCGTACCGCGGCTGGGCCGGCAGGGCGGCGTTCAGCGTGGCGATCTCCTCGGCCGTGGGACGCCGGTCGACGGGCAGTCGTACGGCGACGCCCGGCTGCCGGCCGGCCCGGAAGACCGAGCCCGTCTCGAAGAGGGCGAGGTCGTGGCTGCCCCGGCTGTCGTTGCGGCGCAGCGCGCCCAGCAGACCCGGCAGCAGCGTGGTGCGCAGCGCCGGCTCCTCGTCGGAGAGCGGGTTGACCAGCTTGACGACCTGGCGGGCCGCGTCGTGCACGGGCAGCTGGAGCTGGTCGAAGACGCCCTCGCCGACGAAGGGGTAGTTGAGCGCCTCGACGTAGCCCGCGCCGGCCAGCGCGCGGCCGACCCGGCGGTGCAGCTGCTGCCGGGCGGTCAGACCGCGGCCGGAGGGCAGCTTCGGCAGGGTCGACGGGAGGTTCCCGTAGCCCTCCAGCCGGATGACCTCTTCGGCGAGGTCGTTGGGCTCGGCGAGGTCGGGACGCCACGAGGGGACGGTCACGACGAGCTCGTCCTGGCCGTAGACGTCGCAGCCGACCTCCTGGAGGCGGCGGACGACGGTCTCGCGGCCGTAGTCCATGCCCGCGACCCGGTCCGGGTGGTCCGCGCGCATCGCGATGGTGCGCGGGGCGCCCGGGGCGGTGAGCTCGGTGACCCCGGCCTCGGCGGTGCCGCCCGCGAGCAGCACGAGCAGGTCGACGGTCCGCTGCGCGGCCGCGGAGGCCGCCTGCGGGTCGACGCCGCGCTCGAAGCGCTTGGAGGCCTCGGAGGCGAGCTTGTGGCGGCGGGCGCTGCGCGAGATCGTCAGGGCGTCGAAGTGCGCGGCCTCGATGACGACGTCCGTGGTGCCGGTGACGGCACCGGTCTCGGGGTCGGTCACGGAGTCGGCGATCTCGGTGTTGGCTCCGCCCATGACGCCGGCGAGGCCGATCGGCCCGCTGTTGTCGGTGATCACCAGGTCCTCGGCGTCGAGCGTGCGCTTGACCCCGTCGAGGGTGGTGAACTTCTCGCCCTGCTCGGCGCGGCGCACGCCGATGGCGCCGTCCAGGCGGGAGCGGTCGTAGGCGTGCAGCGGCTGGCCCAGTTCGAGCATCACGTAGTTGGTGACGTCGACGGCGAGCGAGATCGGGCGCATGCCGGCCTTCTGCAGGCGCCGGGTGAGCCAGATCGGGGACTTCGCCTCGGGGTCGAGGCCGGTCACCGTACGGGCGGTGAAGCGGTCGCAGCCGGCCGGGTCGTCGATCTTGACCAGGTAGCCGTACGAGTTCGGCGCGGGCACGTCGAGCAGCGCCGGGTCGCGCAGCGGCAGGCCGTACGCGGTGGCGGTCTCACGGGCCACACCGCGCATCGACAGGCAGTAGCCGCGGTCCGGGGTGACGGCGATGTCGAGGACCTCGTCGACGAGCTGGAGCAGCTCGATCGCGTCGGTGCCGACCTCGTGCTCCGGGGGGAGCACGATGATGCCGTGGGTGCCGTCGTCGCCCATGCCCAGCTCGTCACCGGAGCAGATCATGCCGTGCGAGGTCTTGCCGTACGTCTTGCGCGAGGCGATCGCGAAGTCGCCGGGCAGCACCGCGCCGGGCAGGACCACGACGACCTTGTCGCCGACGGAGAAGTTCCGGGCGCCGCAGACGATCTCCTGCGGCTCGCCGGTGCCGTTGGCCTGGCCGACGTCGACCGTGCAGAAACGGATCGGCTTGCGGAAGCCCTCGAGCTCCTCGATGGTCAGCACCTGGCCGACGACCAGCGGACCCTTGAGGCCGGCGCCGAGCTGCTCGACCCTCTCGACCTCAAGGCCTGCGTCTACGAGCTTGGCCTGTACGTCACGACCGGTCTCGCCCGCAGGCAGGTCGACGTACTCCCGCAGCCAAGAAAGCGGGACCCGCATCAGATCTCCATCCCGAACGGCCGGGTGAACCGGACGTCACCCTCGACCATGTCTCGCATGTCTTCGACGTTGTGGCGGAACATCAGCATCCGCTCGATGCCGAACCCGAAGGCGAACCCGCTGTACTTCTCGGGGTCCACACCGCAGGCGATGAGCACCTTGGGGTTGACCATTCCGCAGCCGCCGAGCTCGATCCAGCCCTCGCTGGAGCAGGTGCGGCACGGGCGGTCGGGGTTGCCCACCGACTCGCCGCGGCACACGTAGCACTGCATGTCCATCTCGGCGGACGGCTCGGTGAACGGGAAGAAGTTCGGGCGCAGCCGCGTGGTCATGTCCTTGCCGAAGAGCGCCTGGACCATGTGGTCCAGGGTGCCCTTGAGGTCGGCCATGGTCAGGCCCTCGTCCACGGCGAGCAGCTCGACCTGGTGGAAGACCGGGGTGTGCGTCGCGTCGAGCTCGTCGGTGCGGAACACCCGGCCCGGGCACACCACGTACACGGGCGGCTCCCGGTCGAGCAGCGAGCGCGCCTGCACCGGGGAGGTGTGGGTGCGCAGCACGACGCCGGACTCGTCGCCCTCGGTGCCCTCGGGGCCCTGGACGAAGAAGGTGTCCTGCATCTGGCGCGCCGGGTGGTCGGGCGTGAAGTTGAGGGCGTCGAAGTTGAACCACTCCGCCTCGACCTCGGGGCCCTCGGCCACCTCGTAGCCCATGGCCGTGAAGACGTCCGCGATGCGGTCCATCAGCGTGGTCAGGGGGTGCCGGGCACCGGCGGGGACGCGGTCGTAGGGCAGCGTGACGTCCACCGCCTCCTCGACCAGCACCCGCTCGTCGCGCTCGGCTTCGAGCTCGACCGTGCGGGCCCCGAAGGCCTTGTTCACGGCGCCGCGGGCCTGGCCCATGCGCTTGCCCGCCTCGGCCTTGGCCTGCGGCGGCAGGGCGCCGATCTCGCGGTTGGCGAGCGCCAGGGGCGAGCGGTCGCCCATGTGCGCGGTCTTCGCCTCACGCAGCGCGTCGAGGTCGCCGGCGGTCGCGAAGGCGGCGAGCGCCTCGTCCCGCATGCGCTCGATCTCTTCCGGTTTCAGTGCCTCGACCTCGACAGGGTCGTACGACTTGTTCGGTGCCGACATCTCTTCCCGTACTTCCGATGGCTGGCTGGTGGAGCCCCGCGCGATCCGCTCGACAGTCTCGATCGACCGACTCGGACAAGAACCCAAAGGTGCCAAAGGACGAGTCTAAAGGTCGCGGGGGGTGAAGGAGCCCGTGGGCCGCCTGGCGAGACCTCCGCAGGGCTACTGCGTGAGGTAGGCCGGCGCGCCCACGGGCAGGATAAATCGGAACTCGGCGCCGCCGCCGGGGCCGCGGCCGACCGTGATGGTGCCGCCGTGGGCCTCGACGATGCCCTTGACGATGTACAGGCCCAGGCCGGTGCCGCCGCGCTTGCTGCCCCGCCAGAAGCGGGTGAAGACGCGGCCCATCGACTCCTCGGGGATCCCCGGGCCCTCATCGGTCACGGTGACGGCGGTGCCCTTCTCGGTCTTGCCCGCTGCGTTCGTCAGGCTGGTCGGCGATACGTCGATGGTGACCGTTCCCTCGCCGTGCCGCACCGCATTTTCGAGGAGGTTGCCGAGGATCTGGTCGATCTTGTCCGGATCGGCCCAGAGATCGGGGAGCGCGCAGCTGACCCGTACGAGGAACCGGTCGGGCGACTGGCCGTTCGCGGTGAGCGCCTGGACGTGGCGGCCCACGGCGGTGGCGACGTCCACCGGCTGGCGGCGCACCTCCAGGCGGCCGGAATCGATGCGGGAGATGTCGAGGAGCTCGGCGATGAGGCGGGTGACGCGGTTCGCGTCGGCGTCGACGGTCTCCAGCATCAGCCGCTTCTGGTCGTCGGTGAACCGCTCCCACTTGGCCAGCAGGGTCGCGGTGAACCCCTTGACGGAGGTCAGCGGAGAGCGCAGCTCGTGCGCGACGGTGGCGATCAGCTCGGCGTGGCTGCGCTCGGTGCGCCGGCGGGCCTCGGTGCCGCGCAGGGTGACGACGAGGCGGCGCAGCGGGCCGGTGGGGTGGGTGCGCACGTACCGGGCGGAGACGAGCACCTCGCGGCCCCCTGGCAGCAGGAGGTTGCGCTCGGGCTGGCCGCGCCGGGTCGCGAGGCCCCCGTACGGATCGGTCAGCGTCCACCAGCGGCGGCCGTCGAGGTCCTCCAGCGGCAGCGCCCGGTCGATGCGCACACCGAGCGCCTCGCCGGGGGCCAGCGCGGTGATCCGGGCGGCGGCGGAGTTGAAGCAGATCACCCGGCCGGTGTCGTCGGCGACGACGAGCCCGTCGGGGAGGTCGTCGGGGTCGATCCCGAGCGCCGCGAACTCCGGGATTTCAGCCGGGTCACACGGTTCGCGGGATGCGCGGGATTCGCAGGATTCGCAGGATTCGCGGGATTCATGCGGCTCGGCTGCGGCCGGAGCGGCGCGGCCCCCACCTTGCGGGGGCACGGCCGCCAGGGAGGGCGTCCCGGACGCCGTCGCGGCCCCTGGCGAGCTGTTCGTACCGACGGTCATGTCCCCGTACCCCACATCTCCGAGTAGCGCAGTGGGCCCCCGGGCCGCCACATTACTAGCTGGGGGTCACGGAGCGGCACCCTCCGGGAGCCCGCTGTGCACGCGCGGACGCGTAGAGGCACACCGCGGCGGCCGTGGCGAGGTTCAGACTCTCGGCCTTGCCGTGGATCGGGACGCGTACGACGGCGTCGGCGAGCGCCCGGGTCTCCTCCGGCAGGCCCCACGCCTCGTTGCCGAAGACCCAGGCCGAGGGGGTGCCCATGGTGCCCGCGTCGAGCTCGGCGTCCAGGTCGTCCTCGCCGGCCCCGTCGGCGGCCAGGATCCGCACGCCGGCCGCCCGGAGCCCCTCGACGGCCTGCTCCACGGGGACGCCGACCGCCACCGGCAGGTGGAAGAGGGAGCCCACGGAGGCCCGTACGGACTTCGGGTTGTACAGGTCCACCGAGGCGTCGGTCAGCACGACCGCGTCCGCTCCGGCGGCGTCGGCGCAGCGGAGCACCGTGCCGGCGTTCCCGGGGTCGCGGACGTGGGCGAGGACGGCGACCAGCTTGGGCTCGGCCCTGAGGATGTCCTCGAAGGGCGAGTCGAGGAAGTGGCAGACGCCGACGATCCCCTGCGGGGTGATGGTCTGCGAGACCTCGGCGAGCACCTCGTCGGATGCGTAGTGGACGCGCGCCCCTGCGGCCAGGGCGGCCTCGATGATCCCGGTGTGGCGCTCGGCGGCCTCCACGGTCGCGAACAGCTCGATCAGGGTCGACGCGCCGCCCGCGCCGCGGTGCTCGACGGCCTCGCGGACGGCCTGCGGGCCCTCGGCGATGAAACGGCGCTCCTTGGTGCGGAAGTTGCGGCGCGCCAGTCGCCTGGCGGCGGCCACCCGCGGGGATCGGGGGGAGATCAGCTCGGCGGGGGCGGGGGTACCCATGGCGGTCGGCTCGCTTCCGTACGTACTGCGGGTCGAAACAGGTGGATCGACAGGTGGATCGGCCACAACGCACCGGACCCGCAGGCACGGGGCCTGCGGGTCCGGGCTGAAGCCTGTGAAGGGCTTGCTGCGCGCTGCTTAGGCGGCGGCAGCGGCCTTCGGGGCGTTCACGTCGGCCGGAAGCGCCTTCTGCGCAACCTCGACGAGCGCGGCGAAGGCGTTGGCGTCGTTGACGGCCAGCTCCGCGAGGATCTTGCGGTCCACCTCGATGTTGGCGGCCTTCAGACCCTGGATGAGGCGGTTGTACGTCATGCCGTTCTGGCGGGCAGCGGCGTTGATGCGCTGGATCCACAGCTGACGGAAGTCGCCCTTGCGCTTCTTGCGGTCGTTGAAGTTGTAGACCAGCGAGTGGGTGACCTGCTCCTTGGCCTTGCGGTACAGGCGCGAACGCTGACCGCGGTAGCCGGAGGCCGCTTCGAGGATCGCCCGGCGCTTCTTGTGGGCGTTTACTGCCCGCTTGACGCGTGCCACTTTTTAACTCCTTGTAGCGGGGCCGTGGGTGTCTTCACACGGCCCGAATTCGATGGGGTCCCGGTCTCGACGCCGTCCGCTCCCGGCAGGGGAGCGGAGGGGCGTCACTTGCCGAGAAGCTTCTTGATCTTCGCGGCGTCGCCGGGGGCCATCTCCGCGGTGCCGGTGAGGCGGCGGGTCAGACGGGACGACTTGTGCTCGAGCAGGTGGCGCTTACCGGCACGCTCACGGAGCACCTTGCCGGAGCCGGTGATCTTGAAGCGCTTCTTGGTACCGCTGTGCGTCTTGTTCTTCGGCATAGCGCCGTTATCTCCTCGTCGGTGGCGCTCCCGGCGGTCCGGCTGGGGACCGGCGCCCGGGAGCGTCATGTTGTGTCGGTGATCCGAGACAGGCTGCCTCGGAATCAGGCCTCGGCCGGTGCCTCGGGCGAGGCGGCCTCGGTGACGTCGGCTTCGGCCCCGGCCTCGGCCTCGGCCTCGGCAGAGGCGACCTCGGTGCCCTCCTCGACGGGGGCTTCCTCGGAAGGAGCCTCGTCGGCGGCGACACCCTGGCGCTCGGCCTTGCGGGCGGCCTGCGCCTCGCGGGCTTCGGCCATCGCCTCGGTCTTCTTCTTGTGCGGACCGAGGACCATGATCATGTTGCGGCCGTCCTGCTTCGGGTTCGACTCGATGAACCCGAGGTCCTCGACGTCCGAAGCGAGACGCTGCAGCAGTCGGTAGCCGAGTTCCGGCCTGGACTGCTCGCGACCACGGAACATGATCGTGATCTTGACCTTGTCGCCCTGCTTGAGGAACCGAACGACGTGACCCTTCTTGGTGTCATAGTCGTGCGGGTCGATCTTCGGCCGGAGCTTCATTTCCTTGATGACCGTGTGCGCCTGGTTCTTGCGCGCCTCACGGGCCTTCATGGCCGACTCGTACTTGAACTTGCCGTAGTCCATGAGCTTGCAGACCGGCGGGCGTGCGGACGCCGCGACCTCGACCAGGTCGAGGTCGTACTCCTGCGCCAGCTCAAGGGCCTTGGCAAGCGGCACGATGCCGACCTGCTCGCCGCTGGGACCGACGAGTCGTACCTCGGGAACGCGAATCCGGTCGTTGATGCGGGGCTCGGTGCTGATGGATCCTCCTCGGTAGCACCACACGGCTGCCTGGCAGACAGCCGCTGACGTCTGATGTCGTCAGACCAACCGCGGCGGAACATGAAAAATGCCCCGCCGGGCACAGGCAGGGGCTCCAATACAACCGGAGCACCGCCGCGTGCGATCGCGGGGCGCAGACTCGGGCAGCTTTCCATCGTCCGTACGGAACGATGGATGCCACCTGACCGGTGACCCGCCGCCCCGGAGGGTGGTCGGGTGGGAGAGCGGAGCCTCCACTTGTGGGCCGGGGACATGCGTCTCCGGCCGGTCGTCAGCCCAATATAGCATTCCGCGCCGGGTCCGCTCACCCGGAGGCGTCCGCCCGGGGCCGGCCGGGGCCCCGCCCGGGGCCCGGTCGGCGGCGTGCGCGGCCCGGCTTATCGTGTGAGGCATGACTGACGCGACCCCCACCCCCGCCACCGAGGCCGGCAGCACGCCGGACGCCCCCGACTACGACGCCATGACCCGCGACATCGCGGACGTGCCCGCCGTCGAGGTGATCACCACGGTGGCCGTGCACCTGCTGAGCGCCGCGGCGGTCAACCTGGGCCTGGACAAGCCGGACTCCGAGCACAAGGACCTCGACGAGGCCCGCAAGCTGATCACGGCCCTGGCCGGCCTGGTCACCGCGAGCGCCACCGAGATCAGCTCCTTCCACGCGGCCCCGCTGCGCGACGGCCTGAAGTCGCTGCAGCTCGCCTTCCGCGAGGCCTCGATCGTGCCCGACGAGCCGGGCCAGGGCCCGGGCGAGAAGTTCACGGGCCCGGTCTTCGGCTGAGCCGCCCGTACGCGTACGGCGAAGGGCCGGGGCGCTGCCCCGGCCCTTCCGCGTATCGGCGCTCAGCGGGTGAAGAGCGGCTCGCCGGGCGGGGCCGGGGCCTCCTCGGGGAGCAGGGCCAGGTCCAGCCCGTGGACGAGGCGGGCCCGCAGGGTCTCGTCGGCGGCCAGGGCCTCGGCGACGCGGCGGGCCGTGGTGTGGGCCTGCGCCCCCGGGGCGAGCACGATCGCGAGCGTGCCGTCGGCGTCCGCCCCGCCCGGCCCGAGGTGGGCGCGGAGCACGGCCGGCTCCGCGGACACGGCGGCCCGTACGGCCTCGCGCACCGCGGGGTCGGCCAGCGGGCCGGCGTCGGTGCGGCCCTCGGCCAGCGCGAGCAGCGCGGGGCCGGTGAGCTGGTAGGTGACGGGGCCGGCCAGGTCCAGGACCACGGTGTCGGCCTTCTCGTGCGCGGCTGCGGCCAGGGCCTGGTGCAGCGGTACGGAGACCGGGCGGGCGGCCGGGTCCCAGCGGGCCAGCGAGGCGATCGAGGTGAACGCGGGCAGGGCCCGCCGGTCCCCCGCCCGCAGGGTCGGGACGGCCATGTCGCTGGTCTTCTCGCGCTTGAGGCCGGTCTCCGGGTCGGTCTCGACCTCGCCGAGCACGGCGACGACCGGGACCAGCAGCCGGGCGCCCTTGAGGGCGGCCAGGACCTGTGGCTCCTGCGTCCGGTCCGCGGACCAGGCGGCCAGGGCCGCGCTCAGCCGGGGGTCGGCGGAGCCGTCGTCGTCGGAGAAGCCGGGGTCGGGAATGCTTTTGTTCGCCACAGTTACCCGACCCTATCCCGGTCGCTGTCCCGGTCCCGCCGGGCACCTCGCGGGCGCCGGGCCAGTACGGCGGCCAGGACGAGCAGGACCAGCCCGGCGGCCGCGGCCGCCGGGGCCCCGAGGCGGGCGCCGTGCCCGGCGGCCCGGACCGGCTCGGGGCCGGGGCCGAAGTACGGCCGCTCGGCCGCGACGGGGGTGGGGAGCGGCGGCTCGGCGCGCAGCGCGTCGGCGGCCTGGAGGGCGGCGACGGGGTCCACGAGCCCGTGGCCGCGGGAGTCGTCGCGGCCGCCGGGCGGGGCGTCCGAGGCGGTGTCCTCCAGCAGCCGCTTGATCTGTGCCGGGGACAGGCCCGGGTGGGAGGCCTTGACGAGGGCCACGGCGCCGGAGACGAAGGCCGAGGCGGCGCTGGTGCCCCAGCCCTCGTAGTAGGAGCGGTCGGGGTCGGCGATGACCACGTCGACGCCGGGGGCGCTGACGGTGGCGTACCAGTTGCTGGTGGAGAAGGCGGCCTTCCGGCCGCCGCGGTCGACGGCGGCGACGGCGATCACCCCCGGGTAGGCGGCCGGGTAGGAGGCGTGGTCGCCCTGCCGGCCGCCGTTGCCCGCGGAAGCGACGACGACCACGCCCTTGCCGAGGGCGTACTGGACGGCCTCGTCCTCGGCGGCCTCGTGGTGGGCCGATTCGCTGTCGTCACCGAGGGAGAGGTTGATCACGTCCGCGCCGTGGTCGGCGGCCCAGCGAATGCCCTCGGCGAGCGCGCCGCCCTTGCTCTCGCGGGCCTTGGCCCGGCCGGGGTCGCCCTCTTCGAGGATCACGCGGACGGGGAGGATCCTGGCCTGCGGGGCGATGCCGAGCACGCCTTGGCGGCGGTTGCCGCCGTGGCCGTGCCCGGCGATGATCCCGGCCATGGCGGTCCCGTGCCGGGCCCAGGCGCGGTCGCCGCGCCCGGCGCCCATCCCGATCAGATCGGTCCCGTCGAGGACCTGCCCGGCCAGGTCGGGGTGGGTGGCGTCGACCCCGGTGTCCAGGACGGCGACGGTGACCCCGGCGCCCCGCGTGGTCCCCCAGGCCTCCTCGGCCCGCAGCGCGGTGAGCCCCCACTGCCGGTCCCGGATGCCGTCGGCCCCGGCCGGGGCCGCACCGGCACCGACGAGCAGCGCCCCGAGCACGAGGACGGCGCCGACCCTGCCCCGGCTCACCGGGGGGCGCCCGAGGGGGCGGGGGGCGCGGCCAGGGTGCGTACGGTGCGCTCCATCCGGTCGGCGACGGCCTTGGCCTCGTGGCCGAGGCCGGCTTGGGCGACGGCTCCGGTGGCACCCTTGCGCATCATGTCCTCGGCGGGGCGGGGGGCGTCGAGCGTGCGGCCGTCGGTGAAGGCGGAGACGGTGTAGACGACGACGGGGGCCTGCGGAACCACGGACGCGGTCCAGGCGGCGCGCCGGCCGTCGGCGAAGCCGTAGCCGGGCGGGGCCGGGAGGCGTCCCCGCAGCGCCTCCATCCCCGCCGCGTCGGCCGGGGTGAAGACCATGCCGACGGTGACGAGGGAGCTGCGGGTGGAGTCGGTGTACGTGGCGCGCAGGACCCGGGTGCAGCCCGTCGCGGCGAGGGCCGCCTGCCAGTCGGCGGCGAGCGCGGGTCCGCAGTCGGAGTCGGGCGCGAGCGCGACCCGGGTCCAGGTCCGGTCCGCCCCTCCGGGCCCGGAGTCGGCGCCGTCGAGGACGGGCGGGAACAGTCCGTCCACCGGGGTGGCGCGCCAGATCGATCCGGCCCTGCGGTAGGCGGCTTCGGCGGCCAAGGGCCGGTGGGCGTCGCGCTGTTCGGCCCATCCGCTGACCCCGGCCCCGCCGAGGAGAGCGACCCCGAGCACCGCGCACACCACGACGGCGATGCCGCGCCCGGCCCCGCGCCGCCCTGATCCGGATTCGGCGACGGGCTCGGCCAGGACCGCGGTCTGCGGTGTAGACGCACTCATCCGGCGGCTCCGCCCCCCGTTCCGTCCGGCTGCCACCCCGTACTCTACGCGCCCGTACCGCCCCGACCGCGGGCCCGGACCCGGCGGGGTGCCCCCCGGGCCGCCGGCGCCCCGGGCGCGGTACGGCCGCGCCCGCCCGGCCGCAGACCCCTACCCACCGGTAGAACCATCTGGCAGGCTGCCGCCCATGAATCTTCCCGCCAGTGGAGACAGGGCCCGTTACGACCGGGCCACCGCGCACCTCGACGCGCCCCTGGCCATCGTCGATCTCGCCGCGTTCGACGCCAACGCCGACGACCTCGTCCGCCGCGCGGCCGGCAAGCCGATCCGCGTCGCCAGCAAGTCCGTCCGCTGCCGTTCGCTCCTCGAACGGGTCCTCGCCCGGCCCGGGTTCGCCGGCATCATGTCGTACACCCTCGCCGAGTCGGTCTGGCTGGCCCGCTCGGGGTTCGAGGACGTGCTCCTCGCCTACCCCTCCGCCGACCGCACCGGCTTCGCCGAGCTCGCCGGCGACCCCAAGCTGGCCGCGGCCGTCACCGTCATGGTCGACGACCCCGCCCAGCTGGAGCTGATCGACGGGGCTCGCGACGGCGGAACGCAGGAGATCCGGGTCTGCCTCGAACTCGACACCGCGTTCCACCTCCTCGGCGGCAAGATCCGGGTGGGGGCCCGCCGTTCGCCGCTGCGCGAGCCCTCACAGCTCGCCGGCCTCGCGCGTACCGTCGCCGCCCGCCCCGGCTTCCGCGTCGTCGGGATCATGGGCTACGAGGGCCACGTCGCCGGCGTCGGGGACTCCCTCGCCGGGCGCCCGCTGCGCTCCCGCGCCATCCGGCTCATGCAGGCCGCCGCCCTCAAGGAGCTCGCGGCCCGCCGCGCCGAAGCCGTACGGGCCGTCCGCGCGGTCGTCCCGGACCTGGAGTTCGTCAACGGCGGCGGCACCGGCAGCGTCCAGCAGACCGCCGCCGAGGACGCGGTCACGGAGATCGCCGCCGGCTCGGGGCTCTACGTACCGCGGCTGTTCGACAACTACACGTCCTTCCGCGGCCGTCCGGCGGCGCTCTTCGCCCAGCCGGTGGTCCGCAGGCCCGGCGTCGGCGTGGTCACCGTCCTGGGCGGCGGGTACCCCGCCTCCGGGGCGGCCGGGCCGGACCGGCTCCCGGTCCCGTACCTCCCGCAGGGCCTGCGCTACGACCCCCAGGAGGGGGCCGGCGAGGTGCAGACGCCGCTGCTCGGCAGCCCGGCCGACGATCTGCTGATCGGCGACCGGGTCTGGTTCCGCCACGCCAAGGCGGGCGAGCTGTGCGAGCGCTTCGACGCGTTGCACCTCGTCGAGGGCGACCGGGTGACGGCCACCGTCCCGACCTACCGGGGCGAGGGCCGCACCTTCCTCTAGGGGGTGTCCTGCGGGAACACCGAGTCCGTCTGGTCCGGGACGACGCTCGCGTCGCCCCGGCGGACGGGGCCCGCCGTACCGTCGTGGTCGACGTAGCCCGTGGTCGAGCACGGGTACGGGGCGGCCTTCTGCTTCTTCGGCTCGATGAACATCGGGTTCACGATCCACTTGCCGTCGCTGTCGTCGTACGCGCGGCACATCAGCTCGTTCTTGTTCCGGTTCAGCACGAGCCGCAGTGCGGTCGCGTCCCGCAGGAACGAGACGTCGGTGTCGGAGTCGCCCGCGGCGAACACCTGGCGGCGGGCGGCCGGCTGCACCTTCTCGGCGGCCGCGCCGCGCACGCCGAAGACCTCCTTGTTGATCCAGCAGCGCTTGCCGTCGATGTACGTGATCATCGTGTCGGCGCCGTCCCTCACCGAGCCGCAGCCCTGCAGGTGCGCGGTGAGCTTGCCGCCGGACGTGGTCGTGTTGCGGATGCCGATGACGTGGTCCGCGGCGACACCCACCCCCTCGGCCCAGACCTCGACGACCGGTTGCGGCGAGGCCGAGCTGATCCAGACGTCGAAGCCGGCCTTCTGCAGGCCGCCGATGAGGTCCTTCTGCTGGTCGTAGTAGCGGACCCAGCCGGTGAAGGTGCCGGTGCCGACCTGCTGCGCGGCGCCGACGGGCGCGGCCAGGTTCTCGGCCCGAGCGGCCGCCGCGAAGCCGCGGACCTCGCGGGCCGTCCAGCCCTGCATCAGCTGGGGCAGCCAGGCGTACGCGGGCTCGATGGTGCGGTGGCCCCAGCCGGCGAAGGCGGCGGCGCCGGAGCGGGTCGCGGCGGCGCCGTAGACGGCGGCGAGTTCGTCGGCGCAGCCCGCGCCCGAGGGCGTGCCGGTGGGCAGCGGGGAGCCGGGGCGGGCGAGGGAGCCGCAGGCGTCGGCGAGGGCCCGGGCGGCGGCCGGGGTGAGGTAGCGGCTGGTGGCGGTCCAGTCCCCGGCGGCGGGCTGGCGGATCTTGCCGTTCCGCAGCAGCCAGTACATCTGGGCGTCGCCGACGTCGTTCTTGACGACGGTGTTGTCCCAGTCGAAGACGGCGACGGGCTTGGCGCGGCCGGGCCGGTAGGGGTTGCACTTCCCGTACTGGTCGATCAGCTGCTGGAGCCGGGCCTGGTTGTCCCCGTACCAGCCGGCCGCGAGCCGCGGGGTGGTGCAGTGGGCGTCGGTGCCGGCCTGGGCGGCGGGTGCGGTGGCGGCGAGGGTGCCTGCGGCCATCGCGACGGCGGCGCCGACGGCCTGGAACCGTCGTACGGTGCTGCGTGGGGTCACTGAGGTGAACACTCCTCTTTCTTACGAAGATCGTCTCGGACGGTAGAACACGACAGCCGGGCGTCGTGCGACGCCCGGCTGTCGGGGGGATGGAGGGCGGGTGAACGCTGGGAGCGTCCGCCCGCGGGGCCTGCCTACAGGGGCGTCACGTACGCGCCGGAGATGCCGCCGTCGACCAGGAAGTCGGTGGCGTTGATGAACGAGGAGTCGTCGCTCGCGAGGAAGGCGACGGCGGCGGCGATCTCGGTGGGCTCCGCGAACCGGCCCAGCGGGATGTGCACGAGGCGTCGGGCCGCCCGTTCCGGGTCCTTCGCGAACAGCTCCTGCAGCAGAGGGGTGTTGACCGGGCCCGGGCACAGGGCGTTGACGCGGATGCCCTCACGGGCGAACTGCACGCCGAGCTCGCGCGACATGGCGAGCACGCCGCCCTTGGAGGCGGTGTACGAGATCTGCGAGGTGGCGGCGCCCATGATGGCCACGAAGGACGCGGTGTTGATGATGGAGCCGCGGCCCTGGCGCTGCATGTACGGCAGGGCGGCCTTGCAGCACAGGTAGACGGAGGTGAGGTTGACGTCCTGGACCCGCTTCCAGGCCTCCAGGCCGGTGGTGAGGATCGAGTCGTCGTCGGGGGGCGAGATGCCCGCGTTGTTGAAGGCGATGTCGACGGAGCCGTAGGTGTCGAAGGCGGTCTTGAAGAGGGCCTCGACCTCCTCGGGGCTGGTGACGTCGACCTTCACGAACAGGCCGCCGACCTCCTCGGCCGCGGCCTTGCCGGCGCTCTCGTCGATGTCGGCGCAGACCACGTCGGCGCCCTCGGAGGCCAGGCGGCGGGCGGTGGCGAGGCCGATGCCGCTGCCGGCTCCGGTGATGACGGCGGTACGGCCGACCAGGCGGCGGCAGACGATCTCGGTGTCAGAAGTGGTCATGATGGGGTCAGGCCTCCGTGCTGATGAAGACGTTCTTGGTCTCGGTGAATGCGGTGAGGGCGTCGGGTCCGAGCTCGCGGCCGAGTCCGGACTGCTTGTAGCCGCCGAAGGGGGTCCAGTAGCGGACGCTGCTGTGGGAGTTGACGGACAGGTTGCCCGCGGCGACGGCGCGCGAGACGCGCAGCGCGCGGCCGATGTCGCGGGTCCAGAGGGAGCCGGAGAGCCCGTACTCGGTCGCGTTGGCCAGGCGCACGGCGTCCTCTTCGTCCTCGAAGGGGAGGACGACGGCGACGGGGCCGAAGACCTCCGCGGTGGCCACGGGCGCGGTGGGGGCGACGTCCGTGACGAGGGTCGGCGGGTACCAGAAGCCGGGGCCTTCGGGGGCGGTGCCGCGGATCGCGGTGAGGTCGTCGGGGACGTACGACCGTACGCGCTCCAGTTGCACGCGGGAGATCAGCGGCCCCATCTGGGTCTTCTCATCGGCGGGGTCGCCGACCACGACGCCTTCGATGCCGGGGGCGAGCAGTTCCAGGAACCGGTCGTAGGCGGAGCGCTGGACGAGGATCCGCGTGCGGGCGCAGCAGTCCTGGCCGGTGTTGTCGAGGAAGGCCATCGGCGCCGCGGCGGCGGCGGCCTCCAGGTCCGCGTCGGCGAAGACGATGTTGGGGCTCTTGCCGCCGAGTTCGAGGGTGACCCGCTTCACCCGGTCGGCGCACTTGGCCATGATCTGCTTGCCGACCGGGGTGGACCCGGTGAAGACGATCTTCGCGACTCCCGGGTGCTCGACGAGCGCGTCTCCGGCGACGCTCCCGTGGCCGGGGAGCACCTGGAAGAGGTGCTCGGGGATCCCGGCTTCGAGGGCGAGTTCGGCGAGGCGCAGCGCGGTGAGCGGGGTGGTCTCGGCGGGCTTGAGGAGGACGGCGTTGCCGGCGGCCAGGGCCGGGGCGAGGCCCCAGGCCGCGATCGGCATGGGGAAGTTCCACGGGGCGATCACGCCGATGACGCCGAGGGGTTCGAGGAAGGTGACGTCGATGCCGCCGGCGACGGGGATCTGCCGGCCGGAGAGCCGTTCCACCCCGCCGGCGGCGAATTCGAGCAGGTCTCGGACGTTGCCGGCTTCCCAGCGGGCGTTGCCGATGGTGTGCCCGGCCTCGCGGACCTCCAGCTGGGCCAGTTCCTCGATGTGCCCGTCGACGACGGCGGCGAAGCGGCGCAGCAGCCGGGCCCGGTCGGCGGGGGCGGCCGCCGCCCAGCCGCGCTGGGCCGCGGCGGCCCGCGCGACGGCGGCGTCGACATCGTCCCGTGTGGCGGCCGGGACGATGGCGACGATTTCCTCGGTGGCCGGATTCAACACTGTCAGTTTGTCGGGGGCCAGCACATCGGACACGCGTTGCCTCACAGAGGTTCGGGGGCAGAGTTGACGGTGACTGGGCTACCAGGTGACTACAGGCGCTCGAAGGAGCGACGCAGTTCCCAGTCGGTGACGGCGGAGTCGTACGCGTCCAGTTCGACGCGGGCCATGTTGCGGTAGTGGGCCACCACTTCGGGCCCGAAGGCGGCCTTGGCGATCTCGCTGTTCTCCCAGAGCTCCGCGGCCTCGCGCAGGGTGGTGGGAACGTGCGCGAAGTCGGCGGTGTACGCGTTGCCCGCGCAGGCCTCCGGCAGTTCGAGGCGGTTCTCGATGCCGTACAGCCCGGCCGCGACCAGGCCGGCGACGGCGAGGTACGGGTTCACGTCCCCGCCCGGGAGGCGGTTCTCGAAGCGCATGGAGCGGCCGTGGCCGACGACTCGGAGCGCGCAGGTCCGGTTGTCCACGCCCCAGGCGACGGCGGTCGGCGCGAAGGATCCCGGCCGGAAACGCTTGTACGAGTTGATGTTCGGGGCGTAGAGAAGGGAGAAGTCGCGCAGCGCGGCCAGCTGGCCGGCCAGGAAGTGTCGCATCACCGGTGACATTCCGCCCGGGCCGTCCCCGGCCATCGCGTTGTGCCCGTCGGCGTCGCCCAGCGAGAGGTGGATATGGCAGGAGTTGCCCTCGCGCTCGTCGAACTTGGCCATGAACGTGAGCGAGACCCCTTCCTGGGAGGCGATCTCCTTGGCGCCCGTCTTGTAGACGGCGTGCTGGTCGCAGGTGGTGAGCGCCTCGTCGTAGCGGAAGGCGATCTCGTGCTGGCCGAGGTTGCACTCCCCCTTCGCGGACTCGACGATCAGGCCCGCGGCCTGCATCTCGTTGCGGATCCGGCGCAGCAGGGGCTCGATGCGGCCGGTCCCGAGGACCGAGTAGTCGATGTTGTACTGGTTGGCCGGGGTCAGCCCGCGGTAGCCCGCGTTCCAGGCCTGCTCGTACGTGTCCTGGAAGACCATGAACTCCAGCTCGGTGCCGACCATGGCCGTGTACCCGTGCCCGGCGAGGCGCTCCAGCTGGCGGCGCAGGATCTGCCGGGGCGCGGCGACCACGGGCGAGCCGTCGTTCCAGGCGAGGTCCGCGAGGAGGAAGGCGCTGCCCGGGTTCCAGGGGATCCGGCGCAGGGTCGCGAGGTCGGGGTGCATGGCGAAGTCCCCGTAGCCGCGGTCCCAGGAGGACATCTCGTATCCGTCGACGGTGTTCATGTCCGTGTCGACGGCGAGGAGGTAATTGCATCCCTCGGTGCCGTGGGCGAGGACCTCGTCGAGGAAGAACTGTGCGGCGAACCGCTTGCCCTGGAGCCGCCCCTGCATGTCGGGGAAGGCCAGGACCACGGTGTCGATCTCGCCGCTCGCCACGAGAGCGCGGAGCTCCTCGGGCGCGAGCGGCGGCTTGCGGTCTACCACTGGAATCTCTCCTTCGGTGAGCCGAGAAGGCCTAAGGTATTGAACAGAACCATTGCTTGGGAAGGGGAGGAGCCGAGATGACCGACACGGCGAGCGAAGGCGGCGCGATCGCGCGGCTGAATCCGGTGCTGCGGCAGGTGCGGGCGGGCAACGGTTTCGAGGAGGCCCTGGAGCAGATCCTCCAGGTGGTCCGGCTGGGCCTGGTGCCGGGCGGCGAACGGCTGCCGCCCGAGCGGGAGCTGGCGGAGCGGATGGGCATCAGCCGGGTCACCCTGCGCGAGGTGCTGAAGGTGCTCCAGGACCAGGGCCTGGTGGAGGCCCGGCGCGGGCGGTACGGCGGAACGTTCGTGCTCCCCCGCCCCGACACCCCGGTCGGCGGCACCGAGGACGAGCTGCGCCGGCGCGTGGTGGGCGTGGACATCGAGGACGTCCTGCGGTTCCGCGAGGTCCTGGAGGTGGGCGCGGCCGGACTGTGCGCCTCCCAGGGACTCACCGAGGAGGGCTCCGAGCGGCTGCTCGGAGCCCTGGCCGCCACCCACGACGCACCGCTGGCGGACTACCGGCGCCAGGACACCCTCTTCCACCTCACCCTGTGCGAGCTCGCCGGATCGGCCACCCTCACGGCCCAGTACGCCGCCGTGCGGGCCACGGTGAACGACCTGCTGGACTGCATCCCGCTGCTCGTGCGGAACCTGGAGCACTCCCAGCAGCAGCACAGCGCGCTCGTGGAGTCGGTGCTGGAGCGCCACCCGGACGCGGCGCGCGAGGTGATGCGCGAACACTGCTGCGGAACGGCGGCCCTGCTGCGGGGATTCCTGGCCTAGAAACGGGTGCGGCGGATGCGGCCCGAGAGGTTTTCGTAACCCCTGTTTAACGCAGGGGTCTTGCGCACTCCACCCCGCTACGGCAAAGGTACGCCCCACAACCATTGCCCTAGGCAGGAGCGCACATGGCCGACGACACCGAGGCACGGCTGGCAGCCGTACCCGAACCCACCACCTCCCCCGGGGGCGGCGACAGCTCCGACGGCTACCTGGAGCGGCGCACGCTGCGCCGCGGCAGCGCCGGCTGGCTGCTGCTGACCGGCCTCGGCGTCGCGTACGTCGTCTCCGGCGACTTCTCCGGCTGGAACGTCGGCCTCGCCCAGGGCGGCTTCGGCGGGCTCGCCATCGCCACCGTCCTGATGGGCGCGATGTACGCCTGCCTCGTCTTCTCCCTCGCGGAACTGTCCGCGATCCTGCCGACGGCGGGCGGCGGCTACGGCTTCGCCCGCCGCGCTCTCGGCACCTGGGGCGGCTTCCTCACCGGCACCGCGATCCTGATCGAGTACATACTGGCCCCGGCGGCGATCGCCATCTTCATCGGCGACTACGTCGAATCCCTGAACCTCTTCGGCCTCACCTCCGGCTGGCCGGTCTACCTCGCCTGCTTCGCCGTCTTCATCGGCATCCACCTGTGGGGCGTCGGCGAGGCCCTGCGCTTCTCCCTCGTCGTCACCGCCGTCGCCGTGCTCGCGCTGATCGTCTTCGCTCTCGGCGCCTTCACCGAGTTCGACCCCTCCCACCTCGACAACATCGCCGTGGACGGCACGGCCGCCGGATCGAGCTCCTGGCTGCCGCTCGGCTTCCTCGGCATCTGGGCCGCCTTCCCCTTCGGAATGTGGTTCTTCCTCGGCGTCGAGGGCGTGCCGCTGGCCGCCGAGGAGGCCAAGGACCCGGTGCGCTCCATGCCCCGGGCCCTGTCGATCTCCATGGGCATCCTCGTCCTGCTCGCCCTGCTCACCTTCCTGGCCTCGACCGGCGCCCGCGGCGCCGACGCCATCAAGGACGCCGGGAACCCGCTGGTCGTCGCCCTCGAAGGCAACCCCGGCCTCTCCTGGCTGAAGACCTTCGTCAACTACGCCGGTCTCGCGGGCCTCGTGGCCTCCTTCTTCTCCCTCATCTACGCCGGCTCCCGCCAGCTCTTCGCCCTTTCCCGGGCCGGCTACCTGCCGCGCTTCCTCTCCCTCACCTCGAAGCGCAAGGCCCCGTACCTGGGCCTGCTCATCCCCGGCGCGATCGGCTTCGCGCTCGCCGCGGCCACCGGCAACGGCCCGCGCATGCTCAACATCGCGGTGTTCGGCGCGACCATCTCGTACGCGCTGATGGCCCTCTCCCACATCGTGCTCCGCAAGCGGGAGCCGGGGCTGGAGCGCCCGTACCGCACGCCCGGAGGCATCGCCACCTCCTCGGTGGCCTTCGTCCTCGCCCTCTCGGCGCTCGTCGCCACCTTCCTGGTGGACAAGGACGCGGCGTTCATCGCACTGGGTGTGTACGCGGTCGCCCTGGCCTATTTCGCGTTCTACAGTCGGCACCACCTCGTGGCCTCCGCACCGGAGGAGGAGTTCGCGGCGCTGGCGCAGGCCGAGGCCGAACTCACCCGCGACTGACCACCGCTCTTCGACTCCCTGGAGGTAGAAACCGTGCCCAGGCCGCTCATCGGCATCACGACCTACGTGGAGGAATCCACCCGCTACGCGGTGTGGGACGTCCCGACGTCCCTCGTGCCCGCCGGGTACTACGAGCTCGTCCAGGCAGCGGGCGGCGCGGCCGTGCTGCTCCCGCCGGACGAACCCGCTTCCGCGGCGGAGGTGCTGAGCCGGCTGGACGGCCTGGTCGTCGCGGGCGGCCCCGATGTGGACCCGGTCCGCTACGGGGCCGAGCGGGACCCCCGTACGGGCGCTCCCGCCACCAAGCGGGACGAGTGGGAACTCTCCCTGATCGAGGCGGCCCTGGCGGCGGGCCTGCCGGTGCTGGGCATCTGCCGGGGCATGCAGGCGCTGAACGTGGCCCTGGGCGGCACGCTGGTCCAGCACATCGACGGCCATGCGGCGGCCCCGGGCGTCATGTCCTGGCACCCGGTCCGCCCGGTCGAGGGCACCCGGTACGCGGCCCTGGTCCCGGAGGAGGCGGAGGTGCCGACCTACCACCACCAGGCCGTCGACCGCCTGGGCGCGGGCCTGATCGCCTCGGCCCACGCGGTCGACGGCACGGTGGAGGCCATCGAACTCCCCGACCCGGCGCGCTGGGTCCTCGGCGTCCAGTGGCACCCGGAGCGCGACAAGGACACCCGTGTCATGGCGGCCCTGGTCGAGGCCGCCGCGATGGCCCCGGCCGTGCGGGTCTGACGGCTCCGACGTGCGGGCCGTCCTCCGGGTCGGAAGACTGGAGGCATGAGGGACAAAGCCGTACTGGAGGGCGGACCGGGCGACCTGCCCGGGCGGATGGTCGACGCCCCGTCCACCGGCGAGGACCTGAAGATCCCGTACCGCGGCGGGTACGAGCACTACCGGCCCACGGCGCGGGTCCAGGACGGCCCGCTGGGCTCGCTGCGCGTGTTCGAGTGGTGGGAACGGACCGAGATCGCCGAATGACGGGGTGCCGCCCTCCTCGATCGGGGTCTCCCCGACCGAGGAGGGCGGCACCACCCGGGGCGCGGGCCGTGTCGGACACGGGCACGGGCACGGGCACGGGGCAGCCGGCCGGGTGCGACTCGGCCCGCTGCGACCCCGAGGAGCTGGAGGTCGCCGCGATCGGTGACGAGCTCGCGGCCGGCCGGCCCGTGCGCGACCACGCCGGCCGGCTCTCCCGCGCCGCCGACCGGGACCTCGTCGCACTCGGCGAGGCCCCCCGCCTGCCGCGCACCGGCTACGGCCGACCCTAGGACGCCGAGGACCCGACCGGGCGCGGCCGCCGAGCCCCGGTCCGCAGCTCGAACCACACCACCTTCCCCACGCCGCAGCCCCGCGGGTACGCACCCCAGTCCGCGGCCAGCGCCGCCACGATGGCCAGCCCCCGCCCGGCCTCGTCGTCGGGACCGGCATCGCGCGGCGCCGGCAGATCCCGGCTCGCGTCGAGCACCTCCACCCGCAGCCGGTCGCCCGCCCACTCGGCCCGCATCCACACCTCGCGGCCGGCCGGTACCCGGGCGTGCCGGCAGGCGTTGGTCATCAGCTCGCTGAGCAGGAGCAGCGCCGTCTCCGCGGCGTCGTCGGGCAGTTTCCACTCCCGGGCCTGCACGGCGAACAGCGCCCGCGCGAGACGGACGCTGCGCGGGCTGCGGACGAAGTGGCACTCCATGGTCTGGTCTTCCATGATCCGCACCCTCCCGCCGGGCTCGCCCCGGCGGCGAGGAACGGCCCGGTGGGCAGCGCCGGTTGTACCCGTCCGGTACCGGCCAGGAACGCACTCGTCGGAGTGACCCGCGGTGTGCCGGGCCCGCCGGGGGGTAAGGGCCGGGCGGACAGCGGTACGGGCAGGGGGCGGGGCACGATGAGCGAGGCGTGGCGGTACGGCGGCAACCAGATCAAGCTATGGCGCACGGAGGCGGGCAAGACCCGCGAGGAGCTCGGCGAAGAGGCCGGCTACGCCCCCGAGTACGTGAAGTCGATGGAACAGGGCCGCCGCCGCCCGACCCTGCACCTGCTGCGGATCGCGGACGCGATGTTCGGAGCCGGAGGAAAGCTGACCGCTGCCGCGGAGTACATGAAGCCGGAGCCGTTCCCGAAGCGGTCCGAGGAGTTCATGGACGCGGAGGCCGAGGCCTACGGGATCAGTTGGTACGAACCACTGTTCATCCCGGGCCTCTTGCAGACCGAGGCGTACATGAGGGAGCTCATGCAGGAGAGCTACCCGCCACCGGATGATGAGACCATCGCAGAACGACTTCGGGGCCGCCTCGAACGCCAGGCAACCATGATCCGCCGGGTGGGGACCTTGTACAGCTTCATCGTCCACGAGGGAGCGCTGCATACCGGCACCGGCGGGCCGGAAGTGATGCGCGAGCAACTTCACCACATGTTGGAGCTGTCCACCCGCCGCAACATCGGTCTCCAAGTCCTGCCCAGGGGTCGGGTACCAGGCGTGGCGCTCAGTGGGCCGCTCATTCTGATCGAAACCCCGGACCACCAGCAATGGGCGTGGTGTGAAGGCCAGAAGACGAGCGCCATGTACTCGGTACCGGAGCGGGTGGGCGAGTTGGCCCAAGCTCATGGCATGATCCGAATGAACGCGCTCGGCGCAGCTGAATCAGCCGAGTTCATCAAGAAGGTCGCGGAGGAGCTATGACCAACCATCTGGCGTGGTTCAAGTCCAGCTACAGCGATGGTGATGGCTCAGCCTGCGTCGAAGTCGCCCTCGACACGTGCAGCTACGGTGACGGCACAATCTTCCACGTCCGGGACTCCAAGTTGGGTGAGGACGGGCCGGCGTTCGCCGTCCCGTCCTCGGCCTGGCAGGCGTTCCTGTCGCAGGTCAGCTAGCGAAGACGACCGACCGGAGCTTCAGCCGCGCCGAGCCGTGGCCGGTGTGCGCCCGCAGCGTGAAGTAGTCGCCCTCGCAGCCGGGTTCGGTGAACACCGTCGCCACCGCGTCGGTCCGGTTGCGGGGCGAGAACGCCGGTTCGCTGGCGTTCGGGTCGGCCACCTCGGGCAGCGTGATGCACTCCTCGCCGACCGGGTTCTCCAGGGACGTCTTCAGCGGCTGGCCGTCGAGGCCGACGACACTGTATTCGAACTGCCCCGTCGCGGCCGAGGCTGACGTCGGGACGGCCAGGAGCAGGGTGAACGCGCCGAAAGCGGCGACGGCGGCATTGCGGAGACGCATCGGGTTTCCCTTCGGCAGAGCAACAACGTGCAGGCACCACCCTTCCGGCGGGAGCCGCCCCGGGTCACCGTCCGCCCCGCGGCGAATCGATCCCTCCTCGCCCGAACGGCCTACGCCCGGCGCCGGGTCAGCGACAGCAGGTCCCGCGCCGGGCCCGCCGGGCGGGCGCCCGCCGGCCAGACCGCCCGCAGGGCCCGGCCGAGGCCGGCGTCCGGCACCGGGACCTCCACGAGGCGGCGGGCCGCCAGTTCGTCCCCCAGCGCCAGCTCCGACAGGACGCACGGGCCGGCGCCGCTGACCGCCGCCGACTTCACCGCGGTGGTGGACGCGAGCTCCAGCAGCGGCGCCGCCAGGCCACCGGCCGCCGCGAGGGCGGCGTCCAGGACCTGGCGGGTGCCCGAGCCCCGCTCCCGCAGGATCAGCGGGCTCCCCGCCAGCTCCGCCGCATCGATGCCCTTCGAGCGCCGCGCCCAGGGGTGCGTCGGGGCCACCGCCACCACCAGGCGGTCCTGCGCGATGACCGCCGAGTCCAAGCCGTCCGGCACCCTCAGGCCCTCCACGAAACCGAGGTCCGCCTGGTGCGCGAGGACCCGCTGGGCCACGTCGGCGGAATTCCCCGCGTGCAGCGACACCGCCGTGTCCGGCCGGTCCGCGCGCAGCGCGATCAGCCATCCCGGCAGCAGGTACTCCGCGATGGTCATGCTGGCGGCCACGCGCAGCCGCGAGTCGCGCCGCCCGCGCAGCGCCTGCGCCCCCGCGTCGAAGGCCTCGGCCGCCTCCACCACCTGGCGGGCCCAGTCCGTCACCAGGGCCCCTTCCGCCGTCAGGGTCGACCCCCGTGGCGAGCGGTCCACCAGCGCCACCCCGAGCCGGGCCTCCATCGCCCGGATCCGGCTGCTCGCGGCGGGCTGGGTGATCCCCATGTGCTTGGCGGCGGCGCTCAGGCTGCCGACCCGGGCGACCGCGAGCAGCAGCTCCAGCGCCCCCAGGTCCGGTACCCGGTGTGCCAGCGGAACCCACTCCTCGTTACCCATAAAGTCAGTTTATGGCCTCATAGGAACATGGCCTCTGCCGTCCGGCCGGGGCCGCCGACAGGCTGGACCCATGGCCACCACCCTCGTGCGACCCCGCACCGTGATCCCCCTCGCACCCCGGACCCACAAGGCCCCCGCGCTGCGTCACCTCGGCCCCAACTGGTACGCCTGCGTCATGGGCACGGCGATCATCGCCAACGCCGGCGCCACCCTCCCGTACCAGGTGCCCGGTCAGCGGGTGGCCTGCCAGATCGTCTGGGCGCTGTCCGCCGTGGCCCTCGCCGTCCTGCTGGCCGCCCGCGCCGGGCACTGGCTGCACCACCGCGACCAGGCCCGCGCCCACCTCCTCGACCCCGCCGTGGCCCCCTTCTACGGCTGCCTCGCGATGGCCCTGCTGGCCGTCGGCGGCGGCACCCTGGTCGTCGGCAGGGACCTGATCGGGACCGGAGCGGCCGTGGCCGTGGACAGCGTCCTCTTCACCGCCGGCACCGCGATAGGCCTGGTCATGGCGGTGGTGGTGCCCTACCTGATGGTGGTCCGGCACAAGGTCGTGGCCTCCCAGGCCACCCCCGTGTGGCTGCTGCCCCTGGTCGCCCCGATGGTCTCCGCCGCCGTGGGCCCCCTGCTGGTGCCCCACCTGCCCGCCGGGCAGCCCCGCGAGGCGCTGCTGCTGGCCTGCTACGCCATGTTCGGCGTCAGCCTGCTGGCCACCCTGCTGATCCTGCCCCTGATCTTCGGGCGGCTGATCCTGAGCGGCCCCCTGCCCCTGGCCCTGACCCCGGCCCTGTTCCTGGTGCTGGGCCCCCTCGGGCAGTCCACCACCGCCGTCAACCAGCTGGCCGACGTGGCGCCCGGCGCCGTCGACGCTTCCTACGCCCACGCCCTCGGCGCCTTCGCGGTCGTCTACGGAGTGCCCGTGATGGGCTTCGCCCTGCTGTGGCTGGCCCTCGCGGCCGCGATGCTGGTGCGGGCCGCCCGGGGCGGCATGGGCTTCGCGATGACCTGGTGGGCACTGACCTTTCCCGTCGGCACCTGCGTCACCGGAGCCGCGGGCCTGGCCCGTCACACCGGTCTGGACGCCTTCGCCTGGCTGGCCGCCGCCCTCTTCCTCGGGCTGGTCACCGCCTGGCTGCTGGCCGCTGCCCACACCCTGCGCGGGCTGTTCAGCGGCCGGCTGCTGCCGAAGACTTCCTGATCGCCGCCGACAGGACCGCCGGGGCCTCGGCCAGCGAGGGCCCGTACCAGGTGAGGTGGCGGCCGCTGACCAGCGCGGAAGGACGGTCCGGGAAGGCTTCCGGACCGTCCTCGCGCGTGAAGCGGTACGGCTCGTCGGGGAGCACCACCAGATCGCAGTCGGCGGCGGCCAGCTCCTCCACCGGCACCCGCGGATACCGCTCGGCGTCCCCGGCGTAGACGTTGTGCACGCCGAGCCGGGCCAGCAGATCGCCCGCGAAGGTGTCCCGGCCGAGCACCATCCAGGGCCGCCGCCAGATCGGCACGAACGCCCTCAGGGGGCCGAGGGGCTCCACGGCCGCCCAGGCCTCCTCGGCCTCGTCCAGCCACTGCGGCCTCGCCAGCCCCAGAGCCCCCACCAGCACCCGGTCCAGCTCGGTCAGCGCCTGCGGCAGCTCCCGGACCTCGGTGACCAGCACCTCCACCCCGGCCGCCCGCAGCTCCGCCAGGTCCGGGGCCCGGTTCTCCTCCTCGTTGGCGATCACCAGGTCCGGGCGCAGCGCCGTGATCCGCTCCACGTCGGGGTTCTTCGTCCCGCCGATGCGCGCCGCGCCCCGCTCGGCCAGGTCCGCCGGATGCGTGCACCAGTCGGTCACCCCGACGAGCAGCCCGGGAGCGCTGACCGCCACCGCCTCGGTCAGTGAGGGCACGAGCGAGACGACCCGCGTCCGGCTGCGGCTCACTGCCCGGGCGAGGGGGGCTCGGAGGTCGCGTGGATGTGCTCGCCCACCGCCACGACCAGGAGCCGGGTGTCCTCGGAGACGGCCCGCCAGCGGTGCCGTACGCCGCCGGACAGGAACAGTGCGTCCCCGCTCTCCAGCCGGTACGCCCGCCCCTCGGCCTCCACCTGGCAGGCGCCCGAGACCACGTACATCAGCTCGTCGTTGCGGTGCTGGTACTCGCGGCCGGCGTCCTGGTCCCCGGTGAACTCCAGCGCGTGCAGCTGGTGGTGTCCGCGCACGAGGGGGCGCACGCCCGGAACGGGGGTGAGCCCGGAGTCGTCCCCGGCCCGTACGAGATCGACCGTGCGCGCGGTGTCGGAGGCGGCCAGCAGCTCGACGGCCGTGGTCTCGAGTGCGTCCGCGACCCGCTCAAGGGACCGCATGCTGGGCCGGGCCCGCTCGTTCTCTATCTGGCTGAGGAAAGGCACCGACAGACCGCTGCGCGCCGATACGGCGGCGAGGGTGAGGTGCAGTGCCCGGCGGCGCTTGCGCACGGCCACGCCCACCCGGAGCGGTTCCTTGGCGTCCTTGTCCCGTTCCTTGTCGTCCGAGCCGTCCCTGTCGTCCATGGCGGGGCTGCCCTCCCCTTGTCTGGTCCGTCGGCGTACGTCGGCGTCCGTCTCACATCGGTGTGCTGTAAGCACCTTACGCAGCAACCGCCTCCGGTTTCGCGTGCAAGAGCCGACCAGGGTACGCCCCGGGTGAAACTCCCGTGCCGTTTTCGAGCTCTCTTGCGGCCACCTTCCGTGCCCCCGGGCGCAACCGTCGACTGTGGGCGGGGTGGGGCATCATCGTCACCGTGACGACGACTCGACGCCTGATGCTGCTGGACACCGCCTCCCTCTACTTCCGCGCGTACTTCGGCGTGCCGGACTCCGTGAAGGCCCCGGACGGCACCCCCGTGAACGCGGTGCGCGGGCTGCTCGACTTCATCGGGCGCCTCGTCCAGGACCACCGGCCCGACGACCTGGTGGCGTGCATGGACGCCGACTGGCGTCCGGCCTGGCGGGTGGAGCTGATCCCCTCGTACAAGGCGCACCGGGTCGCCGAGGAGACCGAGACCGGTCCGGACGTGGAGGAGATCCCCGACACCCTGTCCCCGCAGGTGCCGATCATCGAGGCGGCGCTGGACGCGTTCGGGATCGCCCGGGTGGGTGTCGCCGGGTACGAGGCGGACGACGTGATCGGCACGCTCACGGCGCGCGCCACGGGGCCGGTGGACATCGTCACCGGCGACCGGGACCTGTACCAGCTGGTCGACGACGCCCGGCAGCGGCGCGTGCTGTACCCGCTGAAGGGGGTCGGCACGCTCCAGGTGACGGACGAGGCGTGGCTGCGCGGGAAGTACGGGGTGGACGGGGCGGGGTACGCGGACCTGGCGCTGCTGCGCGGCGACCCGAGCGACGGGCTGCCGGGGGTCCCGGGGATCGGCGAGAAGACGGCGGCGAAGCTGCTGGACGCGTACGGCTCGCTGGCCGGGATCATCGCGGCGATCGACGACCCGAAGTCCAAGCTGACGCCCACGCAGCGCAAGCGGCTGGACGAGTCCCGGCCGTACCTGGCGGTGGCTCCGAAGGTGGTCCGGGTGGCCTCGGACGTCCCGCTTCCGGAGTTCGACCCGGCGCTGCCCGCGGTGCCCGCGCAGCCGGAACTCGTCGACGCGCTGGCGCGCCGGTGGGGTCTGGGCGGAGCGGTGTCGCGCCTGGGCAGCGCACTGCGCCCTTGAGATGCTAACTTAGGTAATCCTAAGTGTCAGGGGAGCAAGGGGAGACGCCGTGGCAGAAGGACGCGCCCGCAAGATCGGCACCGCAGTCGTCGTGCGCACAGAGCGGCTGACGCCGCACATGGTGCGCGTGGTACTGGGCGGGGCCGGACTGGTCCGGTTCAGTGCGGGCGAGTTCACGGACCACTACATCAAGCTCCTCTTCGCCCCCGAAGGCGTCACCTACCCCTCGCCGTGGGACCTGGACCGGATCCGTGCCGAGTACGCGCGGGAGGCCTGGCCGCGCCAGCGGGCGTACACGATCCGCGCGTGGGACCCGGCGCACCTGGAACTGACGCTGGACTTCGTCGTCCACGGCGACGAGGGGCTGGCAGGCCCCTGGGCGGCCCGCGTCCAGCCGGGCGAACTCGTCCGCTTCCTCGGCCCCGGCGGCGCGTACGCCCCGGACCCGGCGGCCGACTGGCACCTGCTGGTGGGCGACGAGAGCGCGCTGCCGGCGATCGCCGCAGCGATGGAGCGCATGCCGGCGGGCGCGCGGGTGCGCGCCCTCGTGGAGGTCGAGGGCCCGGACGACGAGCAGAAGATCGCCACCCCGGACGGCATCGTCCCGGTCTGGCTGCACCGCGGCTCCGGCCCCGTCGGCGAGATGCTCGTGGAGGCGGTCAAGGCCCTGGAGTTCCCCTCCCGCGACGTCCACGCCTTCGTCCACGGCGAGGCGGGCTTCGTGAAGGACCTCCGCCGCCACCTGCGCCTGGAGCGGGGCATCCCCAAGGAACGCCTGTCGATCTCCGGCTACTGGCGCCTCGGCGAGACGGACGAGGGATGGCGGGCCATCAAGCGCGACTGGAACGCCCGGGTCATGGCCGAACAGGAGTCCGCGGCCTGACCCGGCCGGGGCCCGGCCCCGCCCCGCGGCGCGGAATCACCCGTTCGGCGCGACAATATGGGCATGCGCACGCTCCGCATGTTCGGCGCAGCCGGAGCCGCCACCGTCCTGACGGCAACGGCGGTGGCCGGCGCGCACGCCGCGCCCAGCCCGCCGCCCGCGCCCAAGCCGCAGATCACCGACGCGGAAGTGGACAAGGCGCTCGCGCGCCTGCCCGGGTTCGTCACCGACACCATGCGCGGCACCGGGGTCCCCGGGGCCGCCGTCGCCGTCGTCCACGACGACAAGGTCGTCTACCTCAAGGGCTTCGGCGTCCGCCGCACCGACGCCCCCGGCGCCATCGGCCCCGACACCGTCTTCCAGGTCGCGTCCGTCTCCAAACCGATTTCCTCCACGGTGGTGGCCGGCGCCCTCAAGGACCCCGCCGACTGGAACGGCCGCACCGAACTCCCCGGCTTCGCACTGAAGGACCCCTGGGTCACCGGCCACGTCACCACCGCCGACCTCTTCTCGCACCGCAGCGGCCTCCCCGACCACGCCGGGGACCTCCTCGAAGACCTCGGCTACGACCAGGCGTACATCCTCGACCACCTCCGCCTGGAGCCGCTCACCCCCTTCCGCGCGAGCTACAACTACACCAACTTCGGCCTCACCGCCGCCGCCGAGGCCGTCGCCCGGCAGAAGGGCACCACCTGGGAGAAGCTCAGCCAGGACACCCTGTTCAAGCCCGCCGGGATGACGCACACCAGCACCGAGTTCTCGGCCTTCATCAACGCCCCCGACCACGCGGCCACCCACGTCAAGAACCCGAACGGAACCTGGTCGCCCCGCTTCGTGCGCGACCCCGACGCCCAGGCACCGGCCGGCGGCGTGAGCTCCACCGTCACCGACATGGCCCGCTGGCTGCGCCTCCAGCTCGCCGGCGGCACCCTCGACGGGAAGCGGATCATTCCCGCCGACACCCTGGCGGCCACCCGCCTGCCGCACATCGTGTCGCAGGCACCGACCCCGCCCCTGGACCACACCGGCTTCTACGGGCTCGGCTGGAACGTCTCGTACGACGCCGCGGGCCGGCTGCGCCTGAGCCACTCCGGCGGCTTCGAACTCGGCGCCAACACCAACGTCACGCTGCTCCCGCTGGAGAAGCTCGGCATCGTCGTCCTCACCAACGGCGCCCCGGTCGGCATGGCCGACGCCATCGCGATGGACTTCTTCGACACCGCCGAGCACGGCGCGCCGACCACCGACTGGCTGCCCCTCTTCGCCGAGCTGTACGCCCAGCAGCTCGGCCCCGGCCCCTCCGCCACCGACTACGCGCACCCGCCCGCCGGCGCGAAGCCGGCCCGCGCCGACAGCGCGTACACCGGCACCTACGTGAGCCCGTACTACGGAAAGCTGACCGTGACGGCGGACACGGGCGGCAAGGGCGGTCTCACCCTCTCCCTCGGCCCCAAGCCGATGCGCTTCCCGCTCACCCACTACGACGGGGACACCTTCAGCTACGTGACCGCCGGCGAGAACGCCGTCGGCCGCACCGGAGTGGTCTTCAAGGACGGCACGGTCCGCATCGAGTACCTGGACGCCAACCACCTGGGCACCTTCACCAAGCAGTAGCCGCATAGCCTGGACCCGATGAGACGCAGAACCCAGGCACCCCCCTCGCCCCTCCCCCAGGTCGCCGGCATCGACCCGGTCCGGCTGCGGCTGCCCGCCGACCCCGACGGGCGCTGGCCCGACCTCGGCGGCTACCTCGCCGAGCGGTACGCCGGCACCCGCGGCGCCGAGTCCATCGTGCGCCTGCTGCGCGCCGGGCGGGTGCTCGGCCCCGGCGGGCGGGTGCTGCGTCCCCAGGACCCGTACGAGCCGGGCGCCTACCTGTGGTTCCACCGGGACATGGAGCCGGAGCCCGTGGTGCCGTTCCCGATCCGCGTCGTCCACCGGGACGCCCACCTGCTGGTCGTGGACAAGCCGCACTTCCTGGCGACCACCCCGCGCGGCAGCCACATCACGCAGACCGCCCTGGCCCGGCTGCGCACCGAGCTCGACCTGCCCGAGCTCAGCCCGGCGCACCGGCTGGACCGGCTGACCGCCGGACTGGTGATGTTCAGCATCCGCCCCGAGGACCGCGGCGCGTACCAGCTGCTGTTCCAGGAGCGGCGGGTCGTCAAGCAGTACGAGGCCCTCGCCCGCCACGACCCGGCGCTCACGCTCCCCCGCACGGTCCGCAGCCACATCGAGAAGACCCGCGGGGTCATGGCGGCGGCCGAGATCCCGGGCGCGGAGCCGAACGCCGAGACCCTGGTCGAACTCCTCGCCACCAAGGGGGAGCTGGGCCGCTACCGGCTGACCCCGCACACCGGGCGCACCCACCAGCTGCGGGTGCACATGAACGGCCTCGGCCTGCCGATCCTCGGCGACCCGCTGTACCCGGAGGTCACCGACCCGGCCCCGGACGACTACCGCAGGCCGCTCCAACTCCTGGCCCGTACGGTGTCGTTCACCGACCCGGTCACCGGCACCCCGCGCCGCTTCGAGAGCGGTCTGGGCCTTCGGGCCTGGCAGGACCCCGCCGGCTGGCGAGGCCCCGACAGCCCCGAACCCGTCTAGCCGACCGAGCTGTAGGCCACCACGCCCCGAAGGAGCACGTCCACGGCCTTGCGGGCATTGCGCGCCACCGTGCTGCCGCCCTGCGAGGACGGCGGCGCGGAGGACGAGGGGGCCGCCGCCGCGACCTGTCCCAGCACGTCGATGACCTGCTTGCACCAGCGCACGAAGTCGCCGGCCGGCATCTCCGCCTCCCGCAGCACCTCGTCCAGGCTCTTGTCGGAGGCCCACTGGTACGCAGCCCACGCGAAGCCCAGGTCCGGCTCGCGCTGGCCCACGCCCTCCGCCTGGTTGATGCGGTGCTCCTCCTCCAGCGCGTCGAGCCGGCCCCAGATGCGGACCATCTCTCCCAGCGCGGCCTTCGCCGCGCCGCCCGGCACCTTCGGCGCCACCGCGTCGTCGGACTGCCGTGCCTCGAACACCAACGCCGAGACGCAGGCGGCCAGTTCCGCCGGGGACAACCCCTCCCAGACGCCCTCGCGCAGGCATTCCGACGCCAGCAGGTCCAGCTCCCCGTACAGCCGGGCGAGCCGCCTGCCGTGCACGGTGACCTCGTCCTCGCGCAGGTAGTCCAGCTCGGTGAGCAGCGCGTGGATCCGGTCGAAGGTGCGGGCGATCGTGTTCGTCCGGCCCTCGATGCGCCGCTCCAGCTGCTGGGTGTCCCGCTTGAGCCGGTGGTAGCGCTCCGCCCAGCGGGCGTGGTCCTCGCGCTCGTCGCAGCCGTGGCAGGGGTGCGCCCGCAGCTCGGCGCGCAGCCGAGCGATCTCGCGGTCGTCGGCCGCGGCGGCCCTGCCGCGCCCGCGCCGCTCCGGCGCGATGTGCCCGGCCTTGGCCCGCAGTTGGGAGGCCAGGTCCCGACGGGACTGCGGCGAGCGAGCGTTGAACGTCTTGGGGATCCGCATCCGCTCGACGGCCTCGACCGGGACCGGGAAGTCGATCGCGGCGAGCCGCTTGACCTGCCGCTCCGCCGTCAGCACCAGAGGCCGCGGTCCCTCGGCGTACTCGTACCCCCGGTGCCCGTTGACCCGCCCGGCCGGCACGCCCGGGTCCAGGACCAGCGCGAGCCCGGCGAACTTGCCGGTCGGCACGTGGATGATGTCGCCCGGCTTCAGCTTCTCCAGCGAGCTGGCCGCCTGGACCCGCCGCTGGGCCGCGCCCTGCTTGGCCAGGTCCGTCTCGCGGTCCTTGAGGTCGCGGCGCAGCTGGGCGTACTCCTCGAAGTTTCCGAGGTGGCAGGTCATGCCCTCCCGGTAGCCCTCCAGGCCCTCCTCGTTGCGCTGCACCTGCCGGGAGATCCCGACGACCGAGCGGTCGGCCTGGAACTGCGCGAACGAGGTCTCCAGCAGCTCGCGCGAGCGGTGCCGCCCGAACTGCTGGACCAGGTTCACGGCCATGTTGTACGACGGCTTGAAGCTGGAGCGCAGCGGATACGTCCGGGTACCGGCGAGCCCGGCGAGCCCCGCCGGGTCCATGCCCCGCTGCCACAGCACCACGGCGTGGCCCTCGACGTCGATGCCGCGCCGCCCGGCCCGGCCGGTGAGCTGCGTGTACTCGCCGGGGGTGATGTCGGCGTGCTGCTCGCCGTTCCACTTGACCAGCTTCTCCAGGATCACCGTGCGCGCGGGCATGTTGATGCCCAGCGCCAGCGTCTCGGTGGCGAAGACGGCCTTGACGAGGCCTCGGACGAACAGCTCCTCCACGACCTCCTTGAAGGTGGGCAGCATGCCGGCGTGGTGCGCGGCGATACCCCGCTCCAGTCCTTCGAGCCACTCGTAGTACCCCAGGACGTGAAGGTCCTCGGCGGGGATGGAGGCGGTCCGCTCCTCGACGATCTCACGCACCCTCAGGCGGGCGGTGTCGTCGTTGAGCCGCAGGCCCGCGAAGAGGCACTGCTGGACGGCGGCCTCGCAGCCGGCCCGGCTGAAGATGAAGTTGATGGCGGGAAGCAGCCCGTCGCCGTCGAGGCGGGCGATGACCTCGGGGCGGCTCGGGGTCCAGATCCGGCCGCGGGAGCGCCGCTCGCGCTCGCGGTCGGCCTCGCGGACCATCTTGCCGCGCCGCCGGTCCTTCGGACTGTACGTGCGGGTGTTCTCCTCGCGCGCCATGCGCAGCAGGTCGGGATTGACCTCGCGGCGCGCGGAGCCGCGGCCCCCGTGGTCGGACTCCTCCTCGAAGAGGTCGTAGATCCTGCGGCCGGCCATGACGTGCTGCCACAGCGGGACGGGCCGCTCCTCGGAGACGATCACCTCGGTGTCGCCGCGCACGGTGTCCAGCCAGTCGCCGAACTCCTCGGCGTTGGACACCGTGGCCGACAGGGACACCAGCGTGACCGACTCGGGGAGGTGGATGATCACTTCCTCCCAGACGGCGCCGCGGAACCGGTCGGAGAGGTAGTGCACCTCGTCCATCACGACGTAGCCGAGGCCGCGCAGCGACTGCGAGCCCGCGTACAGCATGTTGCGGAGCACCTCGGTGGTCATCACGACCACGGGCGCCTCGGAGTTGACGCTGTTGTCACCGGTCAGCAGGCCCACCTTGTCGGCGCCGTAGCGCTTGACGAGGTCGGCGTACTTCTGGTTCGACAGGGCCTTGATGGGCGTCGTGTAGAAGCACTTGCGGCCCTGGCCGAGAGCGAGGTGCACGGCGAACTCGCCGACGATCGTCTTGCCCGAGCCGGTCGGGGCGGCGACGAGGACGCCCTTGCCGGCCTCCAGTGCCTTGCAGGCGTCCACCTGGTACGCGTCCAGGTCGAATTCGTACATCTCGCGGAAGGGGGCCAGGGCGGTGGCCTCTTCGGCGGCGCGGATCCGGGCAGCGGCGTACCGCTCCGCCGGTGAGAGTTCTTCGGTCATCTTGTCTTCGAGCCTACCCGCCGCCCCTGACAACAGTCGCGATCATTTATACGGACCGCCCGGCCACCGCCGGGACGGTGCTACGACAGCAGCCGCAGGGCCCCCGGAACGCAGTCGGCGGTCACCGGCAGCGGTCCCAGCGGCTCCCCGTCCGCGTAGGCGGTGATCCCGGCGGCCTCCAGCGTGATCTTGGCGGCCCGGTGGACGGTCACCCTCGGGTGACCGAGGTGCGACCCCTTGTAGACCTGTGGAAAGACCCTGAGCAGGGTGGCCCGGCTGCAGTCGCCCACGACCACGACGTCGAGGAGCCCGTCGTCCGGGACGGCGTCCGCGCAGATGCGCATGCCGCCGCCGTACGAGCTCCCGTTGCCCACGGCCACCAGCGTGGCCTCGGTCTCGATCACCGGGCCGTCGTCAAGGGTGATCCGGTACGGGAACGGCCGGAAGGCGGCCAGCTCGGCGAGGATCGCCAGGTCGTACTTGAACCGGCCCGCCTGGAGCCGCATCCGGTTGCCGCGGTCGTTGACCCGCGAATCGAAGCCGGAGCAGAGCACGGTCCCGTACCAGGTCTCCCGCCGGTCCGGGGTCCCCGCCACCCGCCCGAGGTCGATCTCGCGGACCCGGCCCTCCTTGAGCGCCTCGGCGGCCAGCCGCCCCGCCTGCGCGGGATCCCGTACGGGCAGCCCCATGGCCCGGGCGAAATCGTTCCCGGTCCCCACGGCGACCACCCCCAGCGGTACCAGCGTCCCGGCCAGGGCCTGCAGGGCCAGGGAGACCACGCCGTCGCCGCCGACGGCGATCACCGCCCCGGTGCCCTCCCGGACGGCGGTGCGCAGCCGGGCCAGCGCGTCCCCGGCATCGGCGCCCAGGACCGTCCGTACGGAGAACCCGGCGGCGCGGAGCGCGGAAGCGGCCGGCTGCGCGGCGTGCGCGCCCCGGCCGCGTCCCGCGGTGGGATTGACGAGGAGGGTGATCTCAGCGCTCACCCACCGGAATGTACCTGTCAGGTCGCGTCGTCGTAACCGTTGATCTGCCTGCGGCCGCCGTCGGCCTGCTCGGGCAGGGCGGCCGGGGCCTGGACGGGCTCCATCCGACCGATCGGCGCGGGCGTCAGGTCCAGCTCGGAGGCCTCGTCGTCGTCGAGCAGCGCGTCGGGGTTGCCGCGGCGCCGCCTGCGGTCGTTGACCAGGCAGATCCCGAGGGCGATGAAGTAGAGGGCGATGATCGGCGCGGCCAGCGACAGCATGGTCAGCGGGTCGCCGGTGGGCGTGGCGAACGCGGCGAAGATCGTGATGCCCAGCACCATGGCCCGCCACCAGCTCGCCAGCCGCTTCGCGGTGAGGACCCCGGTGAAGTTGAGGAGGATCAGCAGCAGCGGCAGCTCGAACGCGAGGCCGAAGACGACGACCATGCGCGTGACCAGGTCGAGGTAGTCGTCGACCGGGAGCAGGTTGCGCGCGTTCTCGGGGGTGAATTCGAGGAGGATCTGCGCGGTCTTCGGCAGGAGCTTGTACGCGAGCACCGCACCGGCGCCGAACAGCGGAGCGCCGACGGCGACGAAGCCCATCGCGTAGCGCTTCTCGTGGTTGTGCAGGCCGGGGGCGACGAAGGCCCAGAGCTGGTAGAGCCACACCGGGGCCGAGAGCACCACACCGGCGGTGAGCGAGACCTTGAGCGCGATCGAGAACGGGGCGATGAGGCCGTTCACGGTCATGTCGGCGCAGGGCCGGCCGTTGCGCTGCGAGACCACGCCGTTGGTGCAGCCGACGGAGTCCAGCATCGGCTTCAGCATGAAGTCGATCAGGTTCTTGTAGTAGAAGGCCGCCACCACAGTGATCACGAGGATCGCCAGGACCGACTTCAGCAGGCGGTTTCTCAGCTCACGCAGGTGCTCGACAAGAGGCATCCGCCCTTCGGCGTCCTTCTCCTGCTTGCCTTGCTTCTCCTGCTTGCGGGCAGACTTGAGCAACCCACGTCCCTTGTCTCGTTGCAGATGACCGGCGCGATCTCGGCCGCGGACCGGCGGTCCGGCGGCCGGGCGATCAGCCCTGGGTGGTGTGGTTCGGCTCGTTGACCGGACGCGAGCCGGTCACGTCGCCGGGAGCGGCCTTGATGGTGCGCGGGGCGGTGGCCTGCTGCGGGGCCTGGTCGGCGACGGTGGCGGCGGCGGCGTTGTCCTCCGCGGCGCTCTCCGCCTTCATGGCCTTGGCCTCGCTCTTGAGGATGCGGGCCGACTTGCCGAGGGAGCGCGCCATGTCGGGGAGCTTCTTGGCACCGAACAGCAGGAAGATCACGGCGATGATCAGGAGGATCTCAAGAGGCTTCAGATTGCCGATCATGTCTGACTTCCTTCTCACCGAAACGGCTGGTTGTGGTGTCGGCGGCCCCGGATCTCGATCCGTGACCGCTCAGGCAAGGATCGTAACCCCCGGGGGTTAACGCCCGGCAATCCCCCGGGGTACCCCACCTTGCGTGCGGCTCGGATCGACGGTACGGGTCCCGACCCGGACTTTCCAGGGACCTGCGGGTCACGATCCTGCGCTTTGTACCGGTTTACGGCCGGGCGGCGCCACCCGCACGCGCCAGATCGCTCGCCGCGCGCTCCAGGTCCCCCGAGGCGTCCGCGATCCGCCGGCTGGCCAGCGCGACCTGGCCGGACAGCCGCCGCACCTCCACGAAGACGCGCACCGCGAGGACGGCGAGGACGGCGAGCCCGAGGAAACCCAGGGCGATTGCGAGCATCGGCCACAGCATGCGTCGAGCCTAGGCCACCGGCCGCCTCAGACGCTGCGCAGGGTGCTCACGCCGCCCCCGGTCAGCAGTTCCACGATGCGCTCACCGGCTGGTTTGCGCACGGAGGCCCCGCACGCGGGACACGTGAACGAGTAGAACGTGGTGCGCCGGCTCCCGCCGATCACCAGCCGCAGCGCCCCCGCGTCGAGCTCGAAGCGGGCCCGGCAGTCGGAACAGGCCGCTTTGAAGGAGACCGGCGGCCCTGCGGCGGCCTGCACACCCCGTGGCCCGGACATTGGCGACATCGCTCGGCGCTCCCCTCAGACCGTCCGCTCGCGGACGGCGCAGCTCCCGTACGGCACGGCCCGTACCGCACGGCCCGCCGCTTCCTTGCCCTGCCTGCCCTCTTCGGCGTGCGCGCCCCGCCCCGCTCAGCCCCGCTCCCCGTACCCGGCGAGCGCCTCCCGGGCCGCCTGCCGCGCGCTGTCGGCGAGCTCCGCGGGCGCCACGATCCGGCCCTCGCGGCCCAGCCGCAGCGCGAGCCGGCGCAGCGAGGCCGGGTCCGGGCTGCGCAGGGTGATCCGCAGGCCGCCGTCGGGCAGCTCCTCGGCGCTGTCGTGCGGGTAGTACTCGGCGACCCAGCGGCCGCCCGGCCCGACCTCGACCACGACCTCCGGGTCCTCGGCGGCCGGCTGGACGAGTCCCTCGGACAGGTCGCGCGGCTCGATGGCGGGCGGCTCGGCCCTCTCGTCCAGCAGCCGGATCTCGGCGACCCGGTCGAGGCGGAAGGTGCGCCGGGCCTCGGAGAGGTGGCACCAGCCCTCCATGTACGTGTGGCCCACCGCGAACAGCCGGATCGGGTCGACCTTGCGCTCGGTCAGCTCGTCCCGGGCCGGCGAGTAGTAGCGCAGCCACAGCCGCCGGCGTTCCGCGATGGCCCGGTCGACGTCCGCGAAGACCCCGCCCTCCGCCTCGAACGTCACCGACAGCCGGGAGCTGGCCCCGGCCGCCTCGCCGGCGGCGGCCTCCAGCTTCGCGGTGGCGCGCAGCAGCGCGTCCCGGTCGCTCTCGCGCAGCCCGGGCAGCGTGGCCACGGCGCGGGCGGCGACCAGCAGCGCGGTCGCCTCGTCGGCGGCCAGGCGCAGCGGCTCCGCGGTGGACTCCCCCGAGGCGTCGGGGTTGCGCCACCAGATGCGCTCCCCGTCGGTGTCGATGTCGAGCAGGTCCCCGCCGCGGAAGCTGGTCCCGCACATGGGCAGCACGTCGAGGTCCGAGATCAGCTCGTCCTCGGTGATCCCGAAGGCGCGGGCGACGTCGGCGACGTGCGCCCCGGGGCGCTCGCGCAGGTACGTCACCAGGGACAGCATCCGGCGGGTCTGGTCGATGGCGTTGGCAGCCATGCTGGTACGTCTCCCCCTCAGGGCACGTCTTGCGAACGGTGCGGTGGTGCGATCGGTGCGGCGGATCGGGCGGCGGCCGCGTCGGCTCGGGCCGCTCCGGTCCGCCGGGGGGCGGCCTCAGCCCGCGGCCACGGCGCGCAGCCGGTCCACGACGTCGGCCCGCAGGTCGGCGGGGCCCACGACCACCACGTCCGGCCCGAATTCGACCAGCCAGGCGTCGAGCCCGTGCCCGTACGGGATCTCCAGCTCGTCCCAGCCGTCCCCGCCCTCGCGCACGGCGGTGGCCTTGGCCCGCAGCGGGTACCCGGCCCCGGACCGCAGCCGGATCAGCGCGGAGCGGTCCGCGCTCTCCCCGGCCCAGCTCGCCACGGTCTCCCGTACGGTGACCACGTCCGGGACCTCGGCGGTGTACTTGGCCGCCCGGGAGCGGACCTTGCCGGTGATCCGGGAGAGCCGGAAGACCCGCTCCGCCCCGCGGTCCCGGTCGTAGCCGGCCAGGTACCAGTGGCCGCGCCAGCACTCCAGCGCCCACGGCTCCACCTGACGGGTCTCTGGGCGCGCGGCGGTGGACTTGCGGTAGTCGAAGACCACCGGCCGGCGGTCGCGGCAGGCCAGCATCAGCGGTTCGAAGGCCGCCTCGTGGACCGGGATGCGCGGCTCGATGGCGCTGTGCTGGCCCTCGTACGGATCCCCCGCCTCCGGCATCCCGCCCGCGCGCAGCTTCTGCAGGGCGCCGCTTGCGGCTCCGGCGAGGCGGGCCTGCTGCCAGACCTTGGCCGCGAGCCCCAGGGCGGCGGCCTCCTCGGCGTCGAGGGAGACGGGCGGAAGCCGGTTGCTGTCGCGGCGGGCGAGGTAGCCGGTCTCGCCCTCCAGGTTCTCCACCGTCTCGATGACCAGGCCGAGTTCACGCAGATCGTCCTTGTCCCGCTCGAACATGCGGTTGAACGACTCGTCGTTGCCGGCTTCCATGTACGCCTCGATGGAACCCCGCAGCTCTCGCTTGCTCAGCGGCCGGCGGGTCCCCAGCAGACACAGCGCCAGATTCATCAGCCGCTCGGCCTTGGCAATCGCCATCGACGCCCTTCCGCCTTTCTCCGCCCACACGTTGCACCCACGGCACGCAAGACACGCCCGTGACCGTTGACCGTACCGCCCCGGCGGGCCCCGGCAAAAGCGAGGGCCCCCGCCTGACGGCGGGGGCCCCTTCTACCGATCACGGGTCGTCGAATCAGACGCCCATCAGGTCGCAGACGAAGATCAGCGTCTCGCCCGGCTTGATGGCGCCGCCGGCGCCCTGGTCGCCGTACGCGAGGTGGGCGGGGATGACGAGCTTGCGCCGGCCGCCGACCTTCATGCCCTGGACGCCCTGGTCCCAGCCCTTGATGACCTGGCCGATGCCCAGGATGAACTGCAGCGGGGCGCCGCGGTTCCAGGAGGCGTCGAACTCCTCGCCGGTCGAGTAGGCCACGCCCACGTAGTGGACGGAGACCTTGCTGCCGGCCGTGGCCTCGGCGCCGTCGCCCTCCCAGATGTCCTCGATGACGAGGTCGGCCGGGACCGGGAAGTCGGGGAAGTCGATCTCGGGCTTCTCGAGCTGGTTGCTCACGGAACTGCTCCTCATTACTAAATCAGGTCAACCCGGACAGTCTTACATCACGGCGAGGATGTCGAGGCTGAAGACCAGCGTCGAGTTCGCCGGGATGGTGCCCGTCTCCTTGTCGCCGAAGCCCTGGTCCGGCGGGATGACCAGCAGGATCCGGCTGCCGACCTTCTTGCCGGTCAGGCCTTCCTTGAGACCCTTGACCGAGAGCTGGTCCATCGGCCAGGTCACCGTCTGGTCCGTGGCGTACGTGCTTTCGAAGGTCTTGTCGTCCTTCCACGTCTTGCCGTTGAACTTGACCACGACGCTGTCGGTGTCCTTGACGGCCGGGCCGTCACCCTCCAGCACGTAGTTCGAGACCAGCTTCGCCGGCGGCGCGGTGTCCTTCGGAACGGTCACGGAGACTTCCTTGCCGTCCGTGTTCGTACCGATCTTCGGCAGGTCCTTGTTGTCCTGCGCGACCTCCTTGCCCGTGGCCGAGGCCGGGACCGAGGTGCCCTTGACGATGTCCACGACGAAGACCAGCGTGGCGTTGGGCTTGATCTTGTCGCCGGATCCCTTCTCGCCATAACCCAGGTCCGGCGGGATCACCAGCTCCAGACGGCTGCCGACCTTCTTGCCCTCAAGACCCTGGTCCCAGCCCTTGATGACCATTCCGGCACCGATGGTCACCTCGAACGGCTTGCCCTTGCCGAAGCTCTGGTCGAACGGCTCCTTGCCGTCCCAGACCTGACCGAGGTAGTTGACCTGGGCGACATCGCCCTTCTTCAGCACCGGGCCGTTGCCCTCGCTGACGGTCACGACCTTCAGTTCCTTCGGCGGGTCCCCCTTGCCCTTGGACAGGGTCGGGGTCTCACCGAACTTGGCACCCTTCGTGATCGCGGGCGCCCCGTTCTTCATCTCGGCAGAGTCGGAGCCGCTGTCGCCACAGGCTGCTGTCGACAGCAGCAGAAGGGGTACGACAAGCAGGCCGGCAAGTCGGCGCACGTGTTCCTCAGATCTCAGACGGCGGTGCGGTCGACGCCACTCTAAGGCGTGCGCAGGGCCCCGTACGAGATCCGTACGGGGCCCTGCCCAAGATCAGCGGGATCTCACATCCCCGCGATCAGCTTCTCCACCCGGTCGTCCACGGACCGGAACGGGTCCTTGCACAGCACGGTCCGCTGCGCCTGGTCGTTCAGCTTGAGGTGCACCCAGTCGACCGTGAAGTCCCGCCTCTGCTCCTGCGCCCGGCGGATGAAATCGCCGCGCAGCCGCGCCCGCGTGGTCTGCGGCGGCACCGACTTGCCCTCGAAGATCTTGAGGTCGTTGCAGACCCGCGCCGCCTGCCCCTTGCGCTCCAGCAGGTAGTACAGCCCGCGCCGGCGGTGGATGTCGTGGTACGCGAGGTCTATCTGGGCCACGCGCGGATTCGACATGGTCATGCCGTGCTTGGCCCGGTAGCGCTCGATCAGCTGGTACTTCATGACCCAGTCGATCTCGGTCCCGATCCGGTCCAGGTCCTCCGCGTCGATCGCGTCGAGGGTCCGGCCCCACAGCTCCAGCACCTGGTCCACCGTGCCGGTACGGATCCCGCGGCGCTCGGCGAAGTCCACGGCCTTGTCGTAGTACTCGCGCTGGATCTCCAGCGCCGAGGCCTCGCGACCGCTCGCCAGGCGCACCTTGCGCTGGCCCGTGATGTCGTGGCTGACCTCGCGGATCGCCCGGATCGGGTTCTCCAGCGTCAGGTCCCGCATCACCGTGCCCGCCTCGATCATGCGCAGCACCAGGTCGGTGGCCCCGACCTTGAGCAGCATGGTCGTCTCGGACATGTTCGAGTCCCCGACGATCACGTGCAGGCGGCGGTAGCGCTCGGCGTCCGCGTGCGGCTCGTCCCGGGTGTTGATGATCGGCCGCGAGCGCGTCGTCGCGGAGCTGACGCCCTCCCAGATGTGCTCGGCCCGCTGGCTCACGCAGTAGACCGCGCCCCGGGGGGTCTGCAGCACCTTGCCCGCGCCGCAGATCAGCTGGCGCGTGACGAGGAACGGAATGAGGATGTCCGCCAGGCGGGAGAATTCCCCGTGCCGGGCCACCAGATAGTTCTCGTGGCAGCCGTACGAGTTGCCCGCCGAGTCGGTGTTGTTCTTGAAGAGATAGACGTCGCCCGCGATTCCCTCCTCGTGCAGGCGGCGTTCGGCATCGACGAGCAGACCTTCGAGAATGCGCTCGCCCGCCTTGTCGTGCGTGACGAGTTCCGTCACGTTGTCGCATTCGGGAGTTGCATATTCCGGATGCGAACCCACGTCGAGGTACAGGCGGGCGCCGTTCCGCAGGAAGACATTGCTGCTGCGGCCCCATGACACAACACGGCGGAAGAGGTAGCGCGCCACTTCGTCAGGAGACAGTCGGCGCTGTCCCCTGAACGTGCACGTGACGCCGTACTCGTTCTCCAGCCCGAAAATGCGGCGGTCCATGACTGAACATTACGCCTTCCGCACTGTTCTGAAACCGGGTTCGTGAACGCCGTTTCGATCAGTTGCCGACGAGCCGCTCCTTCGGACCGCCCGCCGGACCCTCCGGCGCACCCCCGCCCGCGGCTCCACCGGCGCCCCCGCCCGCGCCTGCGTCCGCACCCCCGCCGACGCCCTCGGCGGATCCCGACGGCGAACCCGTCACCGTCCGGGTCCGGCCGGGAGCGGCCAGGATCCGCTGAGTGGCCGTCAGCACCAGCAGCGCCGCGGCCCCGGCGACGCCCGCCACTGCGAACCCGCTCGCCGTACCGCCCAGTTCCACCGCCGGCCCGGCCGCGGCCGTACCGATCGCCGCGCCCACCCCGAAGAACGTCACCAGCCACGAGAACGCCTCCGTCACCGTCCCCGCCGGAGCGTGCCGGTCCACGACGATGAACGCACAGGCCAGCGCGGGCGCCAGGAACACGCCCGCCAGCGCCGTCAGCCCCGCCATCGGCAGCGGGCCCGGCACCAGCATCAACGGCAGGTAGCAGACCGCCAGCAGCGCCACCAGCAGCCGCAGCCGCCGCTCCGGCGCACCCGCCCACCGGCGGGCGCCGTACGCCACGCCGCCGACCAGCGCGCCCAGCCCCAGCGCCGCCATCAGCCAGCCGTACACCGCCTGATTCCCGTGGTCGTCGGCATACGCCACGCCCGCCACCGTGATCGAACCCAGCGCCGTGCCCACGAAGAAGAACGAGCCCAGCAGCGCCAGCAGCCCCGGCGAGCGCAGCGCGCCCAGCCAGTGCGCCTCGCGCGGCGCCGAACGCCACGTACGCGAAGGCTCCGACACCACGACGGACAGCGCACCGAGCACACCGATCGCATTGATCACCAGCAGCGCACCCGCCGGGTCCCACAGCGCCACGAACAGCGTCACCAGCAGCGGACCGACCGTGAACATGACCTCCTGGGCCACCGCGTCCATCGCGTACGCGGCGTGCACCCGCTCCTCCTTGCCGCCGAGCACACCCGGCCACAGCGCCCGCAGCCCGCCCTCCAGCGGCGGCGTGAAGAGCCCCGCGACGACCACGGCGCCGTACGCGGCCGCCGGCGAACCGGTGCCCGCCACCGCCAGCCCCACCATGCCCAGCGCGGACACCACCGCCGCCGGCAGCTGCACGCGCGGCTGCCCGAACAGGTCGACGGCCCGCCCCAGCAGCGGCTGCCCCACCGCATTGGCCAGCCCGTACACGGCCGCCAGCGCGCCCGCCAGGCTGTAGCTGCCGCCCTCCGCCCGGGTGAACAGCACGATCGCGATCGGGCCGGTGCCGTTCGGCAGCCGGCCTATGAGCGTGCCCGCCAGCAGCCTCGCGGCGTGCCGGGTCCTGAGCAGCTCCGCGTATCCCGCGGCCATGACGGCCCCCTTCTGCCCGGAATCCCGCCGGGAGCAATCAAGGTAATACGTATAACGTGACCCGTCATACGTACCATGGCCACACCGCAGGGGTCCACCCGAAAGACCGCCACACCGCCCGCCACCCCCGAACGACCTCGCACTACAGGAGCACCGTGTGACGAGACCCACCAGCCGGGACGTGGCCACCGCCGCCGGGGTCTCGCAGGCCACCGTCTCCCTCGTCCTCGGCGACAAGTGGCGCGGCCGCGTCTCCGAACGCACCGCCGGCCTCGTCCGCGAAGCCGCCACCACCCTCGGCTACCGCCCCAACCTCGCCGCCCGCAACCTCCGCCTCGGCTCCACCCGCACCGCCCTCCTCGTCGTCCCCGCCCTCACCAACGAGTTCTTCGCCCGCGTCTACACCGGCGCCGCCCGCATCGCCGCCGAACACGGCTTCGGCGTCGTGCTCTACCCCTCCCCCGACGGCACCGGCCCCGCCCGCGACCCCTTCGCCTCCGCCCGCGCCGCCCTCGACGGGGTCATCGCCTCCTCCATGGCCGCCCACGCCCTCGACGCCATCGGAGGCGCCGAACTCCCCCTCGTCATGCTCGACAGCGACCCCACCGCCGGACGCGCCGCCGCCCACGTCAACCTCGCCATGGCCGACGGCATGCGCCAGGTCACCGAACACCTCCTCGCGCTCGGCCACCGCCGCATCCTCCACCTCGCCTCCGCCGTCGACTCCTGGACCTTCGACGTCCGCGCCGAAGCCCTGGCCGCCCGGCTGTCGCCCCACGCCGAGCTGCGCACCGTACGGGCCCCGCTGACCGTCGCCGACGCCCGTACGGCCATGGAGGCGGCCCTCGCGGCCCCCGGGAGCAGGCCCACCGCCGTCGTCTGCGACGACGACATCCTCGCCGCCGGCGCCTGCAAGGCCGCCCGGCGCCTGGGCCTGCGCGTCCCCGAGGACCTCTCCGTCACCGGCTTCGACGACCTCGCCCTCGCCACCGCCGTCGAACCCGAGCTCACCACCGTCCACCTCCCCGCCGAGCGCGTCGGCGAACAGGGCATGAGCGCTCTCCTCGCCGTCCTGGACGGCACCCCGTGGACCGCCCCCGACATCCCGGTCGACCTGGTCGTCCGCGCCTCCACCGGCCCGGCCCCCGCCTGACCCCGCAGACGCGAAGGCGCCCCCGGCCGCAAGGCCGGGGGCGCCACCAGGCACGCTTCCCTACTCGGAATCGTCCTCGGGAGCCTCGTCGTTCGACACGGCATCCGCCTGCACCGCCGCCGTGACGTCCGCCTCCAGCAGCCGCGACAGCTGCCGGCCCCGGATCCGCTTGAACTTCCGCTGCTGGGCCCGCGTCCGGTCCAGCACCGCGACCTCCAGCCGCTCGGCCGGAATCGTCTTGTCCGCACCGTTCGCCTGGCTCGACAGCGCCTGCACCGCCAGCTTCAACGCCTCCGCCAGGGTCATCCCGTCCCGGTGGCGCTGGTCCAGGTACGTGCTGATCTGCTCGGCATTGCCGCCGACCGCCACCGAGCCGTGCTCGTCCACGATCGAACCGTCGTGCGGCAGCCGGTAGATCTGGTCACCCGCGGCCGTCGCACCGACCTCGGCCACCACCAGCTCCACCTCGTACGGCTTCTCGCCTGCCGACGAGAAGATCGTGCCGAGCGTCTGCGCGTAGACGTTCGCCAGCCCACGGGCCGTCACATCGTCACGGTCGTAGGTGTATCCGCGCAGATCGGCATAGCGGACACCGCCGATCCGCAGGTTCTCGTACTCGTTGTACTTGCCGGCGGCCGCGAAGCCGATCCGGTCGTAGATCTCGCTGAACTTGTGCAGCGCGCGCGACGGGTTCTCACCGACGAACACGATGCCGTCGGCGTACTGCAGCACGACAAGGCTGCGACCGCGGGCGATGCCCTTCCGGGCGTATTCCGCCCGGTCGGCCATGGCCTGCTGGGGTGACACATAGAACGGAGTCGACACCGGTTGTCCGTCCCTTTCTTCTGGGCGACGAGAGGAGTGGTCAGAGCAGGGCGGCGCGCGGGCCGTCGGGCTGCTCCAGCCGGCGGTTGGTGACGGTACGGGCGAGCTCCTGCGACTCGTCGTCCGTCAGCCTGCGGAAGCCCTCGTCGGTGATGACCGTGACGATCGGGTAGATGTGGCGGTACAGGTCCGGACCGCCCGTCGCCGAGTCGTCGTCGGCGGCGTCGTACAGCGCCTGCACGACCAGGGTGGTGGCCTGCTCCTCCGTCAGATCGGGGCGGAACAGCTTCTTCATCGAGCCCCGGGCGAAGATCGAGCCGGAGCCCGTGGCCGCGTAGCCGTGCTCCTCGGAGCGGCCGCCGGTCACGTCGTAGGAGAAGATCCGGCCCTTCTCCTTGGCCTCGTCGTACCCCGCGAACAGCGGTACGACGGCCAGCCCCTGCATCGCCATGCCCAGGTTGCTCCGGATCATGGTGGAGAGCCGGTTGGCCTTGCCCTCCAGGCTGAGGGTCGTCCCCTCCACCTTCTCGAAGTGCTCCAGCTCCAGCTGGAACAGCTTGACCATCTCCACGGCCAGACCCGCCGTACCGGCGATGCCCACCGCGGAGTACTCGTCGGCCGGGAACACCTTCTCGATGTCCCGCTGCGCGATCATGTTCCCCATGGTCGCGCGCCGGTCACCGGCCAGCACCACCCCGCCGGGGAAGGTGGCCGCGACGATGGTCGTCCCGTGCGGCGCCTCGACGACGCCCTCGGGCAGCTTCCGGTTCCCCGGCAGCATCTCGGGCGAGTGCGCCCCGAGGAAGTCCATGAACGAAGACGAACCCGGCGTCAGGAAGGCTGCCGGTAGACGCCCTGTGCCGCGATTGTTGGCTTCCACAGGTTTCCTTCCACGTAAGCGGCTGCACGCCGTATGACGTCCGGCCGATCCTTGAACTGCCCCAAGGCTGCGTTACAGCTGAAGCACAGTACGCCTCGGACCTTACCCGTCTGATGATCGTGATCCACGTGCTCTGCCGGAGCAGCCTGACAGAGCAGGCAGTTCCCGCCTTGGGCCGCGATCATGCGGTCCCGCTCGGCCTCGGTGATGCCGTAGTGCCGCTTGAAGTACGAGGCCCGATTCCGCTGGGCCCGGCATTCTCGGCAGTAGCTGGCCCAACCGTCCGAACTCGTCTTGTTGCGCTCCCACTCCGAGTGAGGCTTGATCTCCCCGCACTGGGGACACCGTTTGTGCCCGGACGGCACGGGGATCTTGACCCGTACCGTCCGCCCCTTCGCCTCTTGCCTCTGCTTGTAGTGCTCGGCCTGGCAGTCCCGGCAGTACGCCTGCAGACCGTCCCGCATTGCTCGATTACTCGCAAAGGCCTCGCATGACTGAACGCGCTTACATCGCGAGCAGCGCTTCATGCCCTCAGGTGCCGTCTCGGCCACCCAACCCCCCCACCTTCGATTCGAAGGCTAAATGGCCCCGGCGAGCTTTACTGGCCGCCCTTTTGCACGAATGACCTCACGAAATCCTCGGCGTTCTCTTCCAAGACATCGTCGATTTCGTCAAGTACGGAGTCGACGTCGTCGGAGAGCTTTTCCTGGCGCTCCTTGAGGTCGGTCGATTCCTCGACCGACGCCTCCTCGACCTCCTCGGTCGAGCGAGTCGCCTTCTGCTGTCCGCCGCCGGTGTCCTTGGTCGCCATGTCTACCTCACCCCGCTCGGTTCGCGCGCTCATGTCGAGAGACCCCGGGATCGGGATCTCTCAAGATCAGACCCTACGTCGGACCCTACAAGGAGGGTCCGACATTCGTCCCCGCACTTTCATAACGTGCGGCTGCTTTCATGATTCCCGGACCGGGGGCTTTTCAGCCCTCAGTTCCCGCTGAGTACCCGCACCAGGTCCTCCGCCGTGCGGCAGCGGTCCAGGAGCTCCTTCACGTGCTTGCGGGTACCCCGCAGGGGTTCCAGCGTCGGGACCCGCTGGAGGGAGTCGCGGCCCGGGAGGTCGAAGATCACCGAGTCCCACGAGGCCGCGGCCACGTCGTCGGCGTACTGCTCCAGGCACCGGCCCCGGAAGTACGCCCGGGTGTCCTCCGGCGGCTTGCCCTGGGCCCGCTCCACCGCCGGCTCCTCCACCAGCCGCTTCATCTTGCCGCGGGCCACCAGGCGGTTGTACAGGCCCTTCTCGGGCCGTACGTCCGCGTACTGGAGGTCCACCAGGTGCAGCCGGGCGGCGTCCCAGCCGAGCCCGTCGCGCCTGCGGTAGCCCTCCAGGATCTCTCGCTTGGCGATCCAGTCCAGCTCCCCCGACAGGCTCATCGGGTCGCTCTCCAGCCGGCCCAGCACGTCCTCCCAGCGGGCCAGCACGTCCTTGGTCTGCTCGTCCGCGTCCGAGCCGAAACGCTCGTCCACGTACTTCCTGGCCAGCTCGAAGTACTCCATCTGGAGTTGCACGGCGGTCAGCGTGCGGCCGCTGCGCAGCGTGATCAGGTGTTGCAGATCGGCGTCGTGGGAGACCTGGTGCAGGGTGCGGACGGGCTGGTCCACGGCCAGGTCCACGTTGATGAAGGAGTCCTCGATCATCGACAGGACGAGGGCGGTGGTGCCCAGCTTGAGGTACGTGGAGATCTCGGAGAGGTTGGCGTCGCCGATGATCACGTGGAGGCGGCGGTACTTCTCGGCGTCCGAGTGCGGCTCGTCGCGCGTGTTGATGATGGGCCGCTTGAGCGTGGTCTCCAGGCCGACCTCGACCTCGAAGTAGTCCGCGCGCTGGCTGATCTGGAAGCCGTGCTCGCGGCCGTCCTGGCCGATCCCCACGCGTCCGGCGCCGGTCACGACCTGGCGGGAGACGAAGAAGGGGGTCAGGTGGCGCACGATCTCCGAGAAGGGGGTCTCCCGCTTCATCAGGTAGTTCTCGTGCGTGCCGTAGGAGGCGCCCTTGTTGTCGGTGTTGTTCTTGTAGAGGTGGATGGGCTGGGCGCCGGGGAGCTGGGCGGCCCGTACGGCGGCCTCGGCCATGATCCGCTCGCCGGCCTTGTCCCAGAGGACGGCGTCGAGCGGGTTGGTGATCTCCGGGGAGCTGTACTCGGGGTGCGCGTGGTCGACGTAGAGCCGTGCGCCGTTGGTCAGGATGACGTTGGCGAGGCCGATGTCCTCGTCGGTGAGCTGGCTGTTGTCGGCGGCCTCGCGGGCGAGGTCGAAGCCGCGGGCGTCCCGCAGCGGATTCTCCTCCTCGAAGTCCCAGCGGGCGCGGCGCGCCCGGTGCATCGCCGCCGCGTAGGCGTTGACGATCTGGGACGAGGTGAGCATGGCATTGGCGTTCGGGTGCCCCGGGACGGAGATCCCGTACTCCGTCTCGATTCCCATTACTCGCCGTACGGTCATGCGGCCCTCCTTGCCCGGCGGCGCTCCCGTTCGGGAGCGGCGCTCAAGTACCGCTGGTGCTCCGGTGCGTGTGCGGTGCCCGTCCCCGCACTGCGCGACCGGCGGTACGGAAGAGCCTAGAACCACTCCGCGCTGGTGGGGAGATCATTTCAGTCATTGACTTCACCCCGTCACCGGCTGAAAAGGACAGTCGGTAAAGCAGTCGGCTGCGGGTGCCCGGGCAGGGCATCCGCAGCCGCCCTGTTCGATCAGAGGTACTGACCGGTGTTTGCCACCGTGTCGATGGAGCGTCCGGTGTCCGCGCCCTGCTTTCCGGTGACGAGGGTGCGGATGAATACGATCCGCTCGCCCTTCTTGCCGGAGATCCGGGCCCAGTCGTCCGGGTTGGTGGTGTTGGGCAGGTCCTCGTTCTCCTTGAACTCGTCCACGCAAGCCTGGAGGAGGTGGGAGACGCGCAGGCCCTTCTGGTTGTGCTCCAGGAAGGCCTTGATGGCCATCTTCTTCGCCCGGTCCACGATGTTCTGGATCATGGCGCCGGAGTTGAAGTCCTTGAAGTACAGGACTTCCTTGTCGCCGTTGGCGTACGTGACCTCAAGGAAGCGGTTCTCCTCGGTTTCGGCGTACATCTGCTCGACGACGGTCTGGATCATGCTGTGGACGGCGACCTCGGGCGAGCCGGAGTGCTCGGTGAGGTCGTCGCTGTGGAGCGGCAGCGAGGCCTTGAGGTACTTGGCGAAGATGTCCTTCGCGGCTTCGGCGTCGGGGCGCTCGATCTTGATCTTCACGTCGAGCCGGCCGGGGCGCAGGATGGCCGGGTCGATCATGTCCTCGCGGTTGGAGGCGCCGATCACGATGACGTTCTCCAGGCCTTCCACGCCGTCGATCTCGGCGAGCAGCTGGGGGACGATGGTGTTCTCCACGTCCGAGCTGACTCCGGATCCGCGGGTGCGGAAGAGGGACTCCATCTCGTCGAAGAAGACGATGACGGGGGTGCCCTCGCTGGCCTTCTCACGGGCACGCTGGAAGACGAGGCGGATGTGCCGCTCGGTCTCGCCGACGTACTTGTTGAGGAGTTCGGGGCCCTTGATGTTCAGGAAGTAGGACTTGCCCTGGGCCTGTCCGGTCACCTCGGCGACCTTCTTGGCAAGGGAGTTGGCCACTGCCTTGGCGATGAGCGTCTTGCCGCAGCCGGGAGGGCCGTAGAGCAGGATGCCCTTCGGGGGCCGCAGTTCGTGTTCCTTGAAGAGGTCGGGGTAGAGGTACGGGAGCTCGACCGCGTCGCGGATCAGCTCGATCTGGTCGCCCAGGCCGCCGATCTTGTCGTAGTCGATGTCCGGGACCTCTTCGAGGACCAGGTCCTCGACCTCGCTCTTGGGGACCACCTCGTAGACGTAGCCGGAGCGGGGTTCGAGCAGGAGGGCGTCGCCGGGGCGGATGGTGATGTCCAGGAGCGGCTCGGCGAGCCTCACCACCCTTTCCTCGTCGGTGTGCCCGACCACCAGGGCGCGCTCGCCGTCCTCGAGGATCTCCTTGAGGGTGACGATGTCCCCGGCCCGTTCGAACTCCATGGCCTCGACCACGTTGAGGGCCTCGTTGAGCATGACCTCCTGGCCGCGCCGGAGGTCTTCCGGTTCGACGCTGGGGCTGACGTTCACGCGGAGCTTTCGGCCGCCGGTGAAGATGTCGACGGTGCCGTCTTCGTTCGCCTGAAGGAAGACACCGAAGCCGGCCGGCGGCTGCGCGAGCCGGTCGACTTCCTCCTTGAGGGCGACGATCTGGTCGCGGGCCTCACGGAGCGTATTTGCCAGTCGCTCGTTTTGCGCGGAGACGCCGGCCAGGTTTGTCTGGAGCTCGACGATCCGCTCTTCGAGAATCCTCGTGTGTCGCGGAGAGTCGGCGAGCTTACGTCGCAGGACGGCGATTTCCTGCTCGAGATAGGCAACCTGGCCGGCGGGGTCCTCAGACCCTCGCCCCGGCCGGATGCCGCGGTTGATGTCGTCGTCGTGGGCTGCCACGGTCCTCACCTCCTCCAAGGGGAGCTGGACGCTTCCTGACCCTACCTGGGCTGGTGGTGATTGAAACCCCTAGATCACAAAGACGGTAGAGGTGTGTCCGATCTTCACCCTTGCGTACTCCCTCACGCCAAGGAAATACCCACCCATCAACATCGGAAAGCGGCCGGTTGTAAGGTCGAAGTGTTCAACACCCGTCAGGGCTCGCGCGACTTGCCGCGGCTCGTGGCGGAAACGGATCACTGAGCGCAGGGAACGGCAGGAGATATGACCGTGCAGCAGGAGGCCCCCACGGGTGGTGCCGGGCAGGCCGGCGAGCCGCTTGAGGTCTGGATCGACCAGGACCTGTGCACCGGTGACGGCATCTGTGTGCAGTACGCGCCGGAGGTGTTCGAGCTGGACATCGATGGTCTGGCGTACGTGAAGAGCCCTGAGGACGAGTTGCTGGTGGAGGCGGGGGCGACGACTCCGGTTCCTCTGACGCTGCTGCAGGACGTGGTGGACTCGGCGAAGGAGTGCCCGGGTGACTGCATCCATGTAAGGCGCGTTTCGGACAGGGTCGAGGTCTTCGGTCCGGACGCGGAGTGACGGTTCAAACACTCCTGGCGTCTGAGTTCGTCAGCTCCTGGCGGAATTTTCCGCCGCTCCAGCGCCACTTGGCGAGCTGTTTCACGTCGGGGCTGTAGCGGGGCACCTGGGGCGAGGAGTAGCCGAGGAGGCTGGCGGTGACGGCTCCGTCGCGGATCGTGAGATCGGTGGCGATCTGCCTCTTCCCGGCCTCCAGCAGGGTGGCGACGACCCTCGGCGTCGCGCCGGGGGTCTTGTCCTGTGCGAGGACGTAGATCGCGTGGGGCGGGGTGCCGGATCCGGCGTCGCAGCGGACGGCGACCACGGTCTCGGGGCGGCCGTCGCCGTCGAGATCGCCTTGGGCGGTGGCCGTGACGGCCGTCGGCAGGCCCTTGCAGTCCAGCGGGTACGTGACCGCGGCCGGGTCGGGGGCGGCGGCCTGCGGGCCGCTCGCGGGGGCCGCGGAGGTGTTCACGGGGGCCGCGGGGCCGCCTGCGGCCGCGTCCGGCTGGATGAGTCCCGCGGCGGCTACGACGGCGGCCATGGCGGTGGCCGTGGCGAGCCAGTGGAGGGGCCTGGAGCCGTTGTGGTGGCCCAGGAATTCCGGTGTCGGCGTCAGCTCGGCGGGGCGGTGCGGCACGCGGGGTGTCTCCTGTGCGAAGGGTGACGGGGAGCCAGCATCGTGCCACACCTCACACCGGGGCGGAACGGCCGGGTCCGTGTCGGCTGGGGCCGGTATGGGCGGCGTCCGCCGGGACAACGAAAAGGCGCTGTGGCGCAGTTCCCGGTTCGTCCGAGGAACTGCGCCGCAGCGCCTGCGTGTTGGGTGGGCGGCGGGGCCGGTGTCAGCCGCGGTCGCCGGAGCCGCCGGACTGGCTGCCCGGTCCGTCGTAGTCCTCGCCGTACGCGCCCTTGGCGGGGCGGCGGCGGCGCATGGGCGGCTCGACGCCGTCCGCGAGGCGGCGGGCGGTGACGAGGAAGCCGGTGTGGCCGATCATCCGGTGGTCCGGGCGGACGGCCAGGCCCTCGACGTGCCAGTTGCGGATCATCGATTCCCACGGCTGCGGCTCGGCGTAGCAGCCGAACTCGCGGATGGATTCGACGGTGCGGGCGAGCTGGGTGGTGGTGGCCACGTAGCAGCACAGGATGCCGCCGGGGACCAGTGCCTTGGAGACGGCCTCCAGGCACTCCCAGGGGGCGAGCATGTCGAGGATCACGCGGTCGACGTCGGTGTCGGACAGGTTGTCCTGGAGGTCTCCGACGGTCAGCTGCCACGCGGGGTGGGGGCCGCCGAAGTAGCGCTCGACGTTGGCGGTGGCGATCTCGGCGAAGTCCGCGCGGCGCTCGTAGCTGTGGAGCATGCCCTGGTCGCCGATGGCGCGCAGCAGGAAGCTGCTCAGGGAGCCGGAGCCCACTCCCGCTTCCACGACGCGGGCGCCGGGGAAGATGTCGGCGAAGGCCAGGATCTGGCCGGCGTCCTTGGGGTAGACCACGGCGGCGCCGCGGGGCATGGACAGGACATAGTCGGGGAGCAGGGGACGCAGCGCGAGGTAGGCGACGTTGCCCGTGGTACGGACGACGCTTCCTTCGGGGGAGCCGATCAGCTCGTCGTGCGGGAAGGAACCCTTGTGGGTGTGGAAATTCTTCCCGGCTTCGAGCGTGAACGTGTAGTGGCGGCCCTTGGGGTCGGTGAGCTGAACCTGGTCCCCGACCTCGAAGGGCCCGCGTCGGCGGGCGGCACCGGTCGGTTCGGACATGTGACCAGTGTATTGGCTTCAGGGCTGGGGCCGCGCCATGGCCTTCACGAAGGCCTTCTCCACGTCGAGGGTGGACAGGACGCCGTAGATCTCGCCGCCGGGTTCGAGGACGAGGTACTCGGTGGCGGGGGTGGCGCGGAGGTGGTCGAGGAGTTCCTCGCCGGAGAGTTCGGCGGAGAGCTTCATTCCGTCGGTGAGCTCTTGGGCGAGGGTGCTGACGGCGACCCAGGGGCGGCGGTGTTCGGGGACGGAGGCGATGGCGCTTTCGCGGACGATGGAGAGGGGGTCGCCGTGGCCGTCGACGACGACGAGGGCGCGGGCGCCGTGGGCGTTGGCGCGGCGCAGGGCCTCGGAGAGGGGGGTGGCGTTCTCGACGGGGACGGCGCGGCGGGTGAGGGTGCGGGCGCGCAGTTCCGGGAGGTGTTCGCGCAGGCGGGCCATGCGCAGGCTGTTGCCGGCGCCGGTCCAGATGATGGCGGCGAGGATCGCGGCGAGCAGGGCGTCCATGACGGTGTTCATGCCGGTCGACTCGACGGTACCGGTGCCGGCGCCGAGGAGGCCGGTGTGGGTGATCATGGGGAGTCCGATGAGCACGGCGACGGCGAGGCCGCGGCCGACCCAGGCTGCGGCGACGGTGCCGGTCATGGGTTTGCCGGTGATGCCCCAGATGACGGCGCGGAGCATGCGGCCGCCGTCGAGCGGGAGGCCGGGGAGCAGGTTGAACGCGGCGACGAGCAGGTTGGAGATCATCAGGCCGGCGAGCAGGACGCCGGGGACGCTGGCCGGGCGGACGAGCTCCATGCCGAGGTAGAAGGTGCCGGCGAGCAGGAGCGAGAGGAGGGGGCCGACGAAGGCGAGGACGAATTCGCGGCCGGGGGTCTCGGACTCCTTCTCGATCTCTGAGACGCCGCCGAAGAACTGGAGCTGGATCCGGCGCACGGGGAGTTTGAAGCGCAGGGCGGCGACGGTGTGGGCGAGTTCGTGGACGAGGACCGAGGCGTAGAAGGCGACGGCGAAGAAGAGGGAGACGAGGTACCGGGCGGGGCCGAGGTCGGGCAGGACGCGGTCGAGCTGGTCGCCGAAGACCCAGGTGATGAGGGCGGCGACGAGGAACCAGCTGGGCGAGACGTAGACGGGCACTCCGAAGGGGCGGCCCATGAGGATGCCGCCGCCCGGTCCGGAGCGCTTGTCTGCGCGCTCGCCGGTTTCGTCGGTGTCTGTCACGGCTGTCCTTCGTTCGGTGCTGTCCGGCGGGTTGCGGCCGGCGGTTCTCTCAGTGTGGTGCAGGTGCACGTGCGGTGCGTGGCGGGGTGTCCGGTACGCGGTGTGATGCTTCGATCATGCAGTGCGAGGGTGCCCGGCGTCGATGGTATGCGCGCGCTGTCGGCGGCGGGTCGTAGGGTTTTGTCCATGACGACGAGCCCCGGTCCGGTTCCTGGCGCAGCCGATGCCGATGCCGATGCAGCGCCGCGCGCTGTGGCGCCTTCTTCGCTCTCCCCTTCGCGGGCGAGCGATTTCATGCAGTGCCCGCTCCTGTACCGGTTCCGGGTGATCGACAAGCTGCCCGAGAAGCCGAGTGCGGCGGCGACGCGGGGCACGCTGGTGCACGCGGTGCTGGAGCGGCTCTTCGACCATCCGGCGGTGGAGCGGACGGCGCTGCGGGCCAAGGCCCTGGTTCCGGGGCAGTGGGATCGGCTGCTGGAGTCGAAGCCGGAGCTGGCGGAGCTGTTTCCGCAGGGTGATGAGGGGGCGGGGCTGGCGCGCTGGCTGACGGAGGCCGAGGCGCTGGTGGAGCGGTGGTTCACGTTGGAGGACCCGACGCGGCTGGAGCCGGTGGAGCGGGAGTTCTTCGTGGAGACGGAGCTGGAGTCGGGACTGCGGTTGCGGGGGATCATCGACCGGGTGGACGTGGCGCCGTCGGGTGAGGTGCGGATCGTCGACTACAAGACGGGCAAGGCGCCGCGGGCGGAGTACGCCGAGGGCGCGCTGTTCCAGATGAAGTTCTACGCGCTGGTGGTGTGGCGGCTGAAGCAGGTCGTGCCGCGGCGGCTGCAGCTGGTGTACCTGGGCAGTGGGGACGTGCTGACGTACGACCCGGTGGTGGCGGACCTGGAGCGGGTGGAGCGCAAGCTGCTGGCGCTGTGGGAGGCGATCAAGGAGGCGACGGAGACGGGCGACTGGCGGCCGCGGCCCACGAAGCTGTGCGGCTGGTGCGATCACCGGGCGGTGTGTCCGGAGTTCGGCGGGACTCCGCCGGTCTATCCGCTGGTGGTCATCCCGCGGCCCGGAACGGGACCCGGCTCCGGGCCGGGGGCCGCGGCCGAGTCCGGGGCGGGCCGCCCGGCGGAGTCCTGAGGGGCCGGTCAGGGCAGAATGGGCGGGGTCCGTCGATGCCGCCGTACGAATTCGAGGTACCCCCCGTGGCGATCCGCGTCCTACTGGTCGACGACCAGCCGCTGCTGCGCACCGGCTTCCGGATGATCCTGGAGGCCGAACAGGACTTGGCGGTCGTCGGCGAGGCCGGGGACGGTCTGCAGGCGCTGGACCAGGTACGGGCGCTGCAGCCCGACGTGGTGCTGATGGACATCCGGATGCCCCGGATGGACGGGGTGGAGGCGACCCGGCAGATCACGGGTCCGGGCCGGGACGGCCCGGCGAAGGTGCTCGTGCTGACCACGTTCGATCTGGACGAGTACGTGGTGGAGGCGCTGCGGGCGGGGGCGAGCGGGTTCCTGCTGAAGGACGCGCCGGCCGTCGAGCTGGTGCAGGCGATCCGGGTGGTGGCGGGTGGCGAGGCGATGCTGGCGCCGAGCATCACGCGCCGGCTGCTGGACAAGTACGCGGGGCACCTGCCGTCGGGCGAGGAGAGTCTGCCGGACGCGCTGGGCACGCTGACCGAGCGGGAGGTCGAGGTGCTGAAGCTGGTGGCGCGCGGTCTGTCGAACGCGGAGATCGCGGCGGACCTGTTCGTCAGCGAGACGACGGTGAAGACCCACGTGGGGCACGTGCTGACGAAGCTGGGCCTGCGCGACCGGGTGCAGGCGGCGGTGTACGCGTACGAGAGCGGTCTGGTGCGGCCGGGCGCCGGGGCGTAGCGCGCCGGGGCGGCCGTGCCCGCCCGGACACGGCCGAAGGGGCCGGTAGCCGCGTCGTGCGGCTGCCGGCCCCTTCGCCGTACCGGGTCGGGTCAGCCCTTGCTGATCTCCCAGAAGCGGAAGACGGTGGAGGCGTCCAGCGACCACTGCAGACCGGTCACGTTCTGGCGGGTGACGGCGTACTGCTTGCTCTGCCAGAGCGGGAGCAGCGGGATCTCGTCGGCGACGATGTCCTGGAGCCGGTTGTAGTCGGGGTTGGCCGCGGTGCGGTCGGACTTGGCGGCGGTCGACGGGATGATCGTCCCGCTGATCTCCTTGTTGTCGTAGTTGTTGTGCACGACGTTGTCCGGGCCGAAGAACGGCTGGGTGAAGCTGTCGGCGTCGGGGTAGTCGGGGACCCAGCCCTTGACGTACACGCCGTACTTGCCGTCCTGGATGTCCTTCTCGTACTGCGTGAACTCGACGGACTTGACGTCGGCCTCGAAGAGTCCGCTCTCGTTGAGCTCCTTGGCGATGAGCTGGAATTGCTGGTCGGTGGACGGGCCGTTGCGCGTCGTCGTGGAGTACAGGGTGATCTTCACCTTGTCCTTGATGCCGGCGGCGCGCAGGACGGCCTCGGCCTTCTTGGGCTGCGGGCTGCCGCCGTAGCGGTCGAAGAAGGCGGTGTTGTGGGAGCCGATGCCGGCCGGGACGATCGAGTAGAGGGAGGTCGTCGTGCCGTCGTAGACCTCCTTGACGATCGCTTCGCGGTCCACGAGGTAGGCGATGGCCTTGCGGATCGGGAGCTTGCCGGCGACCGGGTCGTTCATGTTGAACACGAGGTGCTCGACTTCGGCGCCGGTGCCCTGGACGACCTCGACCTTGTTGTCCCCGGTCTTGGTGGAGGACAGGGCGGCGATGTCCTTGGCGGCCAGGCCGCGGAAGGCGAAGTCGACGTCGCCGCCGTCCAGGACCTTCTTCAGGCCGGCCTGGTCCCCGTTGAAGAACTTGAGGGTGACGCCGGTGTTCTTCGCCTTGGCCTTGCCGCTGTAGTTCTCGTTGACGGAGAAGCCGGCGCTCTTGTCGTTGAAGGAGTCCAGCTTGTAGACGCCCGAGCCGACGGCCTTGTTGTCGGTCCGCAGCTTGTCCGCCGGGTATTCGCTGTGGTCGACGATCGAGCCCGCGCCCGAGGCGATCTTGCTGGGGAAGGTCGCGTCGGAGGTCTTGAGGCGGAAGACGACGGTCTTGTCGTCGGGGGTGTCGATGCCGGCGATCGACGAGAGCATCACGGCGGGGCCGTTGTCGTCGTTGATCTTCAGCGTGCGCTCGAAGGAGTACTTGACGTCCTTGGAGGTGAGCGGGTGGCCGTTGCTGAACTTCAGGCCGGCGCGCAGGGTGCACTTGTAGACCTTGCTGTCGCCGCCCTCGAAGTTGCAGCTCTGCGCGGCGTCGGGCTCCGGCGTGGTGCCGCCGCCCTTGGGGAAGGCCAGCAGGGACTGGAAGACGTTGTTGAAGAGCAGCCAGGACCCGGCGTCGTAGCCGGAGGCGGGGTCGGTGGACCGTACCCGGTCGGATATGCCCATGACCACGCCCTTGCCGCCGCCGTCGGCGGTGGGGCTGCCGGTCGAACCGCAACCGCTGAGCAGTGCGGCGGCGGTGGCCGCGCCGAGCGGGGCCGCAAGCCACTGGTTACGTCTCATCACGCGAACGTCCTTCACAGTCAGTCTCAATGAATCGTTGCGCCGGCCTGCGACACCCGCCGCCGGTACTGCCGGTACTGCCGGTCTCAGCCGCTGACGCCCCGGCCGAGTTCCCACAGCTGGAGGTCGGAGATGGCGTTGACCGACCACTCCACTCCGGTGATCCCGTCGCGTGCGGCGACGTACTGCTTGCCCTGCCACAGCGGCAGGACGGGCACGTCCTCGGCGACGATGTCCTGCATCTCCGTGATCGCGGGGACGGCGACGTTGCGGTCGACGGCGCGCCGGGAATCGGGGATGAGCTTGGTGCGCACCGCGGCGTTGGCGTACGGCGTGCCCAGGAAGTTGTCCTGCTCCAGGAAGGGAGCGAGGAAGTTGTCGGCGTCCGGGTAGTCGGGGAACCAGCCGAGCCCGTAGGCGGCGTAGTCGCCCTTCTTCTGCGCGGGCCGGAAGTCGGACCAGTCGGAGCCCTGGACGGTGACGTCGAACAGCTGGGTGGAGTTCAGCTGGTTCTTGAGGGTCTCGAACTCGGTGGCCGTGCCGTCGCCGTAGTGGTCCTTGGTGTAGTTCAGCGTCAGCTTGACCGGGGTCTTGATCCCGGCGGCCTTCAGCAGGTCGGCGGCCTTCGCGGTGTTGGCCTCGCCGTACTTGTTGAAGAAGGAGTTGACGTGGCCGGGCACGGAGGTGGGGACCAGCGAGTACAGCGGCTGCGCGGACTTGCCGTAGACCTTGTCGATGATCGCGTTGCGGTCGACGGCGGCGGCGAGGGCCTGGCGTACGGCCTTGTCCTTGACGGCCGGGGCGTCGGTGTTGAAGCCGATGTAGCGGATCTCCAGGCCGGGCATCGGGACCAGCTTGACGCCCTTGGGGGGCTTGGCGGCGAACTCGGTGATCTGGGCGGGCGACAGGGTGCGGGAGACCACGTGGACGGAGCCGGCGCCCAGTGCCTTGCCCATGGCCGCGGAGTCGGTGAAGGTGCGCAGTTCGACCTTGTCGTTCTGCAGCTTCAAGTCGCCCTTGTAGTTCGGGTTCTTGCTGAAGACGGCCCGGACGAGGTGGTCGTCCTTGACCTCGGCCTTCATCGTGTACGGGCCGGAGCCGTCGACGGCGAAGCCCTCGCGGAGCTTCTTGGCGTCGTAGTTCTTCTCGCTGACGATGCCGGCGGCGGGGGTGGAGAGCTTGTACGGGAAGGTCGCGTCCGGGGTCTTCAAGTGGAAGACGACGGTGTCGGCGGACTTCACCTCGACGGTGTCGAGGGTGGAGAGCAGCGAGGCGGGGCCGTTCTCCGCCTTGATGGCGAGGACGCGGTCGATGGAGAACTTGACGTCCTTGGCCGTGAGGGGCTCGCCGCCGGCGAACTTGAGGCCGGGGCGCAGGGTGCAGCGGTAGCTCTCGTTGCCCGTGTCGGTGAAGCGGCAGTCGGAGGCCGCTTCGGGGACGGGCTGGCCGCCGCCGCGGGGGGTGTGCATCAGCGTCTGGACGGTCTGCCGCAGGACGTTCCAGGCGCCGGCGTCGTACGCGTAGGCCGGGTCGAACGGTGCGGGGGCGTAATCGGCCGCCTCGTACCGGTCGGTGGTACCGACGACGATCACTCCGGATCCCGCTCCGCCTCCGCTCGTGCTGCCGCAGGCGGCGAGCGTGGGGGTGAGCAGTCCGGCCGCGGCCGTCAGCACCAGGGTCTTGCGGTTCATGCTGGAAGTACTCCCTTGACCGGCACTTGCTCAAAGCGGCGTAAAGGGCACTTCGCGGCGGTCGCCCGTTCAGGGCGGAACGATCGGGCCGGTGTTGTGACGATCGGTCCACGCGGTTCCGGCACATGGGTGTGTGTCCGGGACAGCAGCGGTGCGGCGTAGTGCCCGCGTCGACATTAGTGGTCTGGGAGGGGATGGCTTGAACTGGCAGGACTTGGGGCGTAATCGCACGGTGATGGGTGCGGACTGCCTGTCTATGTGCCGGTCACCGCAGATTCGGTCAGGAGCTGATCAATCCGGACACAAGGGCAGGTTTCCAGGCCCCCTGACAGGTCCGTAGGGGGGTTGGCGGGTGACAAAGGTCACCCGTTACAACTGCCACGGAAAGGATGGAATTTCAGCCTCCAGGCCATGGAACGGAAGATCCTTCCGTGGGGCCTCGGTCACACCGCCATTCCGTTCGGCACTGAGCGTGTGCGATCAGTTCATCGGAGTGATGAGGGAGCGCAGGAACGGAAGGTCCACGTCCTCCAGCGAGCGGACGATCGTACGGCCGGGCGCGGGCGCGATCAGGCCGACGGAGGGCACGGCCACGACCCGGCAGCCGGCGGCCTCGGCGGAGGCGACGCCCGTCGCGGTGTCCTCGATGACCGCGCACCGCGAGGGGTGCGCGCCGAGGGTGCGGGCGGCGAGCAGGTACGGGTCGGGGTGCGGCTTCGTACGGGCCACCTCGTCGCCGGCCACGCTCAGCGCGAACCGCTCGGGGCCCAGGGCGCGCAGCACCCGGTCGATGACGCGGCGGTGCGAGGCGGAGACGAGGGCGGTGGGCACGTTGTGCCGGGCCAGCTCGGCCAGCAGCCGCTCGGCGCCGGGCATCAGCGGGACCTGATCGGCGATCCGCGCCTCGAAGCGCTCATTGAGCAGGACGCTCAGCTCCGAAAGGGTGACGGCGGCGCCGGTGGACTCGATGAGGAAGGCGGCGCTGCGGGTCATCGGCCCGCCGACGACGACGTGGCGCCAGGATTCGTCGAGCCGGTGGCCGAGCTCGCCGAAGACGTCCACCTCGATCTCCCACCAGAAACCCTCGGTGTCGACGAGGGTGCCGTCCATGTCCAGCAGCACCGCCTGCAGGGCATGCCCGTCGGCCGTACGGGCGACGGGCGCGGGAACGGTGCTGGTCATCCGGCACACACCTCTCTCAGGGGACGAGAAGGCCGGCCGCCTCTTCCCCATGGGCATTCCCCCGGGGAACAGGCGACCGGCCTGTATGGGACCGACAAGTGTACGTCGGTTCGCGTCAGCGTGCGTTGAAATACTTCGCTTCGGGGTGGTGGATGACGATCGCGTCGGTGGACTGCTCCGGGTGGAGCTGGAACTCCTCGGAGAGGTGGACGCCGATCCGCTCCGGCTGCAGGAGGTCGGCGATCTTGGCGCGGTCCTCCAGGTCGGGGCAGGCCCCGTAGCCCAGCGAGAAGCGGGCGCCGCGGTACTTCAGGTCGAACATGTCCTCCACCGCGGCCGGGTCCTCGCCGCCGAATCCGAGCTCGGCGCGGACGCGGGCGTGCCAGTACTCGGCCATGGCCTCGGCCAGCTGGACCGACAGGCCGTGCAGCTCCAGGTACTCGCGGTACGAGTCGGACTCGAACAGCTTGGCCGTGGCCTCGCCGATCTTCGAACCGACCGTGACCACCTGGAGGCCGACCACGTCGGTCTCGCCGGACTCCTCCGGGCGGAAGAAGTCGGCGAGGCACAGGCGCCGGCCGCGGCGCTGGCGCGGGAAGGTGAAGCGGGTCCGCTCGTTGCCGTCGTCGTCGAGGATGATCAGGTCCTCGCCCTTGGACACGCACGGGAAGTACCCGTAGACCACCGCGGCTTCGAGCAGGTTCTCGGTGTGCAGCTTGTCGAGGAGGCCGCGCAGCCGCGGCCGCCCTTCGGTCTCGACGAGCTCCTCGTACGTGGCCCCGCCGGCGCGGGCCTGCTTGAGGCCCCACTGGCCCTTGAACAGCGCGCCCTCGTCCAGCCAGGAGGCGTAGTCCTTCAGCGGGATGCCCTTGACCACGCGGGTGCCCCAGAACGGCGGGGTGGGGACGGGGTTGTCGACGGCCACGTCGGAGCGGCCGCCCTTCTCCTCCGGCTCGTCCGCCTGCGGGGCCGGTGCGTCCCGCTTGGCGACGCGGCGCTGCTTGAGTTGGGGCAGGGCGGCGCCGGGGACGCCGCGCTTGACGGCGATCAGGGCGTCCATCAGGCGCAGGCCCTCGAACGCGTCGCGGGCGTAGCGGACCTCGCCCTCGTAGATCTCGTGGAGGTCCTGTTCGACGTAGGCGCGGGTGAGGGCCGCGCCGCCGAGGATCACCGGGTAGTCGACCGCCAGCTTGCGCTGGTTGAGCTCCTCCAGGTTCTCCTTCATGATCACCGTCGACTTCACGAGCAGGCCGGACATGCCGATGACGTCGGCCTTGTGCTCCTGCGCGGCTTCGAGGATCGCGGAGACCGGCTGCTTGATGCCGATGTTCACGACGTTGTAGCCGTTGTTGGTGAGGATGATGTCGACGAGGTTCTTGCCGATGTCGTGGACGTCGCCGCGGACGGTGGCGAGCACGATGGTGCCCTTGCCCTCGTCGTCGGTCTTCTCCATGTGCGGTTCGAGGTGGGCGACCGCGGTCTTCATCACCTCGGCGGACTGGAGGACGAACGGCAGCTGCATCTGGCCGGAGCCGAAGAGCTCGCCGACGACCTTCATGCCCTCCAGGAGGGTGTCGTTGACGATGTCGAGGGCGGCGCGGTCCCGCAGGGCCTCGTCGAGGTCGGCCTCCAGGCCGTTCTTCTCGCCGTCGACGATGCGGCGCTGGAGCCGCTCGTCGAGCGGGAGCGCCATGAGCTCCTCGGCGCGGCCGGCCTTCAGGGACTTGGTGTTGACGCCCTCGAAGAGGGCCATCAGCTTCTGGAGCGGGTCGTAGTCCTCGGCGCGGCGGTCGTAGATCAGGTCGAGGGCGGTGTTGACCTGCTCCTCGTCGAAGCGGGCGATGGGCAGGATCTTGCTGGCGTGGACGATCGCCGAGTCCAGTCCCGCCTTGACGCACTCGTCGAGGAAGACCGAGTTCAGCAGCACGCGGGCGGCCGGGTTCAGGCCGAAGGAGATGTTGGACAGGCCGAGCGTGGTCTGGACGTCCGGGTGGCGGCGCTTGAGCTCGCGGATCGCCTCGATCGTGGCGATGCCGTCCTTGCGGGACTCCTCCTGGCCGGTGCAGATGGTGAAGGTCAGCGTGTCGATGAGGATGTCCGACTCGTCGATGCCCCAGTTGCCGGTCAGGTCGTCGATCAGGCGTTCGGCGATGGCGACCTTGTGCTCGACGGTGCGGGCCTGGCCCTCCTCGTCGATGGTCAGCGCGATCAGCGCGGCGCCGTGCTCGCGGGCCAGCCGGGTGACCTTGGCGAAGCGGGAGTCGGGGCCGTCGCCGTCCTCGTAGTTCACCGAGTTGATGACGGCGCGGCCGCCCAGCTTCTCCAGGCCGGCCTGGATCACGGGGACCTCGGTGGAGTCCAGGACGATCGGCAGCGTCGAGGCCGTGGCGAAGCGGCCGGCGAGCTCCTTCATGTCGGCGACGCCGTCGCGGCCCACGTAGTCCACGCAGAGGTCGAGCATGTGCGCGCCCTCGCGGATCTGGTCGCGGGCCATCTCGACGCAGTCGTCCCAGCGGGCGTCGAGCATGGCCTCGCGGAACTTCTTCGAGCCGTTCGCGTTCGTCCGCTCGCCGATCGCCATGTACGCGGTGTCCTGGCGGAACGGGACGGTCTGGTACAGCGAGGACGCGCCGGGCTCCGGGCGGGGCTCGCGGACGGCCGGGCTGAGCCCGCGGACGCGCTCGACGACCTGGCGCAGGTGCTCCGGCGTCGTACCGCAGCAGCCGCCGACGAGGGAGAGCCCGTACTCGCGGACGAAGGTCTCCTGGGCGTCGGCGAGCTCGGGGGCCGACAGCGGGTAGTGCGCGCCGTTCTTGCCGAGGACGGGCAGGCCGGCGTTGGGCATGCAGGAGAGCGGGATGCGCGCGTTGCGTGCCAGGTAGCGCAGGTGCTCGCTCATCTCGGCGGGGCCGGTGGCGCAGTTCAGGCCGATCATGTCGATGCCGAGGGGCTCCAGCGCGGTGAGCGCGGCGCCGATCTCGGAGCCGAGCAGCATGGTGCCGGTGGTCTCGACGGTGACGGAGCAGATCAGCGGGACGGAGACGCCGAGGGCCTCCATGGCGCGGCGGGCGCCGATGATGGAGGACTTGGTCTGCAGGAGGTCCTGGGTGGTCTCGACGAGGAGGGCGTCGGCCCCGCCGGAGATCAGGCCCTCGGCGTTGACCTGGTAGGCGTCGCGGATCGTCGCGTAGTCGATGTGGCCGAGGGTGGGCAGCTTGGTGCCGGGGCCCATGGAGCCGAGGACCCAGCGCTGCTGCCCGGTGGCGGCGGTGTACTCGTCGGCGGCCTCGCGGGCGATGCGGGCGCCGGACTCCGACAGCTCGAAATTGCGTTCGGGGATGTCGTACTCGGCGAGCGCCGCGAAGTTCGCGCCGAAGGTGTTGGTCTCGACGCAGTCCACGCCCACCGCGAAGTACGCGTCGTGGACGGAGCGCACGATGTCGGGGCGGGTGACGTTCAGCACCTCGTTGCAGCCTTCGAGCTGCTGGAAGTCCTCCATGGAGGGGTCCTGCGCCTGGAGCATCGTTCCCATGGCTCCGTCGGCGACGACCACGCGGGTGGCGAGCGCCTCTCGGAGGGCATCGGCCCGGGTCTGGGTGTCAGCGGGCGGGTTCGGCAACGAGGCCATGGCTGTGCTCCCTGGGATGCGACGGCTGTCGGCTTTGCACCCTCGCTGTGTCAAGGGTGCACGCGGTCAGGGTAACCGCGCGGCACCGGCCCCGGTGGTGCCGTCCCACGTGGCGGACTGCATTCTGTGCCCGGGGGTCTGCCAGGGGTCACCTGGTCGACGGAGGCCTGAACAGTTGCCCAACCATGCACAAGGTCGACATCGACCGATACTGTTCAGCATTGTCGAACTACGTCAGCAGGAGGCTGCGCGATGGCACGGAACATCCAGTCGCTCGAACGAGCCGCTGCGATGCTGCGACTCCTGGCGGGCGGGGAGCGCCGGCTGGGCCTCTCGGACGTGGCCAGCTCCCTGGGCCTGGCCAAGGGCACGGCCCACGGGATCCTGCGCACGCTGCAGGCCGAGGGCTTCGTGGAGCAGGACCCCGCCTCGGGCCGCTACCAGCTGGGCGCGGAGCTGCTGCGCCTGGGCAACAGCTATCTGGACGTCCACGAGCTGCGCGCCCGCGCGCTGGTCTGGACGGACGATCTGGCCCGGGCGAGCGGCGAGAGCGTGTACGTGGGCGTGCTCCACAAGAGCGGGGTGCTGATCATGCACCACGTGTTCCGCCCGGACGACAGCCGCCAAGTGCTGGAGGTCGGCGCCATGCAGCCGCTGCACTCCACGGCCCTGGGCAAGGTGCTCTCCGCGTACGACCCGGTCGCCCACACGGAGGCACTGGAGGCGGAGCGCGAGGCGTTCACGCCCCGGACGGTCACCGACGGCGCGGGCTTCGAGGAGATCCTCGACCTCACCCGGGCGCGCGGCTGGGCCGCGGACGTCGAGGAGACCTGGGACGGCGTCGCCTCGGTGGCGGCGCCGATCCACGACCGGCGCCGGATGCCGGTGGGCGCGGTGGCGGTCGCGGGGGCCGTCGAGCGGGTGTGCGGGGAGTCCGGGGAGCCCCGGGCGAGCCTCGTGGCGTCCGTGCGGGACTGTGCGCGTGCCGTTTCACGCGATCTCGGCGCAGGCCGGTTCTAGGTCCCTTCAGTACGTTTTCGGCCATCCCCTGGCCGCTTTCTGCCCTCTTTTAGCCATATTCCGGCCACCTGGTGGCCGGGTTTGGCTGATCGTACCTAGTGGTAACGATCCGACACTTTGGCCTGGCCAACCCTTGACGCGTTCTTCACCTGGGATGAAAACTGCCGTTCATCGGTCGGCATTGTCGAACACCTACCGGCAATACGCGTTAGGGTGTGGCAAGGCCACGGACCGGTGAACCACTCACCGAGTGCGCGGACCACCGGACGGGACCCGGTGTCCGCACACCCCTGGACGTAAGACAAAGGAGTCGCGGGTGTCCAGCTCCGACATCTTCATCGGCGAGACCATCGGTACCGCCCTGCTCACACTGCTCGGTGGTGGCGTCTGCGCCGCCGTGACGCTCAAGAGCTCCAAGGCCCGGAACGCAGGCTGGCTCGCGATCACGTTCGGCTGGGGTTTCGCCGTTCTCATCGCCGCCTACGTCTCCGCGCCGCTCTCCGGCGCGCACCTCAACCCGGCGGTCACCGTCGGCCTTGCGATCAAGAACGGCGACTGGAGCGACACACCGGTCTACCTCGCCGGCCAGCTCCTCGGCGCCATGATCGGCGCGGTTCTCATGTGGATCACGTACTACGGCCAGTTCCGAGTGCACCTCTCGGACCCCGAGCACATCCGTGACGCCAAGCTCGGCCCCGAGGACCCGCACCCGCACGACCAGGCCGGCCCGGTGCTCGGCGTCTTCTCCACCGGCCCCGAGATCCGCAACGTCGTCCAGAACCTCACGACCGAGGTCATCGGCACGTTCGTCCTCGTCCTCGCGATCCTGACCCAGGGCCTGCAGGACAACGGCAAGGGCCTCGGCGTCATCGGCGTCCTGATCACCTCCTTCGTGGTCGTCGGCATCGGCCTCTCGCTCGGCGGTCCGACCGGCTACGCCATCAACCCGGTCCGCGACCTCGGCCCGCGCATCGTCCACGCCCTGCTGCCGCTTCCCAACAAGGGCGGCTCCGACTGGGGATACTCCTGGATCCCGGTGGTCGGCCCGCTCGTCGGTGCCGCCCTCGCCGGTGGTCTGTACAACCTCGCGTTCGCCTGATCAGCCCCGGCACGAATCGCAAGATCCGCACCGCCACCTGATTCCGCCTACCTAGACCTGCCAGGAGCAGCCACATGACCAGCAGCACCGGCCCCTTCATCGCCGCCATCGACCAGGGCACCACCTCCTCCCGCTGCATCGTCTTCGACCGCGACGGCCGCATCGTCGCCGTCGACCAGAAGGAGCACGAGCAGATCTTCCCGAAGCCGGGCTGGGTCGAGCACGACGCCACCGAGATCTGGACGAACGTCCAGGAGGTCGTCGCCGGCGCCATCGCCAAGGCCGAGATCACCGCCGCCGACGTCAAGGCCGTCGGCATCACCAACCAGCGCGAGACCACCGTCCTGTGGGACAAGAACACCGGCCTGCCGGTGCACAACGCGCTGGTCTGGCAGGACACCCGCACCGACGCCCTGTGCAAGGAGCTCGGCCGCAACGTCGGCCAGGACCGCTTCCGCCGCGAGACCGGACTGCCGCTGGCGAGCTACTTCGCCGGTCCGAAGGCCCGCTGGCTGCTCGACAACGTGGAGGGCCTGCGGGAGCGCGCCGAAGCCGGTGACATCCTCTTCGGCACCATGGACTCCTGGGTCATCTGGAACCTCACCGGCGGTGCCGAGGGCGGTGTGCACGTCACCGACGTCACCAACGCCTCGCGCACCATGCTGATGAACCTGCACACCCTGGAGTGGGACGCCAAGATCGCGGAGTCCATGGAGGTCCCCCTCGACATCCTCCCCGAGATCAAGTCCTCCGCCGAGGTCTACGGCCACGTCAAGGACGGCGTCCTCGCCGGTGTCCCGGTCGCCTCGGCGCTCGGTGACCAGCAGGCCGCCCTCTTCGGCCAGACCTGCTTCGCCGAGGGCGAGGCCAAGTCCACGTACGGCACCGGCACGTTCATGCTGATGAACACCGGCGACAAGGTCATCAACTCCTACAGCGGCCTGCTGACCACGGTCGGCTACAAGATCGGCGACCAGAAGCCGGTCTACGCCCTGGAGGGCTCCATCGCCGTCACCGGCTCGCTCGTCCAGTGGATGCGCGACCAGATGGGCATGATCAAGACCGCGGCCGAGATCGAGACCCTCGCGCTCTCCGTCGAGGACAACGGCGGCGCCTACTTCGTACCGGCCTTCTCCGGCCTGTTCGCCCCGTACTGGCGCTCCGACGCCCGCGGTGTGATCGCCGGCCTCACCCGGTACGTCACCAAGGCGCACATCGCCCGTGCCGTCCTGGAGGCCACCGCCTGGCAGACCCGCGAGATCACCGACGCCATGACCAAGGACTCGGGCGTCGAGCTCACGGCCCTCAAGGTCGACGGCGGCATGACCTCCAACAACCTGCTGATGCAGACCCTCTCCGACTTCGTGGACGCCCCCGTGGTCCGTCCGATGGTCGCGGAGACCACCTGCCTCGGCGCCGCCTACGCCGCCGGCCTGGCCGTCGGCTTCTGGCCCGACACCGACGCCCTGCGCGCCAACTGGCGCCGCGCGGCGGAGTGGACCCCGCGGATGCCCGCCGAACAGCGGGACCGCGAGTACAAGAACTGGCTCAAGGCCGTCGAGCGGTCCATGGGCTGGATCGACGACGAAGACGCCAGCTGACGCACCAGCTGAGTCAATCGACGAGGAGCTAAGAGATATGAGCACCCTGCAGAGCGTCCCCACCCTGGGTACGCACCCGACCGCCGGCTCGAACGCGAGCCGCGCCGAGACCCGTGAGCAGCTGGCCAAGGCCACGTACGACCTGCTGGTCATCGGCGGTGGAATCCTGGGCACCTCGGTGGCCTGGCACGCCGCGCAGTCGGGTCTGCGGGTCGCCATGGTGGACGCCGGCGACTTCGCCGGCGCCACCTCCTCCGCCTCCTCCAAGCTCGTCCACGGCGGTCTGCGCTACCTGCAGACCGGCGCGGTCAAGCTGGTGGCCGAGAACCACCACGAGCGCCGGGTGCTGGCCAAGGACGTGGCCCCGCACCTGGTCAACCCGCTCACCTTCTACCTGCCGGTCTACAAGGGCGGACCGGTCGGTGCGGCCAAGCTGGGCGCGGGCGTCTTCGCCTACTCCGCCCTCTCGGCCTTCGGCGACGGCATGGGCAAGGTCATATCCCCGGCCCGTGCCGCCGCCGACAACCCGGGTCTGAAGACGGACAACCTCAAGGCCGTCGCGGTCTACTACGACCACCAGATGAACGACTCCCGCGTCGCCGTCATGACGGTCCGCGCGGCCGTCGAGTCGGGCGCCGTCGTCCTCAACCACGCCGAGGTCACCGGCCTGCGCATGACGCGCGGCCGGGTCAGCGGCGCCGAGCTCAAGGACCGCCTCGACGGCACCGAGTTCGGCGTCGACGCGCGCGTCGTGCTCAACGCCACCGGCCCGTGGGTGGACCACCTGCGGCGCATGGAAGACAAGCACTCGATGCCGTCGATCCGCCTCTCCAAGGGCGCGCACATCGTCATGAAGCGCAAGTCGCCGTGGAAGGCCGCCATGGCCACCCCGATCGACAAGTACCGCATCACCTTCGCCCTCCCGTGGGAGGACCAGCTGCTGCTCGGCACCACCGACGAGGTGTACGAGGGCGACCCGGCGGACGTGCGCGCCACCGAGGCCGACATCCAGCAGATCCTGGACGAGGCGGCCTTCTCGGTGAAGGACGCCGACCTGGACCGCTCGCTGATGACGTACGCCTTCGCCGGCCTGCGGGTGCTGCCGGGCGGCCCCGGCGGCGTCGAGAAGGCCAAGCGCGAGACCGTCGTCTCCGAGGGCGCCGGCGGCATGCTGTCGGTGGCCGGCGGCAAGTGGACCACGTACCGGCACATCGGCCGCGTGGTCATGGACAAGCTGGCCAAGCTGCCCGGCAGCCCGCTCACCGACGACATGGAGCCGGTGAAGTCGCTGGTGCGCCGGGTTCCGCTGCCCGGTGTCGCCAACCCGAACGCCGTCGCGCACCGCCTGCTCGTGGACCGCGAGCCCGGCACGCGGATGGACCCGCTCACCGCCCGCCACCTGGCCTCGCACTACGGCTCGCTGGCCTTCGACATCGCGCGTCTCGCGAACGAGGACCCGGCGCTGGCCGAGCGGATCCACCCGGACGGCCCGGAGATCTGGGCGCAGGTCGCCTACGCCCGTGACAACGAATGGGCCGAGACGGTCGACGACGTGCTGCGCCGCCGCACCACGGTGACGGTCCGCGGCCTGGACGACGACTCCGTGCGCGCGCGGGTCGAGGAGATGCTGAGCCGCAAGGCATAGCTCGTACGCAGGTGGGGAAGAGGGGCGGTTCCGAGGGGAACCGCCCCTCTGTCGTGGGCTGTGGCCGGTGTCCCCTCAAGGCTTAGGCTGGCCCACGTACACAAGGGAACTTCGGAAGGAGACCTGGGTGATCGAGCTTGAGGGCGTGCCCGAGCTGATCGACCCGGTCATGGTGGCCGCGTTCGAGGGCTGGAACGACGCGGGTGACGCGGCCTCCGGTGCGGTCGCGCACCTGGACCGGGAGTGGAAGGGCGAGGTCTTCGCGGCGCTGGACGCCGAGGACTACTACGACTTCCAGGTCAACCGGCCGACGGTGTGGCTGGACAACGGGGTACGGAAGATCACGTGGCCGACGACGAGGCTGTCGGTGGTGCGGATCGGCGGCGCGAAGCCGCGCGACCTCGTGCTCGTGCGGGGCATCGAACCGTCCATGCGGTGGCGGTCGTTCTGCAACGAGATCCTGGGCTTCGCGCACGAACTGGGCGTGGAGATGGTCGTGATCCTGGGCGCGCTGCTCGGGGACACCCCGCACACCCGGCCGGTGCCGGTCAGCGGGGTCACCTCGGACGCGGACCTGGCACGGACGATGGACCTGGAGGAGACCAAGTACGAGGGGCCGACGGGGATCGTGGGCATCCTCCAGGAGGCCTGCACCCATGCGGGCGTCCCGGCGGTCTCGCTGTGGGCGGCGGTCCCGCACTACGTCTCCCAGCCGCCGAACCCGAAGGCGACGCTGGCACTGCTGAACCGGCTGGAGGATCTGATCGACATCCGGATCCCGCTGGGTGAACTCCCCGAGGACGCGCGGGCGTGGCAGCTCGGCGTGGACCAACTGGCCGCCGAGGACAGCGAGGTGGCGGAGTACGTGCAGACGCTGGAGGAGGCGCGGGACACGGCGGACCTGCCGGAGGCCTCGGGCGACGCCATCGCGCGGGAGTTCGAGCGGTACCTGCGCCGCCGGGACCCCGCGGCCCCCTCGGCCGAGCCGGGCGACGGCTCGTACCTGCGCGACACGTCGAGCGGCCTGACCCGCCCGCCGAAGCGCAAGCCGGACCCGTCGGGCTCGGGCGAGGAGCCGCCGGCCCCGGACGAGGACGACACGCCTCCCGAGGCGTAGCCGGCCGGCCCGGAACGCGCCGATGCCCCCCGTCCGGAAGGACGGGGGGCATCGTGGGCTTCGGCCGCGGCGGGTTACAGGGCCACGCCGAGGAGGGCGTCGACCGTGCGCGAGACCAGGCCCGGCGCGGACTCGTCGTCCCCGTCGGAGGCGTTCTGGGCGTCCACCCAGCGGTCCACCGCCGCCAGCGCGGCAGGGGCGTCCAGGTCGTTCGCCAGGGCCTCGCGGACCTCCTCGACGAGGGCGTCCGCCGGCAGGCCGTCCGGGCGGGACACGGCCGCGCGCCAGCGCTCCAGGCGGGCCACCGCCTGCTCCAGGATCTCGTCCGTCCACTCCCAGTTCGCCCGGTAGTGGTGCGAGAGCAGCGCGAGGCGGATCGCCGCCGGGTCCACCCCGGCGCGCCGCAGCGCGGAGACGAAGACCAGGTTGCCCTTCGACTTCGACATCTTCTCGCCGTGCAGCGCGACCATGCCCGCGTGCACGTACGCCTTGGCCATCGGGAACTCGCCCGTCAGTACCTGCGCGTGCGAGGCGCCCATCTCGTGGTGGGGGAACGCCAGGTCGGAGCCGCCGCCCTGGATGTCGAAGCCCATGCCCAGGTGGTCCAGGGCGATGGCGACGCACTCGATGTGCCAGCCGGGCCGGCCGCGGCCGAGCGAGCCGCCGTCCCAGCTCGGCTCGCCCGGGCGGGCCGCCATCCACAGCATCGGGTCCAGCGGGTTCTTCTTCCCCGGGCGCTCCGGGTCGCCGCCGCGCTCCGCGGACAGCAGCCGCATCGCCTCGGCGTCGAGGTGGGAGACCTTGCCGAAGTTCGCGTCGGACTCCACCGAGAAGTAGACGTCGCCGTCCAGGTCGTACGCGGCGCCGGCGTCGCGCAGCCGCTCCACCAGCGGCACGATGCCCGGTATGGCCTCGACGGCGCCGATGTAGTGCTGCGGCGGCAGCATCCGCAGCGCGGTCATGTCCTCGCGGAAGAGGGCCGTCTCGCGCTCCGCGAGCTCGGTCCAGTCCTGGCCGTCGCGCAGCGCCCGCTCAAGGAGCGGATCGTCGACGTCCGTCACGTTCTGGACGTAGTGGACCTGCCGCTTGGTGTCGAGCCACACGCGCTGTACGAGGTCGAACGCGTTGTAGGTCGCCGCGTGACCGATGTGGGTCGCGTCGTACGGAGTGATGCCGCAGACGTAGATACGGGCGACGGGACCGGGGGCGAGGGTGATCGTCCCCTGGGTCGCGGTGTCGTGGATCTGGAGGTCGCGGCCCTTGCCAGGAAGGGCGGGGACCTCAGAAGCGGGCCAGGCATGCATGTGTCGAGCCTAACCGGACGCGTGTTCCGAAAACGAACCGGACCTGCACTGTTGGCTTGATCGGCGCTCTTGCGGTCTGGCTGGTTGTGTGCCTACCGGGGCTCGGGCCGGCCGGGCCTGTTCAGACCGGCGGCCAGGGGATGGCCGGCCACTGCCCGGACGGCTGCGGGTGCACTCCGGTGCGCAGCAGATCGGCCACGCGGGCCCGTACGGCGGCCAGCTCGACCGGGGTGATCAGTTCGGCCAGCCGGGTGGCGAGCGGCTGCCCGTCGGCCAGCCGGGCGGCCAGGGCGGTGAGCACCTCGCGCGCCTCGTCGGTCAGTGGTTCGCCGGCCCAGCCCCACAGCAGGGTCCGCAGCTTGTCCTCGCGGTGGAAGCTCACCCCGTGGTCGATGCCGTAGAGCCGCCCGTCGGGCGCGGGCAGCAGGTGGCCGCCCTTGCGGTCGCCGTTGTTGATCACGGCGTCGAGGACGGCGAGCCGGCGCAGCCGCGGGTCGTCGGCGTGCACGAGCAGCGCGGTGCGGCCCTCCCCGACGTCGGCGAGGGCGACCGGCTTCCACCCCTCCCCCACTGGGGTCGCCGGATTCGGCGGGTGCGGACTCGTCGTCGCCGGACGCCTCGGACGGGAACCTGGCGCAGCGCGAGGTCGCCGCCTACCTGGTCTCCGAGGCCACGGGATGGGGCCTGGTCGGGAAGTCCCACAGCGGGCGCTCGCCCTTGACCGGCTTGTACACGCAGTCGGCGCTCAGTTCCCCGTACTCCACCCTGCACAGCAGCACGGCGTTGGACGCCTCGCGGATCCGGCCGACGACCGTGAGCTCGCCCAGGGCGAGCAGCTCCTCAAGTTCCCCCGTGGCGCTCACGCCTGGCGCCGGTAGCCGTTCTGGCGCGGGCACACGTGCCCCTCCGGGTCGAGCGGCAGGCTGCACAGCGGGCACGGCGGCCGGCCCGCGTTGACCACGTCCAGGGCCCGCTTGGCGAAGGCCCGGGCCTGGGCGCCGGTGAGGCGGACCCGCAGCATCGGCGGGCCGTTCTCCTCGTCCTGGAGCAGCCGCTCCTCCGCCTCGGCGAGGTCCTCCTCCGAGTCTGCGTCGAGCTCCACCAGAGCCTGCGCCTCGACGATCATCCGCTGCTCCTCGCCGTCCCAGGCCAGGGCCATGGTGCCGACGCGGAACTCCTCGTCGACCGGGACGTCCAGCGGCGCGGTGTCCGCGCCCTCGGCGGGGGCTACGGCCGGGACCGGGGCATTGCCCCCGGTGCGCCGTACGACCTCGTCCAGCAGCTCGTCCATCCGCTCGGCCAACGCCGCGACCTGGGTCTTCTCCAAGGAGACACTGGTGACGCGGGGGCCGGATGAGGCCTGCAGGAAGAACGTACGGCGTCCCGGGAGGCCGACCGTGCCCGCCACGAAGCGGTCCGGCGGGTCGTAGAGGAACACCTGACGGGGCACGTCCAGTCTCCAAGTCTCGGTGGCGGGTTGTTTCGGCCCGTCCACCCTACTGCGCCGTTCGATCAGGCCGCGCCCGCGCCGCCTCCGACGACGGCGTTCCCTCCGGTCTCCGCCGCGCTCTCGAACGTGGCGGTGTCGGCGGCCGCGGAGTCCGGTGCGCGGGCCGGGCGCGGGGCGAGCGAGCCGAAGTCCCCCGTGTCGCCGAGCCGGAGCAGGAACGGCCGCGTCGGCGTGTAGCGGACGGCCGTGACCGAGCAGGGGTCCACGTGGATGCGCTGGAAGAGGTCGAGGTGCATGCCCAGGGCGTCCGCGACAAGGGACTTGATGATGTCCCCGTGCGAGCACATCAGGAAGACGGCGTCGCTGCCGTGCTCCTCCTCGATCCGCGCGTTCCACTCCCGTACGGCGTCCACGGCGCGCGCCTGCATGGCGCGCATCGACTCCCCGCCGGGGAAGGCGGCCGCCGAGGGGTGCTGCTGGACGATCTTCATCAGGGGTTCGTCGGAGAGCTCCGAGAGTTTGCGGTTCGACCAGTCCCCGTAGTGGCATTCGCCGATCCGGTCGTCGGTGTGCAGCTCCAGCTCCGGGCGCGCGGCGAGCAGCGGCGCGAGGGTCTCGCGGCAGCGCTGGAGGGGGCTGCTGACGGCCGCGGCGAGGGGCACCGCGGCGAGCCGCCCGGGCAGCGCCGCCGCCTGCTCGGCGCCGCGCTCGTCGAGGGCGACTCCCGGCGTCCACCCGGCGAGCAGTCCTGCGGTGTTGGCGGTGGACCGCCCGTGTCGTACGAGGATCAGCGTGGCCATGGCGCAAGCGTAAGGGGTGTCCGGCGGATCAGACCCGGACCCGGCCCTGGTCCGCCGGGCACCTCCTCAGCGGTGGTGGTGCGTGCGGGCCGCGTGCGGGCGGGGGAGAATGCCCTCCGTGATAGTCGACTGCGCCATGTACCGGGACGGCCGCCGCTCTCCTGCGCCCGAGGACCTCTCGGACGCCCTCGACGAGGCGCGGGCCAGTGGTGACGCCTTCCTCTGGGTCGGGATGTACGAGCCGACGGAGGAGGAGTTCGAGCACGTCAGCCGGGAGTTCCGACTGCACAGGCTGGCGGTGGAGGACGCGCTGACCGCGCACCAGCGCCCCAAGCTGGAGGTGTACGACGACTCGCTGTTCGTCGTCCTCAAGCCGGTCATGTACGACGACGACACCGACACGGTCACCACCGGCGAGCTGATGCTCTTCATTGGCGACTCCTTCGTGGTCACGGTCCGGCACGGCGAGGGGGCACCGCTGAGCGCGGTACGCCACCGGCTGGAGCACGATCCGGAGGTGCTTCGGCACGGGCCGACGGCGGTGCTGTACGCGGTGTCCGACGCGGTGGTCGACCACTACATCGAGGTCGCCGCCGAGCTCCAGGTCGATCTGGAGGAGGTGGAGGCCGACGTCTTCGCGCCGCAGGCGACGGACACCAAGAACACCGCCGCCCGGATCTACGCCTTCAAGCGGCAGGTGCTGGAGTTCCGCCGGGCGACGAGCCCGCTGCTCCAGCCGATGGACCGGCTGGCCTTCGGGGACGTGCCCTTCGTGCACGAGCACGCGCAGCCCTTCTTCCGTGACGTCGCCGACCACCTGACCAAGGCGAGCGAGTACATCGAGGGCCTGGACCGGCTGCTGTCGGACGCCCTGTCCGCGCACCTGGCGCAGATGGGGGTCCGGCAGAACGACGACATGCGCAAGATCTCGGCCTGGGCGGCGATGGCGGCCGTCCCGACGATGGTGGCGGGGATCTACGGCATGAACTTCGACCACATGTGGGAGCTGCGGCAGCCCTGGGGGTATCCGGTGGTGCTCCTGGTGATGGTGGCCACCTGCCTGGGCCTGCACCGCCTGTTCAAGACCCGCGGCTGGCTGTAGCCCGCCGCTCCCTGATCCGGCCTGATCGACAAGACACCCCCTACGCGTATTCGGGCGTGGTCACCGGTACGCCGCCCAGCGCGTCGCGCCGCTCCGGCGGGCGCAGGCTGATCATCCGGTGCCAGCCGGCGAACCGCTCGTACGCGTACATCCCGCGGATCCCGGCGGCCAGCGCGGCCGCCTTGGGCGCGGGCCAGTGCAGCAGTCGGCCCATGTGGCCCATCACGGCGAGGCTCACGTCCCGGTAGACGGAGATCTCGACGAGGGCGCTGTCGCGCAGCACCCGCTGGATGGTCCGGCCGTGGCCCTCGCGGACGAGGCGGAGCAGCTCCTCGTGGCAGTAGGCGAGGTGGTTGTCCTCGTCCTGGCTGATCATGCGGACGGCCTTGCCGACCTCGGGGTGGTCCCCGAACTGCCGGACGAGCATGACCATCTGGTCCGCCGCGCGCTGCTCGGTGACCCGGCTGTGCGCGAGGTAGACGACGATGTCCTCCTCGGTCAGCGGCTCGTCGCGGCGCAGCTTCTCGTGCGCGAGGCCGATCCCGCGCCGCTCCAGCAGCATGGTGTAGTCGGTTTCGGGCGGCACCGGGACGGGCGGCAGGCCGCGCTTGCGGAGCAGGGCGTTGAAGATCCGGCCGTGCTTGTCCTCGTCGGCGCCGTGCCGGGTGATCTTCGGTGCGAGCTCGCGCATGCCGTCGGGCACCAGGGCCGCGATCCGGGCGTTCTCCCAGCCGCCCTGGGACTCCCCGCTGGCGGCGATGGAGCAGAACAGCTGGAACGAGTCGTCGTGGTCGACGATCTCCTGGAACAGGCTGCGGGCAGAGAGCATGCATCGAGTCAACGGCCGATCCGGGGGCCCGGCAACCGAGGGGTGGCGCCGCTCGCCCGAATGAACGACGTCTCGGAGTGGGGGCGCGGGCGTAACCCGGAGGGTGCCGCCCGCGTTGTGCCTGTGTCGGCCGTGGCGGGGAAGACCCCCGAGCCCCCACCACGGCCGCAGAGCAGGCGGGGAACGGTCATGCCAGGCCGGCGCGCTCCATGGCCTCCGTGCCGGCCCGCAGGGCGGTGATCCGCTCGTCCAGGGTGAAACCGGCCGGGGCGAGCGTGAGGGTGGTGACCCCGGCCTCGGCGTAGGCCCGCATCCCGTCCGCGATCCGCTCGACGGAGCCGAGCAGGGTGGTCGAGTCGATCAGCGAGTGCGGGACGGCCGCGGCCGCCGCCGCCTTGTCGCCCGCCAGGTACTTGTCCTGGATCTCGGCGGCTTCCTTCTCGTAGCCCATGCGCTGGGCGAGCTGGTTGTAGAAGTTCTGCTTGCGGCTGCCCATGCCGCCCACGTACAGGGCCGTGTACGGGCGGAACATGTCGGCGAGGGCGGTCACGTCCTCGCCGACGGCCAGCGGGACCGTCGGGCAGACGTCGAAGCCCTCCATGGTCAGTCCGGCCTTCTCCCGGCCGGCCCGGATGTGGGTGAGCGCGGTGGCCTCCAGGTGCTCGGCGGCCGGGAAGATGAGCAGGGCGCCGTCGGCGATCTCGCCGGTCTGCTCCAGGTTCTTGGGCCCGATGGCGGCGATGTAGAGCGGGATGTGCTCGCGCTCCGGATGCACGGTGAGCTTGATCGGCTTGCCGGGGCCGCCGGGCAGCGGGAGGGTCCAGTGCTCGCCCTCGTAGCTGAGGCGCTCGCGGCTCATCGCCTTGCGGACGATCTCCACGTACTCGCGGGTGCGGGCGAGCGGCTTGTCGAACTTGACCCCGTACCAGCCCTCGGAGACCTGGGGCCCGGAGACGCCGAGGCCGAGCCGGAAGCGGCCCTTGGTGAGGGAGTCGAGGGTGGCGGCCGTCATGGCGGTCATCGCGGGCTGGCGGGCCGGGATCTGGAGGATCGCGGAGCCGACGTCGATGCGCTCGGTCTGGGCGGCGACCCACGCGAGTACGGTCGGGGCGTCGGAGCCGTAGGCCTCGGCGGCCCAGCAGACGTCGTAGCCGAGGCGGTCCGCCTCCTGGGCCACGGCGAGGTTGTCGGCGTCCATGCCAGCGCCCCAGTAGCCGAGATTGATGCCGAGCCGCATGTGTCGTCCCCTTACGGTGATGCCGGTTTACCGATCAGTAACGTACGTCTGCGGGGGACTGTAGCGCGCCAGGGCTCCCTGCGTCAGTGCCCCAGTAGTCTCAGCGGTCATGGAGCAGAGGCATCTCGGCCGCACCGGACTGCGCGTGTCCCGGATCGGCCTCGGCACCCTGACCTGGGGCCGTTCCGCGGAGGGCCCGGACGAGTCGGGGGCCGCCGAGCAGTTGAAGACGTTCTGGGAGGCGGGCGGGACGCTCGTCGACACCGCCGACGTGTACGGGGGCGGTGAGGCGGAGTACCTGCTGGGGCAGTTGATCGACGGGCTGGTCCCGCGCCGGGACCTGGTGATCGCGACGAAGTCGGGCTCGGTCCGGGCCGCCGACCGGCGGGTCGACGGCTCGCGCGGCCACCTCCTCGCCGCGCTGGACGATTCGCTGGCCCGCCTCGGAACGGACCACGTCGACCTGTGGCAGGTCCACGCGTTCGACCCGGCGACCCCGCTGGAGGAGACCCTCCAGGCCCTGGACCTGGCGGTGAGCAGTGGGCGGGCCCGGTACGCGGGGTTGGTGGGCTTCTCCGGCTGGCAGCTGGCGAAGGCGGCGACGTGGCAGCTGGCCGCGCCGGGGGTGCGGACGCGTCTGGCGTCGGCGCAGCTGGAGTACTCGCTGCTCCAGCGGGGCGTGGAGCGCGAGGTCCTGCCGGCGGCGCTGGACCTGGGCGTCGGGCTGCTCCCCTCCTCTCCGCTGGGGCGGGGGGTGCTGACGGGGAAGTACCGCGAGCACGTCCCGGCGGACTCGCGGGGCGCCTCGCCGACGATGGCGGGCTTCGTGGAGCCGTACCTGGACGAGACGGCGGGCGGCATCGTGGACGCGGTGGCGACGGCGGCCCAGGGGCTGGCGGTGACCCCGCTCCAGGTGGCCCTGGCCTGGATCCGGGACCGGCCGGGGGTGGTCGCGCCGATCGTGGGCGCGCGGACGTCCGCGCAGCTCAGCGAGGCGTTGTCGGTGGAGCCCCTTACTCTTCCGGAGGAGATCTGCCGGGCGCTGGACGATGTGTCGGCGCCCGTGCACCGCTACCCCGACCACGACTGGAGCACGCTGTGAGCACGGACCGCCAAGCCGCGCAAGCCGCTTCCGCGGCCTCCCCGCCCACCCCCGACACGACCCCGGCGCAGCCACAGCCGCAGCCGCCCACGGACGCCGGAGCGGCGGAGCCGGAGGCCGCCGGAGGCGCGGTCCCCTCCGGCGAAGCCGCCGAAGCGGAAGCGGCGGAAGCGGAAGCGGCGGAGCCCCGGTCGGCCGACGGGGCCGCTCCCGGCTCCATCGCAGCCGAGGGCGGCGAAGCCGCGGGGGGCGCGACCGGCGCCGGCGAGGGTGCGCAGCCGGCGCTCAGTGAGGCCGCCGCCGAGCTGGCCGCGCAGAAGGTGGAGCGGGAGCGGATCGCCCGCCGGAAGGCGGAGCGGCAGGGGCCCGTCGACGCCGGAGCCAAGCTCAGTGGGAAGGCCGCCGACCTGCTGGCCGCAGTACGGGCCGTGGAGAGCGGGGAGAAGCCCTCCCCGGTGTACTTCGACGAGGCCCCCACCGCCCCCCGCAGGGCCCCGGAGGCGCCGGCGGCCCCGCGACCCGTGCGGCCCGCCGCCCCGGCCCCCACCGCCGCCGGCATCGACGGCGTGCGCGCCGTGCTCGCCCGCGGCGGCGCCCCCGAGGCGCTGGCCGTCCAAGCCGCCACCGCCCTCGGCGAGGACGCCGCCGAGCAGCTCGCCCACGACCCCTGGCGGCTCCTCGCCGTCGCCGGCGTCCGCCCCACCCAGGCCGACGGCTTCGCCCGGGCCCTCCTCGGCCCCGGCGCCGGCCCCGGCGACGAGCGGCGTGCCGCCGCCCTCGTGGGCTGGCTGCTGGAGCAGGCCGCGCTCAAGGGGCACACCGCCCTGGAGGCCCCCGCCCTCGAAGCCGCGCTGGCCCAGTACGGCGTCCCGGAGCCCGCGGAGTGCCTGGAACAGGCCATCGGCGAGGGCACCGTCCTGGTGTTCCAGGAGCCGCTCGGCCCGCCCGCCGTCGAAGGGGAGGAGCAGCCCGTCCGCGTACTCGTCGGCCTGGAGGGCTACGCGCTGGCCGAGGAGAGCCTGGCCGACGGCCTGGCCCGGCTGGCCAACACCTTCGACGACCCGGCGGACTGGGAGAAGGCCGCGACCGGCCCCGGCGCCGAGCTGGTCCGCGCCGTCTCCGGCCACGGCCTGGTCACCCACACCGGCGGCGAGGCCGCCCGCGCCGAACCGCAGGCCCTGCTGGAGGCCGCCCGCGACCAGGGCCTGCGCGTATGCCTGGCCGCGCACGCCCCGGCGCCCGGCGCCGTCACCGTCGCGGACCTGCTCTCCGGCGCCGCCGGGCCCGGCCGGGACGCCGACGGGCAGTTCGCGGTGGACCTGCTGGTGGTCCTCGACGCCCCGCAGCTGGACGTGGAGACCGCCGCCGCACTCGTCGAGTCCGTCCCCGACGGGGCCCGCCTGGTGCTCTCCGGGGACCCCGGGGTGCTCGGATCCGCCGGGCCCGGCCGGGTGTTCGGCGATGTCCTGGCGGCCCGCGCCTGCCCGCAGCTGGTCTCCCGCACCCCCGACCCGGGCCCGATCGGCGAACTCGTCTCGGGCATCGGCATCGGCGAGCTGAACCAGGTCGACGCCCCCGGCAAGGAGGTCGTCATCGTCCCGGTGCGCGACGCCGGGGAGGCCGTCCACCGCGCCGTGCAGCTGGTGGCCGAGTCCGTACCGCGGGCCTTCGGGATTCCGGCGGACGCGGTCCAGGTCATCACCCCCGGCCATGGCGGCTCGGCGGGTACGCGGGCGCTGAACGCGGCCCTCAAGGAGCGGCTGAACCCCGGCCCCGGCCGGTTCGGCGGCTTCGACCCCGGCGACCGCGTCGTGCACGTGCCCTCGCCCGGGCGGGCCGTACCGGCCCGGGTCGTGTCGGCCGACGCGCAGGGCCTGCACCTGGACGCCGCCGGCGCGCGGATCGTCGTACCGAAGGAACAGGTCGAGTCGCAGGTGCGGCACGGCTGGGCGGTGACGGCGCACCAGGCCGTCGGCGCGCGCTGGCCGGCCGCGGTCGTCGTCCTGCCCGGAGACGCGGCACAGGCCCTTTCCCGGGACTGGGTGTACACGGCGTTCGGCCGGGCGGAGCGCCACCTGTCCGTGGTGCACGGCGTCGACCAGGCACTGCCGCGCGCCGTCGCCGAGGTGCTGCCGAAGCCGCGTACGACCCGGCTGACCGGCCTGCTGCGGGCCCTCGTGGCGGCGGCGCAGGAGCAGCCGGAGTGACGCCGGAGTGAACCGCGCGACACCGCGGCCCCCGTCCCTTCGGGTACGGGGGCCGCGGTGTCGTGTGCGCGGACCGGGATCAGGCCGGGGTCAGGCCGGGCCGGGCCGCCTGGCCGCCCGCGGCCGCGCCTTCCTCGTCCTCGTCCTCGTCCTCATCGAAATCGTCGGCCTCCTCGTCGAAGACGGAGCTGACGTCGAAGCGGTGCAGTACGTCCTGCGGATCGGTGTGCCCGAAGGGCGAGCCCAGCCACTCCCCCGGTTCCGCCACCTCCTCCGAGGCCGCGATCCAGAGCGTGGAGTCCCCCTCCTCCAGGCCGAACTCCTTGTAGCGGGAAGCGATCTCGTCGGGCTCGTACTCCCCGAAGAGCACGCCCAGCGCACCCGCGGTGCCGCCGTCGAAGGCGAGCTCGGCCTCCCGGTCGTGCGCGGCGACGCGCTCGGCCTGGGCGATCAGCCGCGGCGGTTCCACGACGGCGTAGTCACGGCGGATGAGCACGCTGAAGGCTGCGGGCTCGGCCGGCCCGGTGTACGGGACGCCGTCCTCGGGCGTGGGGATCTCGAACGGGGTGACCTCGTCGTAGCGGTCGTAAAGGAGTTCGTCGTACTCCTCAGCGGCGGCGGCGAGTTCGTTGAAGGCGGTGTAGACGGCCGGGTCCTCGTCCCCGATCCTGCTCTCGACCGCGGCGAGGTGGCGGTCGAGCGCGGCCTTGACCGCCTCGGCGGCGGCGCGTACCTCGGCAACACTGGGCAGAGCGGCATCAGACATAGTGCAGACGCTATCCGTAGCAGGGCTCTGCCCGCACAATAGATGCGATGCCGGAATACGAATTTGTCGACGTGTACGTGCCGCGCGGTGTGCCCCGCAAGGAGGCGACCCGCCTGCTCACCGACCATGCCGAGTACGGGAACTGGGAACTCGACCGCCTCACCCTGCTCCGGGACGGCAGTCGCCGGGTACGGCTGCGCCGGAGGATCATCCGTCAGGTCCGCGCCACCTGGTGAGACGGGACGGGTGGCGCGGGCCCCGGTCCGGGGCCCGCGCCGTGACGGCCGCGGCCCGTCAGGCCGCGCTGCGGGCGCGCCGGTAGAGCACGGCGCCGGCCAGCAGCGTGCCGGCGGCGAGCGGAAGCCCCACGCCGAGGACGTCTCCCGCGCCGGTGGCGGCGAGCCCGGCCTGCTGGGCCGGAGCGATCCCCTGGCCGGGGTGGGTGACGGGAGTGACTCCGCCCGTACCGGGCCCGGTGGGCCCACCGGGAAGCCCGGGAACGGCTGGAGTCACGGGCGTGCCCGGCTGGCCGGGATTGCCGGGCGTACCCGGAGTGCCGGGGTGACCGGGCGTGCCGGGGTGGCCGGGCGTGCCGGGGTGGCCGGGCTGACCGGGCGTACCCGGAGTGCCGGGGTGGCCGGGGTGGCCGGGCGTACCCGGAGTGCCGGGGTGGCCCGGGGTGCCGGGGTGGCCCGGGTGGTCCGGTTCGTCGTCGCACGGCTCGTCCGGCTCCTCGGGCTCGCCCGGGTGGCCGGGGTTGCCCGGGTGGCCCGGAGTGCCCGGGTGCCCCGGGTGACCGGGGTGGCCCGGCGTGGCCGAGTCGTTGGAACACCGGTTCCCGAAGGCCGGGTTGAGCAGCCCCACCACCGAGACGGTGTTGCCGCAGACGTTCACCGGAGCGTCCACGGGTACGTGGTCGGAGTTCCCGGACGCCACGCCCGGAGAGTTCACGGCATGGCCGGAGGTACCGGAGTCCGCGTGTGCGTAACCCCCACCCAGCGCGAGCACACCCCCCGCCGCCGCCATGGTGATCAGGGTCTTCCTGGTGACCGCTGCCTGTCGTCGCATGTGTTTGTCCCCCTGCGGTGTAAGAACAGCCGGGCCTTGAAAGCCCGGCGGCCCCGGAGCGCTGGAATGCGCTCCGGGGCCCAAGACTTCAGAAACGTCAGGCGTTGACGCAGGTGTTGCCGAAAGCCGGGTTCAGCAGGCCGACCACGTTGACCGTGTTACCGCAGATGTTCACGGGAACGTGGACGGGGACCTGGACGACGTTCCCGGACAGGACGCCCGGGGAGCCGATGGCCGCACCCTGCGCGTCCGCGTCGGCGGCGGCGATGCCCGCACCCGCGAGAACCAGACCACCGGTGGCAGCCGCAGCGGCGACAACCTTCTTAAGCATGAGTTCCTCCTAGTTGGCAATGCGGTCCCAGCCGCGGACCGCACCACCTGTAACGAGGAGGGATCACCAGGGCTACGAGCGTATGAGTGCATTCACTCTTCCCAGTGAGAAACGCACACCTTCCCGATTCTCAGCAGTTGTCGATGAATCGGTCCAGGACGCGCACGCCGAACTTCAGCCCGTCGACCGGCACCCGCTCGTCCACTCCGTGGAACATCCCGGCGAAGTCCAGCTCCGGCGGCAGCTGCAGGGGGGCGAAGCCGAAGCAGCGGATGCCGAGGTCGTCGAAGGACTTCGCGTCCGTGCCGCCGGAGAGCATGTACGGGACGGCGCGCGCGATCGGGTCCTCGGCCTTCAGGGCGCCCTGCATGGCGTCGACGAGCTTCCCGTCGAAGTCCGTCTCCAGGGCCCTGTCCCCGTGCACGTCCTCGTACTTCACGCGCGGCCCGAGGATCCGGTCGAGGTCGGCGAAGAACTCGTCCTCGTAGCCGGGCAGGAAGCGGCCGTCGACGTGCGCGGTGGCCTGGCCGGGGATGACGTTGACCTTGTATCCGGCGCCGAGCATGGTCGGGGCGGCCGAGTTCCGCAGGGTCGCGCCGACCATCTTGGCGATGCCGCCGAGCTTGGCCAGGGTCGCGTCCATGTCGTCCGGGTCCAGCGGGGTGCCGAGCGCGTCCGAGAGCTCGTCCAGGAAGCTCCGGACGGTCTTGGTGACCCTCACCGGCCACTGGTGGCGGCCGAGCCGGCCCACGGCCTCGCACAGCTCCGTGATGGCGTTGTCGTTGTTCGTCATCGAGCCGTGGCCCGCGGTGCCCTCCACCGTGAGCCGCATCCAGTGCATGCCCTTCTGGGCGGTCTCCACCAGGTACAGCCGCAGGTTCTCGTTGACGGTGAACGAGAAGCCGCCGACCTCGCCGATCGCCTCGGTGACCCCGTCGAACAGCCCGGGGTGCTTGTCCACGAGGTGCCGGGCGCCGAACACGCCGCCCGCCTCCTCGTCGGCGAGGAAGGCCAGCACGATGTCCCGCGGGGGCTTGCGGCCGCTGCGCAGCCGGTCGCGTACGACGGCCAGCGTCATCGCGTCCATGTCCTTCATGTCGACGGCGCCGCGGCCCCACACGCAGCCGTCGGCGATCTCGCCCGCGAAGGGGTCGTACGTCCAGTCGGCGGCGTTGGCCGGGACCACGTCGGTGTGCCCGTGGATCAGCAGGGCCGGCCGCGACGGGTCCTCCCCCTCGATGCGCGCGACGGTCGAGGCGCGCCCCTTGTGGGACTCGAAGATCTGCGGCTCCAGCCCGACCTCGGCGAGCTTCTCCGCGACCCACTCGGCCGCCTTGCGCTCCCCGGGACCGGAGTGGTCCCCGTAGTTGCTGGTGTCGATCCGGATGAGGTCCCGGCAGAGGTCCACGACCTCGTCCTCGCCCGAGACGGTCCTGCCCGCGCTCGACTCGCTCACGCTGCTTCCTCCCACTGATCGGCATCGACTGCCTCCCCATCCTCCCGCCTCGCCCGGCTCTCCCCAAGGGCGATCCTCGGCCGCCGGGGGGTGTGATCGAGGACCCCGGAATGTTTGGTAATGTTTTCCACGTCGGAACGGCCCGCGAGGGACGCGAGACAGACACCTTGTCCGGGTGGCGGAATGGCAGACGCGCTAGCTTGAGGTGCTAGTGCCCTTTATCGGGCGTGGGGGTTCAAGTCCCCCCTCGGACACAGAGCGAGAACCCCACTTCGGTGGGGTTTTCGGCGTTCGGGGCCCTTTCCGGCGTCGGGCTACCCTGAAGGCGTGATCGAGAACCTGCCGCCGTGCCCGAAATGCTCCTGCGAGTACACCTACGAGATGAACGCCCTCGTGGTGTGCCCCGAGTGCGGCCACGAATGGGTTCCCGCCGAGGGCGGTGCGCAGACCGGGGCGGGTTCCGGGGAGAAGGTCGTCAAGGACGCGGTGGGCAATGTGCTCTGCGACGGCGACAGCGTGACCGTGGTCAAGGCGCTCAAGGTCAAGGGCAGCCCGTCCGGGATCAAGGCGGGCACGAAGGTGCGCAACATCCGGCTCGTCGACGGCGTGGACGGCCACGACATCGACTGCAGGATCGAGGGCTTCGGTGCGATGCAGCTGAAGTCCAGCGTGGTCAAGAAGGCCTGATCCACGGACCCGGGACAACGAGGAGGACCCCGCCCGAGGGCGGGGTCCTTCCGTGTTCGGCAGGCGGCCGGGTGCCGTCAGCGGTTCGCGGCGATCTCCGCCACACGGCGGCGGACCAGGAACCAGCCGCCGACGAGCGCGGCCCCGATGACGGGGACGCACAGGACGGTGGTGCGGCCGACGCCGCCGTCGCACCACATCAGGACCAGCACGGCGACCAGGAACACCAGCGTGACGATCTGCGTGTACGGCGCCCAGGGCAGGCGGTAGGAGGGGCGCTCCAGGCTGCCCTCCTGCGCGCGGCGCCAGAAGAAGAGCGAGCAGATCATGACCATGCCCCAGGTGCCGAGGATGCCCAGCGAGGCGAAGTTCAGGACGAGCTCGAAGGCGTCCTTCGGCATCAGGTAGTTCAGGCCGACGCCGGCGAGGCCGAAGGCGGCCGTGAAGAGCACGCCGCCGTAGGGGACCTTGCCCTTGTTCATGCGGGCGGTGAACTTCGGCGCGGAGCCGGACATGGCCATCGAGCGCAGGATGCGGCCGGTGGAGTAGAGCCCGGAGTTCAGGCTGGAGAGCGCCGCGGTCAGGACGACCAGGTTCATGACGCCGGCGGCGCCGGGGATGCCCAGCTTGTCGAAGACGGTGACGAAGGGGCTCTGGTCGGAGGAGTACGAGGTGTACGGGAGCAGCAGCGCGAGCAGGATCACCGAGCCGACGTAGAAGAGGCCGACGCGCCACATGATCGAGTTGATCGCCTTCGGCATGATCTTCTCGGGGTTCTCGGTCTCGCCCGCGGCGACTCCGCACAGCTCGACGGAGGCGTACGCGAAGACGACGCCCTGCAGCAGCAGGAGCATCGGGAGCATGCCGGACGGGAAGATGCCGCCGTTGTCGGTGATCGAGGAGAGGCCCGGGGTGTGGCCGCCGATGTCGTGGCTGGTGGCGACCAGGTAGATGCCGACGAGCAGGAAGACGCCCAGGGCGGCGACCTTGACGAGGGAGAACCAGAACTCCATCTCGCCGAAGTACTTCACCGAGATCAGGTTCGCGGTGAGGACCACGGCGAGGGCGATCAGGGCCAGGATCCACTGGGGAACGCTGGTGAACATGGACCAGAAGTGGGCGTAGGTCGCGGCGGCGGTGATGTCGGCCACGGTGGTCGTGGACCAGTTCAGGAAGTACAGCCAGCCGGCCGTGTAGGCGCCCTTCTCCCCCATGAACTCGCGCGCGTAGGAGACGAACGCGCCGGAGGAGGGCCGGTAGAGCACGAGCTCGCCCAGGGCGCGGACGACGAAGAAGGCGAAGATGCCGCACACCGCGTAGGCGATCGCGAGGGAGGGGCCCGCGTTGGCGAGCCGGCCGCCGGCGCCGAGGAACAGGCCGGTGCCTATCGCCCCGCCGATCGCGATCATGTTGATGTGGCGGGACTTGAGGTCCTTGCTGTAGCCCTCGTCACCGGCGTCGACGTGGCGGGAGGACGCCGGGGCGGGGGCCTCGGTCAAGGTGCGGTCACTCATGTAGGACTTCGCCTTCGTGGGTGGGACGGCAGGCCCGGACCGCCGTGCAGGGGAGCTGGGTGGTGTCACCTGTGCGGGGGTCCGGTGGTTTTTGTCGCCCCAGGAGACCATGAGCCCTGGCCATGGCCAAAACCCGGCCTCCCCACGCAGAAGCCCCCGGCGACCATGGAAATGGGCGCCGGGGGCTTCGTAGGGGGTGGAAAGCGAGGCGGTGCGGGCTTTTCGTGGGGGTCGGCCGCCGCGGTCAGTCGCGGGGGACGGCCTCCGCCGCCTGGTCGAGGCGGAAGGCCTCGTTCCCGAGGCCGATGCGGGCGTGCACCTCGGGTCGGCGGCTGCGCAGGACGGCCCCGTACAGCAGCCCGCCGACGGCGGCGGCGCCGATGATCCCGGGCAGGACCCAGCTGAGTGCGGAGCCCTTCTCGGCACCGACCAGGACGTCGAAGTCCTTCAGCGTGAAGACGGCGATGCCGAGCAGGGCGATCCCGGCGGCGCCCGCCGCGACGAGCCGCCACACCTGGGCGCCGGCGGTGCCGCGGCGGACGAAGAAGGCGATGACGGCGAAGGAGGCGGCCGCCATGAGGAGGGTGACGCCGAGGGCTCCCACGTTGCCCATCCAGGTGAACAGGTGCAGGACGGGCGTGGTGGGGTCCGCCGCCGGCTCGTCGTCCGTGAGGGCGAAGGCGAGGACGACGAGGGTGGAGATGACGGTCTGGAGGAGCGAGCCGGTGGCGGGGGCGCCGGTGCCCGCGCTGGTCCGGCCGAATGCGGCCGGGAGCAGGCCCTCGCGGCCCATGGCGAAGGCGTAGCGGGCCACCACGTTGTGGAAGCTGAGCATGGCGGCGAACATGCCGGTCACGAAGAGGACGTGCAGGACGTCGGTGAAGGTGGTGCCCAGGCGGCCCTCGGTGAGCTGGAAGAGGAGGCCGGGGCCGGCTTCCGCGGAGGTCTTGACCACCTCGGCGGGGCCGGTGGCCACGGTGAGGGCCCAGGCGCTGAACGCGAAGAAGAGGGCGACGAAGCCCACGGCCAGGAACATCACGCGGGAGACGACGATGTGGGGCTTGCTCGTCTCCTCTGCGTAGACCGGGGACTGCTCGAAGCCGACGAAGGCGGCGATGCAGAAGCACAGGGCGGTGCCGAGGCCGGGACCGCTCAGGGTCTCGGGGTTGAAGGCCTGCAGCGAGACGCCTTCGGCGCCGGGCTTGCCGAGCGCCGCGATGTCGAAGATGACGACGAGGACGACCTCGATGAGGAGGAGGACGCCGAGGACCTTGGCGTTGAGGTCGATCTTGAGCCAGCCGAGCGCGCCGGTGAGGGCGACGGCCGCCAGGGCGGGTATCCACCAGGCGAGGTCGGTGTGCAGGTACGTGGCGAAGAGGCCGGAGATCTCGAAGCCGAGGATGCCGTAGACGCCGACCTGCATGGCGCTGTACGCGACGAGGGCGACGAAGGAGGCGCCCGCGCCCGCGGTGGGGCCGAGGCCGCGGGCGATGTACGCGTAGAAGGCGCCGGCGTTGTGGACGTGCCGGCTCATCTCGGCGTAGCCGATGCTGAAGAGCGCGAGCACCACGCCGAGGATCACGAACAGCAGGGGCTGGCCGACGATGCCCATGACGCCGAAGGTGGTGGGCATCACGCCGGCGACCACCATCAGGGGCGCGCTGGCCGCGAGTACGGAGAGCAGCAGTCCGGCGGTGCCGAGGCGGTCGGCGCGCAGGGCGCGGTCCTGGCCCTTGTAGGTGCGGATCTCGGGCGCGGTGCTGAGCGTGGTGGATCTGCCCGTCGCCATGGCGGGGTGTCCTTTCGGGGAAGGTCGGGGGAAGGTCGTACGGAGCGGGGGTGCCGTGCGGCCCCGCCGCGTCAGGCCGTGCCGAGCGCGGCGCTGCGGGCGGCGAGGAAGGCCTTGTGCGGGTCGAGGTCGGGATAGGACCAGGGGGCGGGCGTGGCGTGGCTGCCGATGCGGTGGAAGAGGGCGGCGGCCTCGGCGGGGCGGCCCTCGCAGAGCTTGGCGTGGGCCAGGAAGTTGAGGTCGACCCGGTTGCGGGGGTGGTCCTCGCGTTCCCACTCAAGCCACCAGTCGAAGGCGGAGCGCAGGACCTGGCGGGCGCGGCGGCTCGACCAGTGGGCGGCGGCCCCGTCGGGGGTGCGGCCCTGGGTGGCGGCGAGCACCCGGTAGCGCTCGGCGTGTGCGATGACCGGCAGGACCGCGAGCGGGGAGTCGGCCGGGGACTCCTCGGCGGCCCAGGCGGCGAAGTCGTAGACCTCGTGGAGCGGGTCGTGGCCGGAGGCGGGGGTGTGCTCGGCCAGCTTGGCGACCATCAGGTGGTGGGCGTGGTGGTGCTCGCGGTGGCGGGCCCGGACCTGGTCGAAGTGGCGGCTGAACTCCTCCTCGGTGCCGAAGGCGCGGGTGAGCATGAGCAGCCCCAGCCAGGGGGTGGGGTCGGCGGGGAGCAGGGCGGCGGCCCGACGGCAGGCCTCCTCGGCGGCCTCGGGCGTGCCCTTGCGGCGCAGGGCGGTGAAGACGGCGGCGCAGGCGAGGAGGGTGGCGGCGTCGGGGCTCTCCGGTTCGGCGAGCAGCCATTCGCGGGCCCAGGCGGTGGCGGCCGGGGTCTCGGCGAGGACGACGAGGCGGTGGCCGCGGCGGTCCCAGTCGTCGCCGGTGGCGACGAGGAGGGAGCGGGCCTTGGCCCAGCGGCCCTGGGTGAACTGGGCGCGCACGTCGACCAGTTCCGTGTCGCACAGAGCCGGGTCGAAGAGCTGGGCGTCCCGCTTGCGGGCGCGGCCGAGGGGCGGCGGAGGCGGGGACATCCGCGGGTTTCCCTCCAGAACACGGGCGCGGGCGGACGGTTTGGCTGGATGATCACGCACAGCAAAGCGGTAGGCACAGCTCCGAGTCAAGGTCCAGTCCACTGCGTGGCGTGTTTCAACTGGTGCGGACGCACGGACAGTTGGCGCGTTTCCACCCGTTCGCGGCTTCCGACCGCGGCGATGACCTCGACGACGGGGTTGCCGGCCGGGTACGGGGGCGCGGGCGCCCCCCTGCCGGTGCCGGGCGAGGGGTGGGCGCCCGTGGCCGAACGGCGCGCTCCACGCGGGGGCACCGGCGCGGGCCGGGCAGGACGGTGCGGACTCCCCCTAGCCCACCGCCGCGGCCGCGGCGCGGCCCGCCGCGCGGCCCGAGAAGATGCAGCCGCCGAGGAAGGTGCCCTCCAGGGCTCGGTAGCCGTGGACGCCGCCGCCGCCGAAGCCGGCCGCCTCGCCCGCCGCGTACAGGCCGGGCAGCGGCTCGCCGGACCCGGTGAGGACGCGGGAGGACAGGTCGGTCTCCAGGCCGCCCAGGGACTTGCGGGTCAGGATGGAGAGCCGTACGGCGATCAGCGGGCCCGCCTTCGGGTCGAGGATCCGGTGCGGGGCGGCGGTGCGGATCAGCTTGTCGCCGAGGTACTTGCGGGCTCCGTGGATGGCCGTCACCTGGAGGTCCTTGGTGAAGGGGTTGGCGATCTCACGGTCCCGGGCCACGACCTCCCGGCGGACGGTCTCCTCGTCGAGCAGGTCCTCCTTGGTGACCGCGTTCATACCGCGCACCAGCGAGGCGAGGTCGCGTTCGACGACGAAGTCCGCGCCGTGCTCCATGAAGGCCTTCACCGGCCCCGGTACGGCCTGCCGCGCCCGGTCGATGACGTCGCGGACCGACTTGCCGGTCAGGTCCGGGTTCTGTTCGGAGCCCGAGAGGCCGAACTCCTTGCCGATGATGCGCTGGTTGAGGACGAACCAGGTGTGGTCGTGGCCGGTCTTCATGATGTGGTCGAGGGTGCCGAGGGTGTCGAACCCGGGGAAGAGCGGTACGGGCAGCCGCTTGCCGGTGGCGTCCAGCCAGAGCGAGGACGGGCCCGGCAGGATGCGGATGCCGTGCCTGGCCCAGATCGGGTTCCAGTTCTCGATGCCCTCGGTGTAGTGCCACATGCGGTCCTTGTTGATGTGGCTGGCCCCGGCCTCCTCCGCGATGCCGAGCATCAGGCCGTCCACGTGCGCCGGGACCCCGGAGAGCATCCGCTGCGGCGGGGTGCCGAGCCGGGCCGGCCACTGCTCGCGCACGAGGTCGTGGTTGCCGCCGATGCCGCCGCTGGCCACGATCACCGCCTGGGCCCGGAGGGAGAAGGCCCCGGCGCTCTCGCGGCCGCTCGCGGTACCCCGTACGGCGTCGGAGGGCTCCAGGACCTCGCCCGTCACGGTGTCCAGGGCGCCGGCCGTCCGGGCGAGCCCGGTGACCCGGTGGCGGAAGCGGAGCTGGACCAGCCCGCGGGCCACCCCGGCGCGGACCCGCCGCTCGAAGGGGGCGACGAGGCCCGGTCCGGTGCCCCAGGTGATGTGGAAGCGGGGGACGGAGTTGCCGTGGCCGTTCGCGTCGTACCCGCCGCGTTCGGCCCAGCCGACCACCGGGAAGAAGCGGACGCCCTGGGCGTGCAGCCAGGGCCGCTTCTCGCCGGCCGCGAAGTCGACGTACGCCTCGGCCCAACGGCGCGGCCAGGCGTCCTCCTCGCGGTCGAAACCGGCGGTGCCGCGCCAGTCCTGGAGGGCGAGTTCACGGCTGTCCTTGATCCGCATCCGCCGCTGTTCGGGCGAGTCGACGAAGAACAGCCCGCCGAAGGACCAGTGCGCCTGGCCGCCGATCGACTGTTCGGGCTCCTGGTCGAGCAGGATGACTTTGCGGCCCGCGTCGACGAGCTCGGCGGTGGCCGCGAGGCCGGCGAGCCCCGCCCCGATCACGATCACGTCTGCGTCGTACGTCATTGCGAACCCGTCCTCCGGTCGGTGGTGGGGCAGATCCTTGGCTACGGAGCGGTAACCAGTCAACAGCGGTGGTTGGATGAGCCGTGTGAGTGCTGCTGACGAAGTACTGGACGTGGTGGACCGGGACGACCGGGTGACCGGGCGGGCGCCGCGGGGCGAGGTGTACGCGGGCGGGCTGCTCCACCGGTGCGTGTTCGTGCAGGCCAGGGACGCGCGGGGGCGGATCTTCGTGCACCGGCGGACGGCGGCGAAGCTGGTCTTCCCGTCCGCCTACGACATGTTCGTGGGCGGGGTGGTGGGCGCCGGCGAGAGCTACGCCGGGGCCGCGCTGCGGGAGGCCGAGGAGGAGCTGGGCGTGGCCGGGCTGGCGCAGCCGGTGCCGCTGTTCAAGTTCCTGTACGAGGGGCCGGGCGGGTCCTGGTGGTCGTACGTGCACGAGGTGCGGTGCGAGCTGCCGGTACGGCCGCAGGAGTCGGAGGTGGCCTGGCACGCGTGGCTCTCCGAGGAGGAGCTGGCGGGGCGGGTCGCGGACGGGGAGTGGGAATGGGTGCCGGACGGGCTGGAGGCGTACCGGCGGCTGCGCGCGCACCGGGAGTCCCGCCAGTAGATTGACCAGGTGATCGACTTCGTCAAGGACGTGCGCCTCTGGTTCGCGCCGCAGCGGGTGAGGGACGAGGGCGAGACCCCCGACTACCGGTTCTCGCTGGCCAACGAGCGGACCTTCCTGGCCTGGATCCGCACCGCCCTCGCCCTGGTGGGCGGCGGGTTCGCGGTGGACCAGTTCCTGCCGGACCTGCGCTGGGGGGTGCGGGTCGGGGTGTCCCTCGCGCTGCTGGCGGTGGGCGCCGCCTGTGCGCTGCGGGCGGTGAACCACTGGGTGCGGTGCGAGCGGGCGATGCGGCGGGGCGAGGACCTGCCGGTCTCCCGGTTCCCGGTGGTGCTGAGCCTGGGGGTGGGGCTGGTCGCGGTGTCGATGATGCTGGTGGTGCTGATGGGCTGGACGAGCGGGCGGTGACGGCCTCGGGTGGGGCGGGGCGCGACGCGGGGCTGCAGCCCGAGCGGACCCGGCTCGCGTGGCGGCGTACGACGCTGGCGTGCTCGGTGACGGCGGTGCTGGCGCTGCGGACGGCGCTGCGCGGGTCGGGCTCGCCGGTGGAGGTGGTCGGGGCCGCGGTGATCGCGCTGATCTGGCTGGCTTTCCTGGGGATCGCGCACCGGCGGGTGCGGCAGCTGTCGGCGGCCCGGCCGCCGGGGCTCGCTCCGCGGTCGGCGCTGGCGGCGGTGGCGTGCACGGTGGCCCTGTCGGTGTTCGCGGTGGCGGTCATCTTCTGAGGTGCTGATCGGATGATCCGGCTTGTGCGCGCCGATCGGGACACAACAGGCGATAAGGGATGTTCCGCACTAGCCTCGGCGCCATGACGACCATGCACCGGGAACACCCCACGCACGCACACGCCCACGGCCCCGACTGCGGCCACACCGAGCTGCCCCACGGGGACCACGTCGACTACGCGCACGACGGCCACCTGCACCGCGAGCACGCGGGGCACTGGGACGAGTGCGAGCCCGCGGGGCACGCCGCCCACGAGGACCACGACCACGCCCACGGGCCGGCCTGCGGGCACGAGGCGGTGCAGCACGGCGACCACGTGGACTACGTGCACGACGGGCACCGGCACGCCGAGCACGACGGCCACTACGACGACCACTGACCGTCGCCGCACCCGCCGCCGGTCGGCCGACCGGCTGACCCCCCGGGCCGGTCGGCCGACCCCGCCCTCCCCCGGCGCCGCCGCGACTGGCAGGATGCTGACCGCTTGTCAGAGCGACCCGGGGAGAGCACTCATGACCGCCGAAGAGCCGTACCTCGTCCAGCCCGCGACCGGGGTCTACGCCTACGTCCAGCCGGACGGCGGCTGGTGCCTGAACAACGCCGGCTTCGTGACGGACGGCGGCCGGACCCTGCTCATCGACACCGCGGCCACCGAGCGGCGGGCCCTGGCGCTGCGCGAGGCGGTCGTGGCGGCCGGGGTGCCGCTGCCGCGCACGGTGGTCAACACCCACCACCACGGCGACCACACGTACGGCAACGCCGTCTTCGCCCCCGATGCGCTGGTCCTCGGGCACGACAACGCGCGCACGGAGCAGATCGCGGCCGGGCACCAGCTGGAGCTGATCTGGCCCGCCACCGACTTCGGCTCGGTCGAGATCACCGCGCCGGACCTCACGTACAACGACCGGATGACCCTCCACCTCGGTGAGACGGAGGTCCAGGTCATCCACCCGGGCGTCGCGCACACCACCGGGGACTCGATCGTGTTCCTGCCGCGGCAGCGGATCGTCTTCACCGGCGACCTGGTCTTCGCCGAGGGCACGCCGTTCCTGGCGATGGGTTCGCTCGCCGGTTCGCTGCGGGCGCTGGAGCTGCTGCGCTCACTGGGCGCGGAGACCTCGTACCGGGCCACGGGCCGCTGACCGACCCGTCCGCGTACGGGGCCACCGAGCGCTATCTGCGATACGTGGCCGAGCTGGCCCGGGAGGGCAGGGCCGAGGGGCTGACCCCGCTGGAGGCGGCGCGGAAGGCCGACCTCGGCGAGTTCGCCGCCTGGCGGGAGAGCGAGCGGCTGGTGGCGAACCTGCACCGGGCGTACGCGGAGCTGGCCGGGGAACCGGAGGGGGCGCCGCTCGACATACTGGCGGTGCTGCAGGACATGACCGTGATGAACGGCGGGACGCCGATCCTCTGTCACGCGTGAACCGGCGGTGCGGGCCGGGGGGCTCCCTCCGGCCCGCACGCGTTCGCCCGCACGCGTTCGCCCGTACCCGTGCGCCCGTGCGCGGTCGCCCGTACGCGCTGGCAGCACTTCGTCTGCCCGTACTCGTCGGGCCTGGGCACTGGACGACATACCGACTGGTCGGCATGATGTCACTCGTCTGTTCCGTCTCGTCCACTCCGTACGGAGGTGCGCACCATGACCTCAGCGTCAGAGTCCGCTTCGGCCGGCCCCCGGGGCCTCGACCTGGAGCGGCTGCGCGGCCATCTCGACCGGGCGCGGCCCGGGCTCGTGGCCGGGGCGCTGCGCGGCCGGCTGATCGAAGGAGGCCGGTCGAACCTCACGTACGAGATCACCGACGGGACCGGCCGCTGGGTGGTGCGCCGTCCGCCGCTCGGCCACGTCCTGGCCACGGCCCACGACATGAAGCGAGAGCACCGGGTCATCCGGGCGCTGCACGGCACGGCCGTGCCGGTGCCCGAGCCGGTGCTCCTGTGCGAGGACGAGTCGGTCCTCGGGGCGCCGTTCTACGTGATGGAGTACGTGGACGGGGTCCCGTACCGGAGCGCCGACCAGCTCGCGGAGCTCGGCCCCGAACGCACCCGGCAGGCGGTACTGGGCCTGGTCGACACCCTGGTCGACCTGCACGCGGTGGATCCGCAGGCGGTGGGGCTGGGCGACTTCGGCCGGCCCGAGGGGTTCCTCGACCGCCAGCTGCGGCGCTGGGGCAAGCAGCTCGACTCCTCCCGGGGGCGCGAGCTCGCGGGCATCGCCGAGCTGCACGCCGCGCTCGGCCGCTCCCTGCCCGCCTCCCCCGCCCCGACCGTGGTGCACGGGGACTTCCGGCTGGACAACGTGCTGATCGGCGGTCCGGACGACACGATCCGGGCGGTGCTGGACTGGGAGATGTCCACGCTCGGCGATCCGCTGACCGACCTCGGACTGCTGGTGATGTACAGCTCGGACCTGGGGCTGACGGATTCCCCGGTCAGCACGACGAGCGGCGCGCCCGGCCACCCGGCGCCGGCCGAGCTCATCGAGCGGTACGCCGCCCGCTCCGGCCGGGACACCGGCGCGATCTCCTGGTACACCGCCTTCGCCTGGTTCAAGCTCGCGGTGATCCTCGAAGGCATCCACTACCGCTACACGCTGGGGCAGACGGTGGGCGCGGGCTTCGACCGGATCGGCGATCTGGTCCCGGTCTTCATCGAGCACGGCCTGACCACCCTCCAGGCCCCCCGTACGTTCCCGACCGGCCAGGAAGGCTGAGACACACCCATGGACTTCGCATTCGACGCACGGACCGAGGAACTCCGCGGGCGGCTCCTCGCGTTCATGGACGAGTACGTGTACCCGGCGGAACCCGTCGCCGCCGAGCAGCGCGCGCGGCTGGCCTCGCCCTGGGACACCCCTGCCGTCTTCGGTGCACTGAAGGCCGAGGCGCGCCGCCAGGGCCTGTGGAACCTCTTCTTCGTGGACCAGCACAGCCTTCCGGGTGCGGAGTACGGCGCCGGGCTGACCAACCTCCAGTACGCACCGCTCGCCGAGATCACCGGCCGCAGCCCGCACCTGGCGCCGATGGCGACCAACTGCGCGGCCCCGGACACCGGGAACATGGAGCTGCTCGCCCAGTTCGGCAGCGAGGAGCAGAAGAAGCAGTGGCTGGAGCCGCTGCTGGCCGGCGAGATCCGGTCCGCCTTCGCGATGACCGAGCCGGAGGTGGCCTCCTCGGACGCGACGAACGTCGAGACCCGGATCGAGCGTTCGGCGGACGGGTCCGAGTACGTGGTCAGCGGCCGCAAGTGGTTCATCTCCGGAGCCATGAACCCGGACTGCAAGGTCTTCATCGTCATGGGCAAGACCGACCCGGACGGCGCCGATCCGCGCCGCCAGCAGTCGATGATCCTGGTCCCCCGCGACACCCCGGGGGTCGAGGTGCGCCGGGCGATGACCGTCTACGGGTACGAGGACCACGACCACGGCGGCCACGCCGAGGTGGTCTTCGACGGGGCCCGGGTGCCGGCCGCGAACCTGATCGGCGAGGAGGGCACCGGCTTCGCGATCGCCCAGGCCCGGCTCGGCCCGGGCCGGATCCACCACTGCATGCGGCTGATCGGCATGGCGGAGCGGGCCATCGAGCTGATGTGCCGGCGCGCGGTGGGCCGTACGGCCTTCGGCAAGGAGCTGGCCGCACAGGGAGTCGTGCAGAACTGGATCGCGGACGCCCGGGTCACGGTGGAGCAGCTGCGGCTGCTGGTGCTGAAGACGGCCTGGCTGATGGACACGGTCGGCAACCGGGGTGCGCACACCGAGATCCAGGCCATCAAGATCGCGACCCCGCGGGCGGTGGTGCGGATCCTGGACGACGCGGTGCAGCTGCACGGCGCGGGCGGGGTGAGCCAGGACTTCCCGCTGGCCGAGCTGTGGGCGGCGGCGCGGACGCTGCGCCTCGCCGACGGGCCGGACGAGGTGCACCAGCGCTCGCTGGCGCACCGGGAGTTGAAGAAGTACGCGGGCCGCCCGTGAACGTGTGGGAATCGTGCAGGAGTTCGCGCGAACCCGTGTGCGACATGGAGGGGGTGCGGGGGGCCTTTTAAGAAACCTTGTTGAACAACCCCGAACCGCCGGTACGTTCTTGATTTGCGCCTGTCAATCGGAACAGGGTTCTCCAGAAAGTTTGACGCCCCACACGTCAGCAAGAGGAGAACTCTCCAGATGGCAACTCACAAGCGCTCGCGCACTTTCCGGTACGCGGCGGTCGGCACGGGAGCCGCCGCGGCGGCGGCCGCGGCCCTGATCGCCAGCCCCTTAGCGGGGGCGGCGACACCGGCCGAGGGCACGGTGTACGGACTGGGCGCACCCGGTGCGATCAGCGGTAGCTACGTCGTCATCCTCGACGCATCCGCGAACAAGGAACAGCTGGCCAAGAAGTACGGCGGCGAGCTGAAGCGCACGTACAGCTCCGGGGTCAACGGCTTCTCGGCCTCCGGCCTGAGCGAGACCGGGGCCAGGCGGCTCGCCGCGGACCCGGCCGTCGGCAAGGTCGTGCAGAACAAGAAGTTCACCATCAAGGCCACCCAGGACAACCCGCCCTCATGGGGTCTGGACCGGATCGACCAGACGGCCAAGGCGGGGGACAAGAAGTACAGCTATCCCGACAGCGCCGGCGAGGGAGTGACGGCGTACGTCATCGACACCGGGATCCGCACGACCCACAAGGACTTCGGCGGCCGCGCGACGTCCGGCTTCGACGCGGTGGACAACGACGACAAGGCCGACGACGGCAACGGCCACGGCACGCACGTCGCGGGCACCATAGCCGGGACCGCGCACGGCGTCGCCAAGAAGGCGAAGCTGGTCGCGGTGCGGGTGCTGGACGACAACGGCTCCGGCACGACCGAGCAGGTGGTCGCCGGGATCGACTGGGTCACCCAGCACCACTCGGGGCCCTCGGTGGCCAACATGAGCCTGGGCGGCGGCGCGGACGAGGCCCTCGACGAGGCGGTGCGCCGGGCCATCGCCTCGGGCGTCACCTTCGCGGTGGCGGCGGGCAACGAGTCGGCCGACGCCGGACAGGACTCTCCCTCGCGGGTTCCGGAGGCGATCACCGTGGCGTCGAGCACCATCGACGACGCGCAGTCCTCGTTCTCGAACTTCGGCTCCGTGGTGGACCTGTACGCGCCGGGTTCGGACATCACGTCCGACTGGAACGACAGCGACACCGGTACGAAGACCATCTCCGGCACCTCCATGGCCACCCCGCACGTGGTGGGCGCCGCGGCGGTCTACCTGGCCGGGCACCCGTCCGCGACCCCGGCTCAGACGGCCGCGGCGCTGACGGCCGCGGCCACGAGCGGCGCGGTGACCAACCCCTCGGCGGGCACGGCGAACAAGCTGCTGAAGGTGGCCCCGTAGCGGATCCCGCTACGGGCGCAGGGCGCGCAGCAGCAGGTCGGCGAGGTGATCGGCGACCTGCTGCGGCGTGAGCGGGCCGTCCGCCCGGTACCAAGTGGACAGGTGGTGGACGGAGCCGAAGTGGTAGTCCACCACCAGGTCCGCGGGGGTCGCGGTGGAGAACACCCCGGTGCGCTGGCCCTCCTCGACCAGCGCCCGGAACCGCTCGTGGTAGCGCCGGCGCTCCGCCCGTACCTGCTTGAACTTCTCCGGACTGAGCTGGTGCATCGACCGGAAGAAGATCGCCGCGTCGTCGAGGTTCTCGATGGTGGTGACCACCACGTCGGCGGCCGCGGCACGCAGCCGCTCCTCGACCGGGGCGCCGGAGTCGGCCACCGCGTCGAGGCGCTGCTGCTGGCGGCGCAGCATCCGCGCGTACACCTCGTGCAGCAGGTCGTCCTTGGACCCGAAGTAGTGGTAGAGCGCGCCCTTGGTGACCCCGGCGGCCTCGACGATCTCCTGGACGGAGGTGCGGTCGTAGCCGCGCTCGGCGAAGAGCCGGGTGGCGACGGCCAGCAGCCGCTGCGGCACCGGGGTCTCGTGCGTGCCTTCGGGCTCCGTCGTCCTGGCAGCCATGGCGCTGACCTTCCCTTCCCTGTTCCCTGGTCCGTACGACCAGACGTGCGAGCGGCTGTACGACCGTACGGCTGTTTTCAGCCTCGGTCGCGCAGTTCCCGTCGCAGGATCTTGCCACTCGTCGTCTTCGGCAGGAGAGGCAGGATCTCCACTTGGCGCGGGTATTTGTACGCGGCGAGGCGGGCGGCGCAGTACGCGGACAGCTCCTGCGGCTGCGCCGAGGTGCCGGGGCGCAGGCTCACGTAGGCCTTCACGCTCTCGCCGCGGTACGGGTCGGGGACGCCGACCACGGCCGCCTCGCGCACGGCGGGGTGCGTGTAGAGCACGTCCTCGACCTCGCGCGGCCAGACCTTGAACCCGGAGGCGTTGATCATGTCCTTCTTGCGGTCGACGACGTAAAGCCAGCCGTCCGGGTCCATGAACCCGACGTCGCCGGTGCGCAGTTCGCCGTCCGGGAAGGCCTTGGCCGTGTCCGCCGGCAGCCCCCAGTAGCCGGGGACGACCTGGGGTCCGCGGACGGCGATCTCGCCGCTCTCGCCGAAGGGCACCTCGGCGCCGTGCTCGTCCAGGATCCGTACGAGCGTGTCGGCGCCGGGCAGGCCCACCGAGAGGGTGCCGGAGGCGGGGTCCACCGGGGCTTCGAGGTGTACGGGCACGGAGGCACAGGGGGCGGTGCACTCGGTGAGGCCGTAGCCGTTGCGCAGGTAGAAGCCGAAGGCGGCGCGGAGCCGTTCGACGAGGGCGGGCGGCAGCGGGGCGCCGCCGGAGGAGAGCACCTGGAACGAGGCGAAGTGGTCGGCGGTGGCCTCGGGGTGGGCGGCGAGGGCCATGAAGGCGGTGGCCGGGCCGACGGTGTAGGCGGGGCGGTGCGCCAGGAAGGCGTCGAGGACGACGCCGGCGTCGAAGCGGTGGGCGAGGACGAGGGTGCCTGCGTTGGCGAAGCAGGCGCCGAGCTCGCAGACCATGCCGGTGATGTGGAAGAGGGGCGCGAGGGCGAAGTAGGTGGCGCCCGCGGGGAGCGGGTGTCCGGTGACCTGCCGGACGGCGTTGTGGGTGAGCGCGCCGTGCGGGTTCATGGCGCCCTTGGGGGTGCCGCTGGTGCCGGAGGTGTAGCTGATGAGCGCGGTGTCGGCGGCGGTCAGACCGGGGTCGGGCGGGGCGGGGTGCCCGCGGCGGGCCACGGCGGTGAGGTCGGCCGGGACCACGGGGTCGGCGGGGGCCGGGTCGGCCGGGTCCGCGGGAGCCGGGTCGGCGGGGGCCGGGTCCGCGGGAGCCGGGTCGGCGGGGGCCGGGTCCGCGGGGGCGAAGACGCGCGGGTCGTTCCGGGTCTGGAAGTCCCGGTCCGAGGCGGTCAGGGCGACCCGTACGGCCGTGCCCCGGACCGCCTCGGCCGCGTACGCCGTCCACGCGCGGTCGCCGCAGATCAGGGCGACGGCTCCGGAGTCGCGCAGGATGTGCCCGATCTCGCCCGCTTTGTACATGGGGTTGAGCGGGACGACCACCGCCCCGGCCTTCCACGCGGCCAGGACGGCGAGCACGAAGTGCGGGGTGTTCTGGAGCATGACGGCGACCCGGCCCCCGCGGCCGACGCCGTGCCCGGCGAGGTGGCCCGCGACGGAGTCGGAGAGCGCGTCGGTCTCCGCGTAGCCGATGCGGCCGTCGAAGTAGGCCAGCGCGGTGCGCGCGGGGGCCCGGGCGGCGGCGTCGCGGAAGGCGTGCAGCAGGCTCGGCGGCGGGGAGACGGGGGCGCGCTGGGCCGGGCTGAGCAGTTCCAGCCACGGTTTGGCCGCGTAGCGGGAGGGCGGGTCCGGCCGCGTCACCTGGTCTCCCACCTCTGCTGGATGTGGTTCATGCCGGTGAGCCAGCGGTCCGGTTCGGTGGCGCGGGCGGCGTAGTAGTCCGCGACCTCGGGGTGCGGGAGGATCAAGAACCGGCCCTTCTCCATGCCGTCGAACAGTGCGTCCGCAACCGCTTCCGGCTCGATCGCGGTCGGCGCGAGGACGAGTTCGCCCGCCGATCCCGCGGCCGTCAGCATGTCGGTGCGGACCCCTTGCGGGCAGATGGCGTGGACCTCCACACCGCGGTGGCGGTAGGTCAGCGAGAGCCACTCCGCGAAGGCGAGCGCACCGTGCTTGGTGACACTGTACGGCGCCGCCCCGATCATGGTCAGCAGTCCTGCGGCCGAGACGGTGGACACGAAGCGCCCGCTCCCGCGCTCCAGCCAGTCCGGCAGCAGCAGCCGGGCCGCGCGGACGTGCGCCATGACGTTGGTGTCCCAGGCGGCCTCCCACACGGCCTCCTCGGCGAACGCGTCGCCGCCCGAGCCGAGTCCGGCGTTCGCGCAGTAGACGTCCACCCTGCCGCCGAGGGCCTCGCGGGCCTCGGCCACGACCGCCGACGCATCGCCCGGGACGGCGATCGCCCCGGCCCCGATCCCGCCCGCCACGGCGGCGGCCTTGGCGGCGTCGAGGTCGTTGACCACCACCGTGGCCCCCTCGGCGGCGAAGCGGCGGGCGAGGGCGGCGCCGATGCCGCCGCCCGCGCCGGTGACGACGACTCGCTGGTCCTGGTACGCACTCACGGGATCACCCTTCATGGCGGTTCACGGCCGGATGCCGGGCAGACTAACCGGTCGGTATGTCGAGGTGGAAGAGGGCCGACGTCTAGCTTGGCCGGATGACGCTGTCGCGACGGGGGCTGCTGGGACTGGCGGGTACGACCGGGGCCTTGGGGACGCTGGGGGCGGGGGGCGCGGTGGGTGCGGCGCCGCACGGGCGGGTGACGGGCTCGGCTGCGGCGGCGGCTGCAGATCCGGGTGCGGGTGCGGGTGCGGGTCCGGATCCCGCGGCGGCCGCCTCCGACCGGGTGCGCACCGGCTTCGAACAGCTCGCCGCGGACGGCTACGAGGTGCTCTCCGGCCGGCGGGTGGGGGTCGTCACCAACCCCACCGGGATCACCGCCGACGCCCGCCACCTGGTCGACGTACTGCACGAGGACGCCCGGGTGGACCTGGTGGCGGTGTTCGGGCCGGAGCACGGGTTCCGCGGCACGGCGCAGGCCGGCGACTCCGAGACGGCCGGGCGCGATCCGGCGACGGGGCTGCCCGTGTACGACACGTACGGCAAGAGCGGGCAGAAGCTCGCGGACGTGTTCACGGCGGCCGGGATCGACACGGTCGTCTTCGACATCCAGGACGTCGGGGCCCGCTTCTACACCTACATCTGGACCCTGTACGACTGCATGCGCGCGGCCGCGCTGGCCGACAAGGCGGTGGTCGTACTGGACCGGCCGAACCCGGTGGGCGGCCGGCGGGCGGCCGGGCCCGTACTGGAGCGCGCGTACGCGAGCGGCGTGGGCCGGGAGCCGATCGCGCTCGCGCACGGGATGACCGTGGCCGAGCTGGCCCTGCTGTTCAACGCGGAGTTCCTGGCGGCGAAACCGGCCAGGCTGAGCACCGTGAGGATGACGGGGTGGCGGCGGGACTCCTTCTTCGGGGCGACCGGACTGCCCTGGGTGCCGCCCAGCCCGAACGTGCCGACGCCGGACACGGCCCTCGCGTACGCCGGGACCTGCCTGTTCGAGGGCACCAACCTGTCCGAGGGGCGCGGGACGACCACACCGTTCGAGGTGGTCGGCGCGGAGGGCGTGGACCGGCGGTGGGCGGAGGCGGCGCAGGCGCTGGGAGTGCCCGGGGTGTGGTTCCGGGAGGCGTACTTCACGCCGACCTTCTCGAAGTTCACCGGGAAGGTGTGCGGCGGGGTCCGGCTGATCGTGCACGACCGGGCGGCCTTCGACCCGGTGCGGGCCGGGATCGGGCTCCTGGTGACCGCGAAGCGGACGTGGAGCGGCTTCGCGTGGCGCACGGACCACTGGATCGACCAGCTGACCGGCTCGGACCGGGTGCGGAAGATGGTGGACGCGGGGGCGGGGGTCGAGGAGATCGCGGGCGACTGGGCGGCGGGGCTGGAGCGGTTCGCGGCGGTGCGGGGGCGGTACCTGCTCTATCCGTGAATCCGCGTGGACCGTGTGGTCGGTGTCGTTCGGTGTCACTCGGTGTGGATCCGTGGGAATCCTCTTGAATCCGTGGGCGGCAGGGGTCTGGCCGGGTAGGGGCGGCGGCAGGATGCTGGACGGCACCGGAGAGACGGCGCGGAGGGGGACCTCATGTCGGATGCAACGGCGTCGAGCGGCGGGATCGGGGTCGGTCCGTACGCGGAGCTGACCTTCGACGCGGACGGTGACGTGGACCAGGGCACCCAGGATGCGGTGGCCGCCCTGGAGGCCACCGACCTGCTGGTCTTCGCGCACGGCTGGAACAGCGACCGGTCGACCTCGACCCGGCTCTTCGACCGCTTCTACGCACCCTTCCCGGGGCTGGTGGGGCCGGGGGTGCGGCTGGGGTACGTGGGCGTCGTCTGGCCCTCGATCCGGTTCTCGGACGAGCCGATACCGGACTTCGACCCCCGCGGCGCGCTCGCCGAGCCGGGCCACGGGACGGCGCTGGACCCCGCCACGCTGCGGGCGCTCGGGGAGTTCTGGCCGGGGCGGGTGGCGGAGCTGGACCGGATCGCCGAACTGCTGGAGGACCGGCCGGAGTCGGCGGCGGCGTTCACCGAGTTCGGGGCGCTGGTGCGGGAGCTGGTGGGCGTGGACGTGGTGGATGCGGGGGGTGCCGGGGATGCGGGGGGTGCGGAGGGCGCCGTCGATCCGGCGGGCGCGGCCGTGGCCGTCGCCCGGCCGGTCGTACGGGACGTACCCGCCATCTTCACGCTGGACGTGCTGGAGGTGTGCCGTGCCCTCACGGAGGGGCTGGCCGAGGCGGGAGCCCCGGTCGGGGGCGCCGCCGTGCCCGGCTTCTCCCTCGGCGGTGGGCTTCGCACGCTGTGGAGCGGCGCCAAGGAGCTGCTGCGGCAGGCCACGTACTACCAGATGAAGAAGCGGGCCGGAGTCGTCGGCGAGCACGGCCTCGGCCCGGTCCTGGCCGAACTCGCGGGCCGGCGCCCGGCCCTGCGGATCCATCTGATCGGGCACAGCTTCGGGGCCCGGGTGGTGTCCTTCTCGCTGCGCGCGGTGCCGGACGGCGCCCGGTACGTGAAGTCCGCGACGCTGCTCCAGGGGGCCTTCTCCCACTACGCCTTCACCGACCGGCTCCCCCACGACAAGGGCAGCGGAGGCGCCCTGCGCGGGATGCAGCGCAGGGTCGACGGCCCGGTGATCGCCTGCCACTCCCCGTACGACTCGGCCCTCAAGGTCTTCTATCCGCTGGCCTCCCGGATGGCAGGGGATTCGGCCGGTCTCCTCGGCTTCGACGAGCGGTGGGGCGCGATCGGTCATGACGGGGTGCAGGCCGTGCCGGGCGCGCCGCGGCTCACCCTGGACGCGGCGCTGCGCGCGGGGGTCCCGCAGGCCGGTTGCGTCAGTGTGGACACCGGGTCCGTGGTGCGCCGCGGCGGTCCCCCGTCGGGGGCGCACAGTGACATCTGCCACGAGGAGCTGGCCCGGCTCGTGGTTGCCGCGGGGCGCATGGGGCGCTGACTTCCGGCCATGTGCCACCCGTACGCCTCGACCGCCCCCGCATGCGCCCGCACCTGGCCGGGCATGTTGGGCACATCTCACGGTGCGTCGTCGTTCGACGTAGTACGACGCCCCCCGGTGCGGGCGTGGGCGCGACGGAGGTGAAGGTGTGATGGCGGGATTCCGAAGTCTGGCGTACCAGGTGCGGGACGCACGCAATGACCGTGCCCTGCGGCGCCATTCGCTGCGCCGCTGCCTGGAGCGCTTCGCTCCGTACGGGCACCGGGCGACGTGGTGGCATCTGTGCGACCGGCACGGCATAGCCCCCGAGGACCGGGCGGCCGATCCGCAGCGGCTGGTGGCGGCGTTGGAGGAGTTGGAGGACGCGCGGGCGGTCTGGCTGGAGTACGAGCGGCAGTTCGCGGAGCGGCGCCGGCGGGAGAAGCACCACGGGCTGCGCCGGCCGGAGTGGGCCTGGGGCGGCAGCGGGGACGCGGTGGTGCGGTGCGCCGATCCGGGGGTGCGGCCGGACGGGACGCTGGGAGAGGTGCTGCGGCGGCTGGTCGCGGCGCTGGAGTCGCAGCCGGGGACGGGGTGCCCGGTCTGCGGGGAGCAGGAGCTGCGCTGGCCCGCGCACGGGCCGGGGCAGAGACGGGGGCCCCGCGCGGGGCATCGCACCTGGGAGGGTGCGTGGGCCTGGGACGGTCCGGTGTGTGCGGGGTGCGGGATCGTCGTCCCGAGGCCGGCGCTGGCGGACGCGGTTTCGGTGGCGGACCCGGCTTCGGCGGGGGCGGCGTGAGCCTGCGGGGGCTGGGGGCAACGGGGCCGGGTTCGGGGGCGCCGGTTTCGGCGGCGGGGCCGGATCCGGTGTCGGTTGCGGTATCGCTGAACGGGGCACGCGGCGCCGTCGACGGCGGCGCCGTGCCCCTGTCCCCGCCGGATGTGGTGGAGTCGGCGCTGGCGGCGGTGGCCGCCGGGGCCGGGGAGGTACTGGTCCATCCGCGGACCCCGTGCGGCAGGGAGAGCCTGTCGCCCCGGGTCGTGGGACCGCTGCTGGACGCGGTGCGGGGCGCGGGGGTCTCCGTACCGCTTTCGGTGTCGGCGGGGATCGGGGCCGAGCCCGATCCGGCGGGGCGGCTGGAGCGGGTCCGGTCGTGGAGGGTGCTGCCGGACCGGGCGGTGGTGCATTTCGCGGAGCCGGGGGCCGAGGAGTTGGCGCAGGCCCTGCTGGCTCGGGGCGTGGCGGTGGACGCGGTGGTTCCGCTGGGCGGGGAGGCCGGGGCCGGGCCGGGGACCGGGCCCGGGCCGCTGGCTCGGTTCCTGGCCTGGCCGGTCCGGGACCCGGCGCGGATCCGGCTCGCGGTGGAGCTGGCCTCGGCCGATCCGGCGCTGGTGGCCGGGCTGCGGTGGCTGCCGCCGGTACCGCTGCTGCTGTTCGGGCGGGAGGCCGCCGCCTGGCCGGTGCTGCGGCTGGCCGCTCGGTGCGGTGCGGGAGCGCGGACCGGCGTCGGCGACGTACTGCACCTGCCGGACGGGCGGCCGGCGCGGTCGAACGCCGAGCTGGTGGCGGCGGCCCGCGCGATCGTGGGCCGCGCGGCAGCCGCTACAGCCGGGAGCCGGTGAGCTGCTCGCCGAAGACGTCGTCCGGGTTGGACAGGGCGCAGTTCTTCAGCGAGAGGCAGCCGCAGCCGATGCAGTCGGTCAGGTGGTCGCGCAGGCGCGCGAGCTGGGTTATCCGGTGGTCGAGCTCGGCGCGCCAGGCCTCCGAAAGCCGGGCCCAGTCCTCGCGGTTGGGGGTGCGCTCCTCGGGTAGCTGGGCGAGCGCGTCGCGGATGGCGGCGAGCGGGATGCCCACGCGCTGGGCGGCGCGCACGAAGGCCACCCGGCGCAGTGCGTCGCGGCTGTAGCGGCGCTGGTTGCCGGCGGTGCGGCGGCTGCTGATCAGGCCCTTGGTCTCGTAGAAGTGCAGCGCGGAGACGGCCGCGCCGCTGCGGGCGGACAGCTGGCCGACGGTGAGCTCGTGGACTTTCTCGGGAATCTGCGGCACGAGGCCGAGGGTAGTCGGCCGGTCCGACATTCGTTGACAGACGTGTCGTTGACAGATACATGCGGCCCCACCATGCTGAGCAGCGCGCTGAGCAAGCGCTTATTCGCCCGACGTTGCCAGGGAGAGGGAGACGCATGGCCGAGCCGAGGACCTTCACGTCCGCCGAGGAACTGCGCGCGGGGATCGGGGAACCGCTCGGTCCGAGCGGGTGGCTGGACGTGGACCAGAAGCGGATCGACCTGTTCGCCGATGCCACCGGCGACCACCAGTGGATCCACGTGGACCCGGAGCGGGCCGCGGGCGGGCCCTTCGGCTCCACCATCGCCCACGGCTATCTGACGCTGTCGCTGCTGCCGAGCCTGGTCCCGCAGGTCATGCGGGTCGAGCGCATGAAGATGGGCATCAACTACGGCACGAACAAGGTGCGCTTCCCGGCGCCCGTCCCGGTCGGCTCGCGGCTGCGCGCCACCGCCGTGATCACGGAGGTCACGGAGGCGGGCGGCGGCGTCCAGGTCACGGCGACGGTCACGGTCGAGCGCGAGGGCGGCGACAAGCCCGTGTGCGTCGCGGAGTCGGTGTCCCGCTACTACTTCTGAAGCGTCCCGGGTCCGCCCGGGGCGGCGCCCACCATGCGCAGGACGAGGTCGGCGTAGAGCGCGCCGACCTCGTCGGGCGTGCGGCGGCCGGCCGTGTTGAACCAGCGGGCCACGTCGATGCAGAGGGACAGGACGGCGAGGGTGGTGCCGGGGACGTCCGGGACGTCGAACTCCCCCGCCGCGACCCCGTCGGCGAGGATGCGGCGTACGGCGGCGTCGCTCTGCCGGCGCAGGGCCACGATCTCGGAGCGGTGCTCCGGGGCGAGGGCGTCCAGCTCGTACTGGACCACGCGGGCGGTGGTGTGGTGCGCGGCGTGCCACAGCACGAAGGACCGTACGGCGGCGTCGAGCCGCTCGGCGGCCGACCCGGGGCCGGAAGCGGCGGTCTCCAGGATTTCCAGGGCCTTGTCATGGCCGATCCGGCTGATCCGGTGGAGCAGCTCTTCCTTGGTCTTGTAGTGGATGTAGAGCGCGGCCGGACTCATGCCGGCCCGTCCTGCGATGTCACGTGTGGTGGTGGCGTGGTACCCGCGCTCCGCGAACGCCTCGACGGCGGCGACGAGCAGCCGCCGCGCGGCGTCGGGGGTGACCTCCGACCACGGCCGGTAGCCGGCGGTCGCCTCGGTCGTCTCCTCCGCGCTGTCCATCGCTCGCTCACCCTCTTCGTCCTGTGGAAGGAACACCTTACCGGAGGGTGAGCAAGCGCTTAGGCCGTGTCGTGCGGATCAGGCCGGGCCCCCGGCGCAGCCGACGGCTCCGGACCCCGCGCCGGGCCCTGGACGCGAGCCCGGGCCTCAGACCTTCGGCTGGAAGGGGTCGTAGTCGGCCATGATCTTCTCCATCCGGGCCTGGTCGACCCGGGTGACGATCTGGGTGAGCTCCTGACGGTCCCGGATCACCTTGGCGAGGGTGAAGGCCGAGGTGGTGAGGTAGAGGACCGCGATGCCGAGGAAGGCGCGGACCCAGCCGTCCACCTGGAGGTGGTAGATCCCCACGGCGACGGCACAGATGGCGATGGCGAAGGAGGCGACGGCCTGACCGTAGTACGCCGCCGAGTTGCGCTGCTTGACCGGTGTCTCACTCATGGGCCCAGCATCGGGCGGCGCGGCCGCGCGCGCCTCCGCGCACGTACTCAGATGCGTACTCAGGTACCCGCCGGGACGCTTTCCGGGGCGCATTCCGGGCCGCATTCCGGGCCGCACGCAGGGAGGCCCGCCCGGACCGCCGCTCAGAAAGCGGACACTCCGGTACGGGCACGGCCGATCAGCAGCTTCTGGATCTGGCTGGTGCCCTCGTACAGGGTCATGACCCGGGCGTCGCGCAGCAGTTTGCCGGCCGGGTACTCGTCGATGTAGCCGTAACCGCCGTGCACTTGGAGGGCGTTGCTCGCCGCCCGTACCGCGGCCTCGGAGGCGAAGAGCTTGGCGGTGGAGGACTCGGTGGCGAACGGCTGCCCGCGGTCGACGAGGTCGGCGACCCGCCAGGTCAGCAGCCGGGCCGCGTCCACGTCGACCGAGATGTCGGCGATCAGCTCCTGGACCAGCTGGTGGTGGGCGATGGGCTTGCCGAACTGCTCGCGCTGGGCGGCGTACGAGACGGCCGCGTCCAGCGCCGCCTGCGCGATGCCGACGCATCCGGCGGCGACGGACATCCGGCCCTTGGCGAGGGCCGACATGGCCACGGAGAAGCCCTTGCCCTCGGGGCCGAGCATCGCGGAGGCGGGGACGCGGACCCCGTCGAGGGCGAGTTCGGCGGTGGCCTGGCCGCGCAGGCCGAGCTTGCCGTGGATCTCGCGGCGGGCGAGTCCGGGGGTGGCGGTGGGCACGAGGAAGGCGGAGATCCCGCGGTGGCCGGGCTCGTCGCCGGTGCGGGCGAAGAGGAGGACCACGTCGGCCCAGGTGCCGTTGGTGATGAACATCTTGCTGCCGCTGATGACGTACGCGTCCCCCTCGCGCACGGCGCGCGTGGTGAGGCTGCCCGCGTCCGATCCGGTACCGGGCTCGGTCAGGCCGAAGCAGCCGAGCGCCTCGCCGGAGCAGAGCCGGGGCAGCCAGGCGCGCTTCTGCTCCTCGGTCCCCCAGGCGGCGATGGTCTTGGCCACCAGGCCGAGGGAGACGGAGACGATGCCGCGCACGGCGGAGTCGCCGCGGCCCAGCTCCTCGGTGACGAGGACGTAGGCGAGGTGGTCGCCGCCGGAGCCGCCGTACTCCTCGGGAACGGTCAGGCCGAGGAAGCCGAGGTCGCCGAGCTTCTTGACGATGGCCCGGTCGACGCTCTCGGCGCGGTCCCAGTCGGCGGCGTACGGGGCGATCTCGCGCTCGGTGAACTCGCGGGCGAGCCGGCGTACGGCTTCCTGCTCCTCGCTCAGCTCCAGGTCCACCGGGCACCTCCGGACGGTCCGGCGCGAGGTTAACTAGCACCGGTAGTTTATGGCGGGCAGGCCCTACTATGTGGCGCATGGCCAGACCGCGCAAGCCCCTCCTCAGCAGAGACCGCATCGTCGAGGCGGCGGGCGCGCTGGTGGACGCGGAGGGGCTGGAGGCGGTGTCGACGCGGCGGCTGGCCGCCGCGCTGGGGGTCAGCGGGCCGTCGCTGTACAACCACTTCCGCACGAAGGACGAGATCCTGGACGCGGTCGCGGACGCGGTCAGCGCGCGGGTCGACTTGTCGATGTTCGAGCCGGGGGCGGGCCGGGACTGGCGGGGCGCCCTGCGCGACTGGGCCCACTCGTACCGGGACGCGCTGTCCGACCACCCGAACATCGTGCCGGTGCTGGCGCGCGGCCCGGGGCGCCGCCCGGCGGGGCTGCGGGTGGCGGACGCGGTGTTCGGCGCGATGACCGAGGCGGGGTGGCCGCCGGCCCAGGCGACGCGGATCGGCGCGCTGATGCGGTACTTCATCCTGGGCTCGGCGGTGGGCTCGTTCGCCGCGGGTTTCGTGGACGACGAGACGGCGTACGACCCCTCGGACTACCCCCACCTGGGCCAGGCCCACCTGCTGGCCGAACGCCGGCGCGAGGTGGACGAGGGCGCGTTCGAGACGGGCCTGGCCGCCCTGCTGGACGGACTGGCCCTCCAGCACGAGGCGTTGACGAGCCGCGCGGCCGACGACCGGCACGAGGGCGTTGTGAGCCGTGCCGCCGACGATGGGAAGCCGCCAGCCGCCGGCTAGGAGGCCGCAGGCTGGAAGACGACGAGCGAGCGGCCGCCCTTGCCGGCGAGCATCGCCTCGAAGGCGGCCGGGATGCCGTCCAGGGTGATGCGGTCGGTGATCAGGGAGCCGAGGTCGAGGCGGCCCGCGCGGACGTGGCCGGCGATCAGCGGGAGATCGCGCGCCGGGTCGCTGTTCCCGTAGACGCAGCCCGTGAGGGTGCGGGCGAAGTGGAAGATTTCCAGGGCGTGGAAACCCACCTTCTGCTCCTTGCCGCCGATGCCGACGACCGTGGTGCGCCCGCCGCGGCGGGTGGAGTCCCAGGCGCCGCGGATGGACTCCGCCCGGCCCGCGCACTCGACGGCGACGTCCGCGCCCTGTCCGCCGGTGAGGGCGCGGATCTGCTTGGCGGTGGTGTCGGAGGCGAGCACGAACTCCGTGGCCCCGGCGGCCCGGGCCAGCTCCTCCTTGGCCGGGGAGACGTCGACGGCCACGATCGGGCCCGCCTCTGCGATCCGCGCGGCCTGGAGGGCGGCCAGGCCGACCCCGCCGACTCCGAAGACGGCGACGGACTCGCCGGGGCGCACCCGGGCGCTGTTGCGCACCGCGCCGTAGCCGGTGAGGACGGCGCAGCCGAGCAGCGCGGCCTCGGCGAGCGGGATCCCGGCGGGCGCGGGCAGCACGCAGTTGGCCGCGACGACCGTCTCCTCGGCGAACGCGGCCACGTTCAGCCCCGGGTGCAGCGGGGTGCCCGCGGCGTCGTGGGCGTAGACGGCTCCGACCCCGCTGAGCGCCTTCGCGCAGAGCCAGACCTCCCCGATCGAGCAGTGGTGGCACTCTCCGCAGGACGGGGACCAGTTGAGCACCACCCCGTCGCCGGGGGCGACGTGGGTGACGCCCTCGCCGACGGAGAGGACCGTCCCCGAGCCCTCGTGGCCGAGGACGGCGGGAACGGGGACCGTCATGGTGCCGTCGGCGAGGGAGAGGTCGGAGTGGCAGACACCGGCTGCGGCGAGCCGCACCCGGACCTGGCCGGGGCCGGGATCGGGCAGGACGATCTCCCGGATCTCCAGCGGGGCTCCGACGGCGGGCAGGATGGCGGCGCGGACCATGGTCGATTCCGTCTCTCGTGCTCAGGAGGGCAAGGCGGTGGCTTGGAGCTGGTGCGGGCGGCTCAGAACTGCAGCGACTTGGTCTGGAGGTACTCGGCCAGGCCGTGCGGGCCGAGCTCGCGGCCGACGCCCGACTGCTTGTAGCCGCCGAAGGGCGCGAGCGGGTTGAAGCGGCCGCCGTTGATGTCCACCTGGCCGGTGTCCATGCGGCGCGCGAAGGCGACCGCGGTCTCCTCGTCCGCCGCCCAGACCGCGCCGCCCAGCCCGTACACGGTCCCGTTCGCGATGCGCAGGGCCTCGTCCTGGTCCTCGTACGGGAGGATCGACAGCACCGGGCCGAAGATCTCCTCCTGCGCGATGGTCATCTCGGGCGTGACGTCGGCGAACACGGTCGGGGCGATGAAGTACCCGTGTCCGTGCGGCGCCTCGGGGCCGCCGGCGACGAGGCGCGCGCCCTCCTCGACGCCCTTCGCGATGTATCCGCGGATGCGGTCGCGCTGCTTGGCGTTGACGACCGGGCCGAGGCGGGTGCCCGGGTCGCGGGGGTCGCCCGAGGGGTACTTGGCGACGGCGGCGGCCGCGAGCGAGACGGCCTCCTCGTACTGCTCGCGGTGGACGAGCATCCGCGTGAGCGCGTTGCAGCTCTGGCCGGAGTTGTTCATGACGTGGCCCACGCCCGCCGCGACGGCCTTGGCCAGGTCGGCCCCGGGCAGGATGACGTTGGCCGATTTGCCGCCGAGTTCGAGGGCGACGCGCTTGACGGCGGCGCCGGCCGTGGCGCCGATCTGCTTGCCGACGGCGGTGGAGCCGGTGAAGGAGACGAGGTCGACTCCCTCGTGCGCGGCCAGCGCCTGCCCGGCGACCGGGCCGGTGCCGGTCACCAGGTTGAACACGCCCGCCGGGATGCCCGCCTCGTGCACGGCTTCGGCGAAGAGCTGTGCGGTCAGCGGGGTGTCCTCGGCCGGCTTGAGGACGAGGGTGCAGCCGGCGGCGAGAGCGGGTGCCACCTTGGCAACGATCTGGTGCAGCGGGTAGTTCCAGGGCGTGATGGCCCCGACGACGCCGACCGGCTCCAGCAGCACGGTGGAGTTGCCGATCCGCTCCTCGAAGGCGTACGAGGCCCCCAGCTCGGCGAACGAGGAGGACACCGCGATCGGCGCCCCCACGTGGACCATCTCCGAGAAGCCGCGGGGGGAGCCCAGTTCGGCGGTGATGATCTCGGCGAACTCGTCCTTCCGGGCGACCAGCACGTCGCGGAGGGCGCCGATCAGGGCGGCCCGCCCGGCCGGGGCCGTGGCCGCCCAGCCGGGGAAGGCGGCGCGCGCGGCGCGTACGGCCGCGTCCACGTCGTCGGCGTTTCCGGCCGGGACCCCGGCGATGACCTGCTCGTCGGCCGGGTTGACCACCTCGATCCGCTCACGTCCGGCGGCGGGCCGCCATGCGCCGTCGATGTACATCCCGTCGTGGGCCTTCATGGCTTTCCTCCCGAGCGCGCACGAACGCGTGTCGCATAGACCTGACCTCGTTCGACCACCCTACAAACTACCGCCGGTAGTTTTCGGCCCGCCAGTGCTCCCCGGGTCAGATGATGCCGAAAAGCATCCCCGCGCCGAGGACGACGAGGGAGGTGAGGGCCGCCCACTTCACGGTGAAGCGGGTGTGGTCGCCGAACTCGACCTTGGCCATGCCGACGAGGACGTAGACGGCGGGAACCAGCGGGCTGGACATGTGCAGGGCCTGGCCGACCAGCGAGGCGCGGGCGATCTCCAGGGGGGAGACCCCGTGGGCGGCGCCGGCCTCGGCCAGGACCGGCAGGACGCCGAAGTAGAAGCCGTCGTTGGACATGAAGTAGGTGAGCGGCAGGCTGAGCAGCCCGGTGACCAGGGCCATGTGCGGGCCCATGCCCTCGGGGACGACCCCGACGAGCCAGTCGGCCATGTGCTTGACCATGCCGGTGCCGCTGAGGACGCCGGTGAAGACGGCTGCGGCGAAGACCATGCCGGCGACGTTCAGCACGTTGTCGGCGTGGGCGGCGATCCGGGCCTTCTGATCGGGCATGTGCGGGAAGTTGACGGTGAGGGCGAGGGCCGCGGCGAGGAGGAAGAGCACCGGGATGGGCAGCAGCTCGGTGATCATCGCGGTGAGGAGGACGACGGTGAGACCGGCGTTGAACCAGTAGAGGCGCGGGCGGAGGGTCGCACGGTGGGGGTCGAGGCCCTGGAAGCCGTCCTCTTCCGCGGCGGAGCCGGGAGCGGACTCCGGGGCGGAGGGGGAGCCTCCCCCCGTACGGGAGGCGGGGGCGGCCGGCTCGGCCGGAGCGGCGGACCCGGCCTCGACGGATCCGGCGGTGGCGGTGGCGGTGGCGACCAGCAGGCGCTCCTCGGCGGGCTCCGCCGCCTCCCCCGGCATGACCAGCGTCCCGACCCGGCGGCGCTCCTTGAGGCCGAGGACGTACGCGAGGACGAACACGAACAGCAGGCCGACCGCGAGGGCGGGGATCATCGGGACGAAGATGTCGGAGGCGTCGACCTTGAGGGCGGTGGCGGCGCGGGCCGTGGGGCCGCCCCAGGGCAGGGTGTTCATGACGCCGTTGGCGGTGGCGGCGACGCCCGTCATGACCACCAGGCTGAGGCCGAGCCGCTTGTAGAGCGGGTACATGGCCGAGACGGTGATCATGAAGGTGGTCGAGCCGTCCCCGTCGAGCGAGACGATCGCGGCGAGGACCGCGGTGCCGACCACGACCCGCACCGGGTCCGCCTTGCAGAAGCGCAGGATGCCGCGCACGATCGGGTCGAACAGGCCGACGTCGATCATCACGCCGAAGTAGACGATGGCGAACATCAGCATGGCGGCGGTCGGCGCGAGTTTGCCGACGCCGTCGATGACGTAGTCGCCGAGGTGGGCGCCCTTTCCTGCGAACACGCAGAACAGCGCGGGGATGAGGACGAGCGCCGCGATGGGCGAGATTTTCTTCATCATGATCAGGACCAGGAAGGTGGCGATCATGGCGAAGCCGAGGAAGGTCAGCATGCAGGGAACGTAGGTGCCCCCTCCTTGCGCCAACAAGACGTCAGCGTGTGAGCAATACGAGCAAAACCCCAGCTCAGGGCAGGGGTGCCAGTTCGACGGGGAAGCCGTTGAGCACGGCGGTACCGGACAGCGGGTCGAGCCGGGAGCCGTCGAGGAGCTGGTTGACGTTGGCGCCGGGCGCGGCGGAGGCGACGGAGAGCCGGGCCCCGTCACGGTCGTGGCCCCAGCCGTGCGGGAGGCTCACGACGCCGGTGCGGACGGTGTCGGTGACCTCGACGGGGACCTCAAGACTGCCGCCCTCGGCGGTGATCCGGGCCAGGCCTCCCTCGGTGAGGCCGAGCCGCCCGGCGTCCTGCGGATTCACCTGGAGGGTGCAGCGGTTGGAACCTCCGGTGAGGGCCGGGACGTTGTGCAACCAGCTGTTGTTGGACCGCAGGTGGCGGCGGCCCACGAGCACCAGGGCGGCGGGGCGGTCGGAGAGCGCCGCCCGCAGCCTGGGGAGCTCGGCCGCGATCGGGTCCGGGAGCAGCTCGATCCTGCCGCTGCGCGTCCTCAGCACGCCCGGGAGCCGGGGCCGTAGCGGGCCCAGGTCGATGCCGTGCGGGTGCGCGAGCAGCCGCTCCAGGCTGAGCCCCGCACCGCCGCACCCGCCCGCGTCCCCGCCTTCGCCCCTGCCCCCGGACCCGTCCGCGGCCCCGTCCTCGCCCGGTGCCGCCCCGGGTGCGGAGCCGGCGCCGAACCGGTCTCCGTACGGCCCGAGTCGCAGCATCAGGTCGAGGCGCCGCTCGGGGCCGCTCTCCCCCGCGAGCAGGCCGGCCAGGCGCGCCGGGTCCTGCCCGTGCAGGGGGGAGCGCGGGTCGGCGGTCTCCTTGGCGAGGGTGCCCAGGATGACCATCTCGTCGACGGAGGAGGGGTCGGCGGATCCGTGCATGCCGGAGACGGCCAGGACCAGGCGGGCATGGATCTCGCACTCGTCGAGCCGGCCCGCTTCGAGCGGGACGGCAGGACGGCTGTAGCGGACCTGGTTGCGGATGGCGAACCCGTTGAAGGCGAAGTCGTGGTGGGCGCTCTGCGAGGGCGGCGGCGGAGGCAGTACGACGTGGGCGTGGCGGGAGGTCTCGTTGAGGTACGGGTCGATGCTGACCATGAAGTCGAGCCCGGCCAGGGCCGCGTCGAGGCGCCGCCCGTCGGGGGCGGACAGCACCGGGTTGGCGGCGATGGCGACCAGCGCCCGGATCCGCCCCTCCCCCGGCGTCTCGATCTCCTCGGCCAGGGCGGCGATGGGCAGTTCGGACTTGGCCTCGGGGTGTCCGCTGACCCGGCTGCGCCAGCGGCCCAGGGTGAAGCCCTTGCCCGGCCCGGCGGGGCGCGGCCGCGGGCCGGCGGCCGGAAGCGGGAAGAGGGCTCCCCCGGGCCGGTCGAGGTTGCCGGTGAGGATGTTCAGCACGTCGACCAGCCAGCTGGCGAGCGTGCCGTACTCGACGGTGCAGCTGCCGATCCGCCCGTAGACGGCGGCGGTGGGCGCGGCCGCCAGGGCGCGGGCGAGGTCGCGGATCTCGGCGGCCGTGAGGTCGCAGGCGGGGGCGACGGCCTCAGGAGTGAAACTCGCGAGGGCTTCGGCGAGTTCCCCGAGCCCCGCGGCCTGTTCCTCCAGGGCGCCGGGGGCCGCGAGCCGCTCCGCGAGGAGGGTGCGCGCCAGGGCGGCCAGCAGCAGGGCGTCGCTGCCGGGGCGCGGTGCGAGGTGGAGGTCGGCGAGCTTGGCCGTGCGGGTGCGGCGGGGGTCGACGACGACCAGGGTGCCGCCGCGGGCGCGCAGTGCCTTGAGCCGGCCCGGGAAGTCGGGGGCGGTGCACAGGGAGCCGTTGGACTCGACCGGGTTGGCGCCGAGGAGCAGCAGGAAGTCGGTGCGGTCGAGGTCGGGGACCGGGATCGCGAAGGGGTCGCCGAAGAGGAGCCCGCTGGAGACGTGCTTGGGCATCTGGTCGAGGGTGCTGGCGGTGAAGAAGTTCCGGGTGCCGAGGGCCTTGAGCAGCAGTGACGGGTACAGGTTGCCCGCCATGGTGTGCACGTTCGGGTTGCCGAGGACCACGCCGACGGACTGGGCTCCGTACTCCTGCACGAGGGCCGGGACGGCGTCGGCGATGGTCTCGAACGCCTCCTCCCAGGTGGCCTCCCGGAGCCGGCCGTCGCGGCGGACGAGGGGGGTGCGCAGGCGGTCGGGATCGGCGTCGAGCGCGCCGAAGGCCGCGCCCTTGGGGCAGATGAAGCCGCGGCTGAAGACGTCTTCGCGGTCCCCGCGGGCGCCCGTGACGGCAGTGCCCTCGATGGTGAGGGTGAGGCCGCAGGTGGCTTCGCAGAGGGGGCAGATGCGCAGGGCGGTGCGGGGCATGGGCCCTCCAGGGCGGCAGGCGCGACACGGACACGCGGGCGAGCCGAGCATACCGACCGGTTGGCACGGTGGGGAGGGGCTGTTCTCGCCGGACCCCGCCGAGTGCGGGTCAGTCCAGTACGCGGGACAGGTACGCGTGCATCATCGCCCGGGTCTCGGCCACGATGGCGGGGTCGCCGGCCGGGTCGGCTCGGAAGGCCAGCTTCGTCAGCGCGTCCGTGGCCTCGACGGCGACCAGGACCGCCCGCTCCAGGGTGGTGTCGGGGGTCAGGCCGAGGTGGGCGCCGAGCAGTTCGGTGAGCCGCACGGCGACCAGCCCGTTCGGGTCGGCGGCCGGGCCCTCGGCGGGCGGGGCGGGGATCCCGAAGTCGACGAGCGCGAACCCGGGGACGGTCCGCTTCATGGCCAGGTACTCGTCGAGCACGGCGTCCACGACCGGCCGCCAGTCGCCGGCCGGGAGCGCGGCGAGGCGGTCCGCGATGGCGTCGGTGTACCGGTCCAGGTTGCGGTGGGCGAGGGCGATGGACATGGCCCGCTTGTTGCCGAAGAAGCGGTAGACGGAGCCGATGGGCACGCCGGCGCGCAGGGCGACGGCCCGGGTGCTGAGGTTCTCGTACCCGGTCTCGTCCAGCAGTTCGGCGCAGGCGTCGAGGATCCGGGCGAGCCGGTCGGCGCTGCGCTGCTGGATCGGCGTCCGGCGCAGGGGGTGGGCGGGGGGCACGGGGTCCATCATGCCGCTCCTGGCTCCTCGGTTCAGCAGCGGTGTCAGTTCAGCAGGAGGCCGATGCCCCCGATCGTGTAAGTGATCATGAGCGCGAGCAGCGGCAGCTGGCCGGTCACGGCCCTGGCGGGCGGGAAGAGGCGTACGGAGCGGTCGTGGGCCGCGATCACACCGAGTACGTGGCCGGTGACGACGGCGACGACTTGGAGGGCGGCGAGGCCGCCGGGACCCAGGGGTGGCAAGGGTTCTGGGGCGTTGTCAGTGCCGAGTGCCATGCTTACTGTGCGTGGTCCTTCGGTGACGAGGAGGGAGAAGTAGTGGGCGATGAGATAGCCGAGCGCGATCGGTACGAGTGAGTGCGCGAAGGCGGTCAGCGGGCCCGGGTGCGGGCCGCAGACGAGGCGGGTGGCCGCGGCGCAGAGGCAGTACAGGGTGGCGACGAGGGCGACGGAAGCGAGCAGTCCGAGGGTGGCCGTGGGGGTGCGGCCGAGGGGGGAGGTCTGGAGGGTGTTGATCCAGGACGGGTTGTCGGAGTAGCCGTCGTAGGCGGTGGAGCCGAGCAGGACGCAGACGGTGGCGACGAGTCCGGGCCGCTCGGGCGTCGCGTCGAGTCCGTGGAAGGGGTTGCGGAGGACCAGGCGGCCGTCGCTGCGGCGGCCGAGGGGGGAGAGCCGGGCCAGGAGGGCGGAGTACGCCTCGAAGGCGTCCGCGTGGGCGAACCAGCGCTCCCCGAAGCGGGCGGCGAGTGCGAGGTGGACGGTGGTGTGGACGGCGAGGGCGGTCAGGAGGGTGGTGGTGGATGCGGGGTCCGGAGCGGCGAGTTCGAGCCAGGTGAAGCCGAACAGTCCGATGGCGGCGGGCCATTGGCCGAGCCGGGGAGGAAGGGGGGAGGGTGCGGGCCGCGGGCGGGCGCGGGGCAGCCGGCGGTACAGGCGGTGGAGGGTGCGGAGCGGGTTGAGCAGGCGCCAGACGGGGCCGAAGAGGAGGGAGGTGGGCACGAGGCCGACCCAGAGGAGGACGTAGACGGCGCCGGGGGCGGGGTTGCGCGCGGGGTCGTCGGGACCGAGGAGGAGGCAGAGGAGGACGGCGAGGGCGGCGGCGAGGCCGAGTCCGCGCAGGGCGGTACGGGTGGCCGGGGCGTCGGCGATCCGTTCCAGGGCGGCGGGCAGGGCGAGGCCTGACCGGTCGCCGCGGAATCGGGAGGAGGACCAGAGCAGGCCGAGCGCGAGGAAGGAGACGAACAGTGCGGCGAAGGCACCGGCGAAGGCGTAGAAGGGGGAGATCGGCAGATCGTGCTGGGACCCGATCCCGTGCGCGAGCGTGGTGAGCGGACCGGCCGGGCAGTCGACCACGCCCCGGCCCCCGCCGCCACCGCCCGCGACGGGCACGGGCACGGGCCCGACCGGGGTCATCGGACGAGGAGCTGGGTCAGGACCAGGCGGGACTCGTGGGTCTCGACCTCGAAGAGGCCCGTACGGTCGGCCGTCAGGACCAGGGTGGCCTCCTGGCCTGCCGGCAGGGCGAGTTCCCTGTCGTAGCCGTGGACGTGCAGGGTGTCCGCGCGGTCACTGGTGACGCGCAGGGCGACGCGTTCCCCGCGCCGCAGCTCGGTGCGGCCGGGGGCCGGGCTGACCTTGCCGTCCCGGACGGTGATGGTGACGGTGCGGTCGGCGGGCGCCTCCGGCGGTGGCGGCGAGGGGGACGTGGGCACCGGCGGCGGCGTGTGGCTGTGGCCGGCCTGGCCGGGGGCAGCGGCGGTGGCGGTGAGCTGAAGCGTGCCCTCGACGGCCTTGCCGGCTACGGCCCAGGCGGTGTGGTCGTCGGCGTAGAGGCGGACGGTCAGGGTGTGCGCGCCCTCGGGCACCTGAGCTGCCGGCAGGTGGAACCAGGGGCCGTACAGCCGGGCCAGTTTGCGGCCGTCCAGCTCCAGGTGTGCGTGACCGGCGCCCGGGAGGGCGGCCCCGCCGGTGCTGTCGGGGGTGAAGCGGAAGTTCTTCACCGTCAGCTGGAGGTTCCAGCCGTCCTCGGAGTCGGGGCGGGCGGCGAGCTGCACCTGCGGCGCGCCCTCGGCCGGGACCTCGCGGAGCCGGTGGCCGGCGGGGTCCTGGGCGTCGAGCAGGTTTCCGACGCTGCCGGTGGCCTGCTCGTGGCTGGTGCCGGGCTTGTGGTGGGTGGTGGCCCGCCCGCCGCAGCCCGTGGCCGCGCCGCCCACGAGGAGGAGGGCGAGCGCGAACAGGGCGGCGCTTCGGGCACCGCGCCGAGCCCGAGCCCGCGCCCCGACGGGCAGTGTCCCGCAGCCATCGCGTCCGATGGGGCCTGCGGCCCGGTCGTCGCTCACTGCGCTCCTCCTTCGGCGGGGCGGGCCGGGAGGGGCGCGCCCTCGCCCGGGCGGGCCGGGGCAGGAGCGCCCTCGCCCGGGCGGGAGGCGGCGATGGTGGCCCAGAGCGTCCACGGGATCAGGACCAGGGCCCGGAGCCAGGAGGGGCCGATCGGGATCGCGGGGATCATCAGGACGGCCTTGTCGAAGGCGTCGAGGAGGGTGAGGGCCGCCAGGAGCAGGGTCAGCCGCGCCAGCCAGGGCCGGGTGGGCCGCAGGGCGAGGCCCGCGCCCGTCCACCACAGGCCCAGCAGGAGCAGCGCCAGGGCCGGCACGGCGGTGTCCACGAGCGGCATCGTGGAGCCGGCCACGTCCAGGGCCAGTCCGGCCAGGCCCAGCAGCGAGGCCGCCGTGCCCAGGCTGGATCCGCGCAGGCGGCGCCACCACAGCACCCCGCCGACGAGGAGCAGGACCGCCGCCACCGCCAGTGCGATCTGGGTCTCCACCCGCTCCATGCCCCGCGCGCCGTACCAGTCGCAGCCGGCCGGGAGCTTGCGCGCCTGCACGCTGTAGTCGGCGCAGACGAGGAGTTGGGCGAGCTTCACCGGTTCGCCGACCAGCCGGGAGGAGGCGCCCGACACCTCACCGCGGCGGTCGCCGCAGTGCGGGAGCGTGCCCGGGGTGGAGCCGTCGGGTCCGCTCTGCCAGCAGTTCCCGCGGCCCTGGCCGTCCCACCACACGTCCATGCCGTTGGGGCGCGAGGCCCCCGACTTGTCCTTGCCGAGGATGTTGGCGGCGTACCGGTTGTGGTGGGAGGTGTCCGCCTGCTTCGACCACGCCTCCTCGCCCCGGATGAACGCCGGGACCGCCGAGAGGAAGAAGCCCGCGCGCCGGTGCCCGTACACCCAGTTGTCCTCGTACACGTTCCAGTTGCCGCCCGCGGTGATGATCCCGGTGCCCGGCGGCATGGAGATCTGCGGGCAGACCACCCCCTGCTCGTAGCCGCGTTCGATCGGCGGCTTGGCGCAGGTGCCGTCGGCGACGTACCCGTAGTAGTCGGCGTTGTTGTCGTGGATCAGGTTCCGCTCGAACTTGGCGTGGTTCTGCGGGAGCCCCGGGTGCCCGGGGAAGGCGCTGTCCATCGAGGCGCCGCCCATGTTCTGGTCGAACTCGTTGTCGTGGACCCAGACCGAGTCCCCCGCGGTGCCGGAGTAGCCGACCATGTTGTGGTGGCTGTGGCAGCCGGTGATCTCGATGGAGTAGCGCGGGACCTCGTAGCCGCGCCCGTCGTTGATGTTCGAGGCGCTGCCCGGGTAGATGCCGGAGTCGCCGTTCCCGTACGACTCGCAGTTCTTGTACAGGCCGTGGTCGCTGGCGAAGGTCAGGAAGCCGTACTCGTCGTTCCACCGGGTCAGGACGTCGTCGATGACGAACCCGTCGCCGGCGAGCACGTACAGCGAGTTGAAGGTGGTCCGCTGCGCGGTGAAGTTGCGGAAGTAGACGCCGTTCGACTTGTCGGCGCGGATGGCGTTCAGCTTCTGGTACTTGGCGTCGATGACGACGTCCTGCCGGTTCGCGCCCGTGCCCTCGATCTGCAGGTCCGTCTTGCCGAGGATCGCGACGAGGTTCTGGTTGTGCCGGCACTGCACCTGCTGCTCGTACGTGAGGATCTGGTAGCCGAGCGAGGAGTTGGGGGCCTTGAGCGCGGCGCACTCCCCCGTCGGCTTCGGCAGCGAGGGCTCCTCCTCGTACAGGCCGGGGAGGATCGCGATGTTCATGCCGGGCCGGTCCACGGCGTCCACGGCTTCCTGGAGGTGCCGGTAGCCGCTCTTCTCGCAGCGCTCGTACAGGGTGAGGTTGCGCTGCCTGAGCTCTTCCGGGAAGGCGGATATCCGGCGTTCGAACGCGGGCCGGTCGGTCTTGCAGACGACCAGGTCCGGCTCGGCCTTCCGGTACCGGGGCACGGACCCGGAGCCGTCCGGCAGGGTCACGGGGCGCTCCTCGTGCGCGCGGGCGGCGGGCGCGGCGGCGAAGAGGGACAGCAGCGCGAGGAGGGCGGCGAAGAGCGCCGCCGGTACGGCAGGGAACCTGCGGGTCCACGACATGCGCGTGAGAGTAGAGCAATGTTCATCTTTTGGGATCCCCTGCGGCAGCGCGAAATCGGGGGCGCCATTGACGCACGGGCCGCGGAATCCTACTGTCAGCCATAGGATTCCTTCGACCGTGACAGAGCGGGAGCACCCATGAGCGAGCAGGCCGAGCAGGCCCGGAAGACGGCCGAGGCACTGGAGTACCTCACCGGCTTCGGCAACGAGCACAGCTCGGAGGCTGTCCCCGGCGCCCTGCCGCCCGGCCGCAACTCGCCCCAGCGCGCCCCCCTCGGCCTCTACGCGGAGCAGCTCAGCGGCAGCGCCTTCACCGAGCCCCGGGGGCACAACCGCCGCTCCTGGCTCTACCGGATCCGCCCTTCGGCGGCCCACCCGCCGTTCACCCGGGTCGACAACGGCGTCCTGCGCTCCGCACCCTTCACCGAGGCCCCGGCGGACCCCAACCGGCTCCGCTGGAACCCGCTGCCCGACGCGGCCCCCGGCACCGACTTCCTGGCGGGCCTGTGGACGCTCGGCGGCAACGGCGACGCCACCCAGCGCACCGGCATGGCCATCCACCTCTACTCCGCCAACGCCTCCATGACCGACCGGGTGTTCAGCGACTCCGACGGCGAGCTGCTGATCGTCCCCGAGCGCGGCGGCCTGCTGCTGCGCACCGAGCTGGGCCTGCTCGGCGCCGGGCCCGGCGAGGTGGCCCTGATCCCGCGCGGCGTGCGCTTCCGGGTGGAGCTCCTGGACGAGGACGCCCGCGGGTACGTCTGCGAGAACTACGGCCGCCCCTTCGAGCTGCCGGACCTCGGACCGATCGGCGCCAACGGCCTGGCCGCCGCGCGCGACTTCCGGGCCCCGGTGGCCGCGTACGAGGACGTCGAGCGCCCGACCGAGGTGGTCAACAAGTTCTGCGGCAACCTCTGGTCCGCGACCTACGACCACTCCCCGCTCGACGTGGTCGCCTGGTACGGCACGCACACCCCGTACGTCTACGACCTGCGCCGTTTCAACGTCCTGGGCTCCATCAGCTACGACCACCCGGACCCGTCGATCTTCACCGTGCTGACCTCGCCCTCTGACACCCCGGGCCTCGCGGGCGTGGACTTCGTCGTCTTCGCCCCGCGCTGGCTGGTCGGCGAGGACACCTTCCGGCCGCCGTACTTCCACCGCAACGTCATGAGCGAGTACATGGGCCTGATCGAGGGCGCCTACGACGCCAAGGCGGAAGGCTTCGTCCCCGGCGGCGGCTCGCTGCACAACATGATGTCGGCGCACGGACCGGACCGGGAGACCTTCGACAGGGCGAGCGCCGCCGAGCTGAAGCCGCAGAAGATCGACGACGGCCTGGCCTTCATGTTCGAGACCCGCTGGCCGATCACCGCCACCACCCAGGCGGCCGGCGCCGATCACCTCCAGCGCGGATACGACGACGTCTGGCAGGGGCTCCAGCGCCACTTCCGCGCCTAATATCGCTACGCGCGCGCCCCGCGCTGCGCGTCACGTGCCACGCACCACGTGCGCCACGCCCCGTCCCTACGGAGAACCACCCGTGACCGCCTTCGCCCCCGACTCGCTGGTGCTCAACCGGAAGCTTCCGCTCTGGTACCAGGTGTCACAGTCGCTGCGCGCCTCGATACTGGGGCGCACCCCGGACGCCTCGCTGCGCCTGCCCACGGAGGAGCAGCTCGCCGAGCACTACGGGGTGAGCGTGCTGACCATGCGCCAGGCCCTCAAGGAGCTGGAGGGCGAGGGGCTGATCAGCCGGCACCGGCGGCGCGGCACGTTCATCGAGCCGGGTGCGCGGCGCGGGGCGCCGGTACGGCTGCTGGGTTCGGTCGACGCGATCGTGGCGCAGCAGTCGGGCGACCGTACGACGATCCTCGGCCACGCGCGGACGCCCGTGTCCGGGGAGCTGCTGGAGCACTTCCCGGACACGGCCGAGGTGGTCACGTTCCGCCGGCTCCGCCACGACGGGGAGAGCGGCGAGCCGACGAACTGGGCGGAGAACGCGGTCCGGCCGGAGGTCGCCGAAGCCGTGGACCTGGCCGATCTGGCGCGCTGGCCGATGACCAAGGTGCTGCGCGACGTGGTGGGTGTGAAGATCAGCCGGATCACGGACACGGTCGAGGCGCGGCTCGCCGACCCGGAGACGGCCGAGCTGCTGCAGGTACCGCTGCTCAGTCCGATCCTGCACTACACGGGTGTGACGTACGACGAGGACGGGCGGGTCGTGGACGTGGCGCGGATCCGGTACCGGGGTGACCGGTTCTCGTTCACGGTGACGGTCGACGCCACCTGACGGCTGCGCCGCCGGATCGCCGCGCCACCGGACCGCTGCGCCACCGGACGGCTGCGCCACACCCTGCGGGGGCTACTTCCCTTCCTCGTCCCTGCTCCGCTCCTCGTCTGTGCTCCGCTCGCCCTCCGCCTGCGACGGCGTGGTCCGCATCGTCTGCGGGTGCCGTTGCATCTTCTCCTTCTCGTCCATGTCCTCGTCGAGCCGTTCGCCCTCGGCCTGCGACGGAGTCGAGTATTCGTCGTACTGACTCATGTCCGTCTCCTCGACATCGATACATAGGCACATACCCGTACATAGGGAGCGTAGCTCTTCGGCCCGGGCCCAGCCCGGCCACACGTGCGCCGACGCCCCGGCCGCATCCCGGCCGCCGCCTCCCGTCGCTACCATCTGCCGGGTGAGCGAAGACGTACCGCTGCTGGACGATCTGATGCCCTGGTCCGTGGGCGGCCTGCGCCTGGGCCGGTCCTGGGTGGCGGCCCCCGACCCGGCGGTCCTGCGCGCCCGCTGGGCGGCCCTGACCGGCGCCGAAGGCACCGAGCGGGAGCGGCTGTTCCGCCCGACCCGCAGCCGTACGCCCACCACCGGTGCGGCGGCCCTGCCCGGGCGGCGCTCGCCGTCGACCGCCCGCTTCGCCGACGCGCCGGGCCCCTGCCCGGAGCCCGTACGGGTGCTGCGCGACCCCTTCGACGAGCAGTGGCTGCTGCCCGACCAGCGGCTCATCGACATGGCCCGACCGGAGCTGTGGCGGGTCCTGGACGAGCACCAGCTGTTCGCCGTGGAGACGCCGGAGCTGCTGGTCACCGCGCACCTCCCGGCCGGCCGGCTGGGGCGGATCCGCCCCCTGCACCGGCGCCCCGGCGGCGCCGAGCCCAACCTCGCGCCGGGTCTGCTGCCGCTGCTGGGCGAGCGCTACGGCGGCTGGGTCACCCCGCAGGACGTGCTGTGCTGGATCCTCGCCGCGGGCCGCCCCGGTCCCCGGGGGTACGAGGTCCCGCTGACCGGCGACCCCGGCCGCTGGCGGGCCGGACTGGAGCTGGGGCACCGGCTGCTCACCGTCCAGCTGCGCGGCGGGCCCGGGGCCGAGCCGCCCCGGCTGCCGGGCGGCCGGCGCCCGTACGTCCGCTCGGCGGTCCGGGCCTGGCCGGACGGACTCGCCTACGACCCCGAGACCGAGACCCTGAGCCTCGGGACCGGGACGGTCTCCCCCGTCCCGCCGGGCGCCTGGGAGTACGGGGCGCAGGGCGGTACCCGGGTGCTGGAGGCCTGGTTCGCCGCCCGCACCGCCCACCGGGATCCCGAGGCCGACGGGCTGGAGGCGCTCGGGCCCGCCGAGTGGCCGCAGGCCTGGACCTCGGAACTGCCGGCCCTGGTGACCACCCTCGCGCTGCTGGCCGATCTGGCCCCGGAGCGGGCGGCGTTCACCGCCGGGCCGCCGCTGCCCGCCGCCGAGCTGGCGGCGGCCGGGGTGCTGCCGCCGCCGCGCTGGGCCAGGCGCCCCGCATCGGTGCTCGACCACCACGAGGAGGGCCCGGGCGGCCAGTTCGCCCTGCTCTGACGGAACAACGGAAACAACGGAAAACGGAGCAACCGAACAACCGAACAACCGAACACGGAACGCTCGGCGCGGCGGGACCGGGGGGACGGCCTGGACCGGCGCCATACGCGGACGAACCGCGCACAGCCGGCGGTGTCGACATCCTGCCTGGTGACAGGCAGGGGTCCGAGCGGGTAGGCAGGCTGTCATGACAGCCGACTCGCCCGCACCCGCACGCCCCGTGGAACCGCCGCCGCTCGACGGTGTCACCGTCGTCGCCGTCGAACAGGCCGTCTCGGCCCCCTTCGCCACCCGCCAGCTCGCCGACCTCGGAGCCCGGGTGATCAAGGTCGAGCGGCCGGACGGCGGAGACTTCGCGCGCGCCTACGACACCGCCGCGCAGGGACTGGCCTCGCATTTCGTCTGGGCCAATCGCGGCAAGGAGTCGATCGCGCTCGACCTGAAGGACCCGCGCGGCCTGGAGGTCCTGCACGGGCTGCTCGACGGGGCCGACGTGTTCGTCCAGAACCTCGCCCAGGGAGCCGCCGCCCGGCTCGGACTCGACTCGGCCGCCCTGTGCGCGCGGTACCCGCGGCTGGTCGCCGTCGACATCTCCGGGTACGGGGCCGAGGGCCCGTACGCCCACAAGCGCGCCTACGACATGCTCGTGCAGTGCGAGGCGGGGCTGGTCTCGGTGACCGGCACCCCCGGGCAGCCCGTCAAGGCGGGCATCCCGGCCGCCGACATCGCCGCGGCCATGTACGCCTTCTCCGGGGTCCTGGCGGCCCTGCTGCGCCGCGGGACCACCGGGCGCGGTGGCCGGGTCGAGGTCTCGATGCTCGACGCGCTGGCCGAGTGGATGGGCCATCCGCTGCACCACACCATGCACGGCGGGGAGCAGCCCGTACGGACGGGTCTCGCGCACGCCGTCATCGCCCCGTACGACGCCTACCCGACGGCGGACGGGGACCGGGTGCTGCTGTCGGTGCAGAACGACCGCGAGTGGCGGCGCCTCGCCGAACAGGTGCTGGAGCGGCCGGAGTTGGCCGAGGATCCGGCGTACGCGACGAACGCGGCACGCACCCGGGGCCGGGAGAAGACCGACGCGGTGGTCGCCGAGGCGCTGGCCGGACTGGGCGCGGACGAGGCGATCGGGCGGCTGGAGGCGGCGGGCATCGCCTGCGCACGGCTGAACTCGGTGGCCCGGCTGGCGCAGCACCCTCAGCTGGCCGCGCGGGACCGCTGGCGCGAGGTGGGATCACCGGCCGGTCCGCTGCGGGCACTGCTGCCGCCGATCGGACTGCCGGGAGGCGCGGAACCGCACATGGGTGCGGTGCCCGCGCTCGGCGAACACACCGAGGCCCTGCTGCGCGCCCTGGGGATGACGGGCGCGCAGATCACGACACTGCGCCGGGATGGTGTGGTTGCGTAGGGCCGGGGCGAAACCAATGACGGTCGGGGACGTTGTTACGAGCGGCGGCTGCCGAAGAGCGTGCGACGCAGACGGCGCAGCGGCGCGAAGAGCGAAACGCGCGCGCTCCGGCTCCGCAGGCGGTGCGTGTGGTCGCGGGACGTCAGTTCGCGCATCAGCAGCGTCGCCTCGGCGACCTCGCGGTGGGGGACGGCGGGTCCGCCCAGCACGGCGAGGTGGCGGTCGAGGCGCGAGCTCGTCGCGCTGCTGCCGCAGGTGATGGCAGGCACGCGAGGCGGCCTGCTGCGCATTGCTATCTGTTCCATGATCTCTCCCCACCCGTACGAGGGCACCCGGCCCGGGCAGGGTAACCTTATCGCCCCCGCGTCGTGCTCGGGTATCCCGGTGGTGTGAATTACCCCTATGGGGACCGGGAGTTGACGGTTACTCAGCGGAGTCGACCGTCACTCTCCGCAGGGATCGGGGCGGTTCGGGGACCCTTCGCGAGCCCCCATGGGCCCTTCGGCAGTTCCGCGCGCGCGTCCCGCCCCGGACCGGGCCCGCGACGCGGCCGCTGCGCTAACTTGGAGTGACCGCCCGCCGACACACGGACACGCCTGGGGGCTCGCGTGAGTGACAACATGGGTGAACCGGGCGGTGAATCCGCCGCAGGCCGTGTCATCTCGGGCCGGTACCTGCTCCTCGACCAGCTGGGCCGGGGCGGCATGGGCACCGTCTGGCGGGCCCGCGACGAGGTGCTGGGCCGCGAGGTGGCCGTCAAGGAGGTACGGGCGCCGGCCGGACTGGACCGCGCCGAGATCGAGCGGATGTACCGGCGGCTGGAACGGGAGGCCTGGGCGGCGGCCCGGGTCTCGCACCGCGGGGTCGTCACGGTCTACGACGTGGCCGCCTACGACGGCCGGCCCTGGATCGTGATGGAGCTCGTACACGGACTCTCGCTGGCCGACGTGCTGGAGGCCGACGGGCCGCTCACCCCGCAGCGCGCCGCGCACTTCGGGGAGCAGGTGCTGGCCGCGCTGCGCTCGGCGCACGGGGCCGGGGTGCTGCACCGGGACGTCAAGCCCTCCAACGTGCTGGTCGCCAACGACGGCCGGGTGGTGCTCAGCGATTTCGGGATCGCGAGCCTGGAGGGCTCCTCCTCGATCACGATGACGGGCGAGGTGCTGGGCTCCCCCGAGTACCTCGCGCCGGAGCGGGCACTCGGGCGCGATCCGGGGCCCGAGTCGGACCTGTGGTCGCTCGGGGTGATGCTGTACGCCGCCGTCGAGGGTGTCTCGCCCTTCCGCCACGACACCCCGCTGTCCACACTGCGGGCGGTGGTGGACGACGAGCTGCCGCCGCCGCACCGGGCCGGTCCGCTGACGCCCGTACTGGAGGGGCTGCTGCGCAAGGATCCGCAGGAGCGGCTGCCCGCGGCGGAGGTGGCCCGGATGCTGCGGATCGTCGGGGCGGGCGGGGTCCTGCAGGGCTCCGGCGGGGCGGTGTCGGGCCCGGACTCCCCGACGGCCACGGCGCACCACCGGCACGACGGCCAGGACGGGCCGACCCCGCCGATGCCGATGCCGATGCCCGTGCCGGGGCCGGCGCCTTCTGCGGTGCCCGGTCCGGCGGGACCCGGGGGCGGTGGCGGGACGCCGGCGCGCGAGGGGCGGGCCGGGGCGGTGCTGACCGCCGGGATCGCGGTGCTGCTGCTGGCGATCGCCGCCCTGGGGTGGCTGCTGCTCAAGGACCGCGAGGAGTCAGGCGGAAGCGGGGGCACCGGCACGACGGCCCCGGCCACCTCGTCGGGCGCGTCCGCGAGCGCGTCCGGTTCGCAGTCGCCGTCCCCGGCTCCGTCCCCGTCCCCCTCCGCTTCGCCGTCCGCTTCGCCGTCGGCCGCGCCCGCGGCGCGGTTCGCCGTGGCGGTGCGCGCCGTACGGGACGACTACCGCGGGACGTGTCCGCCGCCCGCCGACCAGGCACCGGCCTTCACGGCGACGGTCGACGCGGACCGTACGCCCGCCGTGCTGGAGTACCGCTGGGCGACGCGCAGCGGGGTCACCTCCGGCCCCGGCTGGCAGTCCGTCACGTACGAGGCGGACGGCCCCCGGAGCCGGCAGCTGGACCACACCGAGCTCACGTACTACCCGAGCGCGACCTTCTCGGACGCGGTCCGGCTGGAGGTGCGGGGGGAGGCGCCGACGGCCTCGGAGTGGGTGGAGTTCTCCGTGACCTGCGAGGCGGAAGGGGAGGGGGAGACCCCGACGGGCGGTCCCTCCCCCTCCCCCGGTGCGAGCGGTACGCCGGCCCCGGCCCCGGTCCCGGCGGGGTCGGGATCCGCGGGGCCGGTGTCCGCGGGCCCGCAGACCCCGGAGGCGCAGGCTCCGGCCCCGGAGGCCGCCGGCCCTGAGGCACCCGGCCCGGAGGCCGACGCCTCGTGACCGGCGCGGCGGCCCCGATCAGGCGGCGTTGGTGAACACGGGCAGGTAGCCGCCGGACTGTCCGGCGGCGGTGGGGTGGTACGACTCCCCGATGTTGAGCCAGTTGACGCTGTGCAGCCACGCGTCGCCGGAGCAGATCTCGTGGCCGGTGAAGGCGCCGGCCACCGAGGCGAAGGTGAACCCGTGGTTGGCGGCGCGTTTGGCGATGGCGGCGTTCAGGTAGTCGGCCGCTCCGTTGATGGCGGAGCGCTCGCCTTCCGTGAGCCCGGTGGCGCAGGTGCCGTTCAGCTTGTAGAAGCGGGGATAGCCGAGGACGACGACGTGGGCCCCGGGCGCCCGGCCGTGGATGGCGTCGTACACCTGGTCGAGCTGGCCGGGGAGGGTGGAGTCGACGTACGCCTTGGCCTGGTTGACGCGGTTGACGCAGGTGGACTCGGACTGGAGCACACAGGTCGTCATGACGTCGGAGAATCCGGCGTCGTTGCCGCCGATGGTGATGCTGACCAGGTCGGTTCCGGAGTTCAGCGGGGAGAGCTGGCCGGAGAGGACGTCCCCCGTACGGGCGCCCGAGCAGGCGGCGAAGGAGAAGGTCTGCGGGGAGTGGGCGGCGGCCCACAGGGCCGGGTAGGCGCGGGTGGTGCGCTTGCAGTCGCCACTCCCGCTGTCGTAGTTGCCGGCGCCGACGCCGGAGGAGTACGAGTCGCCGAGGGCGACGTAGCCGAAGTCGGCCGTGGCGGCGGCCCCCTGTCCCGCGCCGAACAGGGCGGCGCCCGCGGCGAGTAACAGGGATGAGGTCAGGGCGGCGAAGCGCGACATCTTCATGCTCATGTGTGCGGCTCCTTGTGGGGGGAGGTACACGGGGGTTACTCGGGAGTTACTCCTGAGTCCGTGGTACTGGGAGCCGGGGTTGGCCGGAAGTGTTCATGCCAAGAATTTTCGGCGCGGAGTTGCGACCCGAATCTTCACCACCGGTGCGTTTGAAGAGGGAACTTGGGCACCCGATCCGGCGAAACACGGGTGCACGAGGCCACTTCGTGCCGGATCATGGGCGCCATGCCAGCCAACCCGCATGACGCGCTGCCGATCCGGCTCAACGTCGACGACAGCGATTCACCGTCTGACGTCGTGGACGCGCTGTTCCTCGGCCGGTTCGCGTCGGGCGAGCAGCCGTACTCGCACAGCGTCACGATCGAGCGGGTGAAGGCGGAGGCGACCCTGCTGCCGCCCGAGGCCACCGTGCTGCGCTCCGCGCGCGACTCCGACCGCAGCGCCACGCTCGCCGAGGGCGAGGGCTGGACGATGCTCGTCTCCCGCTGGAGCCGGGGCGCGGACGTGACGGTGACGGCGGTCAGCGACGAACTCGCCTCCACCGTGCTCGGCGAGGCCACGGAGGGGGTGCAGGACGAGCCCGAACCGCAGCCGGAGAACGTCACGATGGGCTTCTGGTACGTCTCCCCGCGGCGCGGCCCGTACCGGACGACCCGCCAGATCGCGGCCGGGACCTGGGCGGAGGTGCGGCCCAACTACACGGCGCCGGTGGCCGGGGCGATGGACCGGCTGATGAAGGTGACCCCGGACGACATCGCGGGCCGGCTGCTCCTGCTGCACGGCCCGCCGGGCACCGGCAAGACCTCGGCGCTGCGGACGCTGGCCCGGTCGTGGCGGGACTGGTGCCAGGTGGACTGCGTCCTGGACCCGGAGCGGCTGTTCAACGACGTCGGGTACCTGATGGACATCGCGATCGGCGAGGACGAGGGCACGGCGAAGGGCCGCTGGCGGCTGCTGCTGCTGGAGGACTGCGACGAGCTGATCCGCGGCGAGGCCCGGCACACGGCGGGCCAGGCGCTGTCGCGACTGCTGAACCTGACGGACGGGCTGCTCGGCCAGGGCCGCAACGTACTGGTCGGCGTGACCACGAACGAGGACCTGGAGCGGCTCCACCCGGCGGTGGTCCGGCCGGGCCGCTGCCTGGCCCGCATCGAGGTCGGCCGGCTGACGCACGGCGAGGCGGTGGACTGGCTGGGCACGGACGAGGGGGTGTCGCGCGAGGGCGCCACGCTCGCCGAACTGTTCGCGCTGCGGCGGGGCACGGGCCCCGCGTCGATGCTGCCGCCGCAGGGCCGGCACGGCGCGGAGCCGGGCCTCTACCTGTAAGGACCGGCTCCGCTGGCGGGGCGCGTACGGTCGCCGCCCGCGCGCCGAGGACAATGGGCCCCGGAGCGCCGGACGGCCGACCGCCCCGGGCCGACCGGCCGGGCCGGCCGGGTCGGCCCCGGACCCGGCCGAAGCAGCCGGGGACGCCACCGAGCAGGAGAGTGCACGTGCCCGAGCCGGCGCAGGAGAATCCGTACCCCGACAGCCACGTCCTCGGCGAGGGCCCCGAGCCGCACCCGCAGCTGCGGCCGGTGCTGCCCCTCCTCGGGCGCTGGCACGGCCGGGGCCGCGGCGAATACCCGACCCTGGAGCAGGGGTTCCGGTACGAGCAGGAGATCACCTTCAGCCACGACGGCCGGCCGTTCCTGCGCTACGAGTCGCGGGCCTGGCTGATCGACGAGTCCGGCACCGCCCTGCGCCCCTCGGGACGGGAGTCCGGGTGGTGGCGGATCCTGCCCGACGCCTCTCTGGAGGTCGTCCTGGCGCACCCGACCGGCATCGTGGAGACGTACACCGGCCGCGTGTCCGGGACGGAGATCGAGATCGCCACCGACACCGTCGCCCTCACCCCCAAGGCCAAGGAGGTCACCGCCATGCGGCGCCGGTACGCCTTCGGCGGCGGGGAGCTGACGATCGAGCAGGACATGGCGGCCATGGGACGGCCCCTGCAGCACCACCTCCGGGCGCAGTTGCGCCCGTACGCCCCCTAGGGGTGTCGGTCAGTTGCCGTAGCGGGCGCGCAGGGCGTCGAGGGCGGCCGCCGTCGCCTCGTCGAAGGTGAGGCCCAGCCGCTTCGCGCGCTCCGCGTAGGCCTGCGCGGCGGCGGCCGCCTCACGGGCGGCCCCGTCGCCGGCCGCCGCGACGAAGGTCCCGTTGCGGCCGCGGGTCTCGATCACCCCGTCGCCCTCCAGGGCCCGGTAGGCCTTCGCGACCGTGTTCGCCGCCAGCCCCAGCTCCTCGGCGAGCCCGCGCACCGTCGGCAGCTTGTACCCGACCGGCAGCTCCCCGGAGCGCGCCGCCTCCGCGATCTGCGTGCGCAGTTGCTCGTACGGGGCGGCCGCGCCGGCCGCCCCGTCGATCCGGATCTTCAGGTTCGTCGAGGTCACCCGGCGATTCTCCCCCATCCGCGGGGAAATTCGGAGGCGTGCGCCCCGCCCCCGCGCCTACGGTCGACGCCATGACCGTAAAGATCCGCGACCTCCGCCCGGACGATCCCCGGGACGCGGAGTCCGTCGTACGGGTGCGCCGCGCCGCGCTGCCCTTCATGATCACCACCTCTGCCGGCCTGGCCCACCAACTCGCCGCCTCGCCCCCCGACAGGCGCTACCGGGTCCTCACCGCCGAGACCGAGGACGGTCTCGTCGTGGGCACCGCCGAGGTCGGGCTCGTGTACCGGAGCCCCGAGCCCGGCCGGTCCTTCGTCAACGCCTACGTCGACCCCGCACACCGCGGCCTCGGCGCCGGGACCGCCCTGCTGCGCGCGGCCGAGGAGTACCTGGCCGCCGAGGGCGCGGTGGAGACGTACGCCTGGGTCCTCGACGAGCCGGCCCACCGCTCGTTCGCCGAGCGGCGCGGCTACCGGCCCTCCCGCTCCGCGCACTTCCTGCGCCTGGACCTGGCCGCCGGCCCGCTGCCGGAGCTCCCCGCCGTCCTCCCCGCCGGGGTCGAGCTGCGCCCGGCTTCGGCCTTCGCCGCCGACCCGCGCCCGCTGTTCGAGGCCGACGCGGCGGTGTCGGCCGACGAGCCGGGCGACGTACCGGAGGTGCCGGCCGGCTACGAGGACTGGCTGGGCAGTGTCTGGAACGAGCCGACGCTCGACCGGGAGCTGACCCGGGTCGTGCTGGTCGACGGCGTCGTGGCCGCGTTCTGCGCGGCCCGGACCGACGGCGCCTCCCGCTACGGCTCGGCGATGACCGGCACCCTGCGCGCGTTCCGCGGCCGCGGGCTGGCCAAGCTCGCCAAGACGGACTCGCTCCGACGGGCCCGCGCCGCCGGCTACACGGAGGCCTTCACGGGCAACGACACGGGGAACGAGCCGATGCTCGCCGTCAACAAGTGGTTCGGGTACGAGATCTGCGCGACCGAGACGCGCTACGCCAAGAAGCCGGAGAGCAGGCCATGACCGATCACCTCACCGTCACCCTCACCAAGGCGGGCCGCACCAAGATCCGCTACCCCGCGGCCCTGGTCGCCGACACGGGCGACCGGATCTCCGTACGGGCCCCCTGGGCGGCCGAAGGCGTACGGGACTTCGGCTTCGTGCGCTTCGAGCCGGGCGACGTCTTCACCGAGCACTTCTGGCGGACCCGCTGGTACGCGGTCAAGGAGGTCCGGACGGGCGAGGGCGTCCTCAAGGGCTGGTACTGCGACATCACGCGCCCGGCGGTGGTGCGAGAGGGCGGGATCCTCGTCGAGGACCTGGATCTGGACCTGTGGGTCTCGGCGGACGGAGCGAGCGTCCTGCGGCTGGACGAGGACGAGTTCGCGGCGAGCGGGCTCGGGGAGAGCGACCCGCAGGCGGCGGCCGAGGCCGTGCGCGCCCTGGACGCCCTGGCCGCCCAGGCGCACACCCCTGAGGGCCTGGCCCCCCTCCTCGCCTGACCTGGCTCCCGCCCTCCGCGCACGGCGTGGCCGCCCCTTCCTGAGGCCGTGCTTACCGGTGCCTTAAGGGGAGCCTAAGGATCTTCGGGAGGGGGTCGAAACGGGTGGTGGCGGGGGTGCGGGGGGCTAGCTTGGCGGGGCCGAGGAGGGCACGGGGCGGCGTCGGACCCACGGGGGGGCGGCGCCGCCCGGCCGGCTCCCGGCACACCCACGACCGTGGTGCCCGCATCGCCGCTCCGAAGGAGATCCACCCATGCCCGCACGCCGCCGCCGCACCGTGACCCGTATCGCCGCAGCCGGCCTCGCCCCGCTCGCGGTGGCCGCGTACGCCGCCGGGCCCGCGGCCGCGCACGGCTCGATGACGGACCCGGTCAGCCGGGTGGCGGCCTGCTACGCGGAGGGGCCGGAGTCGCCGAAGTCGGCTGCCTGCAAGGCGGCGGTGGCGGCGAGCGGGGCCCAGGCGTTCTACGACTGGAACGCGGTGAACATCGCCAACGCGGCGGGCAACCACCGGTCGCTGATCCCGAACGGGCAGCTCTGCTCCGCCGGCAACGACAAGTACCGGGGCCTGGACCTGGCCCGCGCCGACTGGCCGGCCAGCCCGATGGCGGCGGGCGCGCACACCTTCCGGTACAAGGGCACCGCCCCGCACAAGGGCTCCTTCGAGCTGTACATCACGAAGGACGGCTACGACCCGTCGAAGCCGCTGAAGTGGTCGGACCTGGAGCCTGCGCCGTTCGCGGAGGCCACCGACCCGGGCATGCAGAACGGGGACTACGTGTTCTCCGGCAGCGTGCCGAGCAAGTCCGGGCGGCACCTGATCTACAGCATCTGGCAGCGCTCGGACAGCCCGGAGGCCTTCTACACCTGCTCCGACGTGGTGTTCGGCAAGGACAACGGCGGCAATGGCACCGGCACCGGCACCGGCACCGGCACCACCCCGAGCACGAAGCCGAGTACGAAGCCCAGCGCCAAGCCCTCCACCGGGGACGGGCGCCCCTCGGACGCGCCCAAGGCCCCGACGGACCAGCAGATCGCGGACGGCCAGAGCAAGTCCACCGTGGAGCACAACGGCCACGGCGACAACGACCCGAAGACGAACGGCAGCACCGCCCTCGCCCCGGTCCCGTCGGACTCTCCCGCCGGCACCGGCACCGGCACCGGCCTCGCCGCGACGGGCGGAAGCGCCGCCACCCCGGCGATCGCGATCGCCGGGGCAGGCGTGCTGGCCGTCGGAGCGGCCGTGCTGTTCGGCGTGGCCCGACGCCGTGCGACGACGCCGGGCCGCCACGGCCGCTAGTCTTCTGAGTCGGGAATTCTGTTCAGATGTATAAGCTTGCCCTGTGGTACGGACGGGACGGCCGAAGGCCGAATTGACGTTGTCGGACGAG
>NZ_JBITFF010000012.1:0-248321 GCF_044455885.1 Streptomyces sp. NPDC051109
ACTGCAGGGGGGACCCTGTGGGAGAGTAGGACGCCGCCGAACAATCATTGTAGAAAGCCCCGTACCGGGTATCCGGTACGGGGCTTTTCTGCGTTTACGGTCATGCCGGCCTGTGATTGGATCCGGGGCATGAGTGAATACGTGATGCGCGCGGTGCGGGCGGACGAGTGGGAGAAGGTCAAGGAGCTGCGGATCACCGCGCTCAAGGACCCGGCGGCGCCGGTGGCCTTCCTGGAGACCCTGGACCAGGCCGAGGCCAGGACGGACGAGTTCTGGCAGGACCGGGCGAGCGGGGCTTCGCACGGGCGCCGTGCACGGCAGTTCGTGGCCGAGGCACCGGACGGGCAGTGGGCCGGGTCCGTGACCGTCCTCGTCGAGGAGGGTGGGACCACCGACTTCTTCGAGCGCGCCGTCGAGCAGACCCAAGGGCACCTGGTGGGTGTGTTCGTACGTCCCGAGCAGAGGGGTACCGGGCTGACCGAGGCGCTCTTCGCGACCGCGCTGGACTGGGCCTGGTCGCTGGAGGGGCCGGCGCTGGAGCGGGTACGGCTCTTCGTTCACGAGGACAACCCGCGAGCCGCGGCCTTTTACCGGCGGTTCGGTTTCCGTCCGACGGGCGAGGTCCTCCCGGTGCCGGCTGATCCGGGGGCCAAGGAGTTCGAATACGTCCTGCCGCGCCCCTAGGGAGCGCTCCAGCCAGACGGGACTTCGAACGACAGCCCCTAGTGCTGGAGCGCGGCTGCCTCCGGCCAGCGGGCGCGGGCCTGTTCACGGCTGCGGCACAGGGCGAGCAGGGGGAGGGACCCCTCCTGGAGGAGCTCGGGGAGCTGGGGGATCGGCGCCACGGCCGCGACGTCCTCCAGGACCAGGGTGAGTGGTGGGTCGAGCCGGCCGTGGGATGACCGTGCGGCCATGCGGCGGCCGTGCTCGACCACGCTCGCGGCGAGTGCGGTGATCAGCGGCATCGCACCCGGGTGGGTACGGGGATCCTCCAGCGGTTCCCCCACCAAGTAGAGGGTGCCCCCTTCGGCCACGAACGATGCGAGGGTCAGTGCGTCTGTTCGGTTCGGGTTGCAGGCCTCGCGGATGTGGATCGACGTGAGGCAGGAGAGGGCACGGGCCGTCAGGTGCTGGGCCTGCTCACGGCGTTCGGGATGGGCGGTGAGCGCGCTCTCCAGCTCGCCGGCGGCGCCGGGGGCGGCCTGGGGGTGGGTACGGAGGATGCGGACCGGGTCCTGGGCGCTGTTGCCCTGGGCCCAGCGGTGCAGCTGCTTGAACGGGCGGCCGTCGAGGGCCGCCGCTTGCAGCCAGCTGCGCAGGAGCGTTTCCGCCGTGTCGGCGATGGCCGCGTCCATGCGGGCCTGGGGGCGTACGGGGGCCAGGAGCGCGATCGCGCGGGCGGCGGCGGTGTCGCGGTCGGCGCAGGCTTCGGCGGGGTTCCAGTGCATGCGGGCCGGGGTGTCGCAGAGGTGGGAGGGGTCGTAGAGGAGGACCGGGCCGAGTTTGGCGCGGGCGTCCTTGGTCTCCGCCCAGAGGGCGGGGGAGGAGGTGACGACGAGGGCGGAGCCCTCCGCTGCCGCCAGGGCCTCGAGGGCCAAGGGGTGGCGCTGGGCCGGCGAGCCGTAGGCCATGCCGCTCCCGCTCCCGCTGCTGTCGTTGCCGCCGCCGGCGGCGCCGCCCCCGGGTCCCCGCGCCTCGAACGCCGGCGGGACTGGATGTGCCGCCGGCGCCGGAATGGGCAGCGGGGGTGCGTGGTGCGGCGCGGTAGGGGTCGGGATCGTGAGGTCGGCGCCGCCGGCGGCTCTGCCCCCGGACCCCGGCGCCCCGAAGGACGGCGGGGCCGGCTTGGCCGCCGCCGCCGCCGCGGTCGGGACGGGCGGCGTGGAGGGGTGGTGCGGCCCGGCCACCGGGAGCGGATCGGCTGGGACGGGCGGCGGGGTCTGCTTGGTTCGGCGGGACTTCGTGCGGGCGATCACGCCCATCACGAAGATCGTCAGTACGAACAGGACCAGGAGTTGGCTGATGAAGAGGCCCCAGAAGAGGCCCCAGCCCGAGAGGGCCGAAGGGGCCGTGTCCGGCCAGGCCCCCGGGATGTCGTGCGGTTGAGCTATCAGGGCGCGTACCGCGCCGGGGGTGCGCGTGAACGTGACCGTGGACGGCCAGGCGCCCTTCGCGAAGAGCGCGGCAAGGCCCGTGGACGTCCAGACCAGGGCCGTCAGGCCCAGGAGGAACGCCAGGAGGGCGAGGAGGACGGCGTCCGGGATGCCGCCCGGTTCTTTTCCCGTGCGTTCGCGCATTTACGCCACCGTGGTCGCCGAGCCCGGGCCGCCGTTGCGGTGGCGTTCCATCAGGAGGGCTCTTTCCTCCGCCTCCAGTTCGGCTGCCAGCAGGTCGTCGGGGAGCTGGGGCCCGGACGAGGACTCCGTCATGGCGCGGTCCGTGTAGACGAGGGGGCGCTCCGCCTCCGTGATCAGGTGTTTGACCACCTGGACGTTGCCGTTGACGTCCCAGACCGCGATACCGGGGGTGAGGGTGGGGATGATCTCCACCGCCCAGCGGGGGAGGCCCAGGACTCGGCCCGTCGCCCGGGCCTCGTCCGCTTTCTGGGCGTAGATCGTGCGGGTCGAGGCCATCTTGAGGATGGCCGCGGCCTCGCGGGCGGCCGCGCCGTCGACGACGTCCGAGAGGTGGTGGACGACGGCGACGAAGGACAGGCCGAGGCGGCGGCCGAACTTGAGGAGGCGCTGGAACAGCTGGGCCACGAAGGGGCTGTTGATGATGTGCCAGGCCTCTTCGACCAGGAAGATGCGTTTCTTGCGGTCCGGGCGGATCCAGGTGTGTTCCAGCCAGACGCCCACGATCGCCATCAGGATCGGCATGGCGATCGAGTTGCGGTCGATGTGGGAGAGGTCGAAGACGATGAGGGGGGCGTCCAGGTCGATGCCCACCGTGGTGGGGCCGTCGAACATGCCGCGGAGGTCGCCGTCGACCAGGCGGTCGAGGACGAGCGCGACGTCGAGGCCCCAGGCGCGGACATCGTCTATGTCGACGTTCATGGCTTCCGCGGACTCGGCCTCCGGGTGGCGGAGCTGTTCCACGATGTCCGTGAGGACCGGCTGGCGGTCGCGGATCATGTCGACGACGTACGCGTGCGCGACCTTGAGCGCGAAGCCGGAGCGTTCGTCGAGGCCGTGGCCCATGGCGACTTCGATGATGGTCCGGAGCAGCGCGAGCTGGCCGGTCGTCGTGATCGCCGGGTCGAGGGGGTTGAGGCGGATCCCGTCGTCGTTGGCGGCGATGGGGTCCAGGCGGATGGGGGTTATCCCCAGCTGCTGCGCGATGAGGTTCCACTCGCCGACGCCGTCCTCGCCCTGGGCGTCCAGTACGACGACCTGGCGGTCCCGGAAGCGGAGCTGGCGCAGGACGTACGTCTTCTCCAGGGCGGACTTGCCGTTGCCGGACTCGCCGAGGACCAGCCAGTGCGGGGCCGGGAGCTGCTGGCCGTACAGCTGGAACGGGTCGTAGATGTAGCCCTTGCCGCTGTAGACCTCGCGGCCGATGATGACGCCGGAGTCGCCGAGTCCGGGGGCGGCGGTGGGCAGGTAGACGGCCTGCGCCTGCCCGGTGGAGGTGCGTACGGGCAGGCGCGTGGTCTCGACCTTGCCGAACAGGAAGCTGGTGAAGGCGTCCGTCAGAGCGGACATGGGATCTCGCATGGGCGGCACTTCCCTCCAGCTAGCGTCGGATGCCGGTGGCGAACGGCAAGGTGTTGACGAAGGCGCGGTGGTGCTCGCGGTCGCACCACTCCAGCTTCAGGTAGGACTTGCCCGCGGAGGCGCGGATGGTGCGCTTGTCGCGGGCGAGGGCCTCCGGGGATCGGGAGGACACCGTGATGTACCCGACCAGGTTGACTCCTGCCGCACCGCTGGCCAGATCTTCACCCCTCTGGTCCAGTCGGCCGTGGGCGGCGATGTCGCGGGGGTCGACGGTGCGGTTCATCTTGGCGGCGCGGCTGGCGTCGGCCTCGTCGTTGGTCTTCTCGGTGAGCATGCGCTCGATGGCCACCTCGGTGGGCTCCAGATCCATGGTGACGGCGACGGTGCGGATCACGTCCGGGGTGTGGACGAGGAGGGGGGCGAGGAAGTTGACGCCGACCGGGGTCATCGGCCACTCCTTCACCCAGGCCGTGGCGTGGCACCAGGGGGCGCGGGTGGAGGACTCGCGGGTCTTGGCCTGGAGGTAGGTGGGTTCCACCGCGTCGAGTTCGGCGGGCCAGGCGTTGCGCTTGGTCATGGCCTGGATGTGGTCGATGGGGTGGTCCGGGTCGTACATGGAGTGCACGAGGGAGGCGAGGCGGCCCTGGCCGAGGGGCTGGCGGACCCGGATGTCGGCCTCGGCGAGGCGGGCGCAGATGTCGGTGAGCTCGCGGGCCATGACGATGGCGAGGCCGGCGTCGCGGTCGAGTTTGCGGCCCTTGTGGGGGGTGCCGGCGCGGGCGATGGTGTGGGCCTCGGCGGCGAGTTCGCGCGTGTAGTGCATGCAGGCGACGAGGTACGCGCGGTGCTGCTCGGAGGAGGTGGAGACCATCGACTGGAGCTGGTCGTACGAGTCGCGCAGCCAGACGGGGGCGTTGATGTCGCCGCGCTGGGCGACGTCCTTGGCGTGGGCGTCCGGGTCGGCGGGGAGCGTACGGGCGAGCATCTGGAGGCGGGTGACGAAGCCGTCGCCGTTGGCCACGTGCTTGAGGAGGGTGCCGAAGCGGTCGACGAGGGCTTCCTGGTCCTCGCTGTCACGCAGGCCGACGCCGGGGCCTTCGATCTCGATGGCGGCGGTGACGGTTCTGCGGTCGGCGTGGAGGAGGACGGCGATCTCGTCGGGGCCGAAGGGGGCGGCGAGCCAGTTGATCCGGCCGATGCCGGGGGGCGGGCCGACCTCGACCTCGCGGCCGTCGGCGGCGCGGACGCCGGCCTCCATGGCGGAGGAGCGGTACGTGGTCCCGCGGCGCAGGGTGCGCTTGTAGCTGCGGTTGATCTCGAACCACTTGTAGAAGGTGCGGCCCTTGTACGGGACGTACACGGCGGCGAGCGCGAGCATGGGGAACCCGGCGAGGCTGACGATGCGCAGGGTGAGGTCGGGGACGAGCAGGCCGCTCATCATGCCGAGGAACGCGCCGACGATGATCAGGGCGATCTCGCCGCTCTCGCGGTTCTTGCCGACGATCGCGTTCGGCCGGGCCCGGCCGATGAGATACGTGCGGCGGGGCGCGATCGGGTGCAGCTGGTGTGACTGGGTCGTCAACGCCCGTCACCTCCTGTGTTCCTCGTACTCGAACTCGTGCGGGGCGGGGGTGTGGCGGAGGGGATGGATCCGCCGCCGGCCCCGCCGCCGGAGCTGGGGCGGCTGCTGTGGGCGGCCACGCCTCCGGAGAGGGGGTTGGCGGGGCGGGGGGCGCTGGAGCCGCCGCCGTCGCCACCGCCGCGGTGGGCGCCGCGGCTGCTGTGCGTCTTGATGCCCTGGGATACGAGGGAGGCAGGGGAGCTGATGACGGCGGCGGCCTGGGCGCCGTCGGTGGCCTTGCTGCGGTTGGAGCGGGCGGAGGCGATCTCGTCGCCGAAGCCGGGGACGAAGCGGTAGATCATCGCGGAGGCGAAGATCGCCAGGAGGATGATCGCGAGGCCGGAGACGACGGCGGAGAAGGCGTTGGGGCCCTTCTCGCCGGCGAGGGCTCCGGCGAGGCCGAGGACGATGACGATGACCGGCTTCACGAGGATGACGGCGATCATGATGCCGGCCCAGCGGCGGACGTGGCCCCAGAGGTTGCGGTCGACGAGTCCGGCGTAGACGACGACGCCGAGGAGGGCGCCGACGTAGAGGAGGGCGGCCCGGATGAAGAGTTCGAGGAAGAGGACGCCGGCGGCGAGGACGGTGACGAGGGAGACGACGATCAGCATGATCGGGCCGCCGCCGATGGAGTCGCCCTTCTTGAGGGCCTCGATGAAGGAGCCGAAGAAGACGTCGGTCTGGCCGCCGCTCGCCGAGGCGATGACTTCTGTGACGCCGTCGGTGGCGGAGACGACGGTGTAGAGGATCAGGGGGGTGAAGGCGGAGGCGAGGACGGTGAGCCAGAGGAAGCCGACGGCTTCGGAGATGGCGGTGGTGAGGGGGACGCCGCGGATGGCGCGCTTGGCGACGGCGAAGAGCCAGAGCACGAGCGTGAGGATGGTGGAGGCGGCGAAGACGACGGCGTACTGCTTGAGGAAGGCGCCGTTGGTGAAGTCGACGTTGGCCGTGCCGTTGATCGCTTTGCTGAGCTCGGTGACGATCCAGGCGGCGGCGTCGGCGCAGCCCTTGGCCAGGGAGGCGAGGGGGTTGAGGGCGTCGGCCGGGTCGCTGGGGGCCAGGCCGGTGCGGGGGGCGCCGCCGGCGCCGCTGCCGCGCTCGCAGTAGTCCTTGGCGGGGCCCCGGATCAGGTCGCAGGGGTCGTTGCTCGCCTGCGGGCCGGGGGTCGCGGTCGGATCGGGCGTGGGAGCTGCGACCGCGCGGGTGGCCAGGAGGACCGCAGTGGTCTGCAAGGCGGCTGCGACGGCTGCGAAGGACAAGCCCCGACGGCTAGCGTGCATAGGTGAGCCCCCCGAACTGCGACACGGCTGCGGCCATCTCCTCGGCGGAGGCAGCCCTCTGGTCACGGCCGACCGGGGCCGGGCCGTCCTTCTGCGTGAAGTCGGCGACGCGCCAGTCGCCGTTGACCCAGCGAAGCTCGAACGTGTTGGTGTACCAGCTCTCCGCGACCGGGTTCTTCGAGCCCTCGCCCGCGAGACCGAACAAGGTCGAGTGCCAGACGGAGACGGTCGCGGTGTCGGGGGAGAACTTCTCCACCTTGGTCCCGACGGGGCTCGTACGCGAGATGAACTGGAGGCCCTTCGGCGCCTTGCCGGTGGCATCGAGGCCGATGCGCGACAAGAACTGCCCGTCCGTGTAGACGCGGTCGAGGTCGCCCTGGCGTGCGGCGGCCACGTTCGGCACGTACACGGCTTGGACGATGGCCTTTCTACGGGCGCTGTCGAACATGCCGTCAGAGCCCAGCGCGACAGCGAAGTTGGCGGCGGCCGACTGGGCGCCCTGCTCGGTCTGCGCGAAGCCGGAGGGGATTCCGCCGTTCTTGCCGTCGACCGGGCGGGTGCCTGTTGCCGCGGTGGAGGCGGGGGTCGGGGGGGTGTTCGACGCGGGGGTGGTGGGGGTGTCTCCGGATTGGTTGGCGAAGGCGATCGCGGCGATCAGGAGGACCACCACGCCGACCACCGTGACCAGGCCGCGCGAGGCGCGCGGGGTGCGGCGGGGCGGGGCGCCGTCCGAGGCGGGCTCCGGGAGACGGGTGCGCGTCTGGCCCGTGCCGCCGATCTCGCCGTAGCCGCTGCCTCCGGCGCCGCCGCCGTACTGGTCGTCGTTGCTCATTCCGTGTCCGCCCCCTCCGCCTCGTACGACGGTAGCGCTGGTTTTCATCAGGTCCGGCAGCCGGTGGGCGGCCCGGCTAGACGGCCATTCCGTAGACGATCGTGAAGAGGGTGCCGAGGGAGCCGATGATGAACACGCCGGTGAGGCCGGCGACGATCAGGCCCTTGCCCTGCTCCGCGCTGAACGTGTCGCGCAGTGCGGTCGCGCCGATGCGCTGCTTGGCCGCGCCCCAGATGGCGATGCCGAGGCAGAGGAGGATCGCGACGGCCATGACCACCTCGATCATGACCTTCGCTTCATTGCCGAGACTGCCGAACGGCCCCCAGTTCGGGGCGATTCCGCCGATGATGGTGGTGATGTCGCCCTTTTCGGCTGCCAGGATCATGTAACTCACCGCCCCTGTATGGGTAGTTCCGGTAGCCCGTGCCCGACGGCAGGGGTCACGCACTATCTTCGCTGATGAAACCGCCGCCGTACGTCGACTTGACGGCTCTCTTTACCCGATCTCCCGCCCTTGGACCCGCCCGCGCGCTCTGACCTGGGCACGGGCGGCGGGTACGCGGGAGAACATATGGTCACTCTGTGTATCACGGAGGGTGACCCCGGGCAATGATTGCCCTCTCGCCGTGCGGGGGGCCGCTGGGGTGGCCGCCGTTCGGCGCAGTGTGCGGGCGTGTCGTTGGGCCGAGTCGCTGACGTTCGTCCGACATTCCGTCAGTCATTCCATACCGATGGCGGGTTGCGGGAGATGCTCCAGGCCGTTCGGTAGGACGACGCAAGGAGTAGACGGATGGGTTCCGCAGTAAAGGCAGGTCGGCGGGCGTGGTGTGTCGGTGCTCTCGCAGTTCCGCTGGCTCTCGCGTTCGCGGGCGCCTCGGTTCCGGCGATGGCGGCCACTGAGGGGACGGGCGCGACGATCGCACCCGGCTGGAGCAGCAGGTGTCCGGAGCCGGACGCGAGGACGCTGCCGGCCAAGGCCCCCGGCAAGGCCGCCAAGGCCGCCAAGGTCAGGAAGGCGGCCAAGCCTGCGAACCCGTGCGCCGGGCCGAAGGGCGACCGGGGTCCCCAGGGGCCCAAGGGCGACAAGGGACCGCAGGGGCCGAAGGGTGAGCGCGGGCCCCAGGGGCCGAAGGGGCCGAAGGGCGACCGGGGTCCCAACGGTCCGCACGGGCCGTGCGAGGACATCGACACGGCCCTGGGGGCGAGTGACACGGAGTTCAGCGCCGTGCTCCACCGGGGGAGGACCTCCCTGGGCGTACGGGAGACGGCGCCGATCGGCTCGTACACCTGGAGGGACCTCACGACGCAGCTCAATCCGGGGCACCCCCGGAACGCGTGCGGGGTGTCGGTCGCCACCGTGGGCTTCACGGTGTACGTGAAGGTGCTGACGACCACGGGGGACGTCTTCGAGAACCAGTGCACCTACACGCCGGCGGCCGTGCTCACCTGCCCGTCGGGCTGGACGGCCATCATCAGGCCGTGACGGCTGCCGTGCCGGTCTACGCGGACCAGTGGGCGGGACGGGCCAAGGTCGACGGGATCTTGGTCGCCGCGTCGCCCCGGGCAGCGCCCAGCTGGGGCTGGGTCAGGAAGAGGGCATCGCGCAGGTCCGCCCCGCGCAGGTCGGCGTCGCGGAAGTCGGCGCCGATGAGGTCCGCGAGGCGCAGGTCGGCTCCGCTGAGGTTCGCGGCGATCAGGTAGGCGCCGCGCAGGTTGGCGCCGCGCAGGTCCGCGCCGGCGAGGCGGGCGCCCATCAGGTCGGCTCCGCGGTGGTTCTTCTTGCGGGCCGGGGCCTTGGCGCGGGCCAGTTCGCTGGCGCGCAGGAGGAGCGTGTTGACGCGCTGCCTGAGGGCGCCGACGTCCAGGGTGGTGAGGGCGTCCGCGTCGGCCGCGGTCCACTGGGCGGTCTCGGCCTGCGCGCGGCGCAGGTCCGCGTGGACCGGGGCGGCCGCCGGGAGGGCGAGTGCCTCGGTGACGTAGAAGAGCAGCTCGTGCAGTTGCCGCAGCACCGGGAAGACCTCGTACATGGCGGCGGCCGTGCCGGGGTGCGTACGCCAGTCCCGGCCTCCGAAGGTCACCTGGGAGGCCTGCTGGCCCGCGCCGAAGCAGTCGAAGACGGTGCAGCCCTGGAAGCCCTTGTCGCGCAGCCGGGTGTGGATGCCGCAGCGGAAGTCCTCCTGGAGGTTCCTGCAGGGCGTTCCGGCGGCCTTGTTCACGGCGAAGTCGTTGGACTTGGCGAAGGGCAGGGCGACGCAGCAGAGCGCGAAGCATTTCGAGCAGTCTGCTTGCAGCACGGGGAGGGCGGGGACTGCGGGGGTGCCGGGTATGGCGGGTTTGGCGGACACCCCTCCATTGTGACGGGTCGGGCGCGCGGGGCCGGGTGAGGGGTTGATCGGGGGCGCGGGGGCGGCGAGCATCCCGTACATGACAGAAGTGATCGCAGTTGCCGTCATCACCCTCCTCGCCGTGATCAGTCCCGGCGCCGACTTCGCCATGGTCGTACGGAACAGCTATCTGTACGGGCGCCCCACCGGGCTGTTCGCGGCGGCCGGGGTCGCGGCCGGGGTACTGGTGCACGTCTCGTACACGATGCTCGGGGTCGGTCTGCTCATCGCCTCCTCCACGGCCCTGTTCACGGCGATCAAGCTGGCGGGCGCCGCGTACCTGGTGTGGATCGGGATACGGACCTTCCGGGCGCGGGCCGAGGTGAGCGTCGACCTGGAGTCCAAGCCGGAGCTGACGCGGCTGGGCGCGCTGCGCTCCGGGTTCCTGACCAACGTGCTCAATCCGAAGACCACGCTGTTCGTCGTGTCGACGTTCACGCAGGTCGTCGATCCGCAGACCCCGCTGTGGCAGCAGGCCGGGTACGGGCTGTTCATGTCGGCGGCGCACCTGGGCTGGTTCGGTGCGGTGGCGCTGTTCTTCTCGAACTCGCGGCTGCGTGACCGGATGCTGAAGGCCCAGAAGGCGTTGAACCGGGCGATCGGGTCGGTGCTGGTGGGGCTGGGCGTCGGGCTGGGCTTCGCCCGCTGAGCCCGCTGAGCCCGCGTAGGAGACCGCGGGGTCCGGATCCTCCCGCGAGGGTCCGACCCGCGAGGTTCGGACCCGCCGGGCTGCCGGGAGGGCCTGGCGGGACGGGTTACCTGTCGGTAGCGTGCCGGCCATGGCGATCTCCGAGGCGTTCTACGAGCGGGTCGATGCCGGCCGGTTCCTGGCCACCGAGTACACGCGCGGGCCGTGGGACCCGGGCTCGCAGCACGCCGGGCCGCCGGCCGCGCTGCTCGGGCGGGCCGTGGAGGAGCGGGAGGGCGCCCGCGCGGACATGCGGATAGCGAGGATCACGTACGAGATCCTGCGGCCGGTGCCGATCGGCGCGCTGGAGGTCACCACCTCCGTGCTCCGGGCCGGACGCAGCACCCAGGTGGTCGAGGCCTGCCTCGCGCCGGCCGGGGGTGCGCCGGTGATGCTCGCGCGGGCGCTGCGGATCCGGGTGGCCGGGGAGGCCGTACCGGGCGTGGCGCCGGGGCCGCAGCTGCCGCCGCCCGGGGAGGTGGGGCCGACTCCGTTCTTCCCGGTGCCGTGGGAGACCGGCTACCACTCGGCGATGGAGACCCGGTTCACCGAGGGCGCGTTCGTCGAGCCGGGGCCGGGTACCTGCTGGATGCGGATGAAGGTGCCGCTCGTCGCCGGGGAGGAGCCCAGGCCCCTGGACCGGGTGCTGGTGGCCGCCGACTCGGGCAACGGGATCAGCTCGGTGATGGACTTCGGCCGGTACGTGTTCCTCAACAGCGACCTGACCGTGCACCTGCACCGTCACCCGGTGGGGGAGTGGGCCTGCGTGGAGGCCCGTACGAGCGTGGACGCGGGCGGGATCGGGCTGGCCGACGCCCGGCTGCACGACGAGAAGGGGCCCATCGGCCGCAGCGCGCAGAGCCTGTTCGTCGCACCGCGTTCCTGACGCCGGGAGAGGGGCCAACCCGCCTGCCGGGGACGGGAGTCGGTGTGGCAGGCTCGTGCCGGTGGAGGCCCTGAGAGACGTCGACCCCGCCCGCATCGGGGCACACGCGCTGCTGGCCCGGCTCGGTGCCGGAGGGATGGGCCAGGTGTACCTCGGGCGCTCGCCCGGCGGCCGCCTGGTGGCGGTGAAGGTGATCCGGGACGAGATCACCGGGCACCCGGAGGCACTCGCCCGCTTCCGGCGCGAGGCCGAGACCGTACGGGCGGTGCGGTCGGCGTACACGGCGAACCTGATCGACGCCTCGCTGGCGGCGCCGCCGTTCTGGCTGGCGACGGAGTACGTGGCGGGGCCGACGCTCGGTCATGCCGTGGCGGAGCGCGGCGGTTTGCCCGCGGACACCTGCCGGCGGCTGTTCGCGGCCCTCGCGGAGGGGCTGGCGAGCGTCCACGCGTACGGGGTGACCCACCGGGACCTCAAGCCGCAGAACGTCATCCTGGGCGCGCAGGGTCCGCAGCTCATCGACTTCGGCATCGCGCGCGGGGTCGGCGAGACGGCCCTCACGCAGGACGGCCAGGCGCCCGGGACCCCGGGGTACACGGCGCCCGAGGTGCTGCTCGGCGCCGGGGCGGGGGCCGCCGCGGACGTCTTCGCGCTGGGCGCCACGCTCGCGTACGCGGCGACCGGGCGGCCGCCGTTCGGTACGGGCGTGGCGGCGACGGTGGGATACCGGGCGGTGCACGAGCCGATCGACGTGGCCGGGGTGGAGCCGGGGCTGGCGGCGCTGATCGAGGCGTGCGTGGCGAAGGACCCGGCGGCCCGGCCCGGGCCGGCGGAGGTGATCGCCCGGTGCGGCGTACGGGACGCGCTGATCGACGATCCGGTGTACGTGGGGCTGGGGGCGCTGGGCGAGGCCGTGCCGGTGCACGAGATGCGGACGCAGGGGCCGGGCCTCCCGCCGTCCCACCCCCCGACCCGGCGCGCGGCAACGGGAGCGGAGCGGCGCCGTGGGAGGGCGGGCGTGTGGGTGGCGGCCGGGGCCGCCCTGGCCCTGGTGGGGGCCGTGGCGGTGTGGAAGTTGCCGCTGGGCGGAGGGGGCGGCGGGGGCGACCGGGCCGGCGGACACGGCCCGAGTCCGAGCCGAAGCCAGAGCGAGAACGTGAGCCCGGGCCCGAGCCCCGCGGGCCGGCTCAGCGGCAGTCCCGCCGCGCAGGCCCCGGCCGGCCCGCCCGTGTACATCCGGCAGACCGTGCCCGACCTGGACGACTACGACCCCGTCCGGAGGGCCTGCACCCGGCCCGTGGAGGAAGGCGAGATCCTCGACTTCCAGAGCGCGCTGCCCAGGACCGCCGACGACCCTCAGCTGAAGTCGGGCAAGGTGCAGATCGGCTTCCGGGTCAAGAACGCGCTCCCGGACGCACCGCCGTACTACGTGGCCGTCGTCGTGAAGCCGCAGCACGAAGTCGACGAGAACGGCCGGTCCACGTCGGTGGCCGACAACCGCCAGCTCGGCTTCGTTGCCAAGGCCCAGGACCTGTACGAAGGTGACGAGTTGAAGTGGAAGTACGCCGTCTACCCGGACGACTTCTCCATGCAGCTCAACGGCAAGACCGTCAAGGCGCCTCCGCTCGCGCAGGATCCCGGTGGGTGGACGGTGGTGTTCCGGCATGCCACATCGGATACGGATCACAAGAGCTTCAGCTGCGACGGATTCGACAGTGGGCCGCAAAAGGGATGAATCCGACACGTCGCAGGGAATCCCGGTGAAAGACCGGGTGATGGGGGAGGGTTGACGGGTGCGCAGATTCTGGGTGATCGGCGGGATCGGCTTCGGGGCGTGTCTGTGCTTCGTGGCTCTCCTCGTGGTCGGCACGTACTCCGCCGCCGCGGGCATCGCGACCGGTGGCGGCCGCGCCGTCGGCCTCGCCAAGGGCGCCGTTCCCGGGAAGTACCAGGCATTGGTGCAGAAGTGGGGCCTCCTCTGTCCGACCCTGTCACCGGCCGTCCTCGCCGCCCAGCTGTACTCGGAGAGCGGCTGGGACCCGGACATCGTCAGTCCGGCGGACGCGCGCGGCATCGCCCAGTTCATCCCCGGTACGTGGGCCACTCACGGAATCGACGGGGACGGCGACGGCGACCGCGACATCTGGGACCCCAATGACGCGATCCCTTCGGCGGCTTCGTACGACTGCGAGCTCGCCGGATCGGTGCGCAACGTCCCGGGAGATGCCGTCAGCAACATGCTCGCGGCCTACAACGCCGGTCCGGGCGCGGTGATCAAGCACCAGGGCGTGCCGCCGTACAACGAGACCCAGGGGTACGTGAAGGCCATCACGACCCTCGCGAAGAGCTTCGAGCGGCCCATCGGGCGGGTCGCGCCCTCGCAGCAGGCGGCCGGGGCCATCTACTTCGCGCAGAAGCAGTTGGGGACCCCGTACCTGTGGGGCGGGAACGGGACGGCGGACCAGGACGGGCGGTTCGACTGCTCGGGGCTGACCAAGGCCGCGTACGAGTCCGTGGGGATCGAGCTGCCGCGCGTCGCCAACGACCAGTACAACGCCGGATCGCATCCGTCGCGCGATCAACTGCTCCCCGGCGACCTGGTGTTCTTCTCCGATGATCTGACGAACTCCCGGGCGATCCACCACGTCGGCCTCTACGTCGGCGGCGGATACATGATCAACGCCCCGTACACCGGCGCCGTGATCCGGTTCGACAAGATCGACACCCCGGACTACTTCGGGGCGACGCGCGTCACCAAGGACGGGGCCGCGGCCCTTCCCGGCCGGAGCGCCGACGCCAAGTCTTCCTAGTTGCGGCGCCCTTGCCCACGCTGCGTTAACCCAAGGCCCTGAGCTGCGACGACGAGTCTCTCTTCGATAACGTTGCCGTGATCATTCGGTGGAGAGTGGAACGCGGTGTTCAGAACGGGCGTTCCATGGACGCAGGCTTGATCAACGGGGGGGTTCAGGGGCGCACACCGGCGTGCGCCCGAGGGGAACCGAGCAAGGGCTAAGGGGCTGCATCGCCATGGCTGGACTCACAACCGGTGGGCCGAACGTGGACGTAAGCCTGCTGTACGACATCAACGGACTGGCGCGGCACGCCCCGGCCGCGGTCGACCGGGCCGTCGGCCTCGCCGGCTCGTACGGGATCCCGCTGGCGCTGGTGCTCCTCTTCCTGTGGTGCTGGCACGGTACGCGCCGCCAGGACGAGGCCACGGCCGCCGAGTCGTTCGCCGCCCTCGTGTGGGCTCCGCTCGCCGCCGCGCTCGTCCTCCTCGTGAACGTCCCGCTGCGCGCGCTCGTCGCCCGGCCGCGGCCGTTCGTCGCACACGGCGGACTGGACGTGCTCGCCCCCTACTCCGGCCCCGGCGACTTCTCCTTCGTCAGCGGCCACGCCGGGCTCGCGATGGCCCTGGGCGTCGGCTTGTTCATCGCCAACCGGAAGCTGGGACTCATCGGGATCGGGCTGGCCCTCGCCGAGGGCCTCTGCCGCGTGTACCTCGGCGTCCACTACCCCACCGACGTCATCGGCGGCTTCGCGCTCGGCACCGCCGTCGTCCTGCTGCTCGCCCCGCTCGCGATGGCGCTGCTGACCCCGGTGGTGCGGATGGTGGCCCGCTCGCCGCGGGCCGGCCGGCTGGTCCGCGCCAAGCGGTGCGCCCTGCCACGCCCGGTGGACCTCGCGCAGCCGCAGGCCGCGCACGAGAGCGACCTCGCCGCGTAGCAGGGGCGGTTCCGGCTCACGGCCGCCCGTACGCGTCCCCTACGAAGACCAGGACCGCCGCCGGCAGGCACAGGCCCGCGCCGCCGAAGCACAGGCGGACCACAGTCGGCCGGGGGCGCGGGCTCACGGGTCGCCGCTCTCCGCGCCGTGGCCCTCCGAGTCCCCCTCCTCGCGGCGGTACCGGGAGCGCAGCCACAAGCCGGTGGCCACGGCCGCCACGGTGGTCGCCCCGATGGCCAGGGCCACGTCGGCCGGGCCGTCCGCCGAACCCGTCGGGCGCGCCGAGGCCGCGGCGGCGGGCGTGAGCGTGATGAGCAGGGCCCAGAGGAGGGCGGCGACGCGGGGTGCGGGTCCTGGCATGCCTCCAGGGCATCCGCTCCCGGGGGCCCCGGCCAGCGGGGCCGTCCGAACGGGCGATCCGACAGCGGTCTAGGGAGAGGTGTGCCGGGCCGCGTCCTTGCGGGCCAGGTCTCTTGAGCGCCGGGCCGGGCCCTTCCAACCGCAGGTGCAGAGCGCCAGGCAGAAAGCCCCGCGTTCGGTGGTGCTCGTGATGTGCCCAGTGGGTTCGGTGGGTCCGGTGGGTCCGGTGGGTGGCCGCTCCGTGGGGCGGGGGTGCGGCACGACGTCAAGCGGAGGGACAAGCGACGCTTTGCTGTGCGAATCCACACCACCACGGTACCCGGAGCCGCCGCGCCCAGGGACCGCGGCGGCCCGTGACGGGAAACCCCGGACCTCGTTAACCGGAGCGGGTGGGGGCCTCGGGCAAGCAGCGGTCATGCGTTGGGGGTTGGCAGGCGATGGTGGTGCACCAGCACAGGCGGCGGCGCGGGCGTGCGGGTGGGGCGGTGCTCGCCCTCGGCATGGCCGCGGCCGTGGCCGCGATGAGCGGGTGCGCGGGCGCGGCCAAGGACGACGGCCGGCCCCCCGCCGACGCCGCCGCGACCGTACGGGGAGCCGCCGACCGGCTGGCGGAGACCGGCAGCGCGCAGGCCCGTACGGCCATGGAGATGGCCACGGGCGGGACCCGGGTCACGATCCGCGGCGAGGGCGGGGTCGACTTCAAGAACCGGATGGGCCAGCTCCTGGTGATGCTCCCGGCGGACGCGGCCGGGAAGGACGAGCACCGGCCCATCACCGAGCTGCTCGTCCCCGGGGCCCTCTACATGAAGAACCGGGGCGCGGGCGTCCCCGACGACAAGTGGGTGCGGGTCGACACGACGGCCCTGGCCGACGGGAACCTCGTCACGGGCGGGGCCACCGACCCGCTGGCCGCCGCCGAGCTGCTGCGCGGCGTACAGGAGGCCACGTACGTGGGGGAGACCGAGGTGGCGGGCACGAAGGTGCGGCACTACCGCGGGACCACCGACATCGGCCAGGCCGCGAAGAACGCCTCACCGGCGGTCAAGGGGGCCCTGGAGGCTGCGGCGAAAGGGTTCAGTGAGGACGCCGTCCCGTTCGACGTCTACCTCGACGAGGAGGGCCGGGTGCGGAAGGTGCGACACCGCTTCAGCTACGTCAACAATGGCGTGATCGATGTCTCCTCGACCACGCTGCTCTACGGGTTCGGGACGCCGGTGAAGGTCGTATTGCCCGCAAGCGAGGACATTTACGCCGGGAAGATCGCCGGATAGCCGGCCGGGCGGTGCGGGGGCGGCGCGATCGGGCCATGGCCCGGTATCCGGAAATGGTCCATCCGTGTCATGCGCACAGCGCCCCGCCCTCCCTACGCTGAGACGGCCCCTGACCGATGACGGCAGATCGAGGTGACACGCGTGACTCCCGCAGGCGGTACGACGGTGCAGGACCACGTGGCGCTCGCCGAGATCGAACTGTGCGGCGAACTGATCATCGCGGCCTCCGCGGCGGACGAGGAGCGGCTCAGCCAGGACCGGATCGACGAGGTCCTGATGGGGCTCGGGCTGTAGCCGCCGCCGTACCGGCCACCGCTGCTCCACCGGCCGCTGCCGTAGCGGCCGCCGCCGTACCGGTCAGGTGCGCAGCAGGCGGGCGATCGCCTTCGTCGCCTCCTCGACCTTGGCGTCGATCTCGTCCCCGCCCTTGACGGCCGCGTCGGCGACGCAGTGCCGAAGGTGCTCTTCGAGCAGCTGGAGCGCGAAGGATTGGAGGGCCTTCGTACTCGCCGAGACCTGGGTGAGTATGTCGATGCAGTAGACGTCCTCGTCGACGAGTCGCTGCAGGCCGCGGATCTGGCCCTCGATCCGGCGAAGCCGCTTGAGGTGCTCGTCCTTCTGGTGGTGGTAGCCGTGCACCGCGCCGGTGCCGGTCGCCGGTCCCGTACCGGTGGTGACGTCGGCTCCGGAGCCCTCCGCCTCGATGGCAGTCATGCGTCCTCCCGTGGTCCGGATCGAGGGGTGCATGGGGTGCATACCCCTCATGGGTATAGGTTACCGGGCACCGGACAGAGCGGCAGGGGCCCGTGGTCCTCACTCTGCCCGATGGAGGACACTGGGTAATCGCCCGGAACCGCCGGTTAGCCCTGGCCGGGGGTTGCGCCTAGCATCAGCCTGACCGAATCCAATGCACCCCGAGGACCTCACGTGCGATTTCGTCTGACCCCCAGGGAGACGAGCTTCTACGACATGTTCGCCGCATCCGCGGACAACATCGTCACGGGCTCCAAGCTCCTGATGGAACTGCTCGGAGCGGACTCCTCCGCCCGGGCCGAGATCGCGGAGCGGATGCGGGCAGCCGAGCACGCGGGGGACGACGCCACCCACGCGATCTTCCACCAGCTGAACTCCTCCTTCATCACGCCGTTCGACCGCGAGGACATCTACAACCTGGCCTCGTCGCTCGACGACATCATGGACTTCATGGAGGAGGCCGTCGACCTGGTCGTCCTGTACCAGGTGGAGGAGCTCCCCAAGGGTGTCGAGCAGCAGATCGAGGTGCTGGCGCGGGCGGCCGAGCTGACCGCCGAGGCCATGCCGCACCTGCGGACGATGGACAACCTGACCGAGTACTGGATCGAGGTCAACCGCCTTGAGAACCAGGCCGACCAGATCCACCGCAAGCTGCTGGCCCAGCTCTTCAACGGCAAGTACGACGCCATCGAGGTGCTGAAGCTCAAGCAGATCGTCGACGTGCTCGAAGAGGCGGCCGACGCGTTCGAGCACGTCGCGAACACGGTGGAGACCATCGCGGTCAAGGAGTCCTGAACCTCGTGGACACCTTCGCTCTGATCGTGACCATCGGTGTCGCGCTCGGTTTCACGTACACCAACGGTTTCCACGACTCGGCGAACGCGATCGCGACCTCGGTCTCGACCCGCGCGCTGACCCCGCGCGCCGCCCTCGCGATGGCCGCGGTGATGAACCTCGCCGGTGCCTTCCTGGGCAGCGGCGTCGCCAAGACGGTCAGCGACGGCCTGATCGAGACGCCCCAGGGCAACCGGGGCATGTGGATCCTCTTCGCGGCGCTGGTCGGCGCGATCGTCTGGAACCTGATCACCTGGTACTTCGGGCTGCCCTCGTCCTCCTCGCACGCGCTGTTCGGCGGCATGGTCGGCGCGGCGCTGGCCGGCGGCACCGAGGTCATCTGGTCGGGCGTGGTCGACAAGGTCGTCATCCCGATGTTCGTCTCGCCGGTCGTCGGTCTGCTCGTCGGCTACCTCGTGATGGTCGTCATCCTGTGGATGTTCCGCAGGTCCAACCCGCACAAGGCCAAGCGCGGCTTCCGCATCGCGCAGACGGTGTCCGCGGCCGGCATGGCCCTCGGCCACGGCCTCCAGGACGCGCAGAAGACGATGGGCATCGTGATGATGGCCCTGACCATCGCGGAGCTGCAGACCGAAGGCGCCGAGATCCCGGTCTGGGTCAAGATCGTGTGTGCCGTGATGCTCTCGCTCGGTACGTACGCGGGCGGCTGGCGCATCATGCGGACCCTCGGCCGCAAGATCATCGAGCTGGACCCGCCGCAGGGCTTCGCCGCCGAGACCACCGGCGCCTCGATCATGTTCGGCTCGGCGTTCCTGTTCCACGCCCCGATCTCCACCACCCACGTGATCACCTCGGCGATCATGGGCGTGGGCGCGACCAAGCGCGTGAACGCGGTCCGCTGGGGTGTCGCCAAGAACATCGTGATGGGCTGGTTCATCACCATGCCGGCCGCGGCCCTGGTCGCCGCGCTCAGCTTCTGGATCGTGGACCTGGCCTTCGTCGGCTAGCCGACGGCGATCGGACGACGAAAGCGGGCCGGCTCCCCCCACCCAGGGGGAGCCGGCCCTTTTCTTTCGCCTTGCGGTGGCACCGCCATGCAGCACCGCAGGACGTTGTTCACATCCGGGGCTGCGGCTTAGCCGAAGCGGCCCGAGATGTAGTCCTCGGTCGCCTGCACGGACGGGTTCGAGAAGATCCGGTCGGTGTCGTCGATCTCGATGAGCTTGCCGGGCTGGCCGACAGCCGAGAGGTTGAAGAACGCGGTGCGGTCGGAGACGCGGGCGGCCTGCTGCATGTTGTGCGTCACGATGACGATCGTGAAGCGCTCCTTGAGCTCGCCGATCAGGTCCTCGATCGCGAGGGTGGAGATCGGGTCCAGGGCCGAGCAGGGCTCGTCCATCAGCAGGACCTGCGGCTCGACCGCGATGGCGCGGGCGATGCACAGACGCTGCTGCTGGCCGCCGGAGAGGCCGGAGCCCGGCTTGTTCAGGCGGTCCTTGACCTCGTTCCAGAGGTTCGCGCCCTTCAGGGACCGCTCCACGATGTCCGTGAGCTCGGACTTCTTGAAGCTGCCGTTCAGGCGCAGGCCCGCCGCCACGTTGTCGAAGATCGACATGGTGGGGAAGGGGTTCGGACGCTGGAAGACCATGCCGACGGTGCGGCGGACCGCGACCGGGTCGACGCCGGCGCCGTACAGGTTCTCGTCGTCCAGGAGCACCTTGCCCTCGACGCGGCCACCGGGGGTGACCTCGTGCATGCGGTTCAAGGTGCGCAGGAAGGTGGACTTGCCACAGCCGGACGGGCCGATGAAGGCGGTTACGGAGCGCGGCTCCACGGTCATCGAGATGTCATCGATGGCCTTGTGGCTGCCGTAGAAGGCGGACAGTCCGCTGACGTCGATTCGCTTCGCCATGAGGGGTCACTTCGCTTTCATACAGTCGCGTCAGCGACCGGTCTTCGGGGCCTTCCAGCGGGCGATGCCGCGGGCCACCAGATTGAGGATCATGACGAAGGCGATCAGGACGAGCGCTGCGGCCCATGCCCGGTCGTAGGAGGCGTCACTGCCGACCTTGTACTGCTCCCAGATGTACAGCGGGAGCGAGGACTGAGCACCTTCGAAGGGGTTGCCGTTGATCAGCTGGGTACCGAAGACCAGCAGCATGATCGGCGCGGTCTCACCGGCGATGCGGGCGACGGCCAGCATGACGCCGGTCGCGATGCCGCCGATGGCGGTGGGGAGCACGACCTTGAGGATCATGCGCCACTTCGGCACGCCGAGGGCGAGGGCGGCCTCGCGCAGCTCGTTCGGGACGAGCTTCAGCATCTCCTCGGTGGAGCGGACCACGACGGGCATCATCAGGATCGACAGGGCCATCGAGCCGGCGAAGCCGGAGGGGCCGAAGCCGAGCGCCAGGTTCCAGGTCGTGAGGATGAACAGGCCCGCGACGATGGAGGGGATGCCGGTCATGACGTCGACGAAGAAGGTCACGGCCCTGGCGAGCGAGCCCTTGCCGTACTCGACCAGGTAGACGGCGGTCAGCAGGCCGATCGGCGCGGCGATCAGGGCGGCGAGGGCGACCTGCTCGATGGTGCCGAGCAGCGCGTGGTAGACGCCGCCGCCCTGCTCGAAGCTGGTGACGCCGTTCATCGAGTGGCTGAGGAAGTCGCCGTCCAGGGCCTTCATGCCGCGGCTGACGGTGGTCCAGATCAGCGAGAGCAGCGGGATGACCGCAAGGACGAAGCAGACCCACACGAGGGAGGTCGCGACGCGGTCCTTGGCCTGGCGGCGGTTCTCGACGATCGCGCTGGAGGTGTACGTGATCACCACGAACAGGATCGAGGCGATCAGGCCCCACTGGACCTTGCTGTGCAGGTCGGCGGCGATGCCGATGCCGCAGCCGAGGGCGATCGAGAGGACCGCGGTGGCGGCCGGGGCCCAGCGGGGGAGGCCGCCTCGGGTGAGGCCGGCGGGAGCGGGGGACTTGCGGGCCGGGGCGGGCCGCCGGTCCTGGATTGCGTTGCTCATCAGGCGTTCGCCCCCGAGAAGTCCTTGCGGCGAGCGATGATCAGGCGGGCTGCACCGTTGACCAGCAGGGTGAGCAGGAAGAGGACCAGACCGGAGGCGATCAGCGCGTCGCGGCCGAACTCGTTGGCCTCGTCGAACTTCGCGGCGATGTTCTGCGCGAACGTGCCGCCGCCCGGGTCCAGGATGTGCCCGTTGATCAGGAAGCTCGGGGAGAGGACCGTCGCGACGGCCATGGTCTCGCCGAGGGCGCGGCCGAGGCCGAGCATCGAGGCGGAGATGACGCCGGAGCGGCCGAAGGGCAGCACCGACATCCGGATGACCTCCCAGCGGGTCGCGCCGAGGGCCAGGGCGGCCTCCTCGTTCATGCGCGGGACCTGCAGGAAGACCTCGCGGCTGACGCTGGTCACGATCGGCAGGATCATGATCGCGAGGAGGATGCCGACGGTGAAGAGCGAGCGGGCGACGCCGACCTGGGTCTTGTCGAAGACGTAGGTCCAGCCCATGTACTCGTCGAGCCAGAGGTTGAGGCCTCCGAGCTGCGGGACGAGGAAGAGAGCGCCCCAGATGCCGTAGATGATCGACGGCACGGCGGCCAGCAGGTCGACCACGTACGCGAGGGGCGCGGCCAGCTTGCGCGGCGCGTAGTGCGAGATGAAGAGGGCGATGCCGACAGCGATCGGAACCGCGATGGCCATCGCGATGATCGAGCTGACGACGGTGCCGAAGAGCAGGACGGCGATGCCGAAGACGGGCGGGTTGGCCGACGCGTTCCAGTCGAAGGTGGTGAGGAAGTTCCCCTCGTTCTTCGACAGTGCGATCGAGGCGCGGTAGGTGAGGAAGATGGCGATCGACGCCATGATCACCAGGAGCAGGATGCCGGAGCCCTTGGAGAGCCCGGCGAAGATCTTGTCACCGGCTCGGCCGGTGGACCTCGCGCTCTTGGAGACAGGCGGAGCCTGGTCTATCTGGGTGGGTGTGGTGGAAGCCATGATCTTTCCGGTCTGGGTGGGGGGAAGGCCCCCTGGCGGCGGTGCACCGGATCCCCTGGGTGGAGGGGAGGGTCCCCGGGCGCCGGGCAGTTCGGACGGGAACTGCCCGGCACCCGGGGCTCTGTGATTAGGACAGCGAGTTGATGACTTCGCGGACCTTGGTGTTGATCTCGGCCGGGATCGGCGCGTAACCGTTCTCGGAGAGGACCTTCTGGCCCGCGTCCGAGGCGGTGTAGTTCAGGAAGGACTTGACGGTCGGGAGCGTCTCGGCCTTGTTGCCCTTGTCGCAGACGACCTCGTACGTCACCAGGACGATCGGGTACGCACCCTCGGCCTTGGTGGTGTAGTCGAGCTTCAGCGCCAGGTCGGAGCCGGTGCCGGCGATCTTGGCGGCGGCGATGGCCTTGGAGGCGCTCTCGGAGGAGGCCTTGACCGGGGCGGAGGCGCCGGTGTTCACGTCGACCGTCTTGATGCTCTGCGAGGAGGCGTAGGACAGCTCGAAGTAGCCGATCGCGCCGTCAACGGCCTTCACCTGGGAGGCGACACCGGCGGAGCCGGTCGCGGCCTGGCCACCGGGGGCCGGCCACTTCTTGGCGGCCTCGTACGTCCAGGCCTCGGGAGCGGCGGCCTTGAGGTACTTGCCCAGGTTCTCGGTGGTGCCCGAGTCCTCGGAGCGGTGGAAGGCCTGGATGGCGGTGGAGGGGAGCGTGACGCCGGGGTTCAGCTTCTTGATCGCCTCGTCGTCCCACTTCTTGATCTTGTCGTTGAAGATGTTGGCGAGGGTGGGGGCGTCCAGCGTCAGCTTGTCCACGCCGGCGACGTTGAAGCCGATGGCGATGGGGCCGCCGACCATGGGCAGGTTGATGCCCTGGCCACCGGTGCAGATCTTCTTCGACTCTTCGACGGCGTCGGGCTTCAGCGCCGAGTCCGAGCCGGCGAAACCGACGGTGCCCTGGTTGAAGGCGACGATGCCCTCACCGGAGGAGGAGGACTTGTAGTTGACCTCGACGCCGGAGCAGGCGGCCATGTAGTTCTTGACCCACAGGTCCACGGCGTTCTTCTGGGCGGAGGAGCCGGAGGCCAGGAGCTTGCCCTTGGCGCCGTCGCACTTGATGTCGCCGGCGGCGGCGGCCGACGGCTTGCCACTGGCGGCGCCGCCATCCTTCGTGTTGTTGTCCGAGCCGCACGCCGTGAGGACCAGGGCGCCGGACACGACAAGCGCCCCGAGGGCGGAGGCACGAAGCATGTTCTTGCGCTGAAGCTTCACTTTCGGGTGTTCCTTCCAGAAGCCGCCGGCCGCTTTCTCGTTCGGGGCGGCGTGCGAAGAGGACTACGTCGGATGCACGGCGTGTCACTCGATCTGGTGCGACGCGCTCCGTGCACCACTGAAATTAGGCAGAACAGGTGAAGTGGCCGACCGGGGCAAGTGAACGGACGGTGAACCGTGGCGGACGGCCTGGTGTGGATGGTCGGGTTTGCTCCGGAGTGTCATCCGCCGTTGTCCTGTCGTTACCGTTATGTGACCGCGGTCTGGGGTGCTTCCCCGGGACCGCCGCGGACCCGGGTTGGCTGAAACCTTTCGGTCGCCGCCCGTCAGGTGGCGGCGGCCGTCACGGGCTGCCACAGGCCCTGGAAGGTGGACCGGGCCGCCTCCACCTCGTGCCGCTGGTCGGCGTGGAGCACGCCCAGCGCGTACGCGGTCGCAGGGGCGATCCGGGGGGTGCGGGCCGCCGTCGCCGAGGCGGCCGCGGCCTCGGCGGCGTCGCGGTGGCGGTCCAGGGCCTCGCCGGCCGCCGCCAGCCGGGCCACGTCCTCGCCCAGGACCTCCCGGGCGTATCGGTGGACCCGCAGCAGTCGGCGCACCTCGTGCCAGGAGCCGTCGTGGTCGGCGTTGTACGGCTGGGACTCGGACGCGTGCGGCAGTGCCGAGACGGCCGCCGCGAGCCGGGTGTGGGCCACCTCCGCCAGCGGGATCAGGACCTCGTCCACCCGCCCGCGGGCCGCGACGGGCTCCAGCGGCACCTCGGAGGCCAGGACGGCCACGGCGTCCGCGACCGCGTGGAACCGGGACGAGCCCAGCGCCTGCAGGGTCGCCGAGTGGGCGCGGGTCCGGGCCAGCGTGAGCTGCCGCTCCAGCAGGGCCCCGGCGCGCGCCGAGCCCACCGTCAGAGCGCCCGCGGCGCCCCGGGGTGCCGGCACCTCCGGGGAGCCCGACAGCCGGTGCAGCGCGTCCAGCAGCCGGGTCAGCCGGGCGGCGTACGCGTGCTCGTCCGCCAGGGTCGAGGACAGCCACACCAGCTCGGTGCGCAGCCCGTCGGCCCAGGAGGACTCGGCCACCACCCGGAAGGTGGACAGGGACCCGCTGATCCGGCGCGCAGCCCCCCGCAGGCCGCGCGCCGCATCGCTGCCCTCCGCGGCGCCGGCCCCTCCCCCGGACTCCGTCCGGGGGGACCCCCACTCCTCGTGGAGGCGGAGGGCGCGCAGGAAGGCGGTGGCCTGGGCCCGCAGGTACGTGCCGAGCACGTCGCCCGCGGAGCCCTCTCCACGCGTTGTCAGGTCATGGTTTGGCAGAGCCACGCCGGCGCCTCCGGGCGTCTATGAGCATCTCCTGAACGTGCCGCAGCGGCTGGCCTTCGTGGTCGGTGCTGTGCCGGGTCCATTCGCCGTCCGGGCCCAGGTGCCAGGAGGAGGTGGCGTCGGACATACCGGTCTCCAGCATCCGGTCCAGAGCCGCGCGGTGGGCCGGGTCGGCGACCCTGACCAGTGCCTCGATGCGGCGGTCGAGGTTGCGGTGCATCATGTCGGCGCTGCCGATCCACACCTCGGGCTCGCCGCCGTTGCCGAAGGCGAAGACCCGGGAGTGTTCCAGGAAGCGGCCGAGGATCGAACGGACCCGGATGTTGTCCGAGAGTCCGGGGACCCCGGGGCGCACGGCGCAGATGCCGCGGACCCATATGTCGACGGGTACTCCCGCCTGGGAGGCCCGGTAGAGCGAGTCGATGAGCGCTTCGTCGACGATCGAGTTCATCTTGAGGCGCACGTAGGCGGGTCGGCCGGCCCGGTGGTGGGCGGCCTCCTTGTCGATCCGCGCGATCAGGCCGTCGCGCAGCGAGCGCGGGGCGACGATGAGGCGGCGGTAGGTCTCGCGGCGCGAGTAGCCGGACAGCCGGTTGAAGAGGTCGGAGAGGTCCGCGCCGACCTGCGGGTCGGCGGTGAGCAGGCCGAGGTCCTCGTACAGGCGGGCGGTCTTGGGGTGGTAGTTGCCGGTGCCGACGTGGGAGTAGCGGCGCAGCGTGTCGCCCTCCTGGCGGACCACGAGCGAGAGCTTGCAGTGGGTCTTGAGGCCCACCAGGCCGTACACCACGTGGCAGCCGGACTCCTCCAGCTTGCGGGCCCATTTGATGTTGGCCTGCTCGTCGAAGCGGGCCTTGATCTCGACGAGTACGAGGACCTGCTTGCCGGATTCCGCGGCGTCGATCAGGGCGTCCACGATCGGGGAGTCGCCGGAGGTCCGGTACAGCGTCTGCTTGATCGCGAGGACGTCCGGGTCGGCGGCGGCCTGCTCCAGGAAGGCCTGCACCGAGGTGGAGAAGGAGTCGTACGGGTGGTGCAGCAGCACGTCCCGCTCGCGCAGCGCCGCGAAGATGTCGGGCGCGGACGCGGACTCGACCTCGGCGAGGTCGCGGTGGGTGCCGGCGACGAACTTGGGGTACTTCAGCTCGGGCCGGTCCAGGGAGGCGATGCCGAAGAGGCCGGTCAGGTCCAGCGGGCCGGGCAGCGGGTAGACCTCGGCGGCGGAGACGTTCAGCTCCTGTACGAGGAGGTCCAGGACGGCGGGGTCGATGGACTCCTCGACCTCCAGGCGCACCGGCGGGCCGAAGCGGCGCCGCATGAGCTCCTTCTCCAGGGCCTGGAGCAGGTTCTCCGCGTCGTCCTCCTCGACCTCCAGGTCCTCGTTGCGGGTCACCCGGAACATGTGGTGGTCGAGGACCTCCATGCCGGGGAAGAGCTCCTCCAGGTGTGCGGCGATGACGTCCTCAAGGGGGACGTAACGCTGCGGGGAGGCCTCCAGGAAGCGCGAGAGCAGCGGCGGGACCTTGACGCGCGCGAAGTGGCGGTGGCCGCTGACGGGGTTGCGGACGACGACGGCGAGGTTCAGCGAGAGCCCGGAGATGTACGGGAAGGGGTGCGCGGGGTCCACGGCCAGCGGGGTGAGCACCGGGAAGATCTGGTTCCGGAACAGTGTGAAGAGGCGCGCCTGCTCCTTCTCGGTCAGGTCCGGCCAGCGGATGAGGTGGATGCCCTCCTCGGCGAGCTGCGGGGAGATGTCCTGCTGGAAGCAGGCGGCGTGCCGGGCCATGAGCTCGCGCGAGCGGGTCCAGATCAGGTCCAGCACTTCGCGGGGCTGGAGGCCTGAGGCCGAACGGGTGGCGACGCCGGTCGCGATGCGCCGCTTGAGGCCGGCGACGCGGACCATGAAGAACTCGTCGAGGTTGCTCGCGAAGATCGCCAGGAAGTTGGCGCGCTCCAGGAGCGGGGTCGCCGGGTCCTCGGCCAGTTCCAGGACCCGCTCGTTGAAGGCCAGCCAGCTGCGCTCGCGGTCGAGGAAGCGCCCGGCGGGGAGCTCGTCGCCGTCCTTGTCGTCGTAGGCGTCCAGGTCGGCGTCGAGATCGGGCGCGAGGCCGGGCTGCAGGCCGGAGTGCGGGCGGTGCGCGGCTATGGAGCCGATCCGCGCGGGCTTGGCCGCCTGGCCGGGGGTGGCCGGGGCGGCGTCGGCAGAGGTACGAGACGGGTGCTGGGCGGGGACCTCGGTGGGGCCTGCGCTGGGCTGGGGGCTCATGACTCCATTGTTCCGCGCAGGGGGCAGGACAGGCGCGTCGGACGGGTTCGCCGTCAGTCGGAGTCGGGGCTGCATGCGGGGAGAGTCGCAAGCGCGCATGAAGGTCCGGTGAATGGCGCATGGCTTCCAGGCTCCGGGTGGTGCACCAGTCCGTCTTTTACGTCGTTTCCGCGCCCGGAATGCTCCGGCGCGTCCCCTGTGTCCCCGGCGTGCGCCCCCGGTGCGGGGCCTGTCCGTGGACAGGCCCTCGCTCTCCGTGCCCTGCGGCCGGCCCTCCGCCCGCCCTCCGTCAGCTCTCCGTGCGGTACATCAGGTCGACCTCGTGGGTGCTGAAACCGAGGCCCTCGTACACGGCCAGGGCCGCCGGATTGTCGGCGTCCACGTACAGCATCGCGGTGGGCAGGCCCGCCCCCGCGATGTGGTGCAGGCCGATCGCGGTGAGGGCCTTGCCGAGGCCGCCGCCCTGGGCGCCGGGGCGGACGCCGAGCACGTAGACCTCCCCGAGCCGCTCCTCGGCGTGCACTTTCGTCCAGTGGAAGCCGATCAGCTCCCCGTCCCGCTCGGCGAGGAAGAAGCCCTTGGGGTCGAACCAGGGCTGCGCGATCCGGTCGTTCAGGTCCCGCTGGGTCAGCGCGCCCTGCTCGGGGTGGTGGGCGAAGGCGGCCGAGTTGACCGCGAGCCAGGCCGCGTCGTCCTGGCCGGGCACGAAGGTCCGTACGGTCACCCCGGCGGGCAGTACCACCTCGGGCAGCGGGGGCCCGTCCGGTCCCAGCGGGCGGCGCAGCTGGCGCAGCTCCCGGAACAGGGTCAGGCCGAGCACCTGCGCGAGGTGGCGGGCGGCCGACTTGCCTCCGTGCGCCCACACCCGGATCCGCTTGCCCGAGGCGGCCAGCAGGGCCGAGCCCAGGGCCCGCCCGTGCCCGCGCCCGCGCAGCGCCGGGTGGACGACGAGCTCGGCGGCGGGGGCCTCCACCGGATCGGTGTCCTCCAGTTGTCCGTATCCGGCGAGCCGGCCCTTCTCGGTGAGCAGGAAGTGCCGGATCCCCTCGCGGCGCCCGCCGCGCAGCTGGAGGCGGCCCTGCTCGGACACGGCGGTGGTGCCGTCCGTGCGCGCCGCTTCCTCGATGAGGGCGAGCACGGACTCGGCCTGTTCCTCCGTCAGCTCGTCGAGGGTCTCAATCTGGCGTCCCGGCTCCAGGGCCGCTGCTGCGTCGTCAGTCATGCGTCGAGCCTACGACCGCGGAAGGCGGCCGCGCTGGTGTGCGTGCAGCGGACCGACGGTGATCCGTCTTCTGCGTGTAACCAGTCCGACACCCGTACCCCCTGTCGTGCTACGCGCGTTGACCATAGGCTGCCGCCGACCTCCCGAGTTTTACCGCTGTCCAAAAGGGGACTAAATGTCAGCGACGCCACAACGGCACCGCCGAAACCGCCGGTTGACCTTCGCCGCCATCGCCGTCACGGCCGGTGCCGGAGCGATGGTCGCGGCCGCACTGCCGGCCGGTGCCGCGAGTGGTGGCGGTGCCGGCAAGAGCCGCACCGTCGACGTGCAGATGCTGTCGTTCAACGACTTCCACGGCACGCTGGAGCCCCCGCAGGGCTCCTCCGGCACCGTGACCCAGCGTCAGGCGGACGGCACCACGAAGGCGATACCCGCCGGTGGTGTCGAGTACCTGGCGACCGGTCTGCGCGAGGCCCGCAAGGGCCACGAGTACTCCGTCACGGCCGCGGCCGGCGACATGATCGGCGGCAGCCCGATGCTGTCCGGCCTCTTCCACGACGAGCCCACCGTCGAGGCGCTGAACAAGCTGAAGCTGGACGTCAGCAGTGTCGGCAACCACGAGTTCGACGAGGGCAAGACCGAGCTGCGCCGCATGGCGTACGGAGGCTGCCACCCCGTCGACGGCTGCTTCGAGTCCGGCAAGGAATACACGGGTGCCGAGTTCAAGTACCTCGCGGCGAACGTCACGGACGAGAAGACCAAGCGTCCGCTGATGAACCCGACCTTCATCTGGCAGAAGGGGGACGTGAAGATCGGCTTCATCGGCGTCACCCTGGAGGGCACGCCGGACGTCGTCACCGCCGACGGGGTCAAGGGCCTGAAGTTCGGCGACGAGGTCGAGACGATCAACAAGTACGCCGCCGAGCTGAACAAGCAGGGCGTCAAGTCGATCGTCGCGCTCATCCACGAGGGCGGGCTGCCCGCGAACGGCGCCTACAACTACGACTGCGACGTCCCGGGCGCCGGCGCCGGCATCTCGGGTGCGATCGTGGACATCGCCAAGAACGTGGACCCGAAGGTCGACGCGCTGGTGACCGGCCACACGCACCAGGCGTACGCCTGCAACATCCCGGACCCGGCGGGCAACCCGCGCATGGTGACCTCGGCCGCCTCCTACGGGCGCCTGTTCACGGACACCACGCTCACGTACGACCGCCAGACCAAGGACATCGTCCGCACGGCGGCCCTCGCGCCGAAGCCGGTCAACAAGGTCGTCACCCGGGACCAGCCCAAGGCCCCGGACATGACCGAGCTGATCACCCGCTGGAACGCGCTCGCCGCCCCGGTCGCGAGCGCCCCCCAGGGCTACATCTCGGCGGACATCGTGGGCCGCGGCTCCGAGGCGCCCGAGAAGCCGCTCGGCGACATGATCGCCGACGCGCAGCTGGAGGCCACGGCCCCGGCCGCCAAGGGCGGCGCGCAGCTGGCCCTCATGAACCCGGGCGGCATCCGTGCCGACCTGGCCTACAAGGCCGCGGGCGGCGAGGGCGACGGCGTCGTGACGTACGGCGAGTCCTACACGGTCCAGCCGTTCAACAACCTGATGAACGTGGTCGACCTGACGGGCGCGCAGCTGATCACGGCGCTCCAGCAGCAGGTCAGCGGCCCGGTCAACGGCGCGAACCCGAAGATCCTGCAGGTCTCGAAGGGCTTCACGTACACCCTGGACATGACGAAGACGGGCGCGGACCGCATCGTCGTGGACTCGGTGAGGCTGAACGGCGCGGCGATCGACCCCGCCAAGACCTACCGGGTCGCGATGAACGAGTTCCTCGCGGGCGGCGGTGACGGTTTCACCGTCCTGAAGGACCACAAGAACAAGCTGGTCGGCGTGCCCGACCTGGAGGCGTTCAACGCCTACCTCGCGAAGTCGACGGAGGCGGCCCCGCTCGCCCCGCCGGCGGCGGACCGCATCACGGTCGTCAAGTAACACCTGCGCGCAGAACGCCCGAAGGGGCGGCGGGCCTTCCGGCCCGCCGCCCCTTCGGCGTGTCCGTCCCGGGCCCCGGCCCCTGGGACCCGGGTGCCGGAGCGGGGCGGTCAGAGGTCCGCGAGGAACTTCCGCACGGCCTCGTGGAACTCCACCGGGTGGGTGAACGGCAGGAAGTGCTCGGCGTCCACCGGTGCGTACGAGGTCCGGGGCCGGCGCGCGACCATCGCGTCGGCCGTCTCCTGCCCGAGCGTCTGGCTGCGCGTGCCGTGGATCAGCAGGGCGGGGCAGCGGCTCCCGAGCCAGGTGTCCCAGTGGTCGCCGCGGCAGGCCTCGGCGGAGTCGATCATGTCCTGCGGATGGAACGGCAGCCGCCAGCCCCCGTCGGGGAGCGGGCGCAGCGCCTGCTCGACGAACTGAGAGCCCACCGGTCCGGCCGCGGCGAGGAGTTCCTCGCGGGTGGGGGCGGTGTAGCGCATGTCGTGCAGGAAGCCGAAGAGCGCTCCCGCCGTGTCGGGATCGACCGCCACGGTGGCGTCCACGTTGACGAGGGCCGCGATCCGGTCGGGGTGGGCGGCAGCCAGGTGGTAGGCGTTGAACCCGCCGAGGGAGTAGCCGAGGAGGGCCACGGGGGCGTCCAGGCCGAGGTGGTCGAGGAGTGCGACGGTGTCCGAGAGGTAGCCCTCGCGGCCGTAGTCGGCGGCCCGGTCGGAGTCGCCGTGGCCGCGCTGGTCGGGGGCGATGACCCGCCATTCGTCGCCCAGGGCGTCGGCGAGGCCGGCGAAGGCGAGGCCTTCGGACATGCCCCCGTGGAGGGCGAGCAGCGGGCGGCCCGGGCCGCCGAAGTCCAGGTACGACAGCGTGCGGCCGTCGATCGTCAGCGTGTGGCGCATGGCTTGGCTCTCCCCTGTGAGTCATGCGGTGACGGTGCGGTACGTGCACGAGCCTGCCAGGATTTGGGCAAGCGCGCAATACGAATGTCTTGCGCGCTTGCCCAAATTCTCTCGCGGATACGATCCCGCCATGGGAAATCGCGAGGACCTGCTGGCCGGAGCGCGCCGCTGCCTGGAGGAGAAGGGCTACCTGCGCACGACCGTGCGCGACATCGCCTCGGCGTCGCGGGTGAGCATGGCCGCGATCGGCTACCACTTCGGCTCGCGCGAGGCCCTGCTCAACCTCGCCCTCTTCGCCGCCATGGACGAGTGGGCGGCCGGGTCCGGCCGGCTCGCCGGCCAGGGCGCCACCGCCGCCGAGCGGTACGCCGACACCTGGGACCGCAAGATCCGCGACTTCGGCGACATGCGATGGCTCTGGACCGCCTCCGTCGAGGCCTTCGTCCACGCCCAGTCCTCGCCCGAGCTGCTCGCCATCCTCGCCGAGAACCAGCGCCAGGCCCGCCGCATGGTGGCCGCGCAGCTGCGCGGGGTCCCCGTGGACGCGGTCGCCGAGGAGGACGTACGGGCCCTCGGGTCGGTGCACATCGCGCTGCTGAGCGGGGTGATGGTGCAGGCGCTGACCGACCCGGAGCAGGCGCCGACGGGCCGGGAGCTCGCCCAAGGCCTGCGCGCCATGGCCGAGTTGCTCGAAAGCTGAGGGCTACCGAAGGGTAGTAAAGCCGCGTCCCACACGCCAGAATCCCCGGGGCACCAGCCGACGGCGGCTGGGAGCCGTCACCGGGTCGGCAAAGGGGCGGGCATGGCACTGGATCGACGGGCATTTCTGGTCGGGGCGATGGCGGCGGGCGCGGGCGCGGCCGCGGGGCTCGCAGCGGCGGGGCCGGCCTCGGCCCGTACGCTCGGCACGCAGGACTGGATGGCCGGGCTCGGGGACTCCACCGCCCTCCAGCGGATGACCATCCCCGGCACCCACGACTCCGGCGCCCGCCAGGGCGGGCTGTTCGTCGCCTGCCAGAACACCTCGATCGCCGAACAGCTCGACTCGGGCATCCGGTTCCTCGACGTCCGGTGCAGAGTCACCGGAGGATCGTTCGCGATCCACCACGGCTCCTTCTACCAGGGCCTGATGTTCGGGGACGTCCTCGTCGCCTGCTGGAACTTCCTCGCCGCGCACCCCTCCGAGACCGTTCTGATGCGGCTCAAGCAGGAGTACTCGGAGGACGGCGACGCCACCTTCCGCGCCGTCTTCGACGACTACCTCGACAACCGGGGCTGGCGGCCGCTGTTCCGGATCGCGGACTCGCTGCCCGCCCTCGGCCAGGCCCGCGGCAAGGTGGTCCTGCTCGCCGACAACGGCGGTCTGCCCGGACTGCGCTACGGCGACGGCAACGTCTTCGACATCCAGGACGACTGGAACGCCGAGCCGTTCGCCAAGCGCGGCAAGATCGAGAACCAGTTCCGCCGGGCCGTCCAGCAGCCCGGCAAGCTCTTCGTCAACTACGTGAGCACGTCCGCCTACATGCCGCCGCGCTGGAACTCCGACCGGCTCAACCCGCAGGTGCACTCGTTCGTCGACGGCGGGGAGCTGGCCGGCCGGACCGGGCTGGGGATCGTCCCGATGGACTTCCCCAACACCCGCTCCGGGCTGGTCGCCTCACTGATCCGGCACAACTGACGGCTGCTCCGGCGGCGGCGCCGGAGCGCCCGGGATGCGGAGCACCGCCTCCGTGCCCGGGCCGCCCGCCGGCGCCCGCAGCTCGACGCTGCCGCCCGCGCGGCGCACCGTACGGTCCACGATCGACAGGCCCAGCCCGCTGCCGGGCAGGGCGCGGGCCGAGGAGGAGCGCCAGAACCGCTCGAACACGTGCGGCAGGTCCTCCGCCGGGATGCCGGGCCCGTGGTCGCGCACCGTCAGCTCGCCCGCCCGCAGCGAGACCTCGACCGTGCCGCCCGGCGGGCTGAACTTCACCGCGTTGTCCAGGACGTTGACCACCGCCCGCTCCAGCGCCGCCGCCTCGCCCCGGACGTACCAGGGCGCCACCTCGTCGGTGAAGCGCAGCTCGGGGCCGCGCAGCCGGGCACGGGACAGCGCGCTCTGCGCGATCTCGTGCAGGGCCACCACCTCCAGCTTGGCGGGCGGAGCGGCGTCCGGGCGGGACAGCTCCTGGAGGTCCCCGATCAGCGCGGCCAACTCCGTCATCTGCGCCTTGACCGAGGCCAGCAGCTCCCTGCGGTCCTCGGGCGGAATGGCCCGGCCCGTCTCCTCGCTGCGCGCGAGCAGCTCGATGTTGGTGCGCAGGGAGGTCAGCGGGGTGCGCAGCTCGTGCCCGGCGTCCGCGATCAGCTGGGCCTGCCGCTCCTGGGAGGAGGCGAGGGCGGCCGTCATCGAGTTGAAGGACCGCGACAGGCGGGCGATCTCGTCGTCGCCCTCGTCGGGGATCCGTACGGTCAGGTCCTCGGTCCGGGCGATGTGCTCGACGGCGCCCGTCAGCTCGTCGACCGGCCGCAGCCCCGTACGGGCCACCCACAGGCCGGCGAGGCCCGCGCCGGCCACCCCGACGCCGGACACCAGGATCAGCACCCAGGCCAGGGTGGACAGCGGTTTGTCGATGTCGGCCAGCGGCCGGGCCACCGAGACCGCGAAGACCGGGGCGCCGGGCTGGGTCCGCGCCGCGAAGGTGTAGACGCGCATCCCCACGCCGTTGTCGGTCGTCGCGTCGTGCAGCGCCTTGGCCTTGCGGCCCGCCGCGACCTGCTCGTCCGTGGTGGTCACCGGCAGGTCGCTCTGCCCGCTCACCCAGCAGTGGCTGCCGTCCGCGGTGACGATCTGGACCGTTGCGTTCAGGTTCTCGGCGATGTCCTGCTGGGCCTGCGTCGGCGGGCGGGCCGGGCAGCCCTGGCGCAGCCGTTCCAGCACCTGCGCGGTCGGGTTGGTGGCCATGAGGGACTGGTTCAGCTGGTTGTCCAGCTGGGCCCGCACCATCACCCACGACACCGCGGACACGGTGGCCACCGCCAGGGCCACGGCGGTGGCCACCAGCAGGGCGATCCGGGAGCGCAGGGGGAGCGCGCGGAATCTGGCCGCCGGGCTCACTCGGGCCCCCCGGAGTCGCCGGCCCCGGCGGTGCGCAGGACGTAGCCCACTCCGCGGACGGTGTGCACCAGGCGGGGCTCGCCCCCGGCCTCGGTCTTGCGGCGCAGGTACATGACGTACACGTCCAGGGAGTTGGAGCTGGGCTCGAAGTCGAAGCCCCAGACGGTCTTGAGGATCTGCTCGCGGGTCAGCACCTGGCGCGGGTGCGCCAGGAACATCTCCAGCAGCGTGAACTCGGTGCGGGTCAGCTCCACCTGGCGCCCCGAGCGGGTGACCTCGCGGGTGGCGAGGTCCATGCGCAGGTCGCCGAAGGCGAGCGTGTCCGTCTCCTCGTGGTCGCCGGTGCCCGGACGCGCGTTCGCGTAGCCGCTGCGCCGCAGCAGGGCGCGGACGCGGGCGAAGAGCTCGTCGAGCTCGAAGGGCTTGACGAGGTAGTCGTCGGCGCCCGCGTCGAGGCCGGTGACGCGGTCGCCGACGGTGTCGCGGGCGGTGAGCATCAGGATCGGGGTGGTGCTTCCGGAGGCGCGCAGCCGGCGTGCCGCCGTGAGGCCGTCCATCCGCGGCATCTGGATGTCGAGGACGATCAGGCCGGGGTCGTACGAGGCCGCCTTGTCGAGGGCGTCGAGCCCGTCGACGGCGGTCTGCACGGCGTACCCCTCGAAGGCGAGGCTGCGGCGCACGGCCTCCCGCACGGCCGGCTCGTCGTCGACGACGAGGATGCGGTGCGGGTCGCCTTCGGCCGGATTCATCTTCGGTCCCCCAGGGGTGGTCGTGGTCGGTCGTACCAGGCTCGCACGGGCGGCCTAGTACGAGGTCCCGAAGCCGTTGGCGCCGGTGCCGCTGCTGTTGCCGTTGTTGCCGCCGCCGTTGTTTCCGGATCCGGCGGTGCCTCCCTTGCGGAGGGAGTCGAGGTCGGCCTTGACCGTGTTCACCGGGATGGCGAAGCCGAGGCCGACGCTGCCGGCCGAGGAGCTGTCGTCGGAGGGGGAGTAGATCGCCGAGGGCATGCCCACGATCTCGCCGTTCATGTTGACGAGGGCGCCGCCGGAGTTGCCCGGGTTGAGGGAGGCGTCCGTCTGGATGGCCTTGTACGAGGTGGTGTCCGATCCGGTGTTCCCGTTGAACTGCCGACCGTCGTACGAGAACGGCCAGCTGCCGCCGCCGCGCTGGCGCTGGGGCGCCTGCTGCTCGGACTTGGGTACGTTGACCTCGCGGTTCAGGGCGGAGACGATGCCGCTGGTGACCGTGCCGGTGAGGCGGTCGGGGGAGCCGATGGCGACGACCTGGTCGCCGACCTTGAGGTTGTCGGAGTTGCCGAGCTTGGCCGGCCTGAGGCCGCTCGCGCCCTGCAGCTTGATGAGGGCGAGGTCCTTGTCGGGGTCGGTGCCGACGGTCTTGGCGGTGTACTTCTTGCCGTCGCTCATCGTGACCTGGATCTCGGTGGCGCCGTCGACGACGTGGTTGTTGGTGACGATCTCGCCGTCCGCGGTGACCACGACGCCGGAGCCGGTGCCCTGGCCGGAGCCGGTACGGGTGTCGATCCGCACGACGGAGGGACTGACCTGCTCGGCTACGCCGGACACGGTGCCGGTGCTGGACTGCGAGACGTTGGTGCCGCTGATGCCGCCGCCGGTCCGGTCCTGGCCGGCGAGCAGCTGCTGCACGCCGGCGGCGGTGCCTCCCCCGATCACGGCTGCGGCCAGCGCCACGGCTGCGAGCAGCGCGCCCGGCCGCTTGGCCCGGGCCGCGTGCGCGGGCCCCTCGGAGGGCGTCGGCGCCATCGGCGGCCGGTGTGCTTCGTGCCACCCGGGCGCGGCCGGCGCATGCGCCGCCGGCGGCGGGTACGCGGGCGGCGGCGGGTAGTCCCCGTGGCCGGCGCTCGGGGTCGGGCGGTTCTCCTGCGGGTACTCGCCGTCGCGGCGGAAGCTCTCGGTCATGGCAACGACTCTGTCCCCGGATCATGAGAGCTTCCTGAGTCCACCCTGAGAAGCCCGACAGAACCGCGTATGCCCGATATAAGCCCGCCCGGGGAAAGGGGTCGGCCGGACAGCCCTCAGTGGCAGCCGCAGGAGCGGCGGATCACCAGGGCCGACGGGAACTGCTTCAGGCGCTCGCGGCGGGAGCCGGCCACACGCAGCGCGTCGTCCAGGACGAGGTCCACCGCCGCGCGGGCCATCGCCGGGCGGTCCGAGGCGATCGTCGTCAGCGGCGGGTCCGTCAGGGCCGCCTCCTTGACGTCGTCGAAGCCGGCCACCGCCAGCTCCCCCGGTACGTCGATCCGCAGCTCCCGCGCCGCCCGCAGCACGCCGATCGCCTGGTCGTCCGTGGCGCAGAAGATGGCCGGCGGCCGGTCCGGCCCGGACAGCACCTCCAGCGCCACCCGGTACGCGTCGTAGCGGTTGTACGGGGCCTCGAAGAGGCGCCCTTCCGTCGAGCGGCCCGACTCCTGCATCGCCCGGCGCCAGCCCTCCACGTGGTCGGCGACCGGGTCGCCGACCGACGGGGTGTTCTCCACCCCGCCGATGCAGGCGACGTACTCGTGCCCGTGCTCCAGCAGGTGCCGGGTGGCGAGCTGCGCGCCGCCGATGTCGTCCGTGACGACCGCGACGTCGTCGATGGCCTCCGGCCGCTCGTGCAGCAGCACCACGCGCGCGTCCCAGGCCTCGATCTCCGAGGCGGCGCGCTCGCTCATGCCCTGGCTGACCAGGATCAGGCCCGAGACCCGCATCCCGAGGAAGGCCCGCAGGTAGTGCACCTCGCGCTCGTCCCGGTAGTCGGAGTTCCCGACCAGGACCATCTTTCCGCGCTCGGCGGCGGCCTGCTCGACCGCGTGCGCCATCTCCGCGAAGAACGGCTGCCGCGCATCGGGGACGATCATGCCTATGAGGTCGGTGCGCCGCGACGCCATCGCCTGCGCGACCCGGTCCGGGCGGTAGCCCAGCTCCTTGATCGCGGCGAGTACACGCTCGCGCGTGGCCGGGGCGACCGGCCGGGGTCCGTTGTTGATGACGTAGCTCACGACGGCGGTAGACGTACCCGCAAGTCGTGCAACGTCATCCCGCGTCACCTTGGCCACGCTGGGGAGTCTACGCGGGGTGACCTACCTCTGGGCAGGCCGTCCTGCCGACTGGGCGATCACAGGAGGTTCCTCCATACGGGGGACGCCGGACGAGGACTGGGCCGCCGCCTGCGCCGCGGCCTTGGCGGCCGCCTGGGCCGCCGCTTCCGCCGCCGCCCGCTCGACCTTCTCCGGCGTGACGAAGCGGTAGCCGACGTTGCGGACCGTACCGATCAGCGACTCGTGCTCGGGGCCGAGCTTCGCGCGCAGCCGCCGCACGTGGACGTCCACCGTCCGGGTGCCGCCGAAGTAGTCGTACCCCCACACCTCCTGGAGCAGCTGGGCGCGCGTGAAGACCCGGCCCGGGTGCTGGGCCAGGTACTTGAGCAGCTCGAACTCCTTGAAGGTGAGGTCGAGGACCCGCCCCTTCAGCTTCGCCGAGTACGTCGCCTCGTCGACCGACAGGTCGCCGTTGCGGATCTCCATGGGGGAGTCGTCGGAGCCGAGCTGCTGGCGGCCGGTGGCGAGGCGCAGCCGGGCCTCGACCTCGGCCGGGCCCGCGGTGTCGAGGAGGACGTCGTCGATGCCCCAGTCGGCGGTGACGGCCGCGAGGCCGCCCTCCGTGACGACGAGGATCAGCGGGCAGCCGGGGCCGGTGGAGCGCAGCAGCTGGCAGAGCGAGCGCACCTGCGGCAGGTCGCGGCGGCCGTCGACGAGGATGACGTCCGCGCCGGGGGTGTCCACGAGGGCCGGGCCCTCGGCGGGGGCCACCCGGACGCTGTGCAGCAGCAGGCCGAGGGCCGGCAGCACCTCGGTGGACGGCTGGAGGGCGTTGGTCAGCAGCAGGAGAGAGCTCATGCCCGACCACCTGCCCAGGTCGGGCGTTCGTGCACGGTTCGCTGGTCCATCACGTCGGTTCCTCCTCGGTCCCGTCGAGGACTTTCGCGGTACTGCTTCGTACGTGGTGCGTGGTGCTGGTGCGGTGTGGTGGTTCGCCGGGCCCCGCGCCCTGAGGCCCGGACGGCCACCACTGTTCGTTCTCGGTCCGTTCAACGTGCTGAAAGCACAAAAGGACCCGGGGGCAACGTTGCCCGGATCCTCTCGCCAGCAGAATAGCCCACCCGTCGCTGCGCGGCCGAGGCCCGGCACCCTCGCTTCTGTGGTCCCTGCCACCTTCAGGACCAGCGTATGCCCCGGTTTCACCGGATCGGTGGATGTACGGGAGGCCGCCCGGGCGCATGCGGGGCGTGCGGAGGCACAACGGATCCGGGGGCCGGAGGGTTCATCATGGAGGCCGACGGTAGAGAGCCGACGATAGGAGCTGCAGTGGCAACCGGAACCATCCGCTACTGGGCGGCGGCCAAGGCCGCGGCCAAGACGGCGGAGGAGCCGTACTCGGCGCGGACACTGGCCGAGGCGCTCGACGCCGTGCGGGAGCGCCACCCCGGTGAGCTGACCCGGGTCCTGCAGCGCTGCTCCTTCCTCGTGAACGAAGAGCCCGTGGGCAAGCGCCCGCACGATGCCGTTCCGCTGACCGAGGGGGGCACCGTCGAGGTGCTCCCGCCGTTCGCGGGCGGGTGAGCGGAAACGATGAGCACTCCCGAGGAACAACAGCAGCAGCGCCCGCAGGAGGACCCGTACGGGACCCAGACCTGGCAGGCGGACACCTGGGAAACCGGCTACCAGCCGGTGCAGCCGCCGCTCGGCCCGCTGCCGGGCGGTCCGGTGGCGCCGGAGGGCTGGTTCCGCGACGAGGCCGCGGCCCAGCCGCCGGCCGCTGCGCCGTGGCCGGAGGACGCCTCCGGCGCCGCGCCCGGGCAGCCCGCGTACCAGCCGCCGGCCCCGCAGCCGGTCGCCCCGGAGGGCTGGTTCCGCGACGATGCCCCCGCCGCGCCCGACTGGCAGTCGAGCGGCGTACGGGAAGAGGCGCCCGCGGCGGGCTGGGCGGCGGGCGGTGGGTCGTGGAGCGAGGGATCCGCCGCGGAGCAGACGGCCTACCTCCCGCCCCAGTCCGCGGCCCCGGCGGCCGGTGCCGCCGAGCAGACGGCATACCTCCCGCCGTACCCGGGCCGGTCCGCGCCCCGGCCGGCCGCCGGTGCGCCGTACGAGGGTTCCGGGGCGGGCGACCGCCTGACCTCCGGTGCGCCGTACCCGGCTTCCGCCGCGGGCGGCGGGCCCGCCTCCGCGGCCGCCGAGACCGCCTACCTGCCGCCCTATCCCGGCCCCGGCGCGGCCGAGGCGCAGGCGCAGTCCGCGGCCCCCGAGGGGTGGTTCCGGGACGAGGCACCCGCCGCCCAGGCCCCGGCCCCCGCCGCCGACTGGGCGCAGGGCGGCTCCGGAGCGGCCTGGGCCGAGGGGTCCGCAGCCGAACAGACCGCCTACCTCCCGCCGCAGGCCGCGGCCCCGGCGGGCGCCGCAGCCGAGCAGACCGCCTACCTCCCGCCCTACCCGGGCCCGGCCGCGGCCGACCCCCAGGGGGCCGCAGGCGCGGCGCAGACCCCGTACCTGCCGCCGTACCCCGGCCCCGGCCCGCAGGAGCCGGCCGCCGCCCCGGCCGCCCCTCCTGCGGCTACCGACGGCGCCGAGGGCGAGGACCCCGAGTACTCCCCGCCCACGCTCGGGGGGAACACCCTGCGTGCAGTCGATCCGGCCCAGGCGCGCGCCGAGGGCAGGTCGCCGATCATCGATCCCGGTCCGCAGCCGGCCATACTGACCGCGGCGCTCGGGCTGCTGCTGGCCGGTGCCGCCGCCGTCGGGCACCTCGGCCTCCTCGCGCCGCTGATCGTCCTGCAGGGGCTCACCGCGGCCGGCTGGTTCCGGCTCAACGGCATGTGGCCCGCCCGCCAGGGCATCGCCCTCGCCTTCCTCGGAGCCCTCGTCGCCGACGCGGCCGTGCTCGCCGTGGACGACACGTACGGCCCCGGCGCGATCATCGGGACCCTCGGTGCCTGGGTGCTGCTCACGCTGGTCCTCCAGCTGCGCAGCCACGCCGACCCTGACGAGCGGATGTACGGGCTGATGGCGTCCGTGGCCTCCGCCGCGCTCGCGATCGTCTGCGCCGGCTATCTGGCCGCCGACACCGCCGCCGTCAGCGTCGGAGCCGTGGCGGTGGCCGTGGCCGTCTTCACCCGCGCGCTGCCGCTGCCGACCCCGGCCTCCGTCGGCGTTTCGCTGGCCGCCGCCGCCGGAGCCGGCATCGCCGTCGGAGGGCTGACCTCCGTCGGCGTCGGCGGGGCGCTGCTCGGCCTGGCCGCCGGGGTGTGCGCGCTGATCGGGCTGCGGGTGGCCGCGTACGACTACCCGTCCAAGTTCGTCCACATGACGGCGGGTGTCGCGCTGCCGCTGGCGGCCGCCGCTCCCGCGGTCTACCTGATCGGCCGGGTCGTCGGCTGAGGCGGGCCCTCCGTCAGCCCCTCCGTCAGGCCCGGCTCCGGGCCTGACGGCCTCCGTACGGCCGGTCATGGTCCACTAGAACGCACGTACCGGTCGACAGGGGGAGGGCACGTGCGGTTCCTGCGCGTCGTTGTGATCATCGGAGTGGTGCTGGGGGCGCTGTTCGTCGGCGCCGACCGCTGGGCGGTGAACTACGCCGAGAACCGGCTGGCCGACCGCATCCAGGCCCGCCAGGGGCTGGCGGGGTCCACGGAGGTGGACATCCACGGGTTCCCGTTCCTGACCCAGGCGCTCAGCCACGACCTCGACCGCGTCGATGTGAAGCTCAAGGGCGTGGAGGCCGTGTCGGACGGCCGCAAGACGCGTCTGTCGGAGCTCGACGCCAGCTTCCGCAGCGTGAAGCTGAACGGCGACTACAGCGGGGGCACCGCGCAGCAGGCCGAGGGCACGGCCCTCGTCACGTACCGGGACCTGACCGAGGCCTCGCAGACCGGCGTGACGGTCACGTACGGCGGGGCGCCCGGCAAGGTGAAGGTGACGGCGGCCGTGGAGGTCCTCGGCAAGAGGCTCGCCCCCAGCGTGGTGTCGACGGTCACGCTCGTGGACGCCCCCGGCGGCGGCAAGATGGTCCGCGTCCGCGCCGACGAGGTACCGGGCGGGGGCCTGCCCGGCATCGAGGGCGCGGTCCGCAAGAAGACCGACTTCGACCGCCGGATCGACAGCGGCCTGCCGTCCGGGCTCAAGCCGGCCACGCTGACCTCGGACGAGTCCGGCGTACACCTCACGCTGAGCGGCTCGGACGTGGTGCTGGCCGGATCGTGAGACGGTACGGTCCGATCCTCAGAAGGCCGGGCCGTACGAAGGCCCCCGGAGGCGGTGCGGCAGCCGCCCGGGGGCGTATGCATCCCAATATCCGGACGATCCTGTCTCGGAATATGACACACCGGTGACAGGGCGGCCGATTCGTCCCTACGATCCATGGCTATGAAGCATCAGCAGGCGGACCTCACGAAGCGACGGGCAGTCGACCTGTGTCGCGTCGCCGCCATGCTCTGTCGATCCATGTGACCTGTGAGCGCTTCCGCTCCATCAGCCGGACGACCGTCCTTCCCGCGTGACCCGCAGCCGCCCCCTCCTGCCCGCTGACGCCTCCCCGCGCAGTGCCCGAGGAAGCCGCCCGCAGCGGTACGCACCCGCAGAACCCGCAGAACCTGCAGAACCCGCAGACCGCCACGCGCCCCCTGCACCTGCACAGCACGCCCCGCCGCACACTGCCCCGGAGGAGATCACCATGAGCCGCAGCGACGTCCTCGTAGACGCCGACTGGGTCGAGGCCCACCTGAACGACGCGAACGTCGTCATCGTCGAGGTGGACGAGGACACGTCCGCGTACGACAAGAACCACATCACCAACGCCGTCCGGATCGACTGGAAGAAGGACCTCCAGGACCCGGTCCGCCGCGACTTCGTGGACCAGGAGGGCTTCGAGAAGCTCCTCTCCGCCAAGGGCATCTCCAACGAGGACACGGTCGTCCTCTACGGCGGCAACAACAACTGGTTCGCGTCGTACGCCTACTGGTACTTCAAGCTCTACGGCCACCAGGACGTCCGCCTCCTCGACGGCGGCCGCAAGAAGTGGGAGCTCGACTCCCGCGACCTGGTCGACGGCACCGACGTCCCGAACCGCCCGGCCACCCAGTACAAGGCCCAGCCGCAGGACGCCTCGATCCGCGCCTTCCGCGACGACGTCGTGGCCGCGATCGGCGTCCAGAACCTGGTCGACGTCCGCTCGCCCGACGAGTTCTCCGGCAAGCTGCTCGCCCCGGCGCACCTCCCGCAGGAGCAGTCGCAGCGCCCCGGCCACGTGCCGAGCGCCCGCAACATCCCGTGGTCGAAGAACGCCAACGACGACGGCACGTTCAAGTCCGACGAGGAGCTCACCGCCCTCTACCAGGCCGAGCAGGTCGACCTGGCGAAGGACACCATCGCGTACTGCCGCATCGGTGAGCGCTCCGCGCTGACCTGGTTCGTGCTGCACGAGCTCCTGGGCCAGGAGAACGTCAAGAACTACGACGGCTCCTGGACCGAGTACGGCTCCCTGGTCGGCGTGCCGATCGAGCTCGGCGCCAACAAGTAACCACCACGGCCGGGTACGCGACGCCCTCCGTAGGTACGACCCCTCCAGGACAGGACAGAGAACATGTGTGGAGCACAGATCGGCGGGCCCGACCTCGCCACGCTCAAGCCCGGTGAGACCGCCATCCAGGGCCAGGTGACCAAGAACGGCGAGCCCGTCAGCGGGTACGTGCGCCTGCTCGACTCGACCGGCGAGTTCACCGCCGAGGTCCCGACCTCGGCGACCGGCCAGTTCCGCTTCTACGCGGCGACCGGCACGTGGACGCTGCGCGCGCTGGTTCCCGGCGCCCAGGCGGACCGCGCCGTGGTCGTGGCCGAGGCCGGCGGCGTGACGGACGTGGCGATCGCGGTCTGAGCACCGCACGCCTGAATGACCGGCCGAAGGGCCGCACCCCAGGGGGTTGGACGCCACTGGAACGGGGTGCGGCCCTTCGCGCCGTCCGCCTCCCGGCTCTACGCTGGAGGCATGTACGCCCGGCGCCGCCGCGTCTACTTCGTCCTCATGGGCGGATGCATCTTCCTCTTCGTATCCGCCTGGACCTTCGTACGGCTGTTCTCGGTCGAGGCGGCCGTGGCCCTCTGCGTGGTCGCCATGGTCATACCGCCGGTCGCCGCGATGATCGCGAACCGGCGCGGCCCGGAGGACCGCTGGTGGGACGACCCCTCGGGCGACCCGAAGTCCGACGAGTGGTGGGACGAACTGGACGGAAAACGGTCCCACGAGGACTGAAACCCCGCGAGATAAGAATGTAATAAGCACGCGTACAACCGGCCGCCTCCTCTACAGGTCATGGCTGTGCACGGGTGATCGCCCGTTGCCCCATGTCCTGCGGGGGGACCTCCTTGGAACACGCACAGACCATCCCTGACCGGCCGGAAGGGGAGGAGACCGGAACGCGCAGCCGGCGCGGCGGCCGCCGTACGGTCCTCCTGATCGCCGGCGCCGTCGTGCTCGGCGTGCTCGCGGGCACGGTCACCGGCTACGCGATCCAGTACGACCGCGAGCCCACGCCCCTGCCGCCGCTGGCGCAGCAGAGGATCGCCCAGCCGAAGCCGCAGGCTCCGAACGAGTCGACGAGCACACGCTCCGTCAACGCCAACCGCTGGCACAAGACGGACGACGACCTGGCCAAGATGCTGATCGAGGCCCCGTCCGGGGCGAAGGGCGCCTTCTCGGGCTACGAGTCCCCGGACGAGTTCTCGGCGCGCTACTACGAGCACCCCAACCAGGGCCTCGGCTTCCAGCTCCGCAACGGCATCCGGCGGATCGCCGCCCGCCGGTGGTTCGAGAACGACACGAACTACGTCTCGGTCGAGCTGTTCCAGTTCGCCGACCGCTCGGGGGCCCACGCCTACCAGGACGACACCGGCTACCTCGGGACCGAGGAGTACGCGGGCAACCCGGGCAAGGACCTGCCGGGTGTGGCGGCGGCCTACGGGCACCTCTGGATCGACTCCCGGACCCACGAGAAGCCCGGCTACTACCCGACCCGCTCGGCCCGGGTCGTCGCCCGCCGCGGCGACGTCGTCATGGAGATCGAGTACACGAACAACCAAGGCACCATCGACGAGGGCACGGTCGTCGAGCTGGCCAAGCGGCAGTGGGAGCGCCTGTGAACGACCAGCAGAGCAACCAGCCCGACGACGATGCGGCCGGGCCGACCGCCACGACCGGGCCGACCGCGCCGCCGGCGCGCCCGGTGAACCGCCGCAAGGCCGTGGCCCTGGCCGCGGGGGCCGTGGCCTCGGCCGTCCTGGCCGGGGGCGCGCTCTGGGCGTCCGCCGCGATCTCCGACGCCGAACGAAGCGCCCCGACGCGGTACTGGATCGCCGCGGGCCCCACGCCCGGCTCTTCGCCGGAGCCGGTCCCGTCCGTCCCGTCGAACGAGCTCACCGGAAAGCTGATGCCGCTGCCGGTGAACTACAGCCTCGGCCCGGACATCGCCGTCGACGGCAACGACTTCTACGTCTCCGGCGAGCGGGCGATCGAAGCCCTCAGGGAAGGCCGGTCCGGTCTCTCCGGCCCTCAGCAGGAGCAGCGGGACAAGGCCCTCGCCGACCTGAAGCTCAAGGGCATGGCCGGCCGCAGCTACAGCAAGGACCATTTGGGGCTGGTCGCGGAGGTCCGCCTCACGCAGGCCGACCCCTCCGCGCTCGCCAAGTTCTCCGAGGTCGGCAAGAAGGTCCTCGACCAGCTCGGCGACGACCGCGAGGCGCCGAAGGTGGACGGTTTTCCCGATGCCAAATGCGCCCTGCTGAAGATCGGCGACCCGGACGCGAAGGACAAGGAGAAGATCGACACGATCGACTGCGTCGCCGTCCAGGGCGACGTCCTCGTGGACTTCCGGGCGTACGGGATCCCGCAGTTCTCCGTGACCGAGGTCGCGGACCTGTTCAAGCAGCAGCTGAACCACCTGAAGGCCCCCGGGGAGTCCGTGTGACCGAGCAGAACACCGCCGGAACCGCTCCGGTGGCCGAGCCCGCCGCAGTGGCCGGGACCGTCCCCGCGCCGGAGACCGCGCCCGGGGCCGTACCGGAGACCGTCGACGCCGGGACGCCGGCGTCGGCCCCGGCCGTCCCCAGTGATCGCCGCAAGCTGTTCGCCGCGCTGCGCTGGACGGCCGCCGTCCTCGTTTTCGCCGCCGTCGGCACCGGGGTCACGTACGGGATCAGCCGGGTTGAGCGCACCCGCGTCCCCGGCCTGTCCACGCTCGGCGACGGCCGCTGGACGTACCCGACGCTGTCCAAGCCCGCCCTGCCCGCCGGCGCCCCCCTGGCCAAGGGCCCGGACAACCGCCCCGGCACGCACTACGCGCCGCTGACCGGGCTGCTGCTGCCGGCCCCCGAGGGCGCCGGGCCGGACGACGCGGTCAAGCCGGACAAGGACGGGACGGTGTCGGTCGACGCCTTCCTGGCGGAGTACGCGCCCGACCGCCGGGCCAAGCTGAAGGAGTACCTGGAGTACGAGGGACTGCGCCAGGTCACCGGTCGCGGCTGGACCACCGCGGACGGCACGCGCACACACGCCTACCTGCTGCGTTTCCATTCCGAGGGCTTCGTCGACGCCTTCGCCGGATGCAGCACCAACATGCAGCTGGCCGGGGCGCCGGTCCTGGAGATGGAGCTGTCCTGGCGGGACGTCGTGAGCAAGCAGGAACAGGGTGCGAAGCGCCCCGAGGGCGTCAGCCTGTTCAAGGAGCCCGAGCCCGCCAACGGCGACGAGCAGACCAGGCTCGGCTGCATCGAGGCGGGTGACGTCCTGAGCGTGATCATCCAGACCCGCAAGGGTGCGGTGGCCACCGTCCCCTTCCACCAGACGGTGATCCTGCAGAGCCAGCTGCTCGGCTGACACCTGACGGGAAAAGCCGTGCGGCCTACCTCACGGAGTGCGCCGGTCCCCGGGCCAGTAGGCTTGGGGACCGGCCCCGTACACGCCCACATCACTTCGAGGAGCACCCCGTGCTTGAGGCAATCTTCACCTCCCTGCTGGTCCTGGTCTGCGTCGGCGTGCTCGCCTTCAGCGGCCTCGCAGTGAAGAAGCTGTACCAGGGCCAGCGCTGATCATCCGATCGGCCGCCGTCCCGGACCCGGAACCCCTCCCCACAGATCGCCTGAGCAGCCACACATGATCCAGATCCCGTCCGACCTGAACCCGGGCCTCGTCCCCCTCGCCTTCCTCCTCGGTACGTGGGAGGGCGCGGGCGTCTTCGACTTCCCCGGTGAAGAGAAGTGCAACTTCGGCCAGGAAGTCGTCTTCAGCCACGACGGCCGGGACTTCCTGGAATACACCTCCCGCAGCTGGGTCCTCGACGCCGAGGGCAACAAGGTGCGGCCGCTGGAGTCCGAGTCCGGTTACTGGCGCATCGACAAGGACCGCAAGGTCGAGATCGTCATGGTCCGCGACCAGGGCGTCGTCGAGGTCTGGTACGGCGAGCTCGCCGACCAGAAGCCCCAGATCGACCTGGCCACGGACGCCGTCGCCCGGACCGCCGCCTCCGGCCCGTACAGCGGCGGCAAGCGGCTCTACGGCTACGTGAAGAGCGACCTGATGTGGGTCGGCGAGAAGGCCACCCCCGAGGTCGAGCTGCGCCCGTACATGTCGGCCCAGCTCAAGAAGGTCGTCACCCCGGAGGAGGTCGCCGAGATGGCGCGCAACCTCCCGGACATGCCGGACGACGGCATCGCCTTCTTCCGCTGACGGACCGAGCACGAACGGGGACCGCGGGCTCGGCCCGCGGTCCCCTTCGCGCGCTTACACTGGCCGGGTGGGGAGCATCGGAGACACCGAGAGTGCCGACTGGAAGAGCGACCTGCGGCAGCGCGGATACCGGCTGACCCCGCAGCGCCAGCTCGTGCTGGAAGCCGTCGACAGCCTGGAGCACGCGACGCCGGACGAGATCCTCGTCCAGGTGCGCAAGACCGCCTCCGGGGTGAACATCTCCACCGTCTACCGCACGCTGGAGCTCCTGGAGGAGCTGAAGCTGGTCTCGCACGCCCACCTCGGGCACGGGGCGCCCACGTACCACCTCGCCGACCGGCACCACCACATCCACCTGGTCTGCCGCGAGTGCACCGACGTGATCGAGGCGGACGTCGACATCGCCGCCGAGTTCACCGCGAAGCTGCGCGCCACCTTCGGCTTCGAGACCGACATGAAGCACTTCGCGATCTTCGGGCTCTGCAAGAAGTGCGCCGCCAAGCAGCAGGACGCCCCGTCGTAGGCTAGGTGGCATGACCAGCAGCCCCTTGCTCCATCTCCCCGGCGCCGTACCGGCCGAAGGCCGCGACGAGGGCGTCGCCGCCCACTACGGAGAGCTGTACGGCGAACAGCGCGCGCTCGCCGACGGCCGCGGTTTCGTCGACCTCTCGCACCGCGGAGTCGTCACCGTCACCGGACCGGAGCGGCTGAGCTGGCTGCACCTGCTGCTCACCCAGCACCTGACGCAACTCCCGCCCGGGCAGGCCACCGAGGCGCTGATCCTCTCCGCCAACGGCCACATCGAGCACGCGCTCTACCTCGTCGACGACGGCGAGACCGTGTGGGCGCACGTGGAGCCCGGCACCCAGGAGGCGCTGATCGCCTACCTGGAGTCGATGAAGTTCTTCTACCGCGTCGAAGTCGCCGACCGGACCGCCGACTTCGCCGTCGTCCACCTGCCGGCCGGTTCCATCGCCGAGCTCGCCAAGGAGCACCCCGTACGGGAGACCCCGTACGGCCGCGACGTCTTCCTGCCCCGCGCCGAGCTGGAGGCCTTCTCCGCCGCGCACGGGCCTGCCGCCGGGCTCCTGGCGTACGAGGCCCTGCGCGTGGAGGCGCACCGGCCGCGGCTCGGCCTGGAGACCGACCACCGCACCATCCCGCACGAGCTGGGCTGGATCGGCACCGCGGTGCACCTCCAGAAGGGCTGCTACCGCGGCCAGGAGACGGTGGCCCGCGTCCACAACCTGGGGAAGCCGCCCCGCCGGCTGGTCTTCCTGCACCTGGACGGCTCCGAGGTGCTCCTCCCGGCGCACGGCACGCCGATCCGGCTCGCCGCCGACGGGGAGGAGGGCCGCCAGCTCGGCTTCGTGACCACCGCGGTCCGCCACCACGAGCTCGGCCCGATCGCGCTGGCGCTGGTCAAGCGGAACGTGCCGGTCGACGCCCCGCTGCTGGCCGGGAAGACGGCCGCGGCGCAGGAGGTCGTCGTGGCGCCGTGACGGCGCCCCGGTGGTTCAGACGTCGATGACGATGGTGAACGGGCCGTGGTTGGTGAGCGAGACCCGCATGTCCGCGCCGAACCGGCCCGTCTCCACCGTCGCCCCCAGCGCGCGCAGCTGCGCGACGACCTCGTCGACGAGCGGCTCGGCTACCTCGCCCGGCGCCGCCGCGTTCCAGGTGGGGCGCCGGCCCTTGCGGGCGTCCCCGTAGAGCGTGAATTGTGAGATCACCAGCAGCGGCGCGTCCACGTCGCTGCAAGACTTCTCCGCCTCCAGGATCCGCACGGACCACAGCTTGCGCGCCAGCTGCGCCGCCTTCTCCGGGGTGTCCTCGTGGGTGACCCCCACCAGCACGCACAGCCCCTCGCCGACGATCTCGCCCACGGTCTCGCCGGCCACGACGACGCGCGCGCCGTCCACCCTCTGCACCACTGCTCGCATACCACCTGTGTATCAGGCGTGCACCCATCAGGGGCCGATCGGGTGGCGTGGGACTGCACCTGCACCACGGAGAGTGGCACGATGCACGCAGGCGGTGCTTCCCCCCGGTCCCACGGGCCGGGGGAGACCCCATGCACCGGTCGAGGGGACGGACACGTTCACATGAATACTTCTGGTACCTCCGTACCTGCATCACCCGTACCTGCATCACCCGCGGCCACTTCGACAAGCGCGGTCAGACCACCCGCGCAGCGCACGGGCGGGGAGCAGGCGCCGACCACGCCCGCGACCGCGCTCGGGCTGCCGGAGCTGCGCACGCTGCGCCGCGACGCGCAGCGCGACGAGGCCGACCTGAGCTACGTACGCAGACTTCTCCAGGGCCGGATCGACATCCTGCGGGCCGAACTGGCCCGGCGCAGCGACCCGGAGGCCCCGGTGACCCCGGAGCCGCCGGTCGTCGACCGGCTCTCGGAGATCCTCGCGGACGCGCCGTCCAGCCGCAGCGCCTCCGCCCGGCACGTCACGCTCTGCACCCCGCACAGCGAGGAGTTCCGGCTGCTGGCCGCGGAGATGCTGTCCGATGTGGAGCTGTCGGACCTGGTGGCCCGCACCGATGGCGAACTGCACGAAGCGATGGGCCGGTTGGTGCGGTACGAGCAGCAGGTCTCGCGGCGCCGGCACCAGCTCCAGCGCACGGCGGACGACTGCAGCGCGGAGATCACCCGGCGCTACCGGGAGGGTGAGGCACAGGTGGACGACCTGCTGGTGTAGCCGGTCGGCCGCCGGCCGCCCCGTGGACCCGGCAGGCCGGGGCCGGGGCGCGGTCCGGCGCGGGAAATTCCGGCGACGGGGGTCGCAGCGGCGGTTAGCGTGGCCGGTTATGAGTGCTGACGTGCGGCCGATCGCCGAATCCGAACTCCCCGAGTGGCTGCGAACCGTGAACACCGGTTTCCTGCGCCCCGACCGCGTCACCGAGTCCGACGTCGCCCAGCGGGCCAAGCACGGCGACCTGGGCCGAACGCTGGGCGCCTTCGACGCCTCCACCGGCCGCTGCGTGGCCACCTTCCGCTCCTTCGCCCAGGAGCTGACCGTCCCGGGCGGGGCGAGCGTGGCCGCGAGCGCCGTCACGAACGTCGCCGTGCTGCCCACGCACCGCCGGCGCGGCTTGCTGACCCGGATGATGGCCACCGAGCTGGCGGCCGCGCGGGCGCGCGGCGACGTCGTGTCCACCCTGATCGCCGCCGAGTACCCGATCTACGGGCGGTACGGGTACGGGCCCGCCGCCTCGATCGCCGAGTGGGAGATCGACGTGAGCCGCACTGGGCTCGACCCCCGCTGGTCCGGGCCCGCGGACGGCGGCCGGATCGAGCTGGTGGACGCGGCCGGGGCGCGCACGATCGGCCCCGGGCTGCACGAGCGGCTGCGGGCGGTCTCGCCCGGCACGGTCGACCGCAACGCGCGCTGGTGGAGCCTGGCCACCGGGCTGGAGGAGGTGTCCTCGCGCCCCTACAAGGACAAGTTCCACGCCGTGTACCGGACGGCGGAGGGCGAGCCGGCCGGACTCGCCGTGTACACGGCCGACGCGCACTGGACGGACGGGAAGGTCCCCCGCAACACCGTGCAGGTCAAGGACCTGATCGCGGTCACCCCGGACGCGGAGCGCGCGCTGTGGCACTTCCTCTGCTCGATCGACTGGGTGATGAAGGTCCGTACGGGCTACCGCGCCCCCGACGACCTCGTCGCGCAGCTGCTGCCCGACCCGCGTGCGGCCGGGATCGTGACCGCCTCGGACTTCCTGTGGGTGCGCGTGCTGGACGTCGTACGGGCGCTGGGCGCCCGGACGTACGCCGTGCCCGGGGTGCTCGTCCTGGAGGTGGCGGATCCGGGCGGTCCGGCCGCGGGGCGCTACCGTCTGGACGCGGGCACGGGGGAGTGCACGGCCACCGGGGAACCGGCGGACCTGCGGCTCGACGCGTCGGCACTGGGTTCCCTGTACCTCGGCGGCGAGTCGGCGGTACGCCTCGGTGCGCTCGGGCGGATCGCGGAGGTGCGGCCCGGGGCGCTGGCGCTCGCGGACGCCGTGTTCCGCACGGCGCGCCGCCCGTGGTGCCCGGACATCTTCTGAGAGCGATGGATTCAGTGACTTCGATTGTGGAAACCCTGCGGGCGGCGGGCTGCGTCTTCGCGGAGGAGGAGGCGGAGCTGCTGACGGCCGCCGCCGAGGACGACGGGCACCTGGCGGACCTGGTGGCCCGCCGGGCCGGCGGCGAACCGCTGGAACACGTCGTCGGCTGGGCGGAGTTCTGCGGGCTGCGCATGCGCGTGGGCGAGGGGGCCTTCGTACCGCGCCGGCGCACCGAGTTCCTGGTGCAGGAGGCCGTGGCCCTGGGCCGGCCGGACGCCGTCGTACTGGACCTGTGCTGCGGGGTCGGCGCGCTGGGCGCGGCGGTGGCGGCGCACCTGGGCCCCCGGGTGGAACTGCACGCGGCGGACATCGACCCGGCGGCTCTGGCGTACGCGCGGCTGAACGTGGCCCCGTACGGCGGGCGGGTCCACGAGGGCGACCTGTACGCGGCGCTGCCGGACTCGCTGCGCGGGCGGGTGGACCTGCTGCTGGTCAACGCCCCGTACGTGCCGACGGAGGAGATCGGGCTGCTCCCGGCGGAGGCCCGCGACCACGAGCCGCTGACGTCCCTGGACGGCGGCCCGGACGGCTTGGACGTCCACCGCCGGGTCGCGGCGGGCGCCCTGCCGTGGCTGGCCCCGGGCGGCAGGCTGCTGATCGAGACGAGCGCCCGCCAGTCCCCGCGCACGGCATCGGCCCTCGCGGCGGCGGGCCTGGCGGTCCGCGCCACCACGTCGCAGGACCTGCACGCGACGCTGGCGATCGGCACCCGCGCGGCCTGAGGGGCGGGGACTTCGCGGACATCCCCGGGGGGTGGGGGGTGGTCAGGGCCTGCGCCAGGGGCTGCCCGGTCCTGCGGGCCGGCAGCGCGCCGACCACGCGCCGGCGCCCGACGTCGCTCGACCGGTGATCGTAGGGACAACGCCGCCGCGGGGAGAACGGGTTGACGGGACCCGGCCCGCGGGCGGCGCGGTCACGGGCTCCCGCCGGCCCCGGCGTCCCCGTACGCTGGCAGGGTGACGCTAGAGGACCTCGTACGGCTGCGCCGGGCCCGGGACATGATGGACCGCGAGTACGCGCGCCCCCTCGACGTGGCCGAGCTGGCGCGCGTGGCCCTGATGTCGCCCGGGCACTTCTCCCGCAGCTTCCGGGCCGCCTTCGGGGAGACCCCGTACAGCTACCTGATGACGCGCCGCGTCGAGCGGGCCAAGGCGCTGCTGCGGCGGGGCGACCTGAGCGTGACCGAGGTCTGCTTCGAGGTCGGCTGTACCTCGCTGGGGTCGTTCAGCTCCCGCTTCACCGAGCTGGTCGGCGAGAGCCCGAGCGCGTACCGGGCCCGCAGCCATGAGCCGGGCGCGGCCATTCCGGCGTGCATCGCCAAGATCCTCACGCGGCCGGTCAGGAACGGCCCGGCCGAGAGCGGCCCGCAAGCGGAATCCACCGCCCGCGCTTAGCGTCGGTGGCATGGAAATCAAGCTGTCCCAGTGCTTCATCGCGGTCGACGACCACGACAGGGCACTCGCCTTCTACCGCGACGCCCTCGGCCTCGAGGTGCGCAACGACGTGGCGTTCGAGGGGATGCGCTGGGTGACCGTCGGCTCACCCGCGCAGCCGGACGTGGAGATCGTCCTCGAACCGCCTGCGGCCGACCCGAACGCCGCGCCCGCGGACCGGCAGGCGATGGCCGAACTGCTGGCCAAGGGAATGCTGCGCGGCGTGATCTTCTCCACCGACGACGTCGACGCCGCCTTCGAGCGCATCCGGGCGGCCGGCGGCGAGGTCCTCCAGGAGCCGGCCGACCAGCCGTACGGCGTCCGCGACTGCGCCTTCCGCGACCCGGCCGGCAACATGCTGCGCCTCAATCAGCCCCGCACCCGTGGGTGATTTTGCAAGCAGGTGCTTGCAATAGTTAGCGGAGTCCGGCAGGATCGGGGCATGGCATCGCTCAACGTCGGAAATCTCGGCGAATACCTCCGCGAGCAGCGGCGGCAGGCCCAGCTTTCGCTGCGGCAGCTGGCCGACGCTGCGGGGGTGTCGAATCCGTACCTGAGCCAGATCGAGCGCGGGCTGCGCAAGCCGAGCGCGGACATCCTCCAGCAGCTGGCCAAGGCGCTGCGGATCTCCGCGGAGACGCTGTACGTGCAGGCCGGGATCCTCGACGAGCGCGATCGCGACGAGGTCGAGACGCGGGCCGTCATACTCGGCGACCCGTCCATCAACGAGCGGCAGAAGCAGGTGCTGCTCCAGATCTACGACTCCTTCCGCAAGGAGAACGCTGCCGAGGCCGACCCGGCCGATCCGTCCGACCCGTCCGGCGGGGACGACGCGATGCACCCAACGAACTGAACTGTGATCCGGGAGGACCAGCCACCATGGCCATCGCCGATGACCTGAAGAAGACCCTCACCGACCCGACGCCGCTCTACTTCGCCGCCGGCACCGCCGACCTCGCGGTGCAGCAGGCCAAGAAGGTGCCCGGGCTCATCGAGCAGCTGCGCGCCGAAGCCCCCGCGCGCATCGAGGCCGTGAAGAACACCGACCCGAAGATCGTGCAGGAGAAGGCGCGCGAGGCGCAGGAGGCGGTCGCCGCCAAGTTCGCCGAGGTGCTGACCGCGATCGACCCGAAGAAGATCGGGGAGAGCGCGCAGGACCTGGCGCTGCGCGGGGTCGGTGTGGCCGCCGAGTACGCGGTGCGCGCCAAGGAGACGTACGACAAGGTCGCCGAGCACGGCGAGCAGGCCGTACGGACGTGGCGCGGCGAGGTCTCCGAGGAGATCGTCGACATCGCGGTCGCCGTCGAGCCCAAGTCGGAGCAGGAGCGGGAGGCCGCGGCGGAGCCCGCCGCCGACTCCTCGGCCGACGAGAAGCCCGCCGCCCGGCGGGGCACGGCGCGCAAGAACAACGTGAAGAAGGCTGCGGTCGCCGTCGGCGACGAGAGCTGATTACGTGACGGCGGGCCGGGCACCAGTGCGGTGTCCGGCCCGTTGTGGTTTGCGGGGGCCGCACTGCCGGTAGCGTGGGGGCAGGCGGCATCAGGCGTGCAAGCGTGAGAAGGCGGTCAGGCGATGTTGATGAACGGGTTCGATAACGGAGTGCTTCCGTTGCTCGGGTTCGCCATGCTGGCACTCGCCGTCGTGGCCTTCGTCTTCGCGCTGCTGGCGCGCGAGGACGCGTACCGCGCCGCCGACAAGCAGACCAAGACGTTCTGGCTGGTCATCCTCGGGGTCACCGTCCTGGTGGACTTCTTCCTGGGAATGCTGTTCCTGGAGATCGCAGGCCTCGTGGCCACCATCGTGTTCTTCGTCGACGTGCGCCCGGCCCTCAAGCAGGTCTCGGGCGGCGGCCGGGGCGGCCGGCGCAGCGGCGGGAGCAGCAGCGACGGTCCGTACGGCCCGTACAACGGCGGGCGCTGACGACGGCGGGCCCTGAGCGGCGGACACCGACAGCGGCGGGTGCGCCGGCCGTCGCCGGACCCGTCAGGATTCGTTGCGCGAGAGCAGCACCACGGCCACGTCGTCGGTGAGCTCGCCGCCGTTGAGGCGTCTGGCCTCGGTGACAGCGGCCTCCAGCAGGCCCTCGCCGCTCAGTCCGCGGTCGAGGTGCCGGTTGATCATCTCGACCATGCCGTCCTGCCCCAGCCGCTCCTTGCCCTCGCCGATGCGGCCCTCGATCAGGCCGTCGGTGTAGAGCATCAGGCTCCAGCTGCCGCCCAGCTCGACCTGGCGGCGCGGCCAGCGGGCCTTGGGCAGCAGGCCGAGCGCCGGGCCGCTGTTCTCGTACGGGAGGAGCTGCGCGCGACGGCCCGGCCGGGATATCAGCGGGGCCGGATGGCCGGCCAGGCACAGGCCGGCGCGGCGGCCGTCGGGGGAGATGTCGACCGTGCACAGGGTCGCGAAGATCTCGTCGCCGGGGCGCTCCACCTCCAGGACCTCCTGGAGGGTCGACAGCAGGTCGTCGCCGCAGAGGCCGGCCAGGGTCAGGGCGCGCCAGGCGATGCGGAGCTCGACGCCGAGGGCGGCCTCGTCGGGGCCGTGGCCGCAGACGTCGCCGATCATGGCGTGGACGGTGCCGTCGGGGGTGCGGACGGTGTCGTAGAAGTCCCCGCCGAGGAGGGCGCGGCTGCGGCCGGGGCGGTAGCGGGCGGCGAAGCGGAGATCGGAGCCTTCGAGGAGGGGGTTGGGGAGCAGGCCCCGCTCCAGGCGGGCGTTCTCCTGGGCCCGAAGTTTCGATTCTGCGAGCTTGTACTGGGCGATGTCCGCGCGCTTTCTCTCCACGGCGTAGCGGATCGCCCGGCTCAGCAGGCGGCCGTCGAGCTCGTCGCGGAAGAGGAAGTCCTGCGCGCCGACCCGTACGGCCTCGGCGGCGCGCTCGGCGTCCGCCTCGGCGGTGAGGACGAGGACGGCGTGGCGGGGCGCGATCCGGAGCACCTCGCGGAGCGTGTCCAACTGGTCGACGACGGTGGTGCGCCCGCCGCCCGCCGTCGTGGATCCGGCGGCGGGGAGGGAGAGGTCGAGCAGGATGCAGTGCACGTCGGGGGTGAGCAGGCGCGCGGCCTCGGTGAGGTTGCGGGCGGTGCGGAGGCGGATGCGGTGCCGGTCGGCGTCGAGGATCTCGGGGACGGTGAGGCCGCCTGCGGGGTCGTCCTCGATCACCAGCAGGGTCAGGGACGCCTGGGGTGCGGGGGCGGGCGCGGCTGGCGGCGGGGTTGCCTGAGCGCTCTCCGTGGCGGGGGTGTCCCTCTGCCGCGGTACGGGTACGGCCATCGTCTCCGGTTCCTTCCCTCCCCCCGAGGGTGCGTCCGGCAGACCCTAGCGGGCCGTGGCTGGAGAACGGAATGGCGTTCTGGGCCCGGGCCGCTGTCATATGCCGTTATCGCGGGGGAAAGTCCGCCTCACTGAGTGCCCACTGAATGAGAAACGTCACGGCGTACGCCATCGCCGTCCCGACCAACGAGACGCAGCCCGACCCTCCGGGGTTCCCTCACCGCCGGGCCCGGGCCCGTGCTCCGGAGCCGCGCCCCTGCGGGCCGGCTCCGGGCCTGCAGCGGCCGCGGACAGCGGTTACGCGTCGGGGCGGACCACTGCCTTGATCGGCATCGAGCCGGCTCCGGCCAGGGTGACGTTGCGGCCCGGGCGGGGGGCGTGGATCATCGCGCCGTCGCCGATGTACATCCCGACGTGGCTGGCGTCGTCGAAGTAGATGATCAGGTCACCCGGACGCATGTCCTTGATCGCGACCTTCGGCAGCAGCCGCAGCTGCTCCTGCGAGGTGCGCGGGATGCCCTTGCCGGCCGCCCGCCAGGCCTGCGAGGTGAGGCCGGAGCAGTCGAACGAGTCCGGGCCCTCGGCGCCCCACACGTACGGCTTGCCCATCTGCGCCGTGGCGTACTGGACCGCCTTCTTCCCCGACTCCGACGCCGAGCTGTTGATCGCCTTCAGCACGCCCGTCGAGAGCCACGCCGTCTGGGCCTTGTACTGGGCTTCCTGCTCCAGCTGGATCAGCCGGGCCTTCTCCTCGGCCTCCAGCTTGCTCTCCAGCGACTCGGCCGACTTGATCTTCTCCTCGATCTGCTTCTTCGAGGTCTCCTGCTTGATCCGGTTGGCTTCGAGCTTCTCCCACTGCGCGCTCGCGTCCTTCGCGTACTGCTGCAAGTCGCTCTGCGTGCGGTTCATTTCGGACAGCAGGTCCGTGGTCGCCTTCTCGCCCTGGCGGATCCGGTCCGCCCCGTCGAGGAACTGGCCCGGGCTGTCGCTCAGCGCCAGTTGGGCGCCGGCCGGCATCCCGCCCGAGCGGTACTGGGCGCGCGCGGCGGCCCCCGCGCGGTTCTTCAGTGCCGTGATCCGGTCCTGGCCGGCCACCACCTGCTTGGCGATCTCGACGATCTTGGCGGACTGCGCCTTGGCCTCGCTCTCCGCGAGGTTGTACGCGTCCGTCGCCGTGCCCGCCTGGCGGTACAGCTCGTCGATCTCCTGGCGCACCTGCTCAAGGGACTTGGCGCCGGGCTCGGGCATCGGCGCCGCCTGGGCCACGCCCGTCAGGGCCGATACCGCCAACAGCGCCGTCGCACACAGCAGCGTGAGAGCGGACGCGCCCCTCCTTCGCCTGCGCTCCACGGTCCCCATGGCCCCCCCAAGGTGCCCCGAGTCGGATCCGGTATCAGATCTGACTATTCATCAGTAACTTTGTCCTGCCCTCGGGATGGTGCCACGAGTGGGTGAATTCCAACACCCTCGCGGATGGCGTCCCGATCTTGGACCTCGTCCTGGCCCGGCCCGGCCCGGCTCGGGCCCGCCCGGCTCGGCCCGGTCACGGCTTCGCCCCGGCCCCGGCCACCGGCCCCGCCCAGTCCCCCACATCCATCCCCGACGACTCAACGGGCCACCCCGGCAACCGGTTCCCCGCCGCGCCACATTCACCCCGCCGGGCGCAACGCCTCCCAGCGCACCGTGAGTTCCCCCTGCCGCCACCGCCCCGGCCCGTCCGCCAGCGGCCAGTCCGCGGCCAGCGCCCGCGCCGTCCGGATCCAGCGCTGCCGCGCGCCGTACGAGGCGTACGGGGCGGCCGCCGCCCACGCGCGGTCGAAGTCGCGCAGGAACGCGTGCACCGGTTCCCCCGGCACATTGCGGTGGATGAGTGCCTTCGGCAGCCGCTCCGCCAGGTCCGAGGGACGCTCCAGGGATCCCAGCCGGGTCGCGAACGTCACCGTGCGCGCCCCCTCTGGCCCCAACGCGACCCACACGTGGCGCCGTCCGATCTCGTCACAGGTGCCCTCGACGAGCAGCCCGTCCGGGGTCAGCCGGGCGCACAGCCGCTCCCACACCGCGGCCACCTGCTCCTCGTCGTACTGGCGCAGTACGTTCGCCGCGCGGATCAGCGTCGGCCGGGCCCCGCCCTCCAGCGGCACCTCGAACCCGCCGTGCCGGAAGCTCAGCCCCTCGCACTCGTACGGCTTCGCCCCGGCGACCCGCGCCGGCTCGATCTCGATGCCGACCACCCGCACCCGCGGCGCCGCCTCCCGCAGCCGGGCCAGCAGCTCCACCGCCGTCCACGGCGCGGCCCCGTAGCCGAGGTCCACCGCGACCGGCGCCTCCGAGCGCCGCAGCACCGGGCCGTGCACGGCCGCGATCCAGCGGTCCATCCGGCGCAGCCGGTTCGGATTCGTCGTCCCGCGCGTCACCGTGCCCACGGGGCGGCGCGGGGGCGGGGCGGCGGAGCGGGAGGACATGCGCCGAGCGTAAGCGGAGGGCACCCACCGGATGAAAACGCCCCCGCGGCCGGGATCCCCCACGGCAGGAACCCCCACGGCACCCCCGCGGCCGGAAACCCCACGGCGCGAAAGCCCCGACCTGACGGAAAGCGCCCTCGCGCGGCCCGCCGGGGCAAACGCCGGGAAAAAGGCGCGCTCCCCCGGAATGCGGGACGCGGCCATCCGGGTTGCACTCCTTGAAGGGCGCCCCGTGCGCTCCTTCCGTCATGCCCTGTCCGCGTCCCGCCGGTGGTCCCGCCCCTTCCACCGCGCGCCGTCCGAGTGTCGTCCGAGCGAGAGGAACTGCTCCCTTGAGCCAGTACGTGTCCCGCCTCGGCGGCAGCATCGGCGGCCGCATCGCCGCCGCCCGCGGCACCCGCCACGATCCGCCGCGGCTGCGCCTGCCGGCCGTCGGCCACCACCGCAAGCCGCGCCGCGTCGCCATGCTCAGCGTGCACACCTCACCGCTGCACCAGCCCGGCACGGGCGACGCCGGCGGTATGAACGTGTACATCGTGGAGCTGGCGAAGCGCCTGGCCGCGATCAACATCGAGGTCGAGATCTTCACCCGCGCCACCGAGGGCGGCCTGCCGCCCGCGGTCGAGCTGGCCCCCGGGGTCCTCGTACGGCACGTGGACGCGGGCCCGTACGAAGGCCTCGCCAAGGAGGAGCTCCCGGCCCAGCTGTGCGCCTTCACCCACGGCGTCATGCAGGCCTGGGCCGGCCACCGGCCCGGCTACTACGACCTCGTCCACTCCCACTACTGGCTCTCCGGCCACGTCGGCTGGCTCGCCGCCGAGCGCTGGGGCGTCCCCCTCGTCCACGCCATGCACACCATGGCCAAGGTCAAGAACGCCGCGCTCGCCGAGGGCGACACGCCCGAGCCCGCCGCCCGCGTCATCGGCGAGACCCAGATCGTGGCCGCCGCCGACCGGCTCATCGCGAACACCACCGAAGAGGCGGACGAGCTCGTGCGGCACTACGAGGCCGACCCCGGCAAGGTGGCCGTCGTCCACCCCGGCGTGAACCTCGACCGCTTCACCGTCGGCGACGGCCGGGCCGCCGCCCGCGCCCGCCTCGGCCTGCCCCAGGACGCCGTCATCCCGCTCTTCGCCGGCCGGATCCAGCCGCTCAAGGCCCCCGACATCCTGCTGCGCGCGGTCGCCGAGGTCGTGGACCGCGACCCCTCGCTGCGCCGGCGCCTCTTCGTCCCGGTCGTCGGCGGACCCAGCGGCAGCGGGCTCGCCAAGCCCGAGGGGCTCCAGAAGCTCGCCGCGAGGCTCGGCATCGCCGACATCGTCCACTTCCACCCGCCGGTCCGCCAGGACGCGCTCGCCGACTGGTTCCGGGCGGCGTCCGTGCTGGTCATGCCCTCGTACAGCGAGTCCTTCGGGCTCGTCGCGATCGAGGCCCAGGCGACCGGCACCCCGGTGCTGGCCGCCTCGGTCGGCGGGCTGCCGGTCGCCGTCAACGACGGCGTCACGGGAATCCTCGTACCCGGGCACGACCCGGTGGACTACGCGCGCGAGCTGAGGCGCTTCGTCGACGAGCCGGAGCTCGCGGACCGGATGGGCGCCGAGGCCGCGCGGCACGCCCAGTTCTTCGGCTGGGACACGGCGGCGAGCGGCACGGCGGACGTGTACACCGCTGCGATGCATGATCACCGCCGTCGCGTACGCTCCCACCATGGCTGACACCGCCGCGATCATCGAGAGCACGCTGACGGAGGCCGGACTGGGCTGGGAGAGCCCCGAGCCCGGTTCGTACGTCGTCCAGCTCCCCGGCACGCGCAAGCTGTCCACCACCTGCTCGCTCCGGGCCGGGCGGCACTCGCTGTCGGTCAACGCGTTCGTGATCCGCCACCCCGACGAGAACGAGGCGGGCGTCCACCGCTGGCTGCTGGAACGCAACCTCAAGCTGTACGGGATGGCCTACGCGGTCGACCCGCTCGGCGACATCTACCTGACGGCCCGGCTCCCGCTGTCGGTCGTCACCCCGGAGGACCTGGACCGCCTGCTCGGCACGGTCCTGGAGGCGGCGGACGGCGCGTTCAACACGCTGCTGGAGCTGGGCTTCGCGAGCGCGATCCGGCGCGAGTACGACTGGCGCGTCTCGCGCGGCGAGCCGACCCGCAACCTGGACGCCTTCAAGCACCTGACGCAGCCTTCGCAGGCGTCGTCCCAGTAGGGGGTGTCCGCGAAGTCCCGCCCGGCCCGCGACGACTTTGCGGACTCCTCTAGGCTTCGACGACGGCCGCAGCCGGGACGGTCGGCGCCGCAACCGGTGCCGCAACCGGCGCCGCAGCCGCAGCCGCCGCCGGTGCCGTGACCACGGACCCGGGCTCGCTCTCCGCCAGTCCCCGCATCAGCAGCCAGTAGCCCAGCGCCGCCACCGTGCCCAGCAGCGCGACGGACGCCCAGAGCCAGCCCGCCCCCCACCGGTCGATCACGAAGCCGGCCATCAGCGGAGCCACCAGCGAGGCCACCGCCCAGGACATCGTGTACATGCCCTGGTAGCGGCCGCGCCCGTGCAGCGGGGAGAGCCGGGCGACCAGGCCCATCTGGGTCGGGGAGTTGACGATCTCGGCCAGCGTCCACACGCAGACCGTCAGCCCCAGGCTCCACACCGATCCGGCGAAGGCCGTCAGCCCGAACCCGTACCCGGCCAGCAGCGCCGAGGCCACCAGCAGCTTCTGCGGGTCGCGCTTCTCCAGGAACCGGGTGACCGGGATCTGCAGCAGCACGATCAGCACCCCGTTGACCGCGATGACCAGACCGTAGTCCCCGGCGGAGAACCCGCCCGCGCCCATCGCCAGCGGCAGCCCGAACGAGCCCTGGGTGAAGATCAGCGAGATCAGGAACGACAGCCCGACCACGCCCATGAAGGGCCTGTCCCGCAGCACCGTCCCGAGCCCGATCTCCGGCTCCGCGGCCGCCTGCTCGGCGGCGGTCCGCTCCGGCCGCGACTCCGGCAGCTTCACGTACACGAGGACCGCGCAGACCAGCGTCAGCGCGGCCTCGCCGAGGAACCCGGCCAGGTAGCTGTACTCGGCGACGAAGCCCGCCGCCGTCGCCGAGACGGCGAAGCCGAGGTTGATCGCCCAGTAGTTCAGCGCGAAGGCGCGGACCCGGTCCTCCGGCCGGACGATGTCCGCCATCATCGCCTGCACCGCCGGGCGCGAGGCGTTCGAGGTCATGCCGACCAGCAGGGCCACCGCCGCGATCGCGGCCGGGTGCTCCATGAAGCCGAGCAGCGCCACCGAGAACGCCGTCGAGGCCTGGGCCGCCAGCAGCGTGGGGCGCCGGCCGAGGCGGTCGGTCATCACGCCCGCGCCGAGCGAGGAGACGACCCCGCCGAGCCCGTGCAGGGCCACCACGAGTCCCGCGAAGGAGGCCGAATAGCCCCGCTCCACGGTCAGGTACAAGGTCATGAAGGTGGCGACGAAGGCCCCGAGCCGGTTCACCAGGGTGCTGGTCCACAGCCACCAGAACTCGCGGGGGAGGCCGGCCACGCTCTCGCGCGCCGCCCGTCTGAGACTGGCAACGGACATGACGGATTCCCCCCGGTGGTGTAAGTGGCTCTCCTGCTCACCGCACCCTACGGGTGGGGCTTCGCGAGGGCCACTGGATTGACGCGCACCGTCAATCCACGGCCGGTCCGCGCCCGATCCCGCGGCCGTGGACACGCGCGCGAGCGCCCCCGCGCGTCCATTAGGCTCGTACGCATGGCCGACGCACCGTACAAGCTGATCCTCCTCCGCCACGGCGAGAGCGAGTGGAACGCGAAGAACCTGTTCACCGGCTGGGTGGACGTCAATCTCAACGAGAAGGGCGAGAAGGAGGCGGTCCGCGGCGGTGAGCTGCTCAAGGACGCCGGCCTGCTCCCCGATGTCGTGCACACCTCGCTCCAGAAGCGCGCGATCCGCACCGCGCAGATGGCGCTTGAGGCCGCCGACCGCCACTGGATCCCGGTCCACCGCTCCTGGCGTCTGAACGAGCGCCACTACGGTGCGCTCCAGGGCAAGGACAAGGCCCAGACCCTCGCCGAGTTCGGCGAGGAGCAGTTCATGCTGTGGCGCCGCTCGTACGACACCCCGCCGCCGGCCCTTGAGGACGGTACGGAATTCTCCCAGTCCGAGGACCCGCGCTACGCGACCATCCCGCCGGAGCTGCGCCCGAAGACGGAGTGTCTGAAGGACGTCGTCGTCCGCATGCTCCCGTACTGGTACGACGGCATCGTCCCGGACCTCCTCGCGGGCCGCACGGTCCTGGTCGCCGCGCACGGCAACAGCCTCCGCGCACTGGTCAAGCACCTGGACGGCATCTCCGACGCCGACATCGCGGGCCTGAACATCCCGACCGGCATCCCGCTCGCCTACGAGCTGGACGCCGACTTCAAGCCCCTCAAGCCGGGCGGCACCTACCTCGACCCGGCCGCCGCGGCCGCCGCCATCGAGGCCGTCAAGAACCAGGGCAAGAAGAAGTAGGTATTGCGATCATGCCTCCCACCTGCGGAAACCTTGCGGGTGGGAGGCGCTTTCGTCTTCTGGGCCTTCTACGGGCCCCGAGCGTGAGCGGGATCCAGGTGGACGTCCGAACGCTTCAGGGGTTCTCCAGGGGGTCGGCGAGACGGATCTGGAGCTGGCTCAAGCGCGTCGCATCCGCCTCTTCGCCGATCGACAGAGCCAGAACGAGCCGAACGATCTGCCCTCGAGCGCTCATCCGGACAGTTCAGCCCGCCATTGCCGGGGCCACTGCCCCGACGGCGGCGGAGCTCCGTTGATTCCGAGGTCACGCCGCGCGCTCTCGTAGAAGGCGTCACGCGCCGCACTTGCCAGCCGATGGACCTTGGTCCACTTCTCCGCGTCGACCGGCCCCTCTCGTATGAGCAACTCGATGGTCCAGATCGTCTCGTGCCAGCGCCGGGCCGCCGCGATGGTCGCTGCGTCCCCGACGAGCAGGACGGACTCCCACTCCGTTGCACGGTGAGACTCGGCATCGGCGAGCAGAGGCAGACCCTCGGTCGGCGGCAACGGATCGACCACGTCCGCGAATCCGAGGGCGGCGCCGATGCGTTGGGCGAGGCGGAGCTGGGCCTTGAGGGCATTGGCGTAGGCGCCGTACGTCTCGAAGCGCTTCTCGTCCCACCTCTCCTCCCGCTGCCGCGTCCACTTCCGGCGTTCGGTCAAGCTCTGCGCGGCATACGAGCCAAGCGAACCGATCACGACACCCAGCAGAGCAGGCAGTTGATCCACTAGCTCCATAGTCACTCCCCGACCAGTTTTCCAATGCCGCGCGCTCAGTGCTCCGCGGCCCACAACTCCATGCGCACCCGGCGTACTTCTGTTCTGTGGCATGCGGGGGGATTCGATTCCCTCGCGTCGGCGGCGGATGGCGGCCGAACTGTCGTGACACTAACTGCCAGTGGTCGAACTCCGCTGACACTTGCCCCGAGTCTTCACGCCCGGGGTAGGTGGGGATGTCGTCACCGCGGCGGACGACAAGTGACAAGCGGCCGCGTGGAGCGGAAGCCTTTCGTCGTGACGGCCATTGCGGAGAGGTGAGAGGGGCACCAGGCCCGGTTACCGGTTACCGGTTACCGGTCAGAGGCCCTGTGGACGCCGGTTCGCGCCGCTCAGAGCGGTCCAGGGACGTCTGCGGCCTGTAACCCGCTGCTGGTTTCAGCAGGTGGAGGGCCTGTCGGGGATCTTGGTCGCTCGGGTGGACCAACCGGTCACCTGCGTGGGCCAAGCTCCGGGCCGTCAGGGTGCGGAGCAGGGGAGGCGAGGGTCCGATGGGCTCGCGGGCCGACCGGCCCCGCATTCCCTCGTCCTCCGCGAGGGCCTCGGCCCGCCGCGGGGAAGGAAATCGCTCCGTGAACCAGAAGCCCGTTTCCCAGCGCTCCCGTGCCCCCCGCCGGGTGCTCCTCGCCTCCGCCCTGGCGGCGGTGGCCCTCTCCGGCCAGCTGCTCACCATGGCACCCGGCGCACTCGCGTACGACGGCCCCCACGGCGGGGGCGACAGCGACGGCCTCCACGACGGGGGCGACCGGCCCCAGCCCAAGGAGCCCAAGGAGCACCGGGAGCCGCAGGCGCCCACCAACATCCACGGCTTGCGGGACTTCACCGCGGACGGGTTCTTCACGCCGCCCGAGGGCGTCACCTCGGTGCACGTCCAGGCCTGGGGCGCCGGAGGCGGCGGAGGCGGTGGCGGAGGCGGCGCGAGCGCGCCGCTGACGGGCAACGGAGGCCAGGGCGGTGGCGGCGGCGCCGGCGGGTTCACCTGGTGCGTCATCAAGGTCAGGCCCGGCCAGAGCTACACGGTGGACGTGGGCTCCGGCGGCGCGGCCGGAACCGCCGGTCCCGGCGGGGCCGACGGCGGCAACAACGGACAGCCGGGCGGCACCGGCGGGACCGGCAGCCCGACGACGCTGACCTCCTCGGGCGGCGTCCAGCTCAGCGCCACGGGCGGCACCGGCGGTGGTGGCGGTGGCGGCGGCACCGCCACGACGGGCACTCCCGGTACGGGCGGCACCGGCGGCAACGGCACCTGCAACAGCCTCGACGTGACGAACCGCAGCGGTGCGAACGGTCAGAGCGGCGCCCAGGGCGGCGTCGGCGGGGCCGCCGTCGACGGCATCGTGCAGCTGCCGCCGACGAACACCGGCTCGGGCGGCAACGGCGGTGGCGGCGGAGCGGGCGGCATCACCCCGGCCGGCCCCGGCAGCCCCGGTGGCGTGGGCGGCAACGGCTACCTCGTCGTGTTCTGGTAGGTCCGGCCGAGCAGGCCGAGTAAGCCGAAACGGCCGCGAAAGGCCCCCTGCCTGCGGATCTCCGCGGGCAGGGGGCCTCTCCTTGCTGGCGTTGCTGGTGCCGCGCCGGCCCGGTTCGGCCGGGTCAGCCTCCGCACTGGCAGGGCGCGCCGGACTGGCAGCCGCAGCCGCAGCCCGAGCCGCAGCCGCAAGCCGCGAGCAGCGGGAGCCTCAGCGGTTCAGGCCGCGGTTGCTGCTGCTCGTGCTCCGGGGTGATGGGGACGGGGGAATCGGGCATGGATCCTCCTCGCAGGCGGCGTGCGTGGCGTCTTGCTGCTTATCAGAGCCTCTTACTGCCTTCGCCCTCATTCATGCCCAGCCGCACCGGCGCGTCAACGGCGCACTGGTGCAGAACGGCTCAGACTCCGTCGACCACCGTCGGCGTCTGCAGCTCGTCCGCGTGCTCGCCCGTCACCAGGTAGACCACGCGCTTGGCCACCGACACCGCGTGGTCCGCGAAGCGCTCGTAGTAGCGGCCCAGCAGGGTCACGTCCACCGCGGTCTCGATGCCGTGCTTCCAGCGGTCGTCCATCAGGTGCTGGAACAGGGTGCGGTGCAGCTGGTCCATCTCGTCGTCGTCCTGCTCCAGCTGGAGGGCCAGGTCGACGTCCTTCGTGATGATGACCTCGGCCGCCTTCGCCATCAGGCGCTGCGCGAGCTGCCCCATCTCCAGGATGGTCGCGTGCAGGTCCCGCGGTACGGCGGTGTCCGGGAAGCGCAGCCGGGCCAGCTTCGCCACGTGCTGGGCCAGGTCGCCCGAGCGCTCCAGGTCGGCCGACATGCGCAGCGAGGTCACCACGATGCGCAGGTCGGTGGCGACCGGCTGCTGGCGGGCCAGCAGCGCGATCGCGCGGGCCTCCAGGTCGTGCTGGAGGTCGTCCACCTTCTGGTCGGCGGCGATGACGCTCTCGGCGAGCTTCAGGTCGGCGTCGAGCATGGACGTCGTGGCCCGCCCGATCGCGGAGCCGACGAGCCGTGCCATCTCGACCAGGCCTTCTCCGATCGAGTCCAGTTCCTCGTGGTACGCGTCGCGCATGGGATGTCCCTCTCTTGCCTACTGCCTCTGCTGCCCGTGTGGGACGGGCCGGGGCGGCCTCGTGCCCCCACGTTGACACGGTGGGCCGCAAACGCGTCCGACTCCGGCATCACAAGTGAATCAGCCCCGTCGCCACGGTGAACTCTGGGCGACGACTGTTCGAGGTGCCACCCGAACGGCTGTGGAAGTGCCGTCGCGCCTGCTTAACCTGGATCCATGGACGTGAACGCGGCGGTCACCGCAGCTGCAGCGATCGCCGGTCTTTGCACCGGTGTGATCGCGATGCTGGCGTTCCGCTGGAGCGAGCGCGACCAAGCCCGCCCCACCCGGAGCTCCATGCGCCCCGACATCAACGCGGTGCTCCCGCCTGGCGTGGACACCGTCCTCTCCGTGCTCCGATCCTCCGCCGTCGTACTCGACGAGGGCGACGCGGTGGTCAAGGCCAGCTCGGCGGCGTACGCCCTCGGCCTGGTACGCGGCGGCAAACTGGTCGTCGAGCCCATGCTCCACATGGCCCGCGACACCCGCCGCGACGGGGAGATACGCCAGGTCGAGCTCGACCTGCCCCGGCGAGGTACGGGCCGCGGCGAGGCCCTCGCGGTCTCGGCGCGCGTCGCCCCGCTCGGCTCACGGCTGGTCCTGCTCCTGGTCGAGGACCTCACCGAGGCCCGCCGCATCGAGGCCGTACGGCGCGACTTCGTCGCGAACGTGTCGCACGAGCTGAAGACGCCGGTGGGAGCGATCTCCCTGCTGTCCGAGGCCGTCATGGACGCCGCCGACGATCCTGAGGCGGTCAGCCGCTTCGCCGGCCGCATGCAGATCGAGGCCACCCGCCTGATCAACCTCGTGCAGGAGCTCATCGACCTCTCCCGGGTGCAGAACGACGACCCGCTGGAGGACGCGGAGCCCGTACGGGTGGACACGCTCGTGGCCGAAGCCATCGACCGCTGCCGCCACACGGCGTCCTCCAAGCACATCACCATGGCCGCGGGCGGCACCGCCGACCTGCGCGTCTGGGGCAACCGCGGCCAGCTCGCGGCCGCCCTCGGGAACCTGGTCGAGAACGCCGTCAACTACAGCCCCGCCCGCACCCGCGTCGGCATAGCCGGACGCAAGGTCGCGGCACCTGGGGGAGACTTGATCGAGATCGCCGTGACCGACCAGGGCATCGGCATCCCGGAAAAGGACCGCGAGCGCATCTTCGAGCGCTTCTACCGCGTGGACCCGGCCCGCTCCCGTGCCACGGGAGGAACCGGTCTCGGCCTTGCGATCGTGAAGCACGTAGCGGCCTCTCACGGCGGGGAGGTGTCCGTATGGAGCTCGGAGGGTCAGGGCTCGACGTTCACCCTGCGCCTGCCGGAAGCAGCCGCTCCGGCACCTGCACCCGCGGCCGCCCCCGCCGCGGAGCCCGACCCCGCACCGAGCCACCCCACCCCCGCCTGAACCACGTGTCCCAAAGAACCACGCCAGCCATTCCTGCCCCGGAGGTCCTTCCGTGACCCGAGTGCTCGTCGTCGAGGATGAGGAATCCTTCAGCGACGCCCTGTCCTACATGCTCCGCAAGGAGGGCTTCGAGGTCGCGATCGCCGCGACCGGGCCCGACGGGCTCGACGAGTTCGAGCGCAACGGCGCCGACCTCGTCCTCCTCGACCTGATGCTCCCCGGGCTGCCCGGTACGGAGGTCTGCCGGCAGCTGCGCGGCCGCTCGAACGTGCCCGTCATCATGGTGACGGCCAAGGACAGCGAGATCGACAAGGTCGTCGGGCTGGAGATAGGAGCCGACGACTACGTCACCAAGCCCTTCTCCTCGCGGGAGCTGGTCGCCCGCATCCGCGCGGTCCTGCGCCGCCGCGGCGAGCCGGAGGAGGTCACCCCGGCCGCGCTGGAGGCCGGCCCCGTACGGATGGACGTCGACCGCCACGTGGTCACCGTCGCCGGAGCCAAGGTGGACCTCCCGCTGAAGGAGTTCGACCTGCTGGAGATGCTGCTGCGCAACGCGGGCCGCGTACTGACCCGCATGCAGCTGATCGACCGGGTCTGGGGCGCCGACTACGTCGGCGACACCAAGACCCTGGACGTCCACGTCAAGCGCCTGCGCGCCAAGATCGAGCCGGACCCGGGCGCTCCGCGCTACCTGGTCACGGTCCGCGGCCTGGGCTACAAGTTCGAGCCGTAAACCGGCGGTGTCGCGGTGGTCCGGGCCGGTCGGAGGCCGGCGCGGCAAGTTCGAGCCGTAGACCGCGAGCCGGGCCGCTCCCGCCGCGCACGCATATACGAGAGGGCCCCGTCCGCTTCGGCGGACGGGGCCCTTCCGTACGTGGTGCCGTCGGCTCAGTGGCCGGCGCTGTGCGAGGGGGAACCCGACGTGGCGCCGGAAGCGGCGCCCGAGGGGGTCGTGGCCGGGGAGCCGGACGGGCTGCCCGACGGGGCGCCGGAGGCCGCGCCCGAGGGGGTGGCGCCGGGGGCGGCGATCGGGGCCTCGGTCGGGCCGAAGCCCGCGTACATGCCGGTGGCCGGGACGACGAAGGCGTCGATCGCCACGTCACCCGCGTTGCTCAGCTGGAAGACGACCGGCTGCGCGTTGCCGTTCTGCACGGCGTCGCCGCCCTCGACCACGGCGGAGGCGTTGCCCTTGCCGCCCAGCACCACCGAGCCGCCGGCCGGCACGGTGATCTTGGACGCGCCCTCGGCGGGCTTCAGGACGACCTTGCCCCGGCCACCCGGGAGGGTGATGGCGTCAACCGTCTGCGGCTTGATGCCGTTGTTGAAGAGCGTCGCGGAAACGACGGCCTTCTTCTCCTTCTCGCCCTGGGTGATCACCAGCGCGTTCTGGATCTTGATGTTGCCCTTGGTGACGGCGGCGTTGTCCGGCTTGATCTGGAGCGTCTCCGCGTTGTTGCCTGCACCGCAAGCGGCCAGCGAGGCGATCGAGAACACGATGGCGGTGGCGGCGAGGGCGCCGCGTCGAAGGCTGCGGCTCACGGCGGCGGCAACTCCTTGGACGTACGGAACGGAAGGGTGGGCAGTCTCCGAGCGGCCGAGGTAAAGCCGCCCTAAGGGTGTGTCAGCGCGCTTAGGTTACCGAGCCGCCGCCCCGCCCCCGCACCCGACCCTCCGCAGCGCACGGGCCGCCCTGCACCGGCTCCGCGATCTTGCATTCCCCCCGCCGTCCGCCCGGCCCTTCCGGCCGCCGTTCCCCCACCCCTCCGCCGTCCTTCCTCCCGTCCCTTCCTCCTGTCACTTCCCGCGCCGTTCATCCGCCGATCATGTGCCGCCCGCATATCGCGCGCCGGGCCCCCGGTGATCAATTCGGGGATTCCTTCGAACGGCCCACGGTGATCAATTCCGGATTGGGCCTGAACCGCTCCGTACGGGTGGCCGCCAGTCGAACGGAGTAGTTCGGTTTCCCGGCTTCGAAACCGGCAAAACGGGATGTACATCACACGGGCGGCACCCGTGTCCGGGTGTAGCGTGGCTGTTTCGCCCGGTCCGCACAGCGCCTCCGACCTGCGAATACCCCCCTCCGGAAGCTCTTCGCAGCACGTTCCTGTCGCTGTTGTCAAGCCCCGAGATGTGCCCTGACCTGCGAAAACGCCATTCATAACAGTCAGTTCTCGTGTTACCCTGGATAGCCACGGAAGGGGTACCTGTCACATGACGTTCAAGGTTGGCGACACCGTGGTCTATCCCCATCACGGGGCCGCGCTGATCGAGGCCATCGAAACTCGCCAGATCAAAGGCGTGGACAAGACCTACTTGGTGCTCAAGGTCGCCCAGGGCGACCTGACGGTTCGTGTGCCTGCGGACAATGCGGAGTTCGTCGGCGTTCGCGACGTAGTCGGCCAGGACGGGCTGGACCGGGTCTTCGAGGTGCTTCGTGCACCGTATGCCGAAGAGCCGACGAACTGGTCCCGGCGCTACAAGGCAAATCTGGAGAAGCTCGCTTCTGGCGATGTCATCAAGGTCGCCGAAGTGGTGCGTGACCTGTGGCGTCGTGAGCGTGAGCGCGGGCTTTCCGCGGGCGAGAAGCGCATGCTCGCGAAGGCGCGCCAGATCCTGGTGAGCGAGCTCGCGCTCGCGGAGAACACCAACGAGGACAAGGCTGAGGCCCTCCTCGACGAGGTTCTCGCGTCCTGACGCGGGAAATCCTTCACACAGTTGTGCCGCGGTGCCCGATGACATGCCCTCTCCTCCACGAGAGGGCTGTTGCCGGGCGCTGCGGCATGTCTGTACCCACACCTTTTCTGCACTTTTTCCACCGGCGTGCCGGGTCCTGACAGCCTGCTCGACCGGTCGTCACGGAAGGGGCGAGGGCGTCGCACCCGGCACCCTTCAGGCCATACCCATGTCGGCCGAAGTCACAAACCTGGCTCGGAGCTACTGATGTCTGACGAATCGCGCCCCCACCGCACCGCCGCGGTGATCCCGGCCGCCGGCCGGGGGGTACGCCTCGGCCCCGGCGCCCCCAAGGCCCTGCGGGCCATCGGCGGCACCCCCATGCTCATCCACGCCGTCCGCGCGATGGCCCGCTCCCGGGCCGTCTCCCTCGTGGTGGTCGTGGCCCCGTCCGACGGCGCCGCCGAGGTGCGCCGGCTCGTCGACGAGCACACGCTCCCCGACCGGACCGAGATCCTGGTCGTCCCCGGTGGCGAGACCCGCCAGGAGTCCGTGAACGCCGGCCTCGCCGCGCTCCCCGCGGACGTCACCTCCGTCCTCATCCACGACGCGGCCCGCCCGCTCGTCCCCGTGGACACCGTCGACTCCGTCGTCGAGGCCGTACGCGACGGCTCGCCCGCAGTGGTGCCGGCGCTGCCGCTGGCCGACACCGTCAAGGAGGTCGAGCCCGGCAGGCCCGGCGAGGCCGAGCCGGTCGTCGCCACCCCCGAGCGGGCCCGGCTGCGCGCCGTACAGACCCCGCAGGGCTTCGACCTCGCGACCCTCGTACGGGCGCACGAGGCCATCGCCGTCAACGGCGAGGGCGCCACCGACGACGCCGGAATGGTGGAACAGCTCGGCATCACCGTCATGGTGGTCCCCGGCCACGAAGAGGCCTTCAAGGTCACCCGCCCGCTCGACCTGGTCCTCGCCGAGGCCGTACTCGCCCGCAGGAGGGCCACCGATGCCTACTAGCCCCGCAGGTTCCGCCGCCCCGCTTATCCCGCTCGTCGGGATCGGCACCGACGTGCACGCCTTCGAGGCCGGGCGCGAGCTGTGGTGCGCCGGGCTGCTCTGGGAGGGCGAGGACGGACTCGCCGGGCACTCCGACGGCGACGTCGCCGCCCACGCAGCCTGCGACGCCCTCTTCTCCGCCGCCGGCGTCGGCGACCTCGGCGCGCACTTCGGCACCTCCCGCCCCGAGTGGTCCGGCGCCGCCGGCGTCACCCTCCTGGCGGAGGCCGCCCGCATCGTCCGCGCCGAGGGCTTCGAGATCGGCAACATCGCCATCCAGGTGATCGGCGTACGCCCGAAGATCGGCAAGCGGCGCGAGGAAGCCCAGAAGGCGCTGGCCGCGGCCGCCGGAGCCCCGGTCTCCGTCTCCGGCACCACCACGGACGGCCTCGGCCTCACCGGCCGCGCGGAAGGCCTCGCCGCCATCGCCACCGCACTGGTGTACCGGACCAACCCCTGAGGAACGCCCGGCGGATCAGCCTCCGGACCGCCCCCGGACCACACCGCTTCGGCAACAAAGCACCCCCGCGTCCCGAAAGGGTCGCGGGGCACTGCTACGGGCCCACTACCCTGGATGCCGTGACTATTCGCCTGTACGACACCAGCGCCCGGCAGATCCGCGACTTCACCCCGCTCGTTCCGGGCTGCGTCTCGATCTACCTCTGTGGCGCCACCGTCCAGGCGGCCCCGCACATCGGGCACATCCGCTCCGGCCTGAACTTCGACATCATGCGGCGCTGGTTCGAGTACCGGGGCCTCGACGTCACCTTCGTCCGCAACGTCACCGACATCGACGACAAGATCATCGCGAAGGCCGAGCTCCAGGGCCGCCCCTGGTGGTCCATCGGCTACGACAACGAGCGGGCCTTCAACGACGGCTACACCGCCCTCGGCTGCCTCCCGCCCACGTACGAGCCGCGCGCCACCGGCCACGTGCCCGAGATGATCGAGATGATGCGCGGGCTCATCGAGCGCGGCCACGCGTACGAGGCCGACGGCAGCGTCTACTTCGACGTGCGCTCGTTCCCGGGCTACCTGGAGCTGTCCAACCAGGACATCGACGACCTGCGCCAGCCCACCGAGCACGGCATCACCGGCAAGCGCGACCCCCGCGACTTCGCCATGTGGAAGGCCACCAAGCCCGGGGAGCCCGACTGGGAGACCCCGTGGGGCCGCGGGCGTCCCGGCTGGCACCTCGAATGCTCCGCGATGGCGCACAAGTACCTCGGCGGCGCCTTCGACATCCACGGCGGCGGAATCGACCTGATCTTCCCGCACCACGAGAACGAGATCGCCCAGGCGAAGGCCTTCGGCGACGCGTTCGCGCAGTACTGGGTGCACAACGCCTGGGTCACCATGTCCGGCGAGAAGATGTCGAAGTCGCTGGGCAACTCGGTGCTCGTCTCCGAGATGGTCAAGGCCTGGCGCCCCATCGTCCTGCGCTACTACCTCGGCACCCCGCACTACCGCTCGATGATCGAGTACAGCGAGGAGTCGCTGCGCGAGGCCGAGTCCGCCTTCGCGCGCATCGAGGGCTTCTACCAGCGCGTCATCGAGAAGGCCGGCAAGACCGTCGACCCGGCGTCCGAGGTCCCGCCCGCCTTCGCCGAGGCCATGGACGACGACCTGGGCGTGCCGCAGGCGCTCGCCATCGTCCACACCACGGTCCGCCAGGGCAACAGCGCCCTCGCCGCCGACGACAAGGACGCCGCCATCGCCCGGCTGTCCGAGGTGCGGGCCATGCTCGGCGTCCTCGGCCTGGACCCCCTCGACCCGCACTGGGCCGGGGAGTCCGACCGCGGCGAGGACCTCCACGGCGCCGTCGACACCCTCGTACGCCTCGTCCTGGAGCAGCGCGAGTCCGCCCGGGCCCGCAAGGACTGGGCGACCGCCGACGCCATTCGCGACCAGCTCCAGCAGTCGGGCCTGGTCATCGAGGACAGCCCCACGGGACCGCGCTGGTCGCTCGGCCCGCGCTGAGCCCCCGGCACCCGGAGCAGTCCGACTGTGCCGCCCGGCGCTCCGGGCGGCACACTCTTCATACGTACATATCGCAGCATCAACGAAAACAGGTAGAGGTCATGGCCGGGAACAGCCAGCGCAGGAACCGCCGCACGTCCAACAAGAAGGGCGCCACGGTCGGCAGCGGTGGCCAGCGGCGCAAGGGCCTGGAAGGCAAGGGCCCCACGCCCAAGGCCGAGGACCGCAAGAAGCACAAGGCGAACCGCATCGCCGGCGCCATGGCCCGCCAGGCCGCCAAGCGCCGCCCGGCCCCGCGCCGCGGCGGCCCCAAGGGCACCAGCGAGATGGTCGTCGGCCGCAACCCGGTCTTCGAGGCGCTGCGCGACGGCGTCCCCGCCACCACTCTCTACGTCCAGCAGTTCATCGACAACGACGAGCGCGTCCGCGAGGCCCTCCAGCTCGCCGGCGAGCGCGGCAACATCAACCTGATGGAAGCCCCGCGCCCCGAGCTCGACCGCATGACCAACGGGCTCAACCACCAGGGCCTGGTCCTCCAGGTCCCGCCGTACGAGTACGCGCACCCCGAGGACCTCACCGCCGCCGCGTACGACGAGGGCGACGACCCGCTCATCGTGGCGCTCGACGGGGTCACCGACCCCCGCAACCTCGGCGCGATCGTCCGCTCCGTCTCCGCCTTCGGCGGCCACGGCGTGGTCATCCCCGAGCGCCGCGCGGCCGGCATGACCGCCGGTGCCTGGAAGAGCTCGGCCGGCACCGCCGCCCGCACCCCGGTCTCCCGCGTCACCAACCTGACCCGCGCCCTTCAGGACTTCAAGAAGGCCGGCATCGCCATCGTCGGCCTCGCCGCCGAAGGCACGCACGAGGTGCAGGACCTGGAGGCGCTCGGCGGTCCCGTCGTCATCGTCGTCGGCTCCGAGGGCAAGGGCCTCGGCCGCCTCGTCGGCGAGAACTGCGACTACCTCGTCCGCATCCCGATGCCGGGCGGCGCCGAGTCGCTGAACGCCGGTGTCGCCGCCGGCGTCGTGCTCTACGAGGCGGCCCGCCGCCGCGCCACCCGCGGCCGCGTCTGACCCCGCACGGCACCGCCGCCCCTGGTGGCGGCGGCGCCGCCTTGATCCACTTGGCTCATGGAACGTGACCCGTGAGCGTGCCACCCCGCCCCTTTCGGGCGGGGTGGCTTGATCTTGACGGGTCTCGGACACATCCCTCCCGTCAAGGCAGTGTCCTAAACACTGATCACTCGGTTAGATGAGTGTGGACACCAGAACGTCAGGGTTCGACGACCAGCCCGCGCTGAGCATGGTCAAGGTGCCGTGCGACCCCGCACAGGTCATCGTCAACCACGCCAGCTTCCGCGTGCGGCTCGCACCGAGCCCGAGCGCGCGTTCCAAGCCCGCGAACGCCCCCGGCCGCGTGCCCGTCCTCGGCGGCGCCGTGGTCGCCGCCGCTGCCGGCGCAGGCCGCCGCCGGGCCCCCGTCGTCTGGAGCGGCAAGTCCGCCCCCGGCGACACCGCCGCCATGGGCGGACTCCTCCAGGCCGTACGCGAACACGGGCGAGGGCACGACGAGTTCGACGGAGGCGCCACCCAGACCATTCCCCGCGTCGACCTCGCCCGCGACCTCGCCGAGGACACGCTGGCCACGCCGACCGTCATCGGCCAGCGCACGTACGGAGACCCGGACGAGACCCGCCCGCTGTCCGCCGTGCGCGACCTCCCGTACGACACCCGGTACACGGGCGGCGGGGAGCCGTACGGCGGCCCCTACGGCGGACCCGGCACCGAATCCCGCCGCGCCCCCTCCGACACCCGCGGGCAGGCCTCGTACTACCCCGGCCGCCGGATGAACCTCGGCGTCGTGCTGCTCCCGCTGCGCGTCTTCCTCGGCTTCATCTGCATCTACGCCGGCATGGGCAAGCTGTGCGACCCCGTCTACTTCGACGGCGGCGAACGCGGCTCCATGGTCACCTGGCTCCGCACCCTGCACCCCTGGGCACTCGCCGAACCCCTGCGCGACTTCGCCCTCGCCCACCCCGTCGGGGCCGGGCTCAGCGTGGCCTTCCTCCAGGTCATCGTCGGCGTACTGACCGTCCTGGGCCTGTGGCAGCGGTTCGCCGCCTGCATCGGCGCCCTGCTGTCGGCCGCCCTGCTGATGACGGTCAGCTGGAAGACCGTCCCCGCCTACGACGCCCCCGACATCATCTACCTCGCCGCCTGGAGCCCGCTGATCATCGCCGGCGCCCCCGTCTACTCCCTGGACGGGCGCCTCGCCGGCGAGGCCTGGCGGACCCTCGGACCGCGCTCCGAGATCTGGCGGCTGCGCCGCCGGGTCCTGCGCCGCGGAACCATCATGGCCACCGTCGTCTGCGGACTCACCCTCCTCATCGGCTCGCTCCTCGGCGGCGCCGTCCGCTCCACCACCGTGGTCACCGTCCCCGGACCCGGCCAGGCCCCCAGCAACTACCTGCCCGGCTCCCCGCTCCCGCAGCCCCCGTCCGGCAAGCCGCAGCGGCCCCAGCAGCAGCCCGCCACCCAGCAGCCCTCCAAGGCGGCCGAACCCAGCGCGAGCGCGTCGGCGCCCGCCGCCAAGTCCGGGCGCAGCAGCACCGGTTCCACGGCCAAGCAGACCGCGGGCACCGGCTCGCAGTCGCCGACCGCGACCCGCGGCTCCGGCAGCGGCCTGAACTCGGGCAGCTCGCCCAAGCAGTCCACCCCGAAGCCGCCGCCCTCCAGCTCCGGCAGCGCGGGCGGCAGCGGCGGCGGGGACGCGCCGCCGAAGCGGCCCGGACTGGTCGGCGGCCTCCTCGGCTGACGACGGTACGGAAAGGGGCCCGGCGCGCTGTGTGCGCCGGGCCCCTTTCCGTGCTCTGCGGGCCCTGTCAGTGCCCTGCGGGGCCCTGCGGGGCTTCTCGGCCGTGGTCCGGTGCTCCAGCGCCCCGGTGCGTTCTGCCGCGCGAAGGGCCTCAGGGGCCGCTCTGGGCCGCCAACTCCCGGGCCGCCTCGGTCAGGTCCTTCGCGGTGTCGATCGCCCGCCAGTAGGCCCCCTGCGGCAGCGGGAAGCCCGCCAGCCGCCGCTCCCGCGCCAGCCGCGGGAACGTCGTACGCTCGTGGTCGCCCAAATCCGGCAGCAGCGCCGCGAATTCGGGACCGAAGACGTAGACGCCCGCATTGATCAGATACGGCGACGGCGGTGACTCGATGAAGTCCAGCACCTGCCCGAACTCGTTGGTCTCCACCGCCCCCCACGGGATCCGCGGCCGGGCCAGCGCCAGGGTCGCCGTGGCCCCCCGCTCGGCGTGGAACTCCGCCATCTCGCGCAGCGAGAACCGCGTCCAGATGTCCCCGTTCGTCGCGTACCAGGGCCGGTCCGGGTGCGGCAGGTGGCGCGCCGCGTACTTCAGCCCGCCACCGCGCCCCAGCGGCTCCTCCTCCACCACCGTGGTCACCCGCAGCGGCAGGTCCGCCTTCGCCAGCCAGTCCTGCAGCACCTCCGCGAGGTGCCCGCACGACACCACGGCGTCCGTCACCCCCTCGGCCGCCAGCCAGGCCAGCTGGTGCCCGATGATCGGCACCCCGGTCCCCGGGATCTCCACCATCGGCTTCGGCCGGTCGTCCGTATACGGACGCAGCCGCGAACCCTGGCCGCCCGCCAGTACGACCGCCTGAACAGGCGCCTGGGCGAGGGGGGCCGGGTACGCGGCCGCGGATACGGAGGAGCGGGACACGGGGGGAACGTCGGTCATGGCCGCCAGAGTAGGGGCCCCGACGCGGGGGAGAACGGCGACGCCCGTCAGCCGTCAGCCCATCGAGGCGACGCCGGTCGCGTACGAGGTGTCGCAAACGGGACGCGCGAAGGACTGCGCCTTCGTCGGGCCGTACACGTCCACGGCGGCCCGTCCCAGCGCCCGCGCGATGCCCATGCAGTGCTCGGCCAGCGACGGGCGCCGGTCCACCTCCTGCTGAAGGTGCGTCAGGACGTCGCCCGGCGTCTCGCCCTGCTGGAGCTCGCCCAGCAGCTTGTCGCGCAGCACGTCCTGCGCGGCGCGCGGCTTCGCGGGGACGGACACGTCCTCGGCGGAGGCGGTCAGGATCTGGGAAGGCGTGTTGTCCGCCCAGGGGACCATGGTGACCGCGAGGGTCCCGGACAGGACCAGGACGACGGGCAGGACCAGGGCGAGGGAACGGCCGATACGGCGGGCAGTGTGGGTCACGAGGGCGAGAGTAGCGCTCGGTGAAGATTTGGCGACATTCAGTCACCCGGTCGGGGGATGGTTCGACGTGGCTTTTCGAATTAAGGGTTGACGGGTGGGGCTGAATGGCCCGGTCTGCCCCGGATGGCGGACGCGGACGCGGACGCGGATCGCGGACGCGGACAGGGGCGCCCCCGGGAAGGAGCGCCCCTGTCCGTACCCACTCGCGCGTCGGGTCAGTCGGAGAGCCGCTCGCCCGAGGAGGTCGAGAAGACGTGGATCTCGTCGGCCCGCGGCACCACGTGCAGCGTCGAGCCCTTTTCCGGCACCTGGCGGCCGCCCACGCGCACCACGATGTCCTGCGCACCCTCGGCCTCGGTCGTGCGGCCGTAGACGTAGCCGTCGGCGCCGAGCTCCTCGACGACGTTGACGGTGATCGTCAGGCCGCCTTCGGTGCCCACGTCGAAGTGCTCCGGGCGTACGCCGACCGTGACGGTGCGGTCGCCCGCGTCCGCGGCGGCGGACAGCGCCTCGCGCGACACCGGGACCACGCTGTCGCCGAACTTCACGCCGCCGTCGGCGATCGGGACCTCGACCAGGTTCATGGCCGGGGAGCCGATGAAGCCGGCGACGAACAGGTTCGCCGGGCGGTCGTACATGTTGCGCGGGGTGTCGACCTGCTGGAGCAGACCGTCCTTGAGGACCGCCACCCGGTCGCCCATCGTCATGGCCTCGACCTGGTCGTGGGTGACGTAGACGGTGGTGATCCCGAGGTCGCGCTGGAGCGCCGCGATCTGGGTGCGGGTGGACACGCGGAGCTTGGCGTCGAGGTTCGACAGCGGCTCGTCCATGAGGAACACCTGCGGCTTGCGCACGATGGCGCGGCCCATGGCGACGCGCTGGCGCTGGCCGCCGGAGAGCGCCTTCGGCTTGCGGTCGAGGTACTGGGTGAGGTCGAGCATCTTCGCCGCGTCCTCGACCTTCCTGCGGATGGTCGCCTTGTCCTCGCCGGCGATCTTGAGCGCGAAGCCCATGTTGTCGGCGACGGTCATGTGCGGGTAGAGCGCGTAGTTCTGGAACACCATCGCGATGTCCCGGTCCTTGGGCGGCAGGTGCGTGACGTCGCGGTCGCCGATGCGGATGGCGCCGCCGTTGACGTCCTCCAGGCCGGCCAGCATGCGCAGCGAGGTGGACTTGCCGCAGCCGGAGGGTCCGACGAGGACGAGGAACTCGCCGTCCTCGATGTGGAGCTCCAGCTCGTCGACGGCGGGCTTGTCGCCGCCGGGGTACAGCCGGGTCGCCTTGTCGAAGGTGACAGAAGCCATGGTGGTGAATCCCTTCTACCGGCAGGAACGTGCCGGACGATCCGAGTGGAAGGTCTAGTCCAGTAAGCAGGACTTCCGCCCGACGCTACCCGCCGTTCCCCCTCCTGTCAGCACCCCGGCGGTGGTGACTTCCGCCTCTGTCGGAGCCCGTCCGCCGACCACCCGTGGACGGGACGACGTGATGGCCCGGGGGTTGGGGCGCTGTGTAAAGTGAGGGCGGTTATGCCTCCTTAGCTCAGTCCGGCCAGAGCAACGCACTTGTAATGCGTAGGTCGTCGGTTCGAATCCGACAGGGGGCTCCGTCCCGGATCAGGGGTTCCTGATCGAGGGAAGCGGATGGAAGCGGAAGGCCCCGGATCCTTGTGGTCCGGGGCCTTCCGTGTGGGCGGGGAAGGGTCAGTGGCGGCCCGAGATGCGGTCGGCCAGGCGGGCCAGGGGGGTTGTGGTCGGGGCGTGGGTCGCCGATTCGCGGCGGTCGGCCTCGCGGTAGGCCGCGTAGAGGGCTTGGACGCCGAGCCAGCGGAAGGGTTCCGGCTCCCAGCGGCGGACGCGGTGGTTGACCCAGGGGAGGGTGGTCAGGTCCGAGGGTTCGCCCAGGACCAGGTCGCGCAGCGTGCGGGCCGCGAGGTTGGAGGTGGCGACGCCCGAGCCGACGTAGCCACCGGCCCAGCCGAGGCCCGTCGTGCGGTCCAGGGTGACGGTGGCGCACCAGTCGCGGGGGACTCCGAGGACGCCCGACCAGGCGTGGGTGATCTCCACTCCCGTGAGGACTGGGAAGAAGGACGTCAGCAGCGCGGTCAGGGAGTCGATCGTCGACTGCTGGGTGGTGCCGTCCGTGTCCGTGCGGGAGCCGAAGCGGTACGGGACGCCGCGGCCGCCGATCGCGATGCGGTCGTCCGCGGTGCGCTGGGCGTACATGTAGGCGTGGGCCATGTCCCCCAGGGTGCAGGCGTCGGACCAGCCGATGCGGGACCACACCTCGGGCGGCAGCGGGGCCGTCGCGATCATCGAGGAGTTCATGGGGAGCCATGAGCGCTTCTGGCCCTTGAGGGCGGCGGTGAACCCCTCGGTGCAGCGCAGGACGTACGGGGCGCGGACCGTTCCGTACGGGGTGACGGCCCGGCGGGGGGCGATCTCGGTGACGGGCGTCGATTCGTGGATGACCACGCCGAGGCGTTCGCAGGCGGCGGCCAGGCCCTTGACCAGCTTGAGGGGGTGGATGCGGGCGCCGTGCGGGGTCCAGGAGGCGCCGACGGCGTCCGCGACGTCGATGCGGGCGCGGGTGTCGGTGGCGTCGTAGAGCTCGCGGTCGGTCTCGCCGAAGGCGAGTTCGGCGGCGTGGAAGGCCTTGAGGCGGCTGAGCTGGGCGGGGGTGCGGGCGACTTCGAGGACGCCGCCGCGGTGGACGTCGGCGTCGATGCCCTCCTTGGCGGCGGTGTCGATGACCTCGGTGACGGTCTCGTTCATGGCCTGCTGGAGGCGGAGCGCGGCCTGGTGGCCGTGGAGTTCGGCGTAGCGGTCGCGGCCGGCGATGCCGTTGTAGAGCCAGCCGCCGTTGCGGCCGGAGGCGCCGTAGCCGCAGAACTTCTGCTCCAGGACGGTGACGTGGAGGTCGGGGGCGGCGGTCTTGAGGTAGTAGGCGGTCCACAGGCCGGTGTAGCCGCCGCCGACGATGACGACGTCGGCCGTGGCGTGGCCGGTGAGGGGGGCGCGGGGTGGCTGCTGGGTGGCGGTGTGGTCGGTCGCGTACCAGAAGGAGATGCCGCCGTTGATCGTCATGGGGAGTTGGTACAGGGCGGTCCGGAGGGGTGTCCAGGTACCGGATGCCGGGTTTTGGGGCGGGACAGGTGGCCTTTTGGCTGATGTGGCGGGGGTGCTGGGGTTCGTAGGGTGCCGGTGGGGGGTTTTGTCCGTGTTGCGAGAGGTTTGGTTGATGATGGGCGTACGTAGGGCAGGGCGCGCGGAGCATGTCGTCGGGGCGGTGGTGGCGGCGGCCCTGCTCGTCGGGGCTGCGGCCGGCTGCGGCGCGGGGGAGGGGGCCGGGGCGGATTCCGGTTCCGGCGCGGCCGGGGTGGTCCGGACGAGCCCGATCGCCGGTCGACTGGCGGAGCTGCCGGCGCGGGTCGACGGGGCGAAGATCGCGGTCGGGGACCAGGCTGCTCCGCGTACGGCGCAGGTGCTGGTGGATCCTCGGTGCGGGTACTGCGCGAAGTTCGAGGGGGCGGGCGGTGAGGTGCTGCTGAAGCTGGCCGCGGAGGGGAAGGTCAAGGTCGAGTACCTGTTGGCGTCGTTCCTGGACCGGGGCGGGGCCAGTGGTTCGGTGCGGGCGGTGAACGCGCTGCGGGCGTCGGTGGAGGCGGGGAAGTTCGCGGAGTACCAGGCGGCGGTGTTCGCGAGCCAGCCGAAGGCGAAGTTCACGGACGGGCATCTGCTGGCGATCGCGGCCGAGGTGCCGGGGCTGCGGGGGGAGGCGTTCGACCGGGCGGTGGCGGAGCAGACGTACAAGGGGTGGGCCGGCGAGGCGGAGGAGGCGTTCGAGGCGACGGGGGCGCAGGGGACGCCGCTGGTGAGGGTGGACGGGCAGTCGGTGGGCTCGAAGAACGGGGCGATGTTCGACGCGGCGGCGTTCGCGCAGGCGCTGAAGGCCGTAGGCATCGGCCCGGCGGACATGCCCTAGGGGCGCGGCCTAAGGTGCTCGCATGATCCGTCGCGCCGTCGTCGAAGACGTTCCCGTCATCCATTCCATGATCCGCGAACTGGCGGAGTACGAGAAGGCGCCGCACGAGGCGCGGGCCACGCAGGAGCAGTTGCGGGAGGCGCTGTTCGGGGTGCGGCCGGCGGCGTTCGCGCACATCGCGGAGACGGAGGACGGGGAGGCCGTCGGGTTCTCGGTCTGGTTCCTGAACTTCTCGACGTGGCGCGGGGTGCACGGGATCTACCTGGAGGACCTGTACGTACGGCCCGGTGCGCGCGGTGGCGGGTACGGCAAGGCGCTGCTGGCGGAGCTCGCGCGGATCTGTGTGGAGCGCGGGTACGAGCGCCTGGAGTGGGCGGTGCTGAAGTGGAACGCGCCGACGATCGCGTTCTACGAGGCCCTGGGCGCGCGGCCGCAGGACGAGTGGTCGGTGTACCGGCTGACCGATGGGCCGTTGAAGAGGCTCGGGTCGGTGCAGCACCCGGCGCAGGACGCGGCGCAGGACGCGGCGCAGGACGTGGCGCAGGACGTGGCACCGGGCCCGGCGCAGGGCTGAAGCCGCCGCGCCGGGCCGGGGTGCGGCCTCAGGCGGTGATCTTGGCCGTGAAGGAGTCGAGGTTGGCGCGGGCGCGGTCGATCTTCTCGGTGGGCGTGAGGGTCTCCTCGTACCGGCCGGCCCGCAGCTTCGGCTGCCGCTTGCCCCGGATGTAGAGGGAGCAGGCGAGGTCGGAGCAGACGTAGACGCCGACGGTGTTGCCCTCGCGGCCGCGGGCCCCGGCGAGGGGCGCGACCAGGAGGGAGACGCCGGAGGCGGCGTGGCCGGTGAGGCAGATCTGGCAGACGCTGGACTTGAGGGCGCTGGTGCGGCTCGCGCCCGGGACGCGCAGGGTGATGCCGACGGGGGTGCCGTCGGCGTCCCGGCGGACGAGGTGGGCGCGCAGCGGTGCGCCGGGGTCGACCCAGCCGAGGAAGTCGAGGTCTTCCCAGGGGAGTTCGCCGAAGTCCAGTGGGAGCTTGAGGCGGGCTGCCTCGCCCTTCGTGCAGTTCACGAAGGACGAACGGATCTCTTTTTCGGTGAGCGGGTCCACGTCGGTGGACGGTACGTGGGGATACGGGCCGCTGTCATCCGATATTACCGGCGGGTCGGGGCGTTCCCCTCAGGGTTCGAGGACGACCTTGCCGGTGGCGGCGCGGGTTTCCAAGGCGTGGTGGGCGGCGGCCGCTTCGGCGAGCGGGTAGCGCTGGAGGGCGGGCCGGAGCCGGCGGGCGGCGGCTTCGGCGAGGGCGCGGGTTTCGAGCAGGCGCAGGGGGTCTTCGCCGCCGGCACGCCGGAGCATGGCGGGGCCGAGGACGTTCTCGGTGGTGACGGCGCGGGCGGTCAGGCGGGCGCGGTCGGCTTCGGTGAGGTCGATGGGGCCGGCGGACCAGCCGAAGACCAGGTGGCGGCCGCCGGGGGCGAGGAGGTGGAGGGCGGCGCGGGCGGTGGGGCCGCCGACGGAGTCGAAGAGGACGGTGGCGCCGGCCGGGTGGGCTTCGCGTACGGCCTCCGGCCAGCCGGGGGCGGTGTAGTCGAGGGCGAGGTGGGCGCCGTTCGCGGCGGCCAGGGCGGTTTTGGCGGGGCCGCCGGCGAGGGCGATGACGGTGGCTCCGGCGTTGCGGGCGTATTGGACGAGCAGGGTGCCGATGCCGCCGGCGGCGGCGGGGACGAGTGCGGTGGAGTCCGGGCCGAGGTCGGCGAACTGGAGGATCCCGAGGGCGGTGCGGCCGGTGCCGATCATGGCGACGGCCTGGGCGGGGTCGAGGCCGGGCGGTACGGGGTGCAGGCGGTCGGCGTCGGCGACGGCGTACTCGGCGTAGCCGCCGGGCGCGAAGCCGAGGTGGACGACGACCTGGCGGCCGAGCCAGCCGGGGTCGGTGCCCGGGCCGAGGGCGTCGACGGTGCCGGCGACCTCGCGGCCCGGGATGGTCGGGAGCTCGGGCAGGGCGTGGACGGGGCTCCGCACCCCTTGGCGCAGGGCGGTGTCGAGGAGGTGGACTCCGGCGGCGGCCACGGCGATGCGGACCTGGCCGGGGGCCGGTACGGGGGTTTCGGTGCGCTCGTGGACGAGGTTCCCGGCGGGGCCGAAGGCGTGGAGGCGGATGGCGCGCATGGTGTCCATGCCGACAGGCTCTGACCTCAAGCGCGGTTGAGGTCAAGGCTCCGCGGGCGTTGTCAGTGCGGCGGGGGACGATGGGGGGATGGCGCGCAAGGAGCAGCAGGGGCAGCAGGAGCAGCAGAGTCGGCAGGGGCGGCGGGAGGCGGTGAAGGCGGCGCGGCTGCCGGAGGTGCGGCTGCCGGAGCTGAGCGCCTGGGAGGGCGGTGAGCTGGAGCCGGACGGGGACTACGACGGGCTGGAGTTCGCCGACCTTGATCTGGCGGGGCAGGAGGGGATCGGGGCCCGGTTCATGGACTGCGCGCTGCGGCGGTGCGCGCTGGACGAGGCGGGGCTGGCGAAGGCGCGGATCCTGGATTCGGTGCTGGAGGGGGTCCGGGGGGTGGGGACGGACCTGTCCGGGGCTGCGCTGCGGGACGTGGAGCTGGTGGAGGCGCGGCTCGGCGGCGTGCAGCTGCACGGGGCCGTGCTGGAGCGGGTGGTGTTCCGCGGGGGCAAGATCGACTACCTGAACCTGCGGAAGGCGCGGCTCAAGGACGTGGTCTTCGACGGGTGCGTGCTGGTGGAGGCGGATTTCGCGGGCGCGGTCCTGGAGCGGGTGGAGTTCCGCGGGTGCGCGCTGCGGGGGGCCGATTTCACGGGGGCGCGGATGGCGGACGTGGACCTGCGGGGGGCCGTGGAGCTGGACATCGCGCGCGGGGTGGACGCGCTGTCCGGTGCGGTCATCAGCCCGCCCCAGCTCTTCGATCTGGCCCCGGCCCTGGCGGCCCAGCTGGGCCTCCGCGTGCTCTCGTAACCCCGCGGGTCCCGCGAGCCCTGCCGGGGCCTGCCGGGGCGGGCAGGGCCTCCGGGCCGCTCGCTCACCCGGGCCCGGCGGGCGCCCCTACGCCGGGACGCGGGGGAAGCGGGACTGGAGGCCCCAGATGACGGGGTTGTCGGCCAGGGTGTCGTGCATGTCGGTCAGGTCCGCGATCAGGTCGTGCAGGAAGTCGCGGGCCTCGCGGCGCAGCAGGCGGTGGCTGAAGGTCAGCGGCTCCTCCTCCGGCGGCATCCAGTCGGCCTCGATGTCCACCCAGCCGAAGCGGCGCTCGAAGAGCATGCGGTCGCTGGACTCGGTGAAGTCGAGTTCGGCGTACTGGCGGTGGGCGGAGCGGCTGCCGCGCGGGTCCTGGTCGAGCTGCTCGACGATGTCGCAGAGCGCCCAGGCGAAGTCCAGTACGGGCACCCATCCCCAGGCTGTGGACACTTCCCGGTCCTTGGCGGTGTCGGCGAGGTAGACGTCCCCGCAGAACAGGTCGTGGCGCAGGGAGTGGACGTCCGCCGAGCGGTAGTCGGTCTGCGGGGAGTCCGGGAAGCGCCGGGAGAGGGAGTAGCCGATGTCGAGCACGTACCCGATGGTGTCACGGGTGCGGGCCGATGGTGTTACCGGTGCGATCCGCACGCGCCCGTCGGCCGAGCGGCTCTCCCCGTCCCGGCGGTGGCCGTGCGGCCGGGTCAGCGGACGTTGACGGCGTTCCAGGCTGCGGCGACGCGCCCGTATTCCACGCCGGCCGGCCCGTAGAGGTCGGCAGCGGCCATGAGGGTGGCGGTACGGGCGCGGGCGTAGTCGCTGGTGGAGGTCATGTAGGTGCTCAGGGCCCGGTACCAGATGCGGACCGCCTTGTCCTGGCCGATGCCGAGCAGCTTGGAGCCGTCGTACGTGGGGGAGTCGTAGGAGATCTTGTTGATCTCCTTGGGTCCGCTGCCCTCGGCCAGGAGGTAGAAGAAGTGCCGGGCGGGGCCGGAGGCGGCGTACGCGTCGAGGGTGCCGATGTCGCGTGACCAGTAGTCGCGGGAGTGGCCGTCGAGGCTGGGGTGGTCCATGCGGCGCAGGGGGCCGTCGGCGAAGGCGCGCTCGCCGATGAAGTAGTCGCCGACGTCGGCGGCGTTGTCGGCGAAGAACTCGATCGCGGTGCCGAGGATGTCGGCGGTGCCCTCGTTCAGGCCGCCGGGTTCGCCTGAGGAGCCGAGGCCCGCGGTGGAGGCGATCACGCCGTGGGTGAGCTCGTGGCCGACGACGTCGAGGGTGGCGAGGGTCTGGCCGGTGGCGGGGTCGTCGCCGTAGTTGGCGCAGAAGCAGCTCGGGTCGAAGAAGGCGTTGGGGTGGTTGCTGCCGTAGTGCACGCGGGAGGTGACGCCGGTGCCGTCGCCGCGGATGCCGTTGCGTCCGAGGACGCCCTTGTAGAAGTCCCAGGTGACGGCGGTGGCGTAGTGGGCGTCCACGCCGGCGGACTGGCGGTCGGCGGGGGTGCCGGCGCCGCCCCAGTCGTTGTCGGGGTCGGTGAAGAGGGTGCCGCCGCCGGTCTGGTTCATGGCGTCGAGGGTGCGCTGGTTGCCGCGCGTGGTGTCGCGGAGCTGGTAGGCGCTGCCGGTGAAGTAGGTGCTGAGGGGGACGGCGCCGGCGTGCTGGCTGTGGCCCGTGCCGAGGGCGGCGACGGGCCCGGGGCCGATTCCGGCGCCTACGCCTGCGCCGGCGGCTGCGTACGGGGGCTGGGCCGCGGCCGTCGCCGGGGCTGTCACCGCCGTGGCCGTCAAGGCGGCGGCCGTCCCGAGGAGGACGGCGAGGCGGGTGCGGCGAGAGGACGTGGGGTGGGTCACTCGGGCTCCTTCGCGGTGGCCGGGGTGGCGGCGCGAGAGAGCGTGGCAGGGCGGGGCAGGGCTTTGGCAGGTCTACGACAAGGATTCCCGGGGGATTCGGGCCGGTTGTCCGAACACGCCCCGCCCGGTGTCCGGATCCCACCCCCGGCATGATCCGGAAGACGCGGCCTACGGCAGGAGGCGCTGCTCCTTGGCCACCGAGACCGCTCCCGCCCGGGTGTCCACGCCGAGCTTGTCGTAGATGCGGCCCAGGTGGGTCTTGACCGTGGCCTCGCTGATGAACAGGGCCCGGGCGATGTCCCGGTTGCCCAAGCCCCGAGCCAGCTGGCCCAGGATGTCCAGTTCGCGGTCCGTCAGCGTCGGGCGCGAGCCCCGCATGTGGGCCATCACGCGGCTCGCCACCGGCGGGGAGAGGGTGGTGCGGCCCGCCGCCGCCGAGTGGATGGCGGCGAACAGCTCCTCCGGGCGCTCCGCCTTCAGCAGGTAGCCCGTGGCGCCCGCCGCGATCGCCCGGGTGACGTCCGCGTCCGTGTCGTACGTCGTCAGGACCAGTACGTGCGGCGGGTCGGTCACCGCCGTGATGCGGCGGGTGGCCTCGACCCCGTCGATGCCCTCGCCCAGCTGGAGGTCCATCAGCACCACGTCCGGGCGCAGCTTCGCCGCCAGGGCGACGGCCTCCTCGCCGCTGCCCGCCTCGCCCAGCACCTCGATGTCGGGCGCGCTGCCGAGCAGTGCCAGCAGGCCGGCGCGGACCACCGCGTGGTCGTCGCAGAGCAGGATCGTCGTCATCGGGCCGGTTCCGGTCGTCATGCGGGGGGCTCCAGGGGGACGGCCGCGGAGAGGACCGTGCCCTCGCCGGGGGTGGATTCGAGGGTCAGGGTGCCGCCGAGCTGGCGGACGCGGGCGCGCATCGCCGGGAGCCCGTGCCCGCGGTCCCCGGCCGCGCCCGCCCCGCGCGGCTCGGTGAACCCCTCGCCGTCGTCCGCGACGTCCAGGACCACCTGGTCGCCCAGGAAGCTCAGGGTCAGGGCCGCGGTCCGGGCGTGCGCGTGCTCCCGTACGTTGGCCAGCGCGCCTTGCGCGATCCGCAGCAGCGCCGACTGGACCCGGTCCGGGAGCGGGGCCGGCGCGCCCTCCAGGTGGAAGCGGACCTCGATGTCCGGGCCCGCGTCGAGCGCGCGCAGCGCGTCCGCGAGGCCGCCGCGCCCTTCGAGCTCCGGCGGGGCCAAGTCGTGGACCAGGCGCCGCGCCTCCGCCAGCCCGCGCGCCGCGATGCCGGTGGCGGTACGGACGTGCGCGCGGGCGGTGGCCGGGTCGCTGTCCCAGGTGCGGTCCGCGGCCTGGAGCAGCATCTGCTGGCTGGACAGGTGCTGCGCGAGCGTGTCGTGGATCTCCATCGACAGCCGCTGCCGCTCGGCGAGGGTGCCCTCGCGGCGTTCGGTGGCGGCCAGCTCGCGGCGGGTGCGGATCAGGTCGTCGATCAGGGCGCGCTGGGACTCGGCCTGGCGCTCCATGTGGACGAAGACCGCGGTGGCCAGGGCCGCGATCGCGGGCGGGGCGAGCAGCAGGTTCGGGTCGAACTCGCGCGAGAGCTTGAGCTGGGCGGCCACCACGAACACCGTCAGCAGGGCCACCAGGACGATCGCCGCGCGGGGCGGCAGGGTGCGCAGGGCGGTGAAGAAGAGGGGGACGGCGCACCAGGCGAAGCTGGGCGCGAGGACGACCAGGACCACCCAGACCGCCACGACCAGCCCGAGCCAGAGCAGCCGGCGCACCGTGGGCGCGGCCCCGAGCGCGGGGCCGAGTACGTACAGCAGGGCCAGCGCGATGCTGAGGGCGAGGATCCACGGGGTGCCGGGCGAGCCGGGGTGGCGCAGCAGGAAGCGGGCCACCGAGGCGCCGAGGAGCAGGAAGAAAGCCGTGTGCATGACGGCGGCCAGAGCCCGCGTGTCCGCCTTCCCGGGCGCGCCCCGCACCCCGGGCACCCCCGCCGCCTGTGGCGGTACGCGCCTTACGTGGTGGCTCACAGCGGGCTCCCGGGTCGGTGTCTGGCTCCTCCATCGTGCCTGGTCGTACGCGATGGCGCCGACCAGCCAATCCGCACCCGTACCCGCTCCGCATCGACCGATCGGTTGACCCCGGGGTCAACCGGTGCGGCAGCCGTCGCGAGCCGGTACGGGGACCGGTCGGGGCCGGGTGCGGCCCCAGGCTTGGAGCAGCAGGACGAGCCGACGTACTCAGCCGATGCACCCAGGAGCAGCAGACATGAACACCCGCACCCGCGTTCTCACCGGTACCGCTCTCGCCGTCGCGCTCGGCGCCGGGACCTTCGGCGCGGTCAGCGCCAGCGCAGCGCAGGCCGAGACCGCCCCGGCCGCCGCTGCCGCCGCCACCGCGAAGAAGGACGGCGGGGCGGACGAGAAGAACTTCACCACCACGACCCACCTCACCGTCGACGCCGCCACCCGCGCCGCCCAGGCCGCGCTGGACGCCGCGCAGAAGGAGAACCAGAAGGTGACGGTCGCGGTCGTGGACCGTAACGGCAACACCATCGTCACCCTGCGCGGCGACGGCGCGGGCCCGCAGTCCTACGAGTCGGCGCAGCGCAAGGCCTTCACCGCCGTGTCCTGGAACGCCCCGACCTCGGTGCTCGCGGGCCGCCTCGCCCAGACCCCGAACCTGAAGGACATCCCCGGCACCCTCTTCCTCGGCGGCGGCACCCCGGTGCAGGCCAAGGGCGCCCCGGTCGCCGGCATCGGCGTGGCCGGCGCTCCGAGCGGCGACCTGGACGAGAAGTACGCCAAGGCGGGCGCCGACTCCCTGGAGAAGTAATCACCCCGAAGTACGACATCGGGCCCCCATAGGATCGGGCGCGTGGAACACCGCCGCGCACCCTCCCGCCTCGCCGCCGCCCCCGCAGCCGCCGCTGCCGTCCTGCTCGCCCTCACCACGGCGTGTACGGCCGGCACGGTGCAGGGGCGGCCCGGTGCGTCCGGGCTGCGCGACCCGTACTTCCCCAAGGCCGGCAACGGCGGCTACCAGGTCGAGCACTACGACCTGGACCTCGACTACGACCCCGCGGACGGGGAGTTGAACGCCACCGCCGTCATCACGGCCCGCGCGGAGCAGGGGCTCAGCTCCTTCAACCTCGACCTCGCCGGCCTGGAGGTCGAGGACGTCACCGTGCAGGGCGCGGGCGCCCGCTACAACCGGACCGGCCGGGAGCTGACGGTGCGTCCCGCCAAGGACCTCAAGAAGGGCGAGGTCTTCCGTACGGAGATCGACTACCGCGGCAAGCCGAAGCCCATCGCGGACGCGGACGGCTCCAAGGAGGGCTGGATCACCACGGCCGACGGGGCCGTCGGGGTCGGCGAGCCGATCGGATCGATGGCCTGGTTCCCCGGGAACCACCACCCCAGCGACAAGGCCACCTACGACATCACCCTGACCGTACCCAAGGGCTACGAGGCGGTCTCGAACGGCGAGTTGGCCTCCCGGACCGACTCCCCCGCCGGGCGGACCGAGTTCGTGTGGCACAGCCCGGAGCCGATGGCGAGCTACCTGGCCACCGCCGCGATCGGGAAGTTCGACGTGACGACCGGCCGGACCCCCTCCGGGGTCGCCCTGTACGAGGCCGTCGCGCCCGGCGAGGCTGCCGCCGGCGCCCCGGCGCTGGCGCGGCTGCCCGAGATCGTGGAGTGGGGCAGCCGCAGGTTCGGGCCGTACCCCTTCGGCACCGCCGGGGCGATCGTGCTGCCGGCCAAGTCCCTCACGTACGCGCTGGAGACGCAGACCAAACCCGTCTTCTCCGGTGCGCCCGACGAGGATCTCGTCCTGCACGAGACGGCCCACCAGTGGTTCGGGGACTCGGTGTCACCGAAGTCCTGGAAGGACATGTGGCTCAACGAGGGCTTCGCGACCTACGCCGAATGGCTGTGGTCCGAGGACCACGGAGGGACCACCGCCCAGCAGCACTTCGACGCCTTCCGCACGGGCGACACCGCGGTGGACGAGGAGGCCGACTCCGACTGGGCCGCCTTCCCGCCCGCCGACCCGCCCAGCGCCAAGGACATCTCGGAGACCCCGGTGTACGTCCGGGGCGCGATGGTCCTCCAGCGGATCCGGCAGGAGGTCGGCGACGAGAAGTTCTTCGCCCTGCTGCGCGGCTGGGCCACCGACCACCGGTTCGGGAACGCGAGTACGGCCGACTTCACCGCGTACGCGGAGCGGTCGACGGGGCACGACCTGAAGAAGGTCTGGGACGTCTGGCTGTACGGGGAGGGCCGTCCGAAGTAGCCCCCGTACGGCCCGCATCCGTATGCGGCCCCTACAGGGCCTTGCGCAGGACCGTGCAGTCGCGGCCGTGCTCGCGGTCCTTGGCGCGGCGCAGCGCGGCGTAGCCCTGGGACTGCCAGAAGGCCAGGCCGGCGGGGTTGTCGTCGAGCACGGCGAGCCGTACGCCGGTGCGGCCCGCGGCGCGGAAGCGGTCCTCGACGAGCCCGGCGACGGCGCGCCCGTACCCCGCGCGGTGCACGGTGGCGTCGATGAGCAGCAGGCCGATCCACGGGTCCGGGTCGCCGGAGGAGGGGTCCGGGTGGTGGGCGAGGGTGGCGGCCAGGCCGACCAGCCGGCCGGCGGAGCGGGCCAGGAGCACCTCGGCGCCTTCGTGGGCGAGTTCGTCGGCGAGGGCCGCGGCGACCTGTTCGACCGTGATGCGGTCCGGGTCGGGGAAATCGCCGCTGAGCTCGAAGAAGGCGTGGTTGGTCGCGTAGAGCGCGGCGATCTCGGTGAGGACCGGGCCCGGCAGTGCGCCGTCCACGGGCGCGAGCGGTTGCAGGATCACCTGCCGAACCGTAGCGAAGCCCCCTCCCCGGACGGCCGGGAGGGGGCTTCGGCTGTGGTGCTCTCGGCCGGTCGGACCCGGCCCCGGGCTCAGCCTCGGACTCAGACGTTGACGCCGAAGTCCTGGGCGATGCCGGTCAGGCCGGAGGCGTAACCCTGGCCGACCGCGCGGAACTTCCACTCGGCGCCGTTGCGGTAGAGCTCGCCGAAGACCATGGCGGTCTCGGTGGCCGCGTCCTCGGAGAGGTCGTAGCGGGCGATCTCGGCGCCGCCGGCCTGGTTCACGACGCGGATGTACGCGTTGCGGACCTGGCCGAAGTTCTGGCTGCGGGCGTCGGCGTCGTAGATCGAGACCGGGAAGACGATCTTGTCCACGTCGGCCGCGAGGGTGGCGAGGTTGACGTTGATGGACTCGTCGTCGCCGGAGCCCTCGCCGGTGCGGTTGTCACCGGTGTGGACGATGCTCTGGTCCGGGGTGGACTTGTTGTTGAAGAAGACGAAGTGACCGTCGGAGACGACCTTGCCCATCGCGTTGACCGCGATGGCGGAGGCGTCCAGGTCGAAGTCGACACCGGTCGTCGTACGGACGTCCCAGCCGAGGCCGACCGTGACGGCGCTGAGGCCGGGGGCCTCCTTCGTGAGCGAGACGTTGCCGCCCTTGGACAGGCTTACTGCCATTTTGACTGGTGTCCCTTCCTCTTCGCTTGGCCGCGAGATCGTGGCCAAGGTACCGCTGACCTACATAACGCGGCGAGAGGGCCGGTAGGTTCCGCGCGGCGGAATACGCGCGGCGAAATACGGGTGACGGGCATCGCGCGGGGCGGGATCATGGGGGCATGCCTGGTCCCTATGTCATTCGCGGTTCGGTCGTGCTCCCCGAGGCGGAGCTCGCCTGGCGCTTTTCGCGATCCTCCGGGCCGGGCGGTCAGCACGTGAACACCTCGGACTCGCGGGTGGAGCTGCTGTTCGACGTCGCGGCGACGAAGGCGCTGCCGGACGTGTGGAAGGAGCGGGCGCTGGAGCGGCTCGCGGCCCGGCTGGTGGACGGGGTGCTGACCGTACGGGCCTCGGAGCACCGGTCGCAGTTCCGCAACCGGGAGATGGCGCTGGTCCGGATGGCGTCCGTGCTCGCGGAGGCCACCGCCCCGCCGCCGAAGGCGCGCCGCGCCACGAAGATCCCGCGGGGGATCAACGAACGCCGCCTGCGCGAGAAGAAGGCCCGGGCGGAGACCAAGCGCGGCCGCACCGGCCGCGACTGGTAGCGACCGCCGCGATCGGTGGCGACCGGGTGCGACAGGTCGCGACCGGGTGCGCCGCTGCGGTCCTCAGCCCGCCAGGTGGCGGTAGCGGCCGCGGAAGTACGTCAGCGGCGGGGAGTCCGGGGAGGGGAGCGCCGCGGTCAGGACGCGGCCGATGACTAGGGTGTGGTCGCCCGCCTCGACGCGGTTCTCCGTACGGCATTCGAGGGTGGCCAGCGCGCCCGTCAGCAGCGGGGCCCCCGAGACCTCGCCGCGCCCGTAGGGCAGGTCCGCGAAGAGCAGCCGGTCGCTGATGCGGTTCTTCATCGAGAAGCGGCTCGCCACCTGCACCTGGTGGTCGGCGAGCACCGAGACCGCCCACAGCGGCTGCTCGGCCAGCAGGTCGTCCATCCGGGAGCCCTCGCGCAGGCTCACCAGGACCAGCGGCGGGTCCAGGGACACGGACATGAAGGCGGTCGCGGTCATGCCGACGTCCTCGCCGTCCGGGCCGGTCGGTGTCAGGGGCGGCTCGTGCGCGGTGATCAGGCACACGCCCGCCGCCAGTCGGGACATCGCGGCACGGAACTCGTCGTTGCTCACGCCCTCAGGATGAAGGGTGGCGGGGATCGGCACGGGTACAGGGGTCGTCTTCGGCACGTTCGGAACGCTAGTCTCGCCCTCCTGCGTCGCGCATCGGGCCCGAGTCCGAGCCGCGTCCCCGCCCCTTGGCCTAGGCCCGGGCGTATCGTTTGCTCCCGGGAATGCAGGGGAGCGCTCCCGCGTGACACGACCCCCATCGCCCACCTTTATTCATCTCATGTGACTTGAGTCACAGAGGGCAAGATTTGTTGACCCTGTGTACCTGCCGCACAGCTCACTGTGATTCAGTGGACGGGACACCGCAACGAAACGCCGATGACAAACCTGGAGTTGCTGTCGAGGTCTCGGGGAGAGCGAGCAATGGAGACCGAGTCGGAGCCGTACGTCCGTCTTGCGACCCTGCGGCAGCTCCATCAGGTGGTGGCCGAACTCAACACGGCCAGGAGCCTGGCGGACACCCTGCAGACCGTCGTGGACGGCATCGTCGTGGGCCTCGGCTACGAACTCGCCTGTGTCAATCTCGTACGCCCTGACGGGGATCTCGTCGTCGCCGCATTCGCCGGCGACCCCGCCGCAGAGGCCCTCATCACCGGCCGCGTCGGCTCCCGCGCCTCCTGGGAGCGCCGTCTGACGATGGGTGAGAGCTGGGACGGGCTCCGCTTCATCCCGCACACCGAGGGGTGGGTCCTCCTGGAGGACGACGTGCCCCAGTGGCACACGGACGGCCCCGATCCGCGCTTCGCCGACGAGTGGCACCCCGAGGACCGGCTCTACGCCCCCATGTATGCGTCCGGCGGGGAACTTCTGGGTGTCATTTCGGTGGACAGACCGCGCAACGGGCGCCGCCCCGGCGCGTGGGGGCGCGAGGCGCTCCAGATGTACGCCTTCCAAGCGGCGATTGCGATCAGCAACGCACGGCTGCGCGCGAACATGCAGCGGGCCCTGGTCCGGCTGGAGCGTGAACAGCAGGCGCTGCGCGCCAGCGAGGAGTCCTTCCGGCAGGCCTTCGAGTACGCGCCCAGCGGCATGGCGATCGCCGAGATGGGCGGGGACCAGCACGGGCGGCTGCTGCGGACCAACGACGCGCTGTGCCGGCTGCTGGGCCGGCCCGCCTCCGTACTGCGCCGCTACTCCTTCTCCGACCTGGTCCACCCGGAGGACATCGGGACGCTGCTGCGGACCTCCGCCGAGGGTGGCCGGGCGGAGCTGCGGCTCGGGCGGCGCGACGGCACGTACGTATGGGTCTCGCTGCGCAACTCCGTCGTCGCGGACGCCGCCGACGGGCCGCGGTTCCTGCTCACGCACGTCGAGGACATCGAGGAGCGCAAGCGCCACGAGCTCCAGCTCGCCCACCGGGCCAGCCACGACTCGCTGACCGGCCTCCCCAACAGCGCCGAGCTGCGTTCCCGCCTCGGGGCGCGGCTGTGCCGCAGGCCGCAGTCGGTCCGCGCCACCGCCGTGGAGGCGCTCGACGCGGCGTACGAGGGGCACGGGGCGCACGGCGGCCACGGCGGCCACGGCGGCGGGATCGAGGCGGGTGGTGCCGTCGGGGAGCACGGCTTTCGTCCCGACGCCTACCCCGAGCCCTTCGAGTACCCCGGCGCCCCGGCGGTGCCCGCTCCCGGTGTCCCGGGGGTGCCCGGGCCCGGCGGGCCCGGCGCGGGCCCGGGCCCGTACGACCACCACGTGCACATGGTGGCGCCCGCGACGGACATCGACGACGGGACGAAGGGGCTCGCGGTGCTCTTCTGCGACCTCGACGGGTTCAAGTCGATCAACGACCGGTTCGGGCACCACACCGGTGACGCCGTCCTGATCGAGGTGGCCCGGCGGCTGACGACGGGCGTCAGGGACGGTGACACCGTCGCTCGGCTGGGTGGTGACGAATTCGTCGTCCTCGCGGACGGACTGGGCGCGGCCGACGCCGCCGACCTGGCCGTCCGGCTGCGCAACGCGATCATCCCGCCGATCCGGGTGGACGGCCGCGCGGTCCGTGTGGGCGCCAGTTTCGGGATCGGCTGGGCCAGCTGCGGCATGTCGGCGGACGAGGTGCTGCGCTCCGCCGACCAGCGGATGTACATCGAGAAAAGGTCCCGTTCCAAGGCGCACCGCCGGGCCGGCTGAGGCGATCGGCCGCCCGTGGGTGCACGTGTTCGGGGTAGGCTCCCGTGGGTCGAAAGGAGTGACCTGCGATGACGACGCCCGCGAACAACGGCCCGAACAGTGGGGCGAACAAGCCCGAGGACGACGATCCGTTCGGCTATCTCTACGCGGACGGCCAGGCCGCCGGAGCCACCCCGCCCGCGCAGGGCGGTGGATACGGCTACCCCGGCCCGACGGTCGGTGGGCAGCCCGGCGTGCAGCCCGGTGTCCCCCGTACCTCGTACAACCAGGTGCGCACGGTCGGTGAGCGGACGTACGGCGGCCAGCGCGGCGCCCAGGTTCCGCCCCAGCAGCAGCCGTCCTACCAGGCCCAGTACCAGGCCCCGGAAGCGCTCCAGGCGGGCGGCTACGGCGTTCCGCCGCAGCAGGGCCAGAGCACTGCGACGATCCCGGCGCCGGGCGGCCACGGAGGCCACGGCGGAGGCGGCGGTTCCAGCCGCAAGGGCATGCTCATCGCGGCGGTCGCGGTGGTCGCCGCGGTCGCAATCGGCATCGGTGCGGCCGTGGCCTTCGGCGACAAGGACAAGGACAAGGACAAGGGCGGCGCGACGGGCGGACAGCAGTCCGCGCAGCCGCAGACCTCCACCTCCGCGCAGCCGAGCCCCTCGCAGTCCTCGGAGGCCCCGCTGCCCAAGGCGGACGCCTCGGGCGCGGGCATGTCCCTCACGGGCGGCGCGCACCTGGAGGCCGCGGTCCCGGGCGCGAAGAGCGCGGGCGGCCAGTACGTGGGCGGGCTGAACGCCCCCGGTGCGGCGGCGACTTGGACCGTGGACGTGGCCAAGGCGGGCCAGTACAAGCTGAAGATGGTCTACGGGGTGCCGGGCAAGGACGCCAGCACCACCCTGACCGTCAACGGCGAGGCGCAGTCCCGGCCGGTCAACATGAAGAACTTCTCCGGGGCCAAGCCGGGCGAGTGGGACAAGGGCTGGACGAACACCTGGTCGCTCGTGACCCTCAAGCAGGGCACGAACACGATCAAGGTCTCGTGCGAAGCCGGCAACCAGTGCGAGGTCGCCCTCGACCAGCTCTGGCTCGAGAAGGGCTGATCCCGGGCCCGGCCCCCGCCGCTCCTAGCGTGCCGTCAGCTTCACCGACCCCCGTACCTCCTCGTAGGTGCGGGGGTCGAAGTCTCCCGCCGTCGGGGCGTGGACCGTGGCCGCCGAGAGGGCGACCGCGCGGGTCAGGCGGGCCGGCCAGTCCAGGCCCTCCGTGAGGGCCGACAGCAGGCCCGCCACCGCGGAGTCGCCGGCTCCGGTTGGGTTGCCCGTCAGGGCGCGCGGCGGGGCCGCCTGCCAGGTGCCGTGGGCCGTGGCCGCCAGCAGTCCGTCGGGGCCGAGTGAGGTCACCACGGCGTGCGCGCCGCGGCGGCGGGCGTCGCGGGTGGCCTGGAGCGGCTCGCGGGAGCCGGTCAGCTCGGCGAGCTCGGCTGCGTTCGGCTTGATCATCTCGGGCCGGGCGGCGACCCCGCGGCGCAGGGCCTCGCCGCTGGTGTCCAGGAGGACCGGGACCCCGGCCGCGCGGGCGGCCCGTACGAGGAGGGCGTACGCGCCCACCGGCACGCCCGGCGGGAGGCTGCCGCACAGGGCCACCGCCGCGGCCCCGGCCAGCAGGGCCTCGTACCGGTCGAGGAAGGCGGCCCATTCCGCGGAACCGATCAGCGGGCCCGGCTCGTTGAACTGCGTGGTGTCGCCCGAGGCCTCGTCGACCACGGCCAGGGTGCGCCGGGTGGTGCCCGCGCAGGGGACCAGAGCGTCCGTCACCTTCACGGTCTCGGCGAGCAGTTCGCGTACGACGGCGCCGGTGCGGCCGCCCGCGAAGCCGGTCGCGGTGACCTCGTGGCCGAGCGCGGCCAGTACGCGGGCGACGTTGAGGCCCTTGCCGCCCGGCCGCTCGGTCACGGCGGTGACCCGGTGCGAGGTGTGCGGAATCAGCTTCGGTACGTGGTGGGTGACGTCGAGTGCGGTGTTGAGCGTCACGGTGAGGATCATGGCAGGCCCCGGTTTCGGTGTGTGCCGGGATCATGCCAAACAGCAGTACGGGCGGCCCAGTCCCGCGGGCCGCCCGTTTCCCTCCGCACCCGCTCAGAGCAGCGCCGCAGCGGGCCTCAGAGCAGCGGGTCGACGATCCACTCGCCGCGCCGCATGACGCCCTTGACGTCGAACGCGGCGTCCAGGACGACCAGGTCGGCGTACTTGCCCGGCTCCAGCGAGCCGACCTCGTCGTACAGGCCGATCAGCTTGGCGGGATTGGCCGAGATCGCCTGGACCACGGACTCCACGGGCAGCTGGTCCAGGGTCACCGACCGCTTGAACGCGGTGTCCAGGGTCAGCGTGGAGCCGGCGATCGAACCGCCCTCGACGAGGCGGGCCACCCCCTCCTTGACCTCGACCTCCAGCGGCCCCAGGTGGTAGATCCCGTCGCCGAAGCCCGCCGCGTCCATCGCGTCGGTGATGAGCGCCACGCGGTGCGCGCCCGCGTGGTGGAAGGCCAGCTCCAGCATCGCCGGGTGCAGATGGGTGCCGTCGTTGATCAGTTCGACGGTGACCCGCTCGTCCTCCAGCAGGGCGGCGATCGGGCCGGGTGCGCGGTGTTCCATGCCGGGCATCGCGTTGTACAGGTGGGTGGCCACGGTCGCGCCCGCGTCGATGGCCTGGCGGGTCTGCTCGTACGTGGAGTCGGTGTGCCCGATCGCGGCGATGACCCCGTGCTCGGCCAGCAGCCGTACGGAGTCCAGCCCGCCCGGGAGTTCGGTGGCGAGGGTGAACATGCGGGCGGCGCCGTGCGCGGCGTCGATCAGCTTGCGGACCTCGGCCGGGTCGGGGTCGCGGAGCAGGTCCTCCTTGTGGGCGCCCTTGCGGCAGGGGTTGATGAACGGCCCCTCGAAGTGGATGCCGGCGATCTCGCCCTGCTGGGTCAGCTCGGCCAGGAGCCCGGCGCGGCGGGCCAGTTCGTCCAGGTCGCCGGTGACGGTGGAGGCGACGAGCGTGGTGGTGCCGTGCTCGCGGTGGGTCCGTACGCCCTTGAGGACCTCCTCGGCGGTGCCGGAGGTGAAGGAGGCGCCGCCTCCGCCGTGGTTGTGCATGTCCACGAAGCCGGGGACGAGCCAGTGCCCGGACAGGTCGACGGTCCGCGCGTCCTCGCCGGCGCTGCCGGCGATGCGCTCGCCGTCGACGATGACGCGGCCGCCCGCCACGGTCCCGGTGGGCAGGACCACCCTGGCGCCGGAGAGAACGGTGCTGTGTGCGCTTCCGGACATCAGGCAGGTACCTCCGTGGCGAGTAGGTCCCAGGCGAGCAGCCCTGCGCCCAGGCATCCGGCGGTGTCCCCGAGGGCCGCCGGAACGATGTCGGGCAGCCGCTGGAACGTCACGCGCTCCTCGACGGCCGTCCGTAGTGGTGTGAACAAGGTTTCCCCCGCCTCGGCGAGCCCGCCACCGATGATCAGCGTGCGCGGGTCCAGCAGGGTGATCGCGGTGACCAGGCCGTCGGCGAGGGCGCCGACGGCGGCCAGCCACACCTCGCGGGCGCGCTCGTCGCCGGACTCGACGGCCTTGGCGCAGTCCGCGGCGTCCGCGGATGGGTCGCCGGAGGCGGCCGCCCAGGCGCGGCTGACGGCGGACGCGGAGGCGAGGGTCTCCAGGCAGCCGTACTGGCCGCAGCCGCAGGCGGGGCCGCCGGGGCGGACCACGATGTGGCCGATCTCGCCCGCGTAGCCGTGGGCGCCGGCCTCGATGCGGCCGGCGATGCCGATGGCGCCGGCGATGCCGGTGCCGAGGGGGACGAACAGGAAGCGGTCGGCGCCCCGGCCGGCGCCGATGCGGCCTTCGGCGAGTCCGCCCGTGCGGACGTCGTGGCCCAGGGCCACCGGGATGCCGCCGAGCCGTCTGCTGAGGAGCTCGCGCATCGGTACGTCGCGCCAGCCCAGGTTCGCCGCGTAGACGGCGATCCCGTTCTCGGCGTCGACGATGCCGGGGACGGCGACGCCGGCCGCGCGGGCGGGCGAGCCGAAGCGCTCGCGGCCGAGCGCGGACAGCTCGGCGGCGAACTCCAGGATCGTCTCGACGACGGCGTCGGGGCCCCGGTCGCGGCCGGTGGCGCGGCGCGCCTCGTGCAGCAGGGAGCCGTCCTCGGCGATGAGGGCGGCCTTCATCCCGGTGCCGCCCACATCGAGGGCGATGACGTGTTTCACGGGTTTCACAGGTGACAGTCTCGCGTGCTCGGCGGGGAAAGGTCTAGTCCATTGGAGGGGATTGTTGAGCGGCCATACAAAATCGGAGACCTCGGTCGGGCGACGAACCGGACACCGTGCGTTCCCGATGTGGACGAGCCGCCAAAGTGGTGTAGACCTTACGTGGATCGTACGTACAACAAGGGGTGGATCGAGAACTGTGAAGGGCCGTTACCTGAGCCTGGCCGCGACCGGCGCCGCGCTGAGCCTGACCGCCGCGGCACTGACGGGCTGCGGAGCCGTGGGGAGTCTCACCGGGGACAACGACGTGACCCTGCGGGTCGTGGCGGCCGACTACGGGGACAATCCGCAGAACTCCTCGACGGGCTACTGGAAGGACCTCGCCGCCGGCTTCCAGAAGGACCACCCCGGCGTCAAGGTCGAGGTCAGCGTCTACTCCTGGTCCGAGGTCGACGCCAAGGTCGCGGAGATGGTCAAGGCCGGCAAGGCCCCCGACATCGCTCAGATCGGCGCGTACGCCGACTACGCGGCCGCCGGCAAGCTGTACACGGCGGAGGAACTGCTCTCCGTCAGCACCGAGGCCGACTTCCTGGCGCCGCTCGCGGACGCCGGCAAGGTCCGGCGGGTCCAGTACGGGATGCCCTTCGTGGCCAGCACCCGCCTGCTCTTCTACAACGAGAAGCTGCTGACGGACGCCGGGGTCGTGCCGAAGGACGCCAAGGGCGGCTGGCAGCCGAAGAGCTGGGCCGACCTGGAGGCCGCCGCGAAGAAGCTCAAGGCCGCGGGCGTGCCGACGCCGCTCGCGCTGCCGCTGGGCCGCGAGGAGGCGCAGGCCGAGACGATGATGTGGATGCTCGCGGGCGGTGGCGGCTACACCGACAACGAAGAGGCGTACGCGATCGACTCCCCGGACAACGTCAAGACGTTCGAGTTCCTGCGCGACAAGATGGTCGGCCAGGGCCTGACCGGACCGCTGGAACCGGCGAAGACCGACCGGCGGGCGGCGTTCGACGCCTTCACCCGGGGCGAGGTCGGCATGCTCAACGGCCACCCCACGCTGCTGAAGCAGGCGGCGGAGAAGGGCGTGAAGTTCGGCATGGTGGCGATGCCGACCGCCGACGGCACCGAGCACCCGACGATGGGCGTCGCGGACTGGGTGATGGCCTTCAAGAACGGCCACCGCAAGGAGTCCGGGCAGTTCCTGGACTACCTGTACGAGGCGAAGAACGTGACGGCCTTCACCAACAAGTACGACCTGCTGCCGGTCACGACGACCGGCTACCGGGCGATGGACGCCAGTACGGGCGGCTCGGCGACGCAGCTGAAGACGTTCCTGCAGGCGCTGCCGAACGCGCGGCTCTACCCGGTCGGCAAGAAGTCCTGGGCCGGGGTCAGCGAGGACGTCAAGCAGAACATCGGCAAGAGCGTGCAGCCGGGCGGGCAGCCGGCGAAGGTCCTGGAGGACATCGCCGAGTCGGCGCGCAGGGCGGACGCCCACTGACGGGCCCCGGCCGAACGGCGCCGGCCGGGGCGCGGGCGCCGAGGGGCGCGGGCCGGCCGGGTGTCACAGGGCGGCGTTAATCTGGCGGTATGACGGACGACGTGGGGCTGACGGCCACCGAGGCCGCGGTGCTCGCGTACGAGGGACGCACCTGGCCCGGGCCCGGGGCCAAGGAGCGGGCGATACGGGAAGGGCTGGGGATGACCCCGGTCCGCTACTACCAGCTGCTCAACGTGCTGATGGACGACCCGCGGGCGCTGGCCCACGCCCCCGGCACCGTCAACCGGCTCCGCCGCATCCGCGAGGCCCAGCGGGCTCGGCGCTGAGGGACGGCCCCGCGGGCGGCGGACGCCCCCCGGGGGGTGTCAGGGCTTCCCGCGCCGTAGCCGTGGCCCGGCCGGGCCGTTAGGGTCGTGCCTATGGGGAGCCATCCGCACGACTTGCCGATGCCCGTCACCGCTGCCGGACGTGAGGGCCTCGAAGCCCTGCTCCGCGCACCCCGCCGTTCCGTCGTCGCGCTCGACTTCGACGGCACCCTCGCCGACATCGTCCCCGACCCGGACCAGGCGCGGGCCCACCCCGGGGCCGTCCCGGCCCTCTCCGCGCTCGCCCCCGAGGTCGACTCGGTGGCCGTGATCACCGGCCGCCCGGCCGGCGTCGCCGTCCGCTACGGCGGCTTCGCCGGTGTCCCCGGCCTGGAACACCTCGTGGTCCTCGGCCACTACGGCGCCGAGCGGTGGGACGCGGTGACCGGCATCGTCCACGCACCGGCCGAGCACCCGGGAGTCGCCGCCGTACGGGCGGAGCTGCCCGGGTTCCTGGAATCCATCGGCGCCTGGCGCGGTACCTGGATCGAGGAGAAGGGCCGGGCGCTGGCCGTCCACACCCGGCGCGCGGACGACCCGGCGGCGGCCTTCGCGGCGCTGCGGGAACCCCTGGCCGAACTGGCGGCCCGCCACGGGCTCATGGTGGAGCCGGGCCGTGCGGTCCTGGAGCTGCGCCCCCCGGGCATGGACAAGGGCGTCGCCCTGACGGAGTTCGTGGCGGAACGGGATGCCGAGGCGGTCCTCTACGCGGGCGACGACCTCGGTGACCTCGCCGCGTACTCCGCGGTGGAGAAGCGCCGGGCCGACGGTCTGCCGGGGCTGCTGGTGTGCAGCGGCTCCGCCGAGGTCCCCGAGCTCGCCGCCCGGGCGGACCTGGTCCTGCCCGGCCCCGGCGCGGTGGCGGACTTCCTGGCCGTCCTGGCCGCGGCCATCCGCGGCTGACGGGGCCCTGCCGCCCCGCGGAGCCCCTCGGGCCCCGCGCGGCGGCAGCGGTCATCACGCCTCGCGCAGGGCCTCCAGCTGGGCCGTGAACCACTCCGTCGCGGGGAGGGCCGTGGCCGCGGCGGCCAGGCGCTTGGTGCGCTCCAGCCGCTCACCCGCCGGCATGGCCAGCGCCGCGTGCAGGGCCTGCGCCGTCGCCGTCACGTCGTACGGGTTCACCGTCAGCGCGTCCTCGCGGAGCTCCCCGTACGCCCCCGCCCCGGTCGACAGCACCAGCGCGCACCCCGCGTCCGACACCACCGGGATTTCCTTGGCCACCAGGTTCATCCCGTCCCGTACCGGGTTGACCAGCGCCACGTCCGCCAGCCGGTACGCGGCCAGGGAGCGGGTGAAATCGTCCTTCACCGACACCAGCACCGGCTGCCAGTCCTCCGTGCCGAACTCCTCGTTGATCCGCTCCGCCAGCTCCCGTACCGCCTCCGTGTACGAGCGGTAGACCGCCAGGTCCTGCCGGGACGGGTACGCCGACGCCAGGTGCACCACCCGCCCGCGCCACTCGGGGTGCACCGTCAGCAGCTCCCGGTACGCCAGCAGCCCGCGCACGATGTTCTTCGACAGCTCCGTCCGGTCCACCCGGACGATCGCCTTGCGGTCACCGACCTCCGCCCGCAGCGCCGCCAGCTTGTCGTTCACCTCCGGCCGGTGCGCCAGCGCCCGCAGCTCGTCCGCGTCCACGCCCAGCGGGTACACGGCCACGTCCGTCCGCCGGTGCCGCACCGGACCGCGCGGGGCCTTCTCGACGAACCGCTCGCCCGTCCCCGCCGGGGAGCAGGGCTCGGCCACGCCCCGCTCGTCGTCCAGGTGCGCGCCGTCCATGAAGCTGTTCGCCCACGCCCAGGTGTGGAAGCCCACGATGTCCGCCCCGAGCATGCCCCACACCAGCTGCGAGCGGACGTCGTCGGGGAGCATCTCCAGGAACTCCCGCGAGGCCCACGGGGTGTGCGTGAAGTGGCTGATCTTCAGGTCGGGCCGCAGCCGGCGCAGCTCACCCGGGACCAGCGCCAGGTGGTAGTCCTGCACGAGCACCGCCGCGCCCTCGCCCGCCTCCTCGGCCAGCGCCACCGCGAAGGCGTGGTTGTAGGCGGCGTACGACTGCCACTGCCGCCGGAACCGCGCGTCGAAGACCGGCTCGCGCGGGATGTCGTACAGGTGGTGGTGGGTGAACCACAGCACCGAGTTCGCGATGCCGTTGTACGCGTCGTCGTACGTGGTGGGATCGATGTCCAGCATCCGGACGCCGGGCTCGGAGACGCCGCGGCGGACCGCCTCCCGGTCCGCGTCCGACAGGGCCGCGCAGACCCACAGCGCCTCCGGCTGGCGGGCGAGGGCGGCGGAGAGGCCGGAGACGAGTCCGCCCCCGCCCCGCCGGGCCGTGAGGGTGCCGTCTTCGTCGAGTGCGTAGGAGAGCGGGCCGCGGTTCGCTGCAACGAGTACCTGGGAAGCCATGCGGCGAACCTAGCCCGGGGCCCGCCCGCTCAAACGTCAGTTCCCTCACGCCACCCGTCGGCCGGAGTACTCCTTGACCCCCGCCATCGGCGGCCGCTCCTCGGTGTCCACGGCGTACGTCCGCGGCGTGAACCCGTCCGGGCCGCGCTCGAACTGCGTCAGCTCCGGCCGTACGTGGGGGTAGCCCCGGCGGTGGCTGGGGGAAGGCCCGCGCGAGAGCCGCAGCTGCGCCGTCCGGTAGATCGCTGCGGCCATCCGGCCCAGCGCCTGGCCGTCCTGATGGCGGTGGAGCCGTACGCCCACGTCCACCTGGGCCAATGCGTCCAGTCCGACCGTGTGCAGCGCGTCCACGAGCAGGCCGAGCTCGACCCCGTACCCGACGGGGAAGGGCAAACGTTCCAGCAGGGCCCGGCGCACGGCGTACTCGCCGCCCAGGGGCTGGACGAAGCCGGCCAGCTGCGGCCAGTGCAGATTGAGCAGCGGGCGGGCGACGAGCTCGGTGACCCGGCCGCCCTGGCCGGGGGCGTCCCCCAGCGGGCGGTCGTACATCGCCTTGACGAACTGCACGTCGGGCTCGGTCAGCAGCGGGCCCACGATCCCGGAGACGAAGGCGGAGGAGAAGTCCCGCAGGTCCGCGTCCACGAAGCAGACCACGTCCCCCGTGGTCGCCAGCAGCGAGCGCCACAGCACCTCGCCCTTGCCGTGCACGGCCGGGATCCGCGGCAGGATGTCGTCGCGGTGCACCACCCGGGCGCCGGCCTTGGCGGCCACCTCGGCGGTCCGGTCGGTGGAGCCCGAGTCGATCACGACCAGTTCGTCGACCAGCGGCAGCGGCAGCCCGTCGATCAGATCGCGCCGGATCACCTCGACGATCGCGCCGACCGTCTCCTCCTCGTCGAGCGCGGGCAGGACCACGCTGACCGTGGTGCCCGCCGCCCGCTTGGCGGAAAGCAGCTGGTCGAGCGGTCGGTCGGCCGCGGACCAGGAGCGGTCCGCGAACCAGCGCTCCACCTCTTCCAGCACGTTCAGCACTCCCTGGTCGTCCTTCGCTCCCCGGCGGTTTCGGCCGAAAAGTGATCCATCTCGCGGTTCGGACGGCTGTCTCAACCACGCGGACCTTCAGTTACAGTCTTGAACAACGCGAAGGACCACCGCATGCCGGGGGTCCCCGCGCACAAACGCCCGGACGCGCCGCAGAGCGCGCGAACCGGTGCCATACCGCTCATCCAGAGGGGCAGAGGGACACGGCCCGTTGAAGCCCCGGCAACCCTCCAGTCGGTTCTCGCGCTTGCTTGCAGCAGCGGGGTCCCCGGCTAGGGAAGGTGCCAATTCCGTCTCATGGCGAAGTGCGCCATGGGGAAGATGAGGAGAAAGGGCCTCGCCATCATGGCTGCACAGACTGTTGCCACCTCTGTCGATCTCGGACCTGCCACCGGCCTCTCGTGTCGCGAGTGCGGTACCCGTTTCGAGCTGGGTCCCATCTTCGCCTGCGTCGAGTGCTTCGGTCCGCTGGAAGTCGCCTACGACCTTCCCATCGGAGACCCGGAGGCGCTGCGCGCCGCGATCGAGGCCGGCCCGAACAACATCTGGCGCTACGCCCCACTGCTGCCCGTCCCCGCGGACGTGGCCTCCAAGCCCAGCCTGAACCCCGGCTTCACCAAGCTCGTGGACGCGGCCAACCTGGCCAAGGAGCTCGGCGTCACGGGCAAGCTGTACGTCAAGGACGACTCCGGCAACCCGACGCACTCCTTCAAGGACCGCGTCGTGGCCATCGCCGTCGAGGCCGCCCGCGCCTTCGGCTTCACCACCCTGTCCTGCTCCTCCACCGGCAACCTGGCCGGCGCCGTCGGCGCCGCGGCCGCCCGGGCCGGCTTCCGCTCCTGCGTGTTCATCCCGCACGACCTGGAGCAGGGCAAGGTCGTCATGGCCGGTGTGTACGGCGGCGACCTCGTCGGCATCGAGGGCAACTACGACGACGTCAACCGCTTCTGCTCCGAGCTCATCGGCGACCCGCTCGGCGAGGGCTGGGGCTTCGTCAACGTCAACCTGCGCCCCTACTACGGCGAGGGCTCCAAGACCCTGGCGTACGAGATCTGCGAACAGCTCGGCTGGCGGCTGCCCGACCAGATCGTGATCCCGATCGCGTCCGGCTCGCAGCTGACGAAGATCGACAAGGGTCTGCAGGAGCTGATCAAGCTCGGTCTCGTCGAGGACAAGCCGTACAAGATCTTCGGTGCGCAGGCCGAGGGCTGCTCCCCGGTGTCCACCGCCTTCAAGGCCGGCCACGACGTGGTCCGCCCGCAGAAGCCGAACACCATCGCCAAGTCGCTCGCCATCGGCAACCCGGCCGACGGCCCGTACGTCCTGGACATCGCCCGCCGCACGGGCGGGTACGTCGAGGACGTCACCGACGAGCAGGTCGTCGAGGCGATCAAGATCCTCGCGCAGACCGAGGGCATCTTCGCCGAGACCGCGGGCGGCGTGACCGTCGGCGTGACCAAGAAGCTCATCGAGAACGGGCAGCTCGACCCGGCGCTGACCACGGTGGTCCTCAACACCGGTGACGGCCTCAAGACCCTGGAGGCGGTGGCCGCGGACAGCGGGCAGACCGCCACCATCCGCCCGAGCCTGGACGCCTTCCGCGCCGCCGGCCTGGCCTGACCCACACCCTCCGCCCCCGGAAAGGCAGTAGCGCCATGAGCGTCAACGTCCGCATCCCCACCATCCTGCGCACCTACACCGGCGGCCAGGCCGAGGTCCCCGCCGAAGGCGCGACCCTCTCCGAGGTCATCGCCTCCCTGGAGTCGAACCACCCGGGCATCGCCGCCCGCGTCCTGGACGACCAGGGCAAGCTGCGCCGCTTCGTGAACGTCTACGTCAACGACGACGACGTGCGCTTCGAGGGCGGTCTGGACGCGGTGACGCCGGACGGCGCGGGCGTCTCGATCATTCCCGCCGTGGCGGGCGGCTGCTGACACGCGCAAGCCCAGAATTACCCCTTCCGGTAAAAGCGGAGGGGGTAATTCTGCTTGGTTGGGCGCGGTAGAGTTGGGGAAGTCCCCTCCGCTGTTCTTGCCCGCCGCATATGAGCGGGTCGCGTGATGGTTGACATTGAGTCAATGTGCAAGTGCGGTATGGGGCTTTGGCGAGATATGCCGGGTCCGAGTTGCCCGGGAATATGCCAACTTTTCACTCTATTTCAATGTATCCCCGTGTCCAGATTTCTCGTCGGATTGACCTGTTGCAGACAGCAGCGGTGCAGATACATTCAGCCCCGGTCGAGGCGTTCCGGCGCAAGTTCTGACCCGGGACCGCGAAGTGCGGTCCTGCGCAAGGGCCAGTAATAGGGGAGTTAGGCATGGCTCAGGGCACCGTCAAGTGGTTCAACGCGGAGAAGGGCTACGGCTTCATCGCGGTCGACGGTGGTGCGGATGTGTTCGTCCACTACAGCGCCATCCAGATGGACGGGTACCGCACCCTTGAAGAGGGTCAGCGGGTCGAGTTCGAGATCTCGCAGGGCCAGAAGGGTCCGCAGGCGGACATGGTCAAGCTCGCCGTCTAGCCCCGGCGCGATCGACCAGCGACGCATCAAGCACGAGGGTCCACATCCTGGAGGAGGGATGTGGACCCTCGACGCATGTCCGGCCCCCGTCGGGCCGGCCGGCCGCCCCGGCCGTTGCCCGAAGCCGCTTGCACTCGGAGGGGTCGAGTGCTAATCATTGGCGTTAGCACTCTCCTGGTGAGAGTGCTACTACACAGGACCGGGTCGGTGAGGCCCGCAGGGTCCGGCGGGAAGGAACCGCCGGGCACGCAGGCCGTCCGTCGCGGGCGCGGGCGCGGTCCGGAGCAATCCAACCCTCCCCTCGTGCCGACGGCGCAGGGGGAACCCCAGTCCTGGAGGACCACTTCAGATGGCCAAGATCATTGCGTTCGACGAGGAGGCCCGGCGCGGTCTCGAGCGCGGGATGAACCAGCTCGCCGACGCCGTCAAGGTCACCCTCGGCCCCAAGGGTCGCAACGTCGTCCTTGAGAAGAAGTGGGGCGCCCCCACGATCACCAACGATGGTGTCTCCATCGCCAAGGAGATCGAGCTCGAGGACCCGTACGAGAAGATCGGCGCCGAGCTGGTCAAGGAAGTCGCCAAGAAGACGGACGACGTCGCGGGCGACGGTACGACCACCGCCACCGTGCTCGCCCAGGCGCTCGTCCGCGAGGGCCTGCGCAACGTGGCCGCCGGCGCCAACCCGATGGCCCTCAAGCGCGGCATCGAGAAGGCCGTCGAGGCCGTCTCCGGCGCCCTGCTGGAGCAGGCGAAGGATGTCGAGACCAAGGAGCAGATCGCTTCCACGGCCTCCATCTCCGCCGCCGACACCCAGATCGGCGAGCTCATCGCCGAGGCCATGGACAAGGTCGGCAAGGAAGGCGTCATCACCGTCGAGGAGTCCCAGACCTTCGGTCTGGAGCTTGAGCTCACCGAGGGCATGCGCTTCGACAAGGGCTACATCTCGGCGTACTTCGCCACCGACATGGAGCGTATGGAGGCGTCGCTCGACGACCCGTACATCCTGATCGTCAACTCGAAGATCGGCTCGGTCAAGGACCTGCTGCCGCTCCTCGAGAAGGTCATGCAGTCCGGCAAGCCGCTGCTGATCATCGCCGAGGACGTCGAGGGCGAGGCCCTGTCGACCCTGGTCGTCAACAAGATCCGCGGCACCTTCCGCTCCGTCGCCGTCAAGGCCCCGGGCTTCGGTGACCGCCGCAAGGCCATGCTCGGCGACATCGCCATCCTCACGGGCGGCACGGTCATCTCCGAGGAGGTCGGCCTCAAGCTGGAGAACGCCGGTCTCGACCTGCTCGGCCGCGCCCGCAAGGTCGTCATCACCAAGGACGAGACCACGATCGTCGACGGTGCCGGTGACAGCGACCAGGTTCAGGGTCGCGTCAACCAGATCCGCGCCGAGATCGAGAACTCCGACTCGGACTACGACCGCGAGAAGCTCCAGGAGCGCCTCGCGAAGCTGGCCGGCGGCGTGGCCGTCATCAAGGCCGGCGCCGCGACCGAGGTGGAGCTCAAGGAGCGCAAGCACCGCATCGAGGACGCCGTTCGCAACGCGAAGGCGGCCGTCGAGGAGGGCATCGTCGCCGGTGGCGGCGTGGCCCTGCTCCAGGCCTCCGCGGTCTTCGAGAAGCTCGACCTGACGGGTGACGAGGCGACCGGCGCCAACGCCGTGAAGCTCGCCCTGGAGGCCCCGCTCAAGCAGATCGCCGTCAACGGTGGTCTTGAGGGCGGCGTCGTCGTGGAGAAGGTCCGCAACCTGACCGTCGGCTGGGGCCTGAACGCCGCGACCGGCGAGTACGTGGACATGATCGCCGAGGGCATCATCGACCCGGCGAAGGTCACCCGCTCCGCGCTGCAGAACGCGGCGTCGATCGCGGCCCTCTTCCTCACCACCGAGGCCGTCATCGCCGACAAGCCCGAGAAGGCCGGCGCCCCGGCCGGCGGCGGCATGCCGGGCGGTGACATGGACTTCTGATCGGCCCCCGGCTGATCGGCTGTTCTTCGACCGAGGGCGGCACTCCCCACACGGGGGGTGCCGCCCTCGGGCGTTTCCCGGTCCCATCGCCACCCGACAGGGCGGTTTGGTTGACTGGGGGGATGAGCGAGCTGTTCGTGAAGATCTGCGGGCTGAAGACCGGGCCGGACGTCGACGTGGCCGTGGCGGCCGGGGCCGATGCCGTCGGGTTCGTCTTCGCACCGGGGAGCCCCCGTACGATCGGCGCCGCCGGGGCGAGCGAGCTGGCGGCGCGGGTCCCGGCCGGGGTGCTGACCGTCGGGGTGTTCCGGGGGCAGCCGGTCGAGGAGGTGCGCCGGCTGACCGAGGAGAGCGGCGTACGCGGAGTGCAGCTGCACGGGGACGAGGGACCGGAGTACTACGAGGCGCTGCGCGCCGAGGGCCGGACCCTGCTGCGGGCCACCGCCGAGCACGTGAAGCGCTGCGGGGAGTACGGGGAGGACCTGCTGCTGCTCGACGCCCCCGACCCCGGCTCCGGCAAGCCGTGGAACTGGGGCTCCGCGGAGTTCACCGCCCCCGAGGGCCGCTGGCTGCTGGCCGGCGGGCTGACCCCGGGGAGCGTCCGGGAGGCCGTGGAGACCACCGGCGCCTGGGGCGTGGACGTCTCCAGCGGGGTGGAGAGCGCGCGCGGCGTGAAGTCCCCCGACCTCATCCGGGCCTTCATCGAGGCCGCCCGCGGCTGACCGGACGCTCGGGGCCGGTCGCTCGGGAAGTCCGGCTGGTCGCCACGTCGGCCGGGTCGAGGTCCTTCCGTACGGTGACGATGTACGGGGGGCGAGGGGGCCGCGTACGGCGCGGGCTCCGGCACGGCGACGCCGGCCGCGGGCAGGGCTCGGCCATCACGTACATCGCCGCAGTTCAACGACGTCCGTGGGGGTGGCGGGGCATCGGGGGCGCACCGGCAGTGCGCTCCCCGGTGTGGGGGCGGACCATACGGGTGGTCTTGTCGGCGGCCCGTCGGCGGTGCGGGCCGGGACGGCGCGGGGCACGGGCTTGACGCCCGGCTCCAGCCCGAACGCGCTGCTGTTCACCGCCGGTCCCTGACCGTCTCCGGGTCCTGACGGACCTGCCCCCGGCCCGTGCGGGGAGGCCCGCGCACGGGCTGCGCATGCCCCGCCCGATCGCCGCTAGGCTGCGGGGCGGGGGGATCATGGACACGCCACTGCCGCTCGCGAAGCGGCTCCGGGACCACGTGCGGCTCGCCGCGGCCTGCGCGTTCAGCGCCGTCGCGGTGTTGTACGCCGTCCTGTGTGTGAAGTTGACCGCCGTGGACATGGCCTCCGACCTCCGGTGCGGGGACGGCGGCTGCCCGCGCGGGCTGGGCCCGCTGGTGCTGTGGGCGCTGGTCGCCGGGCTCGCGGCCGGCGGCCTGTGGTGGTCGGCCGTGAAGGGCCGCGGGTACCGCTCCGGCGTCGGCTGGACCGTGGCCGTCGCCGTGGCGCTCGTCGCGCTGTGGCCCGGCTGGCTCGGCTTCTCGTGGCTGCGCGGCCCGCACATGGACCTCTTCTCGTACCAGGCCCCGGACGGTCCTGGCGCGGACAAGCCGCTCGGCTCCTGGGCGGGGCACCCGGACACGGGGGTCGTGATCCGGGCCCGCGCGGACGGCGTGACCGGCTACGACGGGGAGGGCCGTCGCGGCTGGGGCTTCCCCGCCCCGGCCGGCGGCGCGGTGTGCGGGATGAGCGCGGACACCCCCTCCGGCACCGGGCTGCTCACCGTGACCACTGCGGAGAGCATCTGCGGCAACCGCTTGGTGGCGGTGGACGTCGCGTCCGGCAAGCAGCTTTGGAGCAAGGACATCCCGAAACTCGTGGGTCGGCCGTCCGGGGGAGGATCGCTGGCCGTGGTCGCGACCGCGGACGCCGTACTCGCCCACGACCTGGTCACCGGGGCCGAACGGTGGCGTTCCCCGCTGCCCTCGGGCGTCGTCGCCGTGGAGGTCGCCGCCGGTCCCGACCGGGCCCTGCTCCTGGCCCGGACCGGCGAGGGAGTCGAGCTGTTCGCGCTCGACGCCCGCACCGGCGCCGCCGCCTGGCGCTTCCCGATGCCGGTCGGGTACGAATCCCCGCGCATCGTGTCGGCGTCCCCGGCCGCGGCCGTCGGGGACGGACGCCTGCTGGTGTTCGACGAGCAGGGCCGTGCGCGCGCGGAGTCGCAGGCGCCGTACGTCCCGACCACGGGCGGGACGGAGTGGCTGGTCGCCGGTGACGTGCTGTACGCGTCGGTCCCGGAACGGGAGGAGCGGGAGGTCATGGCGGCGTTCTCCCTGAAGGACGGCCGCCACCTGTGGACCCGTGCGTTCGAGCACGACTGGCGGGTCCGCGCCCTGGCCGCCGACGGCCGCACCGGCCGGCTCGCCGTGGTCACGGAGGGCGGGTACACCCACCTCTGGCACCTCGACCCGGGCACCGGGAAGCCGACCGGCGAGTCGACGGTCCTGCGGGGCCTGCGGCTGGGCGAGTCGTTCGCCCTCCACGGCAGGACGTTCGTCAACCTCGACGACGACGGCCGCCTCCCGCCGATCCTCGACGTGGCCCCGACGATCGGCTGGTAGTCAGAGGCTGGCGACGAACGCCGTCCAGGCCGAGCCGTTGAAGGTGAGGTGCGGGCCGTCCGGGACCTTGGAGTCCCGGACGGGGACGATGCCGGTGTGGCCGTCGGCGACTTCCAGGCAGTTGCCGCCGTCGCCACCGCTGTACGTGGACTTGTGCCAGGTGGCCATCTCCAGGCAGTTGCCGCCGTCGCCAGCGCTGTAGCTGGACTTGTGCCAAGTGGCCGCCGACAGGTCGTAATCAGGCGTGCTCATCATGCTCGTAATCCTCCGCCACAGACTCGATGAGAGCCAGTGATTCCCGGGGTGGTAGCGCGCTGGCCGTGAGGAGATCGTAGGTCAGGGTGTGTTGTACGACCGTGGCTGGATCATCCAGCAGTAGTCCCGTTTCGAGGCCTTCGACGTACGCGAGCGGGGGAGCATCATCGAAGGCCATGAGCCTTAGCGGACCGCCTAGCGATGCGTGAGCCCCTGTCCTGAACGGAACGACCTGCGCGATGAGCCGGTGGGAGCGGATGAGGGTGGCGACGTGGCGGAGGGCCTCCGCCATCACTGTCGGGCCGCCGACCTCGCGGCGAAGCACCGCCTCATCAAGAACACACCACAACAGTGGTGTTGTTGGATCACTCAGGAGCGCGGCGCGGGCCAACCGGTTGGCCACCAGCTCGTCGATGATCTCCGCCGTGGCCGTTGGCTTGTACGCGCGGAAGACCGCCCGTGCGTACGCTTCTGTCTGTAGCAGACCCGGGATGATCAGCGGCGCGTACTCGCGGATGGTCTTCGCCAGAGCCTCGGCCTCGGCCGCCGCCGCGAAGTGGTCCGGGTACTTGGACTTGGCCGCCGCCCCGCAGTTGCGGACGAAGAAGCCGCCCGTGTCGAGGATGTCGTCGATCTGCCGGGCGAATTCGATGTGCATCCGCCGCGTGCCGGCTTCGAGCTGGCCGATGAACGAGCCGCTGACGAAGAGGGGTTCGCCCAACTCGGCCTGGCTGAGGCCCGCGCGTTCGCGCGCCACGCGCAGTTCGGCGCCGAGCAGGGCGCGGGGTGAGGAGGACGGGTCGAGGTTCTTACCTGCCATGGCAACTCTCCTGGCAACACGTGCCGTTGTTGCGGTGTCCGTGTGGAAAGGCTAGCGAGCCCGCCGCCACTCTGTGTGTCGAAGCTGAACACTCAGAGTGGAAAGGTGACATGCCATGGTGCTCTCTCCGCAGGAGCGGATGCAGGCAGCCGAGGAGGCGGTCCGGCAGTTGAAGGAGTCCCTGGCGGGAGTGGGGGTGCTGTTCCCGTCGCTCGACGTGGAGCGGGTCTCGGCCGCCGGCACGTACGGGCTGCCGCTGGTCGACCTGGGCCGCTGCAACCTGGACACCGCGCTCCGGCTGGCCGCCGTGCTCCACGAGCGGGCCAACCCGTGATCGGGGACGCCGCCGCCGAATGGGGCTTCGAACTCGGCTGGAAGCTGCGGGGACTGGAGCACGCCCTCCTCGGCAGTGGATGGAAGCGCGACGGGCGGCCGGGGCCGCCCGCTTCGGATGTGCAGCGGTTCACCCTGGTCCACTGGCCGGTGGGGGAGTGCGCGCGGTTCGAGGACGCCCGCTACGACGGGCTGAAGAAGCAGCCGCCACAGGGCTGCGAGGTCGAGGAGATCGGCGGGCGCTTCGCGCTGCGCTGCGAGCGGCCGGGCGCGCGGCTGCTGGAGGCGGTGGCCGAGCTGTGCGGGGAGGTCCGGACCGGACACGGGCTGCTCATGACCGACCTGGGCATCGAGAGGCTCTGGGAGTGGACGGCGGACGGCACGGACGGCTGGGGCGCGGAGATCGTGGGCCAGCTGCTCCTGATGGCCGCCGAGCGGGGCCCGCGCCTCGGCTACGGCGTCGATGACCTGGTCCGCTTCCTGCGGACCGCAGCCGGTTCGTGCCGTGACGGGTCGGGCCCCGCGGGGGTGGTCAGACCTTGACTGCGGCGAGGCGTTTGCCGCAGAGGGCCGTCAGGTCCTCCGGGTCGGAGGTCAGGACGGTGACGGGCCCGGGCGCCGCGAGCGCGGTGGCGGCGAGCATGGCGTCGATGGCGTGCTTGTGCCCGTGCAGTCCTGCTTCGCGGAGCAGGTCGGTGGCGCGGTGGGCGATCTCCTCCGTGACGGGTTCGACCACCACGCGGGACAGCGCCCACTTCAGTGCCGGCACGTTGATCTGAGGGTGGATCACCTCGACGAGGGTGGCCGTGCTGGTGATGACCCGCACGTCCCGTGCGTGGGCTGCCGCCAGCCAGCCCACGGTTTCACGGTCGCGCGAGATGTACTTCGCGAGTCCCTCGCTGTCGAGGACGAGGGTGCCGGCGGGGGTGGCCTTTTGGGGTGTCATGCGGCGCTCCGCTTGTCTTCGGTACCGGCCGGTTCTGCCTGGTGTGCGCGCACGAGGAGGTCGCCCTTCTCGCGGATTTCCTCGGCTGTGATCGGGCCGATCTCCGCCTCGGCGACGGCGATGAGCTCGGCGAGGTTGTCGCGCTCGATCTGGCGGGCCACGGCGGCGGTGACGTAGGCGGACAGACCCGAAGGGCCGCTGCGGGCACGAGCGGCCTCGGCGACGTCACGGGGCATCGAGATCGAGTACTTCTGGGTGGGCTCGCTCATACCACCCATGCTACTTCCGATGCCACCGCCGTACCCGGCGTGTGGGGTGAGGGAATACATGTGCATAGGTTGATGGCATATGCGGACCCGAGAAGCGTCCGTCGTCGTGCGTTAGCTCGATGGTGTGATCATGCGGTGAGCTTCAGGCGGGGACCGGGCCGTCCGTGCTCAGGCGGGCGTGGAGGTGTTCGTCGTGCCAGCCGTCCGCGTGGAGGAGCGCGCCGCGCATGGTGCCCTCCAGGAGGAAGCCGGCCTTCTCCGCGACGCGGCAGGAGGCCGGGTTGGCCACGGAGTGGGTGATCCGCAGGCGGTGCAGGCCGAGTTCCTCGAAGGCCCAGCGGCTGACCCGGTCCGTGGCCGCGGTCATGACGCCGCTGCCGCGGCCCGTCGGCAGCAGCCAGTACAGGATCTCCCCGCTCCCGCCCGCCAGATCGAGGTCGGCCAGGCCGATCAGGCCCACGGGCAGACCGTCCGCCTCCGGGGCGATGGCCCAGATCGCGGCCGCCTCGGCGCGCCAGCGCTCCTGCCAGCGCGCGATACGTTCCTCCGCCCCGGCCGGGGACAGCACCGGCGGGCGGTTCCAGTGGCGGATCTCCGGGTCGTGGCAGGACTCGACCAGCGCGGGGGCGTCGTACGAGGCCCACGGCCGCAGCCGGAACGGGCCAGGGAGGTCCAGGACCGGCTGCGGGAGGGCCGCCATCCGGCCGGGCGGGACCACCGGCGGAAGGTCGGCGCCGGGAGCAGCTTCGACATCGGCTGCGGCTGCGGTTTCGGCGGGGAGGCGCATCCGCCCAGTCTCCCCAACCGCTCTAGATCTTCGCCAGGGAGGGCTCCGCGGCCGGTGGGGCGGTGGCCGGAGTCGGCTCCCGGTCGGCGTTGAGCTCGGTCAGCATCTGGCGCGTGAAGCCGAAGAAGTACGTGGCGGCGAAGCCGACCAGGTAGCCGGTCAGGAGCCCGCCCGCGTAGATCGCCAGGTTCGGGCCGAGCCCCGAAGGGCCGTCCAGCAACGGGAACAGGGCCCACCCCGAAGGCCCGATGGCCGTGGCGCCGAACGCGACCCCGAGCTGGTTGAACAGCCCGACGAACGCGCCGCCCGCCGCGCCGCCCACGCAGGCGGTGACGAAGGGGCGTCCCAGGGGGAGCGAGACCCCGTAGATCAGCGGCTCGCCGACGCCCAGGAAGCCCGCCGGGAGCGCGGACTTGATGGTGGTGCGCAGGGACCGGTTGCGCGGCAGCCGGCAGTACACCGCGAGCGCCGCGCCGACCTGGCCGGCGCCCGCCATGGCGAGGATCGGCAGGAGGGCGGTGTGGCCGGTCTGCTCGATGAGGGTGGTGTGGATCGGGATCAGCGCCTGGTGCAGACCCAGCATCACCAGGGGCAGGAACAGGCCGCCGAGGACCAGCCCGGCGAAGGCGCCGCCGCCGGCGAGCATCCAGGTGGCGAAGGAACCGATGGCGGTGGCGACCTCACCGGCCAGGAACATCAGGCCGAAGATCGTCACCAGCCCCGACACCAGGACGGTGAGGGTGGGGGTGACCAGCGCGTCCACCGACTCCGGAACCCACCTGCGGCACAACTTCTCCACCCGTACGGCGAGGAACGCGGCCGCCAGGGCCCCGAGGACCCCGCCCTGCCCGGGCGAGAGGTGCTGGCCGAAGGCGTCGATCTTCGCGACGCCGGGGAAGACGATGATGGCGGCGACGGCCCCGCCCAGGACCGGCGTACCGCCGAACTCCTTGGCCGTGTTGTAGCCGACGAAGACCGCGATCAGCGACATGAACCCGGAGGCGATCGCGGCGAGCGCGGGGACGACGGCCGGCAGCCAACCCGTGTTGAGCAGGACGCCGTTCAGGCCTGCGATGATGCCGCAGCCGATGAGCGCCGGGATCAGCGGGACGAAGACGTTCGCGATCCGGCGCAGGAACAGCTTGACCGGGGTGCTGTTGCGGGCCTTCTGCTCCTGCTTCAACGCTGCGCCCTGGGCCGCGAGTTCCTCCGCAGTGACGGCGGTGCGCGGCGGGTGTTCGGCCGAGCGGCCCTCCTCGACCAGCGCCTCGAACTCCGGGGTCACCCGGGCGACGGTCCCCGGTCCGAGCACGATCTGGTACGTGTCGTCCTCGACGACGCCCAGCACCGCGGGCAGTGCGCGCAGCGCCTCGTCGTCGACCAGCGAGCGGTCGTGCAGCGCGATGCGCAGCCGGGTCATGCAGTGCGCGATCGCGCTGATGTTGTCCGGGCCGCCGACCAGCGGGAGGATCGCGGCGGCCGTGGCGCGGTTCTTGTCAGTGGACATGTGGTGATCGCCTTGCGTCGGGGGGAACGGGGCAGTCAGCAGGTCGGGCAAGTCAGCAGGTCGGGCAAGTCGGCAGGTCGGAGCAGGTCGGAGCAGGTCCCAGTGAGTCGGCGGGTCAGCGGGCCGAAGCCAGGGTCAGGGCCTCGCGGAGATGGCCGCGCGCGGCCGTGAGCAGTCCGGCCGCGGCCGGGCCGTCCACGCCGCCGAGCAGCACGAGGACGGCCTGCTTGACCTCGCCGCCGGTGGCGTCGAGCGCGGCCTCGATCTCCTCGTCCGGCGCGCCCGTGGCCAGCGCCACGATCCGGCGGGAGCGGGCGCGCAGCTTCTCGTTGGAGGCGCGCAGGTCGACCATCAGGTTCCCGTACGTCTTGCCCAGGCGGATCATGGTGATCGTCGAGATCAGGTTCAGTACGAGCTTCTGCGCGGTACCGGCCTTCAGCCGGGTGGACCCGGTCAGCAGCTCGGGCCCGGTGACCACCTCGATGCCGTGCTCGGCGGCCGCGGCGAGCGCCGAGCCGGCGTTGCAGGCCAGGCCGACGGTGAGTGCGCCGCGCGTACGGGCGTACTCGACGGCGCCGATCGCGTACGGCGTGCGGCCGGAGGCGGAGACGCCGATGACGGAGTCGTCCGGTCCGACGTCCAGCGCGGCCAGGTCCGAGGCCGCCAGCTCGGCGGAGTCCTCGGCCCCTTCGACCGACCGGACCATGGCGCCGGGCCCGCCCGCGATCAGGCCCACGACCTGCGCCGGGTCGGTGTTGAAGGTGGGCGGGCACTCGCTGGCGTCCAGTACGCCCATCCGCCCGGCCGTGCCCGCACCCGCGTACACGAGCCTCCCGCCGCGGGCCATGCGCGGCGCGATGGCGTCGATCGCGGCGGCGATCCGCGGCAGCTGCGCGGCGACGGCTGCCGGGACGGTGGCGTCCCCGGCGTTCATGGTGCGGGCGATGTCGAGGGTGGACAGCCGGTCGATCTCGGCCAGTTCGGGGCGGAAGGCCTCGGTGGTCAGGGTGTCGAGCTGGGCGCGGAGCGCGGCGTGCGAGCCGTCGGCGTACGAGCTGGTCATGGGCGGGGGCTCCTGGCGGATCGGCGGGGGGCGAGTGCCTCGTACGAGGCGGCGAGCGCGGGCGCGGCGGTCTCGTACGTCTGCTGCGCGACTGCGACGAAAAGGCAGTCGACGACGAGGAGTTGGCTGGTCCGGCTGGACATCGCGGCCGGGCGCAGCCGGGTCTCGCGGGCGGCGGAGGTGGCCAGTACGAGGTCGGCGTAGTGGGAGACGGGGGCGTTCGGGCGGCCGGTGAGGGCGATGGTGGTGGCGCCGCGCTCGAAGGCCGTGCGGAGGGGGTCGATCACGTCGCCGGTGGCGCCGGAGTGGGTGATCGCCACGGCGGCGTCCCCGGGGCGCAGCTGGACGGCGCCGGTGACGGCCAGGTGGGGATCGCCGTGGGCGTGGGCGACGAGGCCGATGCGCAGCAGCTTCTGGGCCAGGTCCTGGCCGACGAGGGCGGATGCGCCGACGCCGTAGATGTCGATCCGGCGGGCGGTCGCGAGCGCGGTGACGGCGGCGGCGAGCGCGGTGAGGTCGAGTCCGGCGGCGGTGTCGGCGAGGGTCTGGGCCTCCTCGTGGGCCAGTTTGGCGACGACGTCGGAGATCGGGTCGTCGACGGCTATGTCGGCGGTGACGGCGGGGGCGGCGCCGGATTCCTGCTGCGCGGCGAGGGCGGCGAGGGCGAGGCGCAGGTCGCGGTAGCCGGGGTAGCCCAGGAGGCGGGCGGTGCGGACGACGGTGGCCTCGCTGGTGCCGGTGCGCGCGGCGAGCGCGCCGACGGTGAGTCGGGAGCAGCCGGCGGGGTCGGCGGCGGCGGTTTCGGCGACGGCCCGGACGGAGCGGGTCATGGAGGGGCCGAGGCTGCGGACGCGGGCCCGCAGGGGTACGCCGGAGCCGGTTGCGCCGCCCTCCACGTCGCCGAAAGTTACTTTCGGGTCGTCGCTCATTCTTGAAATCTATTTTCGGCCCGGGTGGGGGTCAAGGCGCCATTCGGTACCGGTGGGGAAGGACCTTCACCACTTTGCCCGTACGGGGCCACAATGGGCCCATGGACCACGCGACCCCACTGGAGCAGGCGCTGCACGTCGCCCGTGCACTTGTTCTCGCCGATCTTGCCGCGGGCGAGGTCGCCGACGCCGATGTCGTCTCCCTCGTCGAGGACTCGGTCACGCACCGTCGGTGGTGGGTGGAGCAGTGGCCGGAGGGGGTCGGCTTCCTTCCCGGACTCGTCGCCCAGGACGTACAGGACGCGCTGCTGGAGAAGTACGGCCGCTGGCCGCTGTGCCCGGTCTGCTCGCACGGCGATCCGCACGCGCTGGACGTGGAGCCGGAGTTGGGACCCGATCCGCACTGGGTATGCGCCAAGGCGGGGGTGAAGGTCGCCGCGGTCGGCGGCCTCGGCCCCGTGTTCGGCGCCGGCCGGTGAGCCGCCGGTGACGCTCTACATCGACCCGCCGACCTGGCCGGGCCACGGCCGCATGTGGTCGCACCTGGTCAGTGACGTCTCGTACGAGGAATTGCACGCCTTCGCGGCGTCGATCGGCTGCCCGGCGAAGGCGTTCGAGCGCGACCACTACGACGTGCCGTCGTACCGCTACGCGGACGCGGTGGCCGCGGGCGCGGTGGAGGTCGGCAGCAAGGAACTGGTCCGCCGCCTGACGGCCGCCGGGCTGCGCCGCCCGAAGGGCCGCCCGGTGGCGTAGTCGGCCGGGGCTCGTGCCCGGTCGGGGCGCGTGCGCCCCGTGGGGGTCGGCCGGGACTCGCGCGCCCGGTGGGGATCAGCGGCCGACGGCCGGTGCGGCCGCCGCGTCGGCCGCCTCCGGGGCCGACGACGCGACGACCCGGCTCGCGGGCTGCGGTGTGCGGGTGTGGAGGCGCAGTGCGATCGCGGCCAGGGCGATGGCCGTCACCGTCATCGCCGCGCCCGCCCAGGCGGTGGCGGCGAAACCGCGGCCGGCGTCGATCACCGTGCCGCCGAGCCACGGGCCGCCCGTGTTGCCGAGGTTGAACGCCGCCGTGGTGGTGGCTCCGGCCAGGGTCGGGGCCGCGCCCGCCACGTTGAACATGCGGGCGTTGAGCGCGGGCGCCGTGAAGAACGCCGAGACGCCCATCAGGAACGACAGCCCGACGGCCGCCACCGCCGACGACGCGAAGAGGGCCAGCGCGACGAGGAAGACCGTCGACGCGGTGATCCCCCACAGCATCACGCCGAACAGGTGCGCGTCGGCGATCCGCCCTCCTGCCGTCGTGCCGACGAGCGCGCCGACCCCGAACAGCGCGAGCACCCACGGCACCCACGCCGCCTCCAGCCCGGCGACCTCCGTCAACAGCGGCGACAGGTAGCTGAAGGCGCAGAAGACCCCGCCCGCGGCCAGTGCCGTCACGCCGATCGACAGCCACACCTGGCGGTCGCGGTAGATGCGCAGCTCCCGCGCGAGGGTGGGCCGTACGGCGGGCCGCGGGATGTCCGGGATCAGGGCCAGGATGCCGACGAGGGCGACCGCCGAGGCCGCGCCGACCGACCAGAACGCGGACCGCCACCCCAGGTGCTCACCGAGGAAGGCGCCGGCGGGGACGCCCAGGACGTTGGCGATGGACAGGCCGCCGATCATGACGGCCATGGCGCGGGCCCGCTGGTCCTTGTCCACCATCGCGATGGCGACGGCCGCGCCGACCGCCCAGAAGCCGGCGCAGGCGAGCGCGGAGACGATGCGCGAGGCGAAGAGGAGCTCGTACGAGGGGGCCAGCGCGCCCGCGACCTGCCCGAGACCGAAGAGGCTGATGAGGGCGATGAGGGTGGTGCGGCGAGGGAGCCGCAGGGTGGCCACCGCCAGCAGCGGCGCCCCGACGACCATGCCGATCGCGAAGGCCGATATGAGCAGGCCCGCCTGCGGGATGGTGACGTCCATGTCCTCGGCGATGGGCGGAAGCAGCCCCGAGAGCATGAACTCGCTGGTTCCGAGCGCGAAGACGGACAGGCCGAGGACGTATACGGCGACGGGCATGCGGGAGCGTGCTGCGGCGGAGGGCATGTTCTGCACGAACCGCCGCGAAGCGGATCTCATTCCCCGGGGGCGGGATCAGTGGCCGGGTCGGTGGTCAGGCCGGCGAGCTCGGCGGCCAGATTGCGGCGCGCCGGGGCCTCCCAGTGCGCGGTGCCGTACGGGGTGCGGAAGAGGCGGGGCAGGCCGAGCAGCTGGCGCAGCACGGCGGCCCGGCCGGAACGGAAGGCGTCCTCCGGCACGAAGCCGTACTCGGCGCGGACGGCGGCGACGTACGCCGCGTACGCGTCCGGCGCGCCCGCGAGCACGGCCAGGTCGGCGTCGCAGAGCACCTCGCCGTCGGTGTCGCCGGGGGCGGGGTCGTGGGTGACGGTGAGCCGCACCAGACGGGCCACCTCGGCCGTGCGGGCCGCGTCGATGCCGAGCTCGGGCAGGGCGCGCTCGGCGAGGGCGGCGCTGCGCTCCTCGTTCTCGGAGCGGTCGGGGCGGTAGACGGCGTCGTGGAACCAGGCGGCGAGCTCGACGGCGGCGGGGTCGGCGGCGTGCCCGGCCAGTACGTCGATCCGCGCGAGTACGTCGGCCAGGTGCGCGGTGGTGTGGTAGCGGCGCTGGGGCTCCGCCCAGGCGGCGAGGAGCCGGTCGGCGTAGGGGGCGGGGTCGCGATCGGCGGCCGCGCCCGCGGCGGCGGTGGTCGCGTGCCAGCGGGCGCGGAGCGGGGCGGTGTCGGGCGCGGTGTCGGGCGCTGTGTCCATGCGCACATTGTGCGGGTGGCGTGATTGTGCTGGTGGAGGGTGGGCGGAGGCCCGTACTCTGGATATTGGACTAGACCTATTTTCCATACCAGCAGCTTTCCGGAGGAGTGGGGCCCAATGAGCAACCGTGCAGTCCTGGAGGTGATCGCCCTCGACGTGGAGGACGCGGTCGCGGCCCAGGCGGGTGGGGCGGACCGCCTCGAACTGGTCACCGACATGGCCGCCGACGGGCTCACCCCGCCGCGCGAGACCTTCGCGGCGATCAGGGCGGCGGTCGACATCCCGCTGCGCGTGATGCTCCGCACCACCGACGGTTTCGCGGCGGGCACGGCGGCGGACGTGGAGTTGCTGGCCGCGCGGGCGCGGGCGCTGCGGGCGGAGGGGGCGGACGAGTTCGTCCTCGGGTTCCTGGCCGCGGACGGCGGCCCGGACCTGGCCGCGATCGAGGCGGTCGTGGCGGAGCTGGGCGGCTGCAAGTGGACCTTCCACCGGGCCATCGACCGGGCCGCGGACCGGGACCAGCTGCGCAAGGCGCTCGCGGAGCTGCCGGAGTCCGCCGGACCGGACACGTACCTGACGGCGGGGTCGGCGGCCGGGGTCGACGCCGGGCTGCCGGTGCTGCTGGCCGAGGCGGCCCGGCGGGGCGAGCCCGGGTACACCGCGCAGATCCTGGTGGGCGGCGGGCTGGCGCTGTCGCACCTGCCGCAGCTGCGCGCGGCGGGGATCGACGCGTTCCACATCGGCGGCGCGGCCCGCCCCGACGGCTGGTCGGCGCCGGTCTCCGCCGCGGCGGTGGCCGACTGGCGCGCGGCCCTGTCCTGACGGCTCGCGCCCCGAACGCCGACGGGACCACCGTGGCGGCGTTCGGGGCGCGGGTCGGGACCGGTCCGGGACGCGGCCCCGGCCGGGCCGGCTGCTACGCCAGCGCCGCCGGCAGTGGATCCGCGTGGAGCAGCGTCAGGCCGGAGACGGCTCGGGTGAGGCAGACGTACAGGCGCCGCAGGCCCGTCCGCTCGTCCGGCTCGCCCGCCACGATCGCGGCGGGCTCGTCCAGGACCACGTAGTCGTACTCCAGGCCCTTCGCCAGCGACGCCGGAACGAGGGTGAGGCGCGACTGCGCAGTCGTCTCCTCGCCGGGTGAGAGGTACGCCGTCCCGGCCGCCTCCAGCGCCTTCGCCAGCTCCGGGATCCGGGCGTCCGCCGCGATCAGGCCGATCGAGCCCTCGTGGCCGAGCGAGGCGCGGCAGGCGTTGAGCACCGCGGCGGTCAGGTCCGAGGGGTCCACCGCCGGTGCGACGACCAGCGAGCCCGGCGTCTCACGCACCGAGGAGACCGGGGCCAGCCCCGGGGAGATCGACGGCAGCAGCCGCGAGGCGTACGCGATCACCTCGCGCGGTACGCGGAAGCCCGCCGTCAGCTCCTCCAGCACCGCATCCGGCTTGCCGAGGTGGGCGAGGGCCTCGTCCCAGCCGCGCGTGGCCCACGGGGTCGTGCCCTGCGCGAGGTCGCCCAGGACGGTCGCGGAGCCGGTCGTACAGCGCCGCCCGACCGCCCGGTACTGCATCGGGGACAGGTCCTGGGCCTCGTCGAGGACGACGTGGCCCAGCGAGTGCGTGCGCTCCACCAGGTCGGCCGCCTCGTCGATCAGGACCAGGTCGGCCGCCGACCACTTCGCCGACTTCACGCTGCGGAAGGGCTTCGCCCACAGCAGCAGCTCCTGCTCGTCGGCCGAGAGCACGCCCTGCGCGTGCTCCGCCAGGAACTCCCGGTCGGACAGCAGGCGCAGCACCAGCTTCGCCGGGTCCACGGCCGGCCACATCGCCTTGACCGCCGCCTTCACGGCGGCGCCGCGGGCCACCGAGTCCTGGACGCGGTCGTCCGGGGCCTCGCCCGCCTGCTCCATCCGTACGAGCACGGTGTGCGCGATCCGCTGCGGCAGCGCGTCGCGGGCGGCGCCGTAGCGGATGTCCCGGTCGAGGAGTTCCGCGACGATCTCCTCCAGCTCGTACGCCGGCACCCGCCAGCGGCGCGAACCGCGCACCACCATCAGCGGCTCGGCGGGCGGGGTGACGTGCGAGCGGACCGCGCGGCGCAGCACCTCCGCCATGCGGGCGTCGCCCTTGACGACGGCGGTCGCGGCGGCGTCGGCGCCGCGGATCTCCAGGCCGTCGCGGGAGACGAGGTCCTCGACGGTGGCCTGCTTGACCTCCAGCTCGCCCAGGGCCGGCAGGACCTGCTCGATGTAGTGCAGGAAGGAACGGTTCGGCCCGATGACGAGCGTGCCGGTGCGGGCGAGCCGCTCGCGGTGGGCGTACAGCAGGTACGCGACGCGGTGCAGGCCCACCGCCGTCTTCCCGGTGCCGGGGCCGCCCTGCACGCAGACGGAACCGGACAGGCCGGAGCGGACGATCTCGTCCTGCTCGGGCTGGATCGTCGCGACGATGTCGCGCATGGGGCCGACGCGCGGGCGCTCGATCTCCTGCTGGAGCAGCTTGCTGACGGCGGCCGCCTCGGAGGGGTCGGAGAGGTGCTCGTCCTCGTACGCGGTGAGCTCGCCGCCGGTGTAGCCGAAGCGGCGGCGCAGCGCGATGTCCTGCGGGTCGTTCTTGGAGGCCCGGTAGAACGGCTGGGAGACGGGCGCACGCCAGTCGATCACCATGGGGTCGCCGTCCGCGTCGTGGACGTGGCGGCGGCCGATGTAGAACTGCTCGCCTTCCGCGCCTTCGGCGAGGTCCGCGCCGGGTGCGTGCAGGTAGTTGAGGCGGCCGAAGAAGAGCGGGGTGTGCGCGAGGTCGGCGAGGGCCTTGATCCGGTCGTCGATCTGGGCCTGGAGGACGACGGCGTTGACCCAGTTCGCGGTGACGTCGCGGATGTCGAGGGCCTCGACGTCCTCGCGCATGGCGCGGAGCGCGGCACGGGAGGCGGTGAGGTGGGCCTGCTCGCGGGCGAGGGGGTGGGTGGCGGTTCCCGGGTCGGTCGCGGTCTCGGTCTCGGTCTTGGTCGGTGTCTCGGAGTCGGCTTCGGGGGCGTGCGCGGACACGGAAATGCCTCCAGCTGCTGATCGGTACGGAACGATGCACGCCGGTTTCCGTCCGGCGGGCGGCTCTCCCCGAAACGGCGGCGGGAGGCGGCAAGAGCGGAGATTGTAGTCAGTGGGCGGTCACGACGCGAACGGATTCAGCGGGCGGAGGTCCCTCCGGAGGGGTAGGCCCGTGCGGGTGTCATACCGGGGAGTGCCAGACCTCGGGCAGAGCCACTAGGGGACGGCATGGGCCGGGAGGAGTAGGCGGGAGGCCATGCGGTTCCACCCGCAGACCGATGTGAAATCCGGGAAGGAAACGCACCATGGATACATGAGCACCGCAACCCTCACCCCGATCCGGGGCGGCCGCCCTAGCGGCGCCACCGCCACCTCCGACTCCCGCCCCCGCCACCTGGTGGGCAATGCCCTGCGCGCCGCGAAGGTCTTCGCGTCCGCGGCCGTCAGCGTGGTCGTCTTGGGCGAGTACGCCGAGGACGCAGGCGTCATACGCCGCTGACCCGCGGCACCGCTCCGCCTGGCCGGATAGCGGCGGGGCGGCCGCGGTGATCCACTAGGGTCACGCGCGTGACCCGGAGCCTCCATTCCAGCCCCCCGCCGTCGCCCCTGGTCGGCGTGCTGGTCACGGGCTCGCTCCTCGTGCTCGGCGTGCTCTGCATCGTGGTGCGGATCCCGATCGCCGACGGCCTCGCCGCCGGGTTCAGTGCCGGGTTCGGCGCCGCCGAGTGGCGGCCTCCCGCCGCGTACCCGCCCTTCGCGGCGATCCTGTTCACCCCGGCCGCGTGGCTGCCCGCCGGCGTCCTGAAGGCCGTCTTCGTGCTCGGCAACGCCGGCCTGCTCGCCCTGCTGATCCTCATGTCCTGCCGCCTGGCAGGACTGCGGGCCCGGCCCGGGCCCGTCCTCGCCGCCACCATCGCCGGGCTCTGGATGGAGCCGCTGTTCCAGAGCCTGCTCGCCGGGCAGATCAACCTGGCGCTGGCCTGCCTGGTCCTGTGGGACCTGCGCCGGCCCCGTGGTGCCCTCGGCAAGGGCTTCGCGCTGGGCACCGCCGCCGGGATCACCCTGACCCCGGCGCTGCTCATCGCGTACCTGCTGCTGACCCGCCGGATCCGGGCCGGGCTGACGGCACTGGGCGCCTTCGCCGGTACCGCCCTGCTCGGGCTGCTGGTCCTCCCGCAGGCCTCCGCCGAGTTCTGGTCCCGGCACCTGCCCGCCTCCGGCCGGGTCCCGCTGCCGGACTGGCCGCACCTGTGGGTGTGGTGCGTCCCGCTCCTCGCCCTCCTGGCCCGGGTGGCGACGACCCGCCGCCGCCCGGCCCCCAAGCGCGGCCTCGTCATGGTCCCCGTCCGCAGGTCACCCCTCGGGCAGCAGGATGTCCGCGTCGTCGAAGATCCTCAGCACCACGAGCAGCAGCCGGCCGCGCGACACCATGTACTCGGCCACGATCTGTGAGGTGAGCCGGATCTCGCGATCCTGCTCGCCCGCCCCTATCGGCCGGGACAGCTCGGTGTACGGATCGCGTGCCAGGATCTCGACGGCCTTGTCGAAGGAGGCGCGGCGCGCGGGGTCCAGCCGGTCCCGGTCATGGCCGGCCGACTCCGTGTAGAGGACCTCGTAGATCTCCTGGTGCGTCATGTGACTCTCCCTGCCGGACGTGCGTCCCCCTCAGCGTAGCGACCGGGCGGCGGGCCGGTCAGTCGCTGGTCAGGATGTCGTCGGCGTCCATGATGCGGTAGGCGTAGCCCTGTTCGGCGAGGAAGCGCTGGCGGTGGGCCGCGAAGTCCTGGTCGATCGTGTCGCGCGCGACGACCGAGTAGAACCGCGCCTCGTGGCCGTCCGCCTTCGGGCGCAGTACGCGGCCCAGCCGCTGGGCCTCCTCCTGGCGGGAGCCGAACGTACCGGACACCTGGATCGCGACCGTGGCCTCGGGGAGGTCGATCGAGAAGTTCGCGACCTTCGACACCACCAGCACGCTGATCTCGCCCTCGCGGAAGGCGTCGAAGAGCTTCTCCCGCTGAGCGTTGGAGGTCTCGCCCTTGATGACGGGCGCGTCCAGGTGCTCGCCGAGCTCGTCGAGCTGGTCGATGTACTGCCCGATGACCAGCGTCTGCTCGCCCTTGTGCTTCGCGACGAGCGCCTCGGTGACCTTCCGCTTCGTCGCCGTCGTCGCGCAGAAGCGGTACTTCTCCTCGGTCTCGGCGGTCGCGTATGCCAGCCGCTCGCTCTCGGTCAGGTTCACCCGGACCTCGACGCAGTCCGCAGGCGCGATGTAGCCCTGCGCCTCGATCTCCTTCCACGGCGCGTCGAACCGCTTGGGTCCGATCAGCGAGAACACGTCCGACTCGCGGCCGTCCTCGCGCACCAGCGTCGCGGTCAGGCCGAGCCGCCGCCGGGCCTGGAGGTCGGCGGTGAACTTGAACACCGGCGCCGGCAGCAGGTGCACCTCGTCGTAGAGGATCAGGCCCCAGTCCCGGGAGTCGAACAGCTCCAGGTGCGGGTAGACGCCCTTCCGCTTCGTCGTCAGGACCTGGTACGTGGCGATGGTGACCGGCCGGATCTCCTTGCGGGTGCCGGAGTACTCGCCGATCTCCTCCTCCGTCAGCGAGGTCCGCTTGACCAGCTCGTGCTTCCACTGGCGGGCCGAGACGGTGTTCGTGACCAGGATCAGCGTCGTCGCCTTGGCCTTCGCCATGGCCCCGGCCCCGACCAGCGTCTTTCCGGCGCCGCAGGGCAGGACGACCACGCCCGAGCCGCCGTGCCAGAAGCCCTCGACGGCCTGCTGCTGGTACGGCCGCAGCGCCCAGCCGTTCTCCTCCAGCTCGATCGGGTGCGCCTCGCCGTCGACGTACCCGGCGAGGTCCTCGGCCGGCCAGCCCAGCTTCAGCAGGGTCTGCTTGATCTGCCCGCGCTCGGAGGGGTGCACGGCCACGGTGTCGGGGTCGAGCCGGGCCCCGACGAGCGGGGCGATCTTCTTCGAGCGCAGGATCTCCTCCAGCACGGGCCGGTCGGTGCTGGTCAGGACCAGTCCGTGCACGGGGTGCTTGGAGAGGGTGAGGCGGCCGTAGCGCGCCATGGTCTCGGCGACGTCGACGAGCAGCGCGTGCGGGACGGGGTAGCGGGAGAACTCGACGAGCGCGTCGACGACCTGCTCGGCGTCGTGCCCGGCGGCCCGCGCGTTCCACAGGCCGAGCGGGGTGATCCGGTACGTGTGGATGTGCTCGGGGGCCCGCTCCAGCTCGGCGAAGGGGGCGATGGCCCGCCGCGCCGCCCCGGCGAGCTCGTGGTCGACCTCAAGAAGCAGTGTTTTGTCGCTCTGGACGATGAGAGGCCCGTTCACAAACGTCCCTTTCCTGCGTGGGGTGGCCGCCCGAACGCGGACGGCCAAACCTCCAGTCTGCCGTATCCGGGCCCGTGTGGGGGGCCCGCGCGCTACCGCACGACGGGCCCGCGCCCCGCCCGCCAGTCGTCGAGGCGCTTGCGGACGGCGGGGACCATGGGCAGCCCCGCCACGTCCTCGGGCCGGAACCAGGCGACCTCGAGGGACTCGTCCGAGACACGGAGGGTGCCGCCGGGAAGAACGCGGCTCTGCGCCGGCACCCGCACGTGCGGGGCCCGGGCCGCAGATCCCGGCGACGGGAGCCGGGCGGCTCGTGAGGTGCGCCGCCTGCGCCCGCCGGAATGCGTGCGTGGAGCGGACGGGGAACGGCGAAGGGGCCCGGCACGTGTGTGCCGGGCCCCTTCGGAGTGCGGTGATCAGACGCGCGTCGCGCGGCGGCGGCGGGCGCCGAGCCAAGCCGCGGCGCCGCCGAGGGCGACGAGGACGGCGGCCAGGCCGGAGTACAGGCCGGTGTTCGAGTCGGCGCCGGTGTGGGCGAGGGAGCCCGTGGCGCCGGTGGCCTTGGTGTTGGTGTTCGCCGCGGCGGCCGCCGTGGTGGAGGACGAGGGCGAGGGGGACGCGGAGGGCTGCGCCGTGGCGGACTTGCTCGGGGCCGGCGAGGGCGACGTGGTCGCGGTGGCCGGGGCGAGCTGGAACTTCGTCTCGTCGCCCGAGAACTCGTAGGTGTTGCCCTCGGCCAGGGCGACGCTCGCCTGCAGGGTGACGTCGGTGGCCTTCTTGTAGTCCGTGTTCGGGCCGAACGAGGTCCGCAGGTGCAGGACGCGCTCGCCGGAGGCGGCGCTGAAGCCCTCCGGGATCGTCGGCAGCACGAAGTTGTACGGGTCGGCGGTGCTGACGCCCTGCCACTTGCCGTTGACGAGCATCTCCAGCTGGAGGTTGGGCACCTTGACGTTGCTGCCGAAGTTCACGCCCAGCGAGGTGTACAGCGCCGTCTTGAACGCGCCGTCGCCGGTGAGGCGGTAGGTCAGGTCCATCTCGCGGCACTGGAGCGCGGGCACGCCCTTGCAGTCGCCGACGTTCTTGAACGCGGTCTCCAGCTTGCCCGTCTTGACCGACGGGTCCGTCTTGAAGGTCAGGGAGGCGGTGTTGCCCTCCGCCACCTCGCCCGAGTAGCTGGCGGCCTTCAGCTCGAAGTCGCCGTTGGTGGTCGGGTAGCTCTTGCCGAGGCCGATCGTGACCTTCCAGGTCATCTTGGCGCCCGCCGGGATCTCGAAGCCCTCGCCGCCCGGCTTGCCCGCCGGGCGGAACAGGCCCTGCCACTCGCCGTCCTGCTGCCCGATGGAGGACTCGGTCGCCGGCGCGGTCACGCCCTCGACCTTGAAGACGACGTCGCTCTGCCCCAGCGGGCTCGCGCCGGCGCCGTGGAGGAGCAGCCAGGGGTGGAAGGAGCTCGCCTTGTCCGTGGTGTTGGTGGCGGTCAGCTCGAAGGTCTCCGTCGCACCGCCGCGGGTCAGCGGGCCGCTCGGCACCGGGGCGCTCATGGCCAGCTTCAGCGCGTCGTGGTTGTCGGCGGCCGGTGCGGCGTACGCCGACAGCGGCATCAGGACGGTACCGGCGACGGTGGCGACGACGGCGGTGGCGGCCGCGGTGCGGAAGGAACGGCGGGTGGCGGTGCGAGCGGACATGGTGGACTCCCCCCAAGGAATCACGAAGGCAGGCGAGCAGCGCAGAGCGGTGGCGGCCGGCGGAACAGACGGAAGAGGACGTGCGAGGTGCCGCGGCGGAGCGCCGGTGGCGGGTGGTGCGGGTTTTCGCTCCGGCGCCGGTTCTGCTTCCTCGGCCGCTTGCTGCGATGAACTGATCTTCACACATCGTGGATCACCAATCCATCGCCCGTGTGTCACCGCTCTGCAACAGGGGTCGAAGGACCCCCACCACCCCTCTGAACTGCGAAAACGATGCCTCGTATTCCGCTTCTCCCGCTGTCCGGACGCTACGCGCCCAGATGCCCCAGCGGGGGCGCCGGATACGGCGTCTCCACCGGCAGCAGCGCCCGCGCCGCGGCCTCCTCGCCCGACCGGACCAGACCGTGGATCTCCCGGGCCAGCGCAGTCACGTCGCGGATGGAGACCGTCCACTCGTCGGCGTACGCGCGCGACGCCGACCCGGACAGGCCCAGCTGGAGCGAGCGGTGGGCCAGCGGGTTCAGGTGCAGGTCGCGCTCCGGGTCCCACTGGACGCGGGCGGGGGAGTCGCGCAGGGCCCGCTGCCAGGTCTCGTGGTCGGCGTGCGTGCCGCGTTCGTAGTGGGACAGGCAGGCGCGGCGCAGCGCGTGGTCGAACCCCCCGCGGGTGATCTCGACGGCCAGCACCGTCTCCTGGTCGGCCTTGGTGGCCCAGCCGCAGCGGTACATCATCCACAGGAACGACGGCTTGATCCACGTCATCCGCTCCCGCTTCCAGGCGGGCGGGAACCGGCCCTCGCGCGCCGCGGGCAGCCCCAGCGCGGGCGCGTACGCCTGGTAGACGGTCACCGTGGTGTCGGTGTGGGCGGCCCTGATCTGCCGGGCGGCTCGTACTTCCTGCATGCGGCAAGGGTGCGCGGCGGGGACCCCTCGCCGCCAGCCGTTTTACAGGTGCTCCTCCGCCAGCTCCGCGACCCCCGTGATCCGGTGCAGCGCGTACGTCCGCACCTCGTCCGCCGTGTGGTCGTACCCGGTGACGAAGCCGCCCTCCACCCGGACCGGGGCGATGACCCGCTGGCTCGCCGCGCCGTCCGCGTTCACGTACCCGATCCACACCGCCGATCCGGTCAGCGCGGCCGCCTGCACCGTGGCCAGGGTCTCCGCCGCGCTCGTGCGCGGGAGTTCGCCCGGGACGACGGCGGCCGCGGCCGGCTCCTTGCGCACCGCCGTCGCCGCCAGATCGCCCGCGCGGATGGCCCGTACGGCCGCCCCCAGCAGCGTCTCGTCCGGTACCGGAGGCCCGTCCGGCACCGGGACCGGAGCCGAACGCGCCGGCGTGCGGCGGGCGTCGGCCCGCGCCACGACCACGTCCCCGGTCAGCGACTCCGCGGCCGGCGCGTAGCCCATGGTCCGCAACCCGTCCAGCAGCGCGCCCGGTTCGGCCTGCGCCGCCAGCACCGTCGGGGCCAGGCGCCGCAGCCCCAGCCCGGCGGACCGCCGGTCGGCCAGGATCTCGTTCAGCATGCCGTCGTCGTCGCAGCGCACGTACGAGGAGGCCACCCCGACCCGCAGGTGCCCGTGTCGCCGGGCCACGTCGTCGATCAGGTACGCCAGCGGCTGCGGAACCGGCGTGATGCTGTGCTCGGCGAGGAAGGCGTGCAGGTCGGAGGCGGTCCGCCCGGAGTCCAGGGCCCGCCGTACGGAACCGGGCGTGAAACGGTAGACGGTCGCCCCGCCCTTGGACTCCACGTCCGCGAGGACGGCCAGGACATCGCCGAGTGCCCGGCGCAGCGGCCCCGGGGCCACCGCCGTCAGGTCGGCCTGGAGCAGTACGTGGTCCACCGGCTCCGGGAACAGCGGCGCCAGCAGCGGAGCCGGGTCGCGGTGCTCCAGCAGCGCGCGGCCGTGCGCCGCGAGCGCGCCGCGGCCGGTGACGCCGAGCACCTCGGCCTCGGTCAGCGTCCACCGCGCGAGGCGGGCGCGCAGCGCGCTCGCCCCCCGTACCGGCCGCTCCCAGTCGAGCCGCGCGAGCAGCGCGTCGGCGTCGGCGGAGGCGCCTTCGGGCAGGGCGGCGAGGAGTTCGAGGACGCGCCGGCGCACCTCGGGGGCGGCGGAGCGGTCGAGGTCGGGGCCGAGCGCGGCCAGGGTGCGGCCCTTGGCGTCCTGATCGCCGACCAGGCCGGCGGTCCGGGTGGCCGGCAGCCAGGCCCGGGCGAGGGCCGACCACCGCTCGGCGGGCGGGAGTTCCACCCAGTCGTCGAAGGCGGGGGTGGGCGCGTACCGCTCGTCGGCCTCGCCGTCGCTGGCCAGCAGCCCGGCCGCGTAGGCGAGTTCGATCCAGAACGCGGCCACCGGCTCGGTGGCGTCCAGGGTGGCCGCCGTCCGCTTCAGGTCGCGTACGGACAGTCCGCCGGCCCGCAGCACCGGCGGCCCGGCGTGCTCCCAGGACTTCACGAGCTCCTCGACGGTGGCCAGCGCGGCCAGCGCCTGCCCGGCCGCGTTCGCGTCCACAAGCTGTGGACGGTGCTCGCGGTCGGCGGGCACCGCCGGGGCCAGCGGCTCCGTCTGCCGGTGCGCGAGGCCGCCGCGCAGGTGCAGCGCCACCTCGCGGGGCAGTACGACGGTCCGCGCCGACGCCGGCAGCAGCAGCCCGCGATCGCGCAGCCAGCGCACGGGCGGGGTCGGGTTCGGCGTGACCTCCCCGTACGGCGGCCCCCACACGAGCCGGCCGAGCACCTGGTGGGCCTCCGCGGGGGCCTCGTCCAGCAGCGCCGACATCCGCTCCGGGTCGGTGAACAGCCCGGTCAGCGCCGTCACGGCGGACACCGGGTCGTGCGTGGCGGGCAGCCCGGCCGCCGCCACGATCTCCTGGATCCGCGTCGGCGACATCCCGGCGGTGGCCTCCGCGACGGTCGGCCCGAGGCCGGTCGGGGAGGGCCGCCCGGCGGACGGCGCGAGCAGCTCGCGGGCGGTGCGGACCAGCCGCAGCCGCTCGTCGTCGCCCCACACCAGGGCCTGGTCGCGCAGGGTGGCCACGGCGCGCGGGAGTTCGGCGCGGGCGCCGTTGTCCGCGCCGCTGCCGGGGCCGCTGCCGTGCTCGCCGGCCAGCAGCGACTCCAGCACCGGGTACGGGCACGGGTCCGGGGCCACCGCGAGGGCCTCCGCGGTCTGCAGCGCGAACCGGTCGAGCCGGTCCAGCGCGCGGACCACCGAGGCCCGGGTGCCGGCCCGGGTGGCCAGCTGCGTCATGTCACCCGGCACCGGCCCGAGCAGGTCCGGGCGCGCGTGCAGCAGGGCGGCGAGCGACGCGTCGTCGCGGGCGCGCAGCGCCTCGGCGAGGGAGCGCGGGGCGCTGCTCGCTGTGGCGCTTCCCGCAGCGCTGCTTGGCTCAGGCACGGTCGCCTCCATGGTCGCGTCGGCCGGTCCCCATCCGGCCAACGGTATCCGCTGAGCCCTCGGCCGCTCCACGGGCGCACGCGCTACCTTTCCGGTGGGTGGTACGGGAGGAGCCGGGCATGGGGATCGAGAGCGACCATCTGGTCTACGAATATCTGAGCCGGGTCGGGGACTTGGCGCAGCGGCGGCAGCTGTCCTCCGGGGACCGGATGCGGCTGGTGGCGGGGTTGCGGGACGAGATCGACCGGCGGCGCGCCAAGTACGAGCCGGAGACCCCGGCGGCCGTACGGCGCATCCTGGAGCGGATCGGCACGCCGGAGGAGGTCCTCGACGGCATGGGCGCGTCGCCGGCGCCGCAGACGCGGGCAGCCACCCCCGACGCGGCTCCGGCCGTGCCGGCGCAGCGGGGGCCCGGCAGGCTGCGCCGCAAGGCCGTACCGGAGCCGCGCCCGGCGGACACCGCGCCCGCGCCGCCGCACCTGGCGGGGCTCGACGAGCTCGGCGCCGACGGCGGGGCGGAGCCCGACTGGTGGCGCGTAGCGCCGGGCCCGTTCGGGGCCGGGCCGCAGGTGGAGGGCTTCGCGGGCGGGGTGGAGATCCCGGAGCTGTTCCGGAAGCCGGTGGAGGAGGAGAAGCCGGAGCCCGCGGCCGGTTCGGCGGGTGCGCCCGCCGCCGAAGACGGTTCGGCGGTACGGGGGCTCGTACGGTTCCTGAAGCAGCGCCGGCGGGCCAGGGCGGATGCGAGGGCGGCGGCAGGGGCCGCGGCCGGCGGCCCGGAGGCGGCGTCCGCAGTCGCCCCGCGCCCGAAGCCGCACGCCTTCCTGCTGTTGGCCGCGGCCGTGCTCGTGGCGGGCGCGGTCACCGGCTCCTGGCTGCTGCTGATCGGCGGCTGGCTGCTCGCGTACGCCTCGCGGGTGCTGGGGCCCGCCGAGCGCAAGGCGGTCGTGTTCGGTGTGCCCGGGGCCGTCTTCGCCGGTGCGGTGGTGTGGCTGTGGGGCCGCCTGGAGGGGCGCTGGGGCGCGCCGCTGGCGGACGAGGGGCTGGGCGGGGTCTTCCAGGGCATGTGGCCCTGGCTGGCCCGGGGCGCGGCCGTCGCCTCGGCCCTTTACCTGGCCTGGCGCTCCCGCCGCCGCTGAGGCCGCGAATTCCACTGACCGTAAGGCGAGGCCAAGGCCGGCGTTCCTCCCCGTCGGCCCCGGATCGGCACAATGGGCGCATGAGCTCCGAGACCCCCGCCGTGCCCGCCGTGCCGGCCGTGCCCGCCCAGCTGACGGTCGGCTTCGACCTCGACATGACCCTCATCGACTCGCGCCCCGGGATCAAGGCCGCCTACCAGGCGCTCTCCGCCGAGACGGGGACGTTCATCGATGCCGACGAGGCGGTCACGCGGCTCGGTCCGCCGCTGGACGAGGAGCTCGCCTACTGGTTCCCGGAGGCGGAGATCCCCGCCATGGCCGACCGGTACCGGGAGATCTATCCCACGCACGCCATCGCGCCGACGCCGGCGATGCCCGGTGCCCGCGAGGCGATCGCGGCCGTCCAGGCGCTGGGCGGCCGCGCGATCGTCGTCACGGCCAAGCACGAGCCCAACGCCCGGCTGCACCTCGCGCACCTCGGTATCGAGCCGGACGCCGTCGTCGGCTGGCTGTGGGCCGAGGCCAAGGCGGGCGCGCTGCGCGAGTACGGGGCGCAGGTCTACGTCGGCGACCACGTGGGCGACGTACGCGGGGCCCGTACGGCCGGCGCGCTGTCGGTGGCGGTGCCGACCGGCCCGTGCCCCGAGCCGGAACTGCGGGAGGCGGGCGCCGACGTGGTGCTGCCGGACCTCACCGCCCTGCCGCAGTGGCTCACGGAGTACGTCCGCACGCAGGCGGTCTGACCCGGAGGTCCCGCCCTGAAGGCCCCGCCCCGCCCCGACGGGGAGTCAGGCCTGGGACGCGCGGGCGGCCCGGCGCTGGGCCGCCGCCGAGCGCAGCACGCCCGCCGCCGAGATTGCGAAGCCGACGCCCATCAGCATGCACACGGCCCACGCGTACGAGGGGAACGGGTCGACGTCCAGGAACAGCGGGGCCATCGTCACGAGGGTCGCCACGGCGCCCGCGATGAACACGATGCCACCGGCGCGCACCAGGCCGTCGCCGGGCCGCGCTTCATCGCCATGAGGAGTAACAGTCACCCCACCAGGGTAGTTCCCTGGCCGAAGCAGCCACAGCGCAGCCGAAGGGGAAGAGCCGGCGAAGGACCGGGGAACGTCTTGTCTCCTGTCGATCGCCCACTAGCCTGGAGACGGCGGGTCGTCATGACCCGCTGCGCTGTTGTCCGGACCCGCCGCGCGGCGTACCGGACCCCGACGAGCACAAGGACAGAGGACGGACGTGCCTACCGGCAAGGTCAAGTGGTTCAACAGTGAGAAGGGCTTCGGCTTTCTCTCCCGCGACGACGGCGGAGACGTCTTCGTCCACTCGTCGGTGCTCCCGGCCGGGGTCGACGCCCTCAAGCCCGGCCAGCGCGTCGAGTTCGGCGTCGTCGCCGGACAGCGCGGTGACCAGGCGCTTTCCGTGACGGTGCTGGACCCGGCGCCCTCGGTCGCGGCCGCTCAGCGCCGCAAGCCCGACGAGCTCGCCTCGATCGTGCAGGACCTCACGACCCTGCTGGAGAACATCACCCCGATGCTGGAGCGCGGCCGCTACCCCGACAAGGTGCACGGGACGAAGATCGCCGGCCTGCTGCGCGCGGTGGCGGACCAGCTCGACGTCTGAGCCCTCACCGAGCCCGTACGTACGACGGTGCCCCGGCCCTCCGAGAGGGCCGGGGCACCGTCGTACGTACGGGGAGGCGTCCCGGAGGCGGCCTGAAACCGCCTACGGGAAGTCCAGCGCGTCCGGCGCGATGGCCGGTACCAGACCCTCCGCCGCGGCCCGCGTCAACAGCCCGCGCACCGCCGCGTACCCGGAATCGCCCAGGTCGGCGGTGAACTCGTTGACGTACAGCCCGATGTGCTGGTCGGCGACGGCCGGGTCCAGCTCCTGCGCGTGGGCGCGGACGTACGGGCGGGAAGCCTCCGGGTCCTCCCAGGCCATCCGGACCGACGCACGGGCCGACTCGGCGAGCGCGCGCAGCGTCTCGGCGCCCAGCGAGCGCTTCGCGATGATCGCGCCGAGCGGGATCGGCAGGCCGGTCGTGTGCTCCCAGTGCTCGCCCATGTCGGCCAGGCGGTGCAGCCCGTAGTCCTGATACGTGAACCGGGCCTCGTGGATGACCAGTCCGGCGTCGACCCGGCCGTCACGGACGGCCGGCATGATCTCGTGGAACGGCATCACCACGACCTTGCCGACGCCCTCGGGCAGCACGTCCGCGGCCCACAGCCGGAACAGCAGGTAGGCGGTGGAGCGTTCGCTGGGCACGGCGACGGTCTTGCCGGCCAGGTCCGCCCCCGGCTCACGCGTGAGGACGAGGGGCCCGCAGCCGCGCCCGAGCGCCCCGCCGCACGGGAGCAGCGCGTACTCCTCCAGCACCCACGGCAGCACGGCGTACGACACCTTCAGCACGTCCAGCTCGCCGCGCTCGGCCATGCCGTTGGTGATGTCGATGTCGGCGAAGGTGACGTCGAGGCCGGGTGCGCCGGGGATCCGGCCGTGGGCCCAGGCGTCGAAGACGAAGGTGTCGTTCGGGCAGGGCGAATAGGCGATGGCGAGCGGTCCGGCGGGTCGTACGGCGGGCCGTTCAGCGGTGCTCATGGCGTTCTCCCCAGGTGACGAGTACGGGCCCCAGGGCGCGGAATCCGGCGGTGAGCGCGGCCAGCGCGTCCCCGATCCGCCAGGTGTCGCGGTCGCGGGGGCCGACGGCGTTGGACACGGCGCGGATCTCCAGCACCGGGAGCCGGTGGGCGGCGGCCGCCTCGGCGACGCCGAAGCCCTCCATGGCCTCGGCCCCGGCGAGCGGATGCCGGGCGGCGAGGCGGGCCGCGCCCTCGGCGGTGCCGGTGACGGTGGAGACGGTCAGCACGGGCGCGAGCAGCGCCCCGGTGGCCTCGGCGGCGCGGGCGGCGAGCTCGGCGGGCGGCAGGTGCACGCTGTGCCCGAAGCCGAGCTGCCGTACGTCGAGGAAGCCGTCGGGGGTCTCGGCCCCGAGGTCGGCGGCGACGACGGCGTCGGCGACCACGAGGGAGCCGACCGGGGCGGCGGGCGCGAACCCGCCGCCTATGCCGGCGGAGACGACGAGGGAGTAGTCGGCCAGCGCGAGCGCGGTGGCCGTGGCGGCCGCGGCGGCGGCCGGCCCCACCCCGCCGACGAGGACGTCGGCGGCGAGGCCGGGAAGATCGCGCCGGGAGAGGAGGTATCCGCCGGGGAGGGCGCGCGGCTCCGGCGTCACCGGATCCGGATGAGGGGTGGGTCCGGTCAGGCCATTGGCGACGGAGTCTGCCTCCGCCGCCACCGCGGTCACGATGAGCGCGCGCACCGTCGGTACGTGGCTACTTGAGCTTGACGTTGTAGGCCCAGACGGCGAGCGGCTTGCCGTCCTCGCCGACCTGGACGATGTTCAGCTTCTTGGAGGACGGGGCCTCGCCCTGGCCGCCGGTGGCGAACAGGTCGGCGCCCGGGAAGCTGCGGTAGGTGTTGGAGGAGGGCTCGGTGATCGGCTGGCCGTCCAGGACCGCCTGCCACCGCTTGCCGTCCTCGACGACTTCCGGCTCGACGCCGAGACGCAGGGTGTCCCCGCGGCCGTAGTCGATGGTCTTGGCGTCCTTCATGTCGGTGAGGCACTCCTGGACCTTGTCCATGGAGAGCTCCTTGGCATCGGAGCAGACGGCCTCGGTGGACACCGACGACGTGCCGACCGTCACGGTCGCCAGCGGCGTCGGCTTGTCGCAGGCGGAGAGAAGGAGGAGGCCGGCGGACACGGCTCCGAGGGCCGCGACGCTGCGGCGGCCCCTACCCGAGAAAAGCGGTGCGGTCATGAGCCGAAGGCTATCGGGCCACCCCGCTCCGCCGCCGCACGGGGGTGTCCGTGGCCTGCCGCGCGGCGCGCGGCCCGCCCCGCCGGGCCGGTTTGCCCGGGCATGCCCCGCCGTACCCCCCTCCTACGCCACTCGGGGGCGGGGGGAGCCCGGATGGTGGTGGCGGGGGGCGGAAAGGCGGCCGCGGAGGGCCATCACGGTGCCCGCCGCGACGATCGCCGCGGCCACGGCCATGCCCAGGGCCCCGTTCAGCGGCAGCGCGATGCCGATCGCGCCGCCCAGCACCCAAGCCATCTGGAGCAGCGTCTCCGAACGGGCGAACGCGGACGTCCGCACGGCCTCGGGCACGTCCCGCTGGATCATCGCGTCCAGCGACAGCTTGGCCAGGGCCTGGCAGAAGCCCGCCGTGGCCCCCAGTACGGCCATGAACAGCCCGCTGAAGAACACCGCCGCCAGGATCGCCACCGCCAGGGTCGCCGACAGCACCGACGCGATGATCGTCTCCGGGGCCCGTGCCCGCAGCCAGGCGCCCGCCGCCGTCCCGCAGGCGTTCCCGACGCCCGCCGAGACGCCCACGATGCCCAGCGAGACCGCCGCGCTCTGGCCGGCGAGCGGGTGCTCGCGCAGCAGGAACGCCAGGAAGAAGATCAGGAACCCGGACAGTGCGCGCATCGAGGCGTTCGCCAGCAGACCGCACAGCACGGACGGGCTCACCGTGCGCAGGCCCGGCTTGCGCGAATGCGGCTCGTGCGTGGACAGCCGGGCCCGCCGCTCGCCCTTGGCCTCGTCCACCTTGTGCGGCAGCGAGAACGCCGCGAACGTGCCCCACACGAAGATGGCGCAGGCCCCGTACAGCGGCCACGGCGGCCCGATGGCGTGCAGCCCCGCCGCGACGGGCGCCGCCGCGGCGGTGGCGAGCAGGCCTGCCAGGGTGACCCGGGAGTTCGCCTTGACGAGTGAGAAATTCGGGGGGAGCAGCCGCGGCACCACCGCGCTGCGGACCACCCCGTACGCCTTGGACGCGACGAGCACGCCCAGCGCCGCCGGGTAGAGCTCCAGTCCGCCCGTGGCCACCGCGCCCGACATCATCACCGCGAGCAGCGCCCGCGCGAGCATGGCGCAGGCCATCGCGGCCCGCCGGCCGTGCGGCAGCCGGTCCAGCGCCGGGCCGATCACCGGGGCCAGGACGGTGAAGGGGGCCATGGTGATCGCCAGGTACAGGGCGACGCGGCCGCGTGCCTCGTCCGTGGGTACCGAGAAGAACACCGTCGAGGCCAGCGCCACCGTGATCATCACATCGCCGGCGCCGTTGATGGCGTGCAGCTCGATCAGCTTGCCGAGACCGGATTCGCCGGCCCCGTGCGCGTGCGTCGCCCGCCGGATCCCGCGCGCCGTACCGGTGAAGGGGCGCTGCAGGGCACGACCGACGGCCCGGCCGGCCCGTCTGGCCGGTCCCGAGCCGTCGCGGGACGACCGTACGGGTGCCACACCCGCCATAGTGCCCCACGGACCCCTCCCGGTCCCGTCCCGGCGCGTTACGGGCGGCCGACGGATCGCCGTCGGGCGCGCGTCGGGAGGTCGTAGGGGCGATGTCGGCACAGCGTCTCGTCCGCGAATCGGACCTTGCATGTGGGCCCAAGGCGTCGGAGAGGGTAGCGTGCGTAGCGCGCCACCGGCGGTTGCTCTCGGCCGCGCGCCTCTTCGCTATCCCGCAGAATGGATGGCAGGTAGGTGCGCCCGAGGCCGATCGGGTGCGGACGTCGACGCGGCCCTCTGGTCCGCTCCGCCCGCGCCACGTACGGACAGGACCGACGGGTCGTTCAGGACGACAGTACGGACGGCGCACTCGTGAGACGGCGTAGGAGAGAACGAGACCTGTGAGTGCTGCGACGACGCGAAGCCGTACCCCCGACCGCCTGTGCGCCGAGGCGGTAGACCTCGCCCGCACGGCGGCCGAGGAAGCCGCCGCTCCCTCCGTGGTGGGCGAGCACGTCGCCGCCGTGGCGGAGGGCGACCGGGTCGTCACGCACTTCTTCGAGTGCAAGGACCCCGGCTACCGGGGCTGGCGCTGGGCCGTCACCGTCACGCGCGCCTCCCGCGCCAAGAACGTCACCCTCGACGAAACGGTGCTGCTCCCCGGCGACGACGCGCTCCTGGCCCCCGAGTGGGTGCCGTGGAGCGAGCGGCTGCGCCCGGGCGACATGGGCCCCGGCGACCTGCTGCCCACCGACGCCGAGGACCTGCGGCTGGAGCCGGGCTGGTCGGGCGAGGACGCGCCGCCGCCGAACTCGGTCGTCTCCACCGAGATGGCCGAACTGGTCGAGGCCGAGGACGCCGACGTCACCGACCGCGCCGTGGTCCCCGTACGGGGCTCCATCACCTCCGTGGCCGAGGAGCTCGGCATGCGGCGCGCCCGGGTCCTGTCCCGGTACGGACTGCACAGCGCCGCCGACCGCTGGGACGAGTCCTTCGGCGCCAAGACGCCGATGGCGCAGGCCGCGCCCGCCTCCTGCGTGTCGTGCGGGTTCCTCGTCGCCATCGGCGGCTCGCTGGGCCAGGCCTTCGGGGTCTGCGCCAACGAGTTCGGCCCGGCCGACGGACACCTCGTCTCGCTCTCGTACGGCTGCGGCGGCCACTCGGAGGCCGCGGTCATGCCGAAGCCGCTGCGCCCGGCGCCGCCGGTGCTCGACTCGATGGCCACGGACGAGTTCCCGCTGCGCCCGGCCCCCGACACGGGCTCGGTCCCCTCGACGGACCTCCCCGCCGCGGACCTCGGGCACTCCTAGGCCGCCTCTTCCGGATCAGGTCGGGCTGATCCGGATGTCGCGAGCTGGCCGCGCGCGGCCCCGTAAGGCCGCGGAGCCCCCGTAAGGCCGCGCAGCCCCGTAAAGCCGCACCGGCGGCGTACCCTCGGCGCATGGGGGAAGACGGCATGGTGGGGCTGGACGGCCGGGTGACCGGGACGGTGGGCCCCGGGCTCGTGGGCGAGGTGATCGTCCGCATCCGGGGCGGCGCGGAGCACTTCCTCGCCCATCCGGCGCCCGGGACGGGCCGGCTGGCGGTCGGGACGGTGGTGACCGTGGTCGAGTACCTGCCGCCGCGCACGGTGTACGTGATGGCGGCGTACGACAACTGAGCCCCCGCGCCACCTGCGCGGATGTGGTTCGTATCAAGATGGCGACAAGAATCCTCCTGCGTCTTCTTAACGGCCCGCCGCAGGAGCACACTCGCCCTCGTCAGTGTCGAACGGCACTGCGATAAGGGGGCGTTGCCGATGGCTATCGGCGTCGTGGCGGGAATCGTTCTCGCCGCAATCCTGGCCTTGATCGGCCTGTTCAAGCTCATGTGGCGCGTGGCCGAACCGAACGAGGCGCTCGTCATCTCCGGCTCCACGCACCGCACCGAGGGCATCGGCGAGGGCATGGGGTTCCGGATCGTCACCGGACGCGGAACCCTCGTGGTCCCCGGTGTGCAGGCGGTGCGCAAGCTCTCGCTGGACCTCAACGAGACCCAGCTGAACGTGGACTGCGTGACGCACCAGGGCATCCCGCTGCGGGTGAAGGGCGTCGTGATCTTCAAGATCGGCGACGACCTCGTGTCCATCGCGAACGCGGCGCGCCGCTTCCTGGACCAGCAGAAGATGATGCCCGAGCGGGTGCACATCGTCTTCGCCGGCCATCTGCGCTCCATCGTGGGCGGGTTGACGGTCGAGGACATGATCCGCGACCGCGAGAAGCTGACGGGGCAGACCCGGGCGGCCTGCGGGACGGAGATGGAGAAGCTCGGCCTCATCGTCGACTCGCTCCAGATCCACGAGATCGAGGACCCGACGGGCTACATCAAGAACCTGGCGATGCCGCACGCGGCCGCCGTGCAGCGGGACGCGCGCATCGCGCAGGCCGAGGCGAACCGTTTGGCCACCGAGGCCGAGCAGACCGCGTTCGCGCGGATGGCGGAGGCCACCCGCGACAGCGAGATCCTCCAGGCCGGCTACCAGGCCGAGCGCGACAAGGCCGCCGCGACCGCCCGCCAGGCGGGCCCGCTCTCGGAGGCGGCGGCCCGCCAGGAGGTCGTCGTGCAGGAGACCCGGGTCGCCGAGCTCGAAGCCCACCGGCGCGAGCAGCAGCTCCAGGCGGACGTGCGCAAGCCCGCGGACGCGGCGGCGTACGAGACCCGGACCCGCGCCGAGGCCGAACGCGACGCCCGTATCTCGGCGGCGCAGGCCAAGGCCAAGGAGACCGAGCTGGCGGCGGCGGCCGAGGCCACGCGCGTCACGACGGCGGCGACCGCGGACGCGGCGGCCACCGAGGCCCGGGGCCTGGCGGCCGCGAAGGCCACCCGGGCGACCGGTGAGGCCGAGGCCGCGGCCACCCAGGCGAAGGGCCTCGCGGTCGCGGCGTCGGCGAAGGCGAAGGGCCTCGCCGAGGCCGACGCCATCAAGGCGCGGGCCGCCGCACTGGCCGAGAACCAGGAGGCGGTCGTCGCCCAGCAGCTCGCCGAGAACTGGCCGGCGATCGTGGAGGCGGGCGCGGGTGCCTTCGGCAACGTGGAGCACATGGTCCTCCTGAACGGCGCGGAGGGCATGTCGGAGATGTTCGCCAAGGCGCTGACCATGGGCGGCACGGGCCTGGGCCTGGCCCGCCAGCTGCTCTCGTCGATGTCCCAGCCCGCCGCCGCCCCGGAGACCACCCCGGTGAACGGCAGGACGGCGTCGCCGGCGGCTCACCAGATCCCGATCGCGGACGCGTAATCCCGCCCGGCGCGAGCCTGGCCCGTCGTCCGGGTTAGGCTCGCGCCCATGAGGCTGTTCGCCGCGTTGATGCCGTCCCAGCAGGCCGTCGAGGAGCTGCGCGAGGCAGTGGAGCCCCTCCGGGACGACCGGCTGCGCTGGACGGGGGAGGCGGGCTGGCACTTCACCCTCGCCTTCATGGGCGAGGTGCGTGAGGAGCTCCTGGCGGACCTGCACGCCCGCCTGGCCCGCGCCGCCCACCGCACCGAACCCTTCAGCCTGCGCATCCACGGCTCCGGGCACTTCGGCGACCGCGCCCTGTGGGTCGGCGCGGCCGGCGGGCTCGACCCGATGCGGATGCTCGCCGAGCGCGCCGACGCCGCCGCCCGCCGGGCCGGGGTAGCGATGGAGCACCACCGCCGCTACACCCCCCACCTCACCCTGGCCCGCAGCCGCACCGGCGCCGACATGCATCCGTACGTCGACGCCCTGGCCGGCTTCGAGGGCACGCCCTGGCGGGTCGAGGAGCTCAGCCTGGTCCGCAGCAACCTCCCGGCGGGCGGGGTCCCCGGGGAGCAGCCCCGCTACGAGGTGGTCGAGGCCTGGCCCCTGGCCGCCTGACGCCCCTCGGTACGGGAACCCGCGACGCCCGCGTTACGCTCGACGGGTGGATCCCAAGACCCGAAACCGTGTGATGGCCGGTGTACTCGTGCTGATGTTCGTCGTCGTGGCCGTGGCAGCCGCCGTGGGCCAGTAGCCGCGCCCCGGACGGCCGCGACGCCCGCGCGGGCCCTTGCCTGGAGTGGACTCCAAGCAGTTGGCTTGGGGTCCATGAAGTACACACAGCTCGGACGCACCGGACTCAAGGTCAGCCGACTCGTACTCGGCACGATGAACTTCGGTCCGCAGACAGACGAACCCACCAGTCACTCGATCATGGATGCCGCGCTCGGCGCGGGCCTGAACTTCTTCGACACCGCCAACGTCTACGGCTGGGGCGAGAACAAGGGCCGCACCGAGGAGATCCTCGGCACCTGGTTCGCCCAGGGCGGCGGCCGGCGGGACAAGACCGTGCTGGCCACCAAGGTGTACGCGAACATGGCCGGCGAAGGCGAGCCGTGGCCCAACTACGACCGGCTCTCGGCGCTGAACATCCGCCGGGCCGTCGAGGCCAGCCTCAAGCGGCTCCAGACGGACTACATCGACCTCTACCAGTTCCACCACGTCGACCGCCGGACTCCGTTCGAGGAGATCTGGCAGGCCGTCGACGTGCTGATCCAGCAGGGCAAGGTGCTGTACGCCGGGTCGTCGAACTTCCCCGGCTACAAGATCGCCCAGGCCAACGAGACGGCTGCCCGGCGCGGTTCGGTCGGGCTGGTCAGCGAGCAGTGCCTGTACAACCTCGCCGAGCGGCGCGCCGAGATGGAGGTCATCCCGGCGGCGCAGGAGTACGGGCTCGGCGTGATCCCCTGGTCCCCGCTGCACGGCGGGCTGCTGGGCGGCGTCATCAAGAAGGAGGTCGAGGGCGGCCGCCGCGCCTCCGGTCGCTCCGCGGACGCCCTGGCCAACAGCTCCGTACGGGCGCAGGTGCAGGCGTACGAGGACCTGCTCGACAAGCACGGCCTGGAGCCCGGCGAGACGGCCCTGGCGTGGCTGCTGACCCGGCCCGGGGTGACCGGGCCGATCGTCGGTCCCCGTACGGCGGAGCAGCTGGAGAGCGCCCTGAGGGCGCTGGAGCTGGAGCTGTCGCAGGAGGTGCTCTCCGCCCTGGACGAGATCTTCCCGGGCCCGGGGGCCTCCCCGGAGGCCTTCGCCTGGTGAGCCGGTAGTCCGCCGGCCGGGATGACGGTGCGACCGGTCCGCACCCCGGCGCGGGGCGCGGATCAGTCGCGGGGGAACTCGGAGGTGTCGAGGACCAGGCCCACGACCGTGCCCGTGAGGTCGATCTCGTCCCCGAAGGGGATCTTCGTCTCCGTGGCGTAGTCCCCGTCCTTGGGCTGGGTGTAGAGCAGGGAGCGGCGGACGTACGGGTCGACGATGAGGTAGGCGGGTACTTCGGCGGCGGCGTACGCGGCCTTCTTGGGGCCGTAGTCGTTGGCGGCGGTGCCCTTGGAGATCACCTCGGCGACGAATTCCACGTCCTCGTGGCGCCAGTGAGCCGAGTCGTCCTTCGTGGCATCCGTACTGAGCAACGCGACGTCAGGCGCGAACCCGTTCAGCCGGCCGGGGAAGTCGATGCGCACGTCCGAGAGGGCTTTGACTCCCATGCCGAACTCGTCTTCCAGTGCACGGACGATCCTGCGGATGATCTCCCAGTGCGTGTCCCGCTGCGGCGACATGTAGACGGTTCCCTCGACGATCTCGACCTTCAATCCCTCGGGGACGGGCTCAAGCGCCTCGAACATGTCGTCCAAGGCCTGCTCGCTGCTGATGTCGGCCATCTCGATCCTGTCGGTCTCTACGACGGTCACCGTGGCGCTCCTCCCCGCTGCCGCGCAGTCGCGGGCAGCCGCGTAGTACAACGATACGCACGGAGGCCGGGTCACGGCGGAAACGCCGGATGTGGTCCTACGGGGTGTCAGGGCATCCGGTACGGGCCGCCGATGCCCCACGCCTGGTGGAGCGCCGCGGCGAACTCACCGGCCAGGCGGTGCTCGCCGGAGGCGTTGGGGTGGGTGCCGTCGTAGGTGTCGTGCGCGATCTCGTACGAGGCCGGGCGCGCGGCCAGCAGGATCGGCGAGGCGTCGGTCGACAGGTCGGCGACGGCCTTCGCGAGGAGCTCGTTGAACCGGGCCACCTCGGCCGCGAACGGCGCGTCGGACTCGGCCCGGACGTTCGGGATGACCGGGAGCAGGACCATCCGGATGCCGGGGCGGGCCGCCCGGGCCTCCGCGACGAAGCGGCGGGCGTTGGCCGCGGTCTCCTCGGCGCCGGTGTAGAAGCCGAGGTCGATCAGGCCGAGGGAGACGAGCAGCACGTCGGGCTCGCCGGAGCGGACGGCGGAGCCGATGAGGGGGGCCATGTGCTGCCAGCCCTCGCCCCAGCCGGCGAGGTGGCGGCGGGCGGGCTCCGGGAAGCCGGGGTCGGCGTACGCGTGGCTGGTCGGCCCGTCGGCACCGGTGTCGAAGAGCGCGGTGCGCGGGCCGACGATCTCGTACGGGCCGCCCGGGACGGCGCTCAGGTGCTGCCACATCCGGTAGCGCCAGGTGTAGTCGCCGGCGCGTCCGATGGTCATGGAGTCGCCGACGAACATGAAACGCATCCGGTCATCATCGCGGATCACGCGCCGGGCGCCCCTGTGATGCCGGACACGCGGGGTGCCCTGGCAGGCTTGGGGCATGCGCCTGCTGCCGTTGACCGCCGTCATTGCCCTTGCCGTGCTGCCGGGTTCGGCCGCGGCCGCCGCCCAGGCCTCGGGAGCGGCGCCCGCCTCCGGATCCCCGGGCGCCTCCGGGTTCACGATCACCGATCCGCGGATCAAGGAGTCGAGCGGGCTGGCGGCGAGCCGGATCCACCCGGGCGTGTACTGGACGCACAACGACAGCGACGACGGCCCGTACGTGTACGCGGTGGACTCGGCGACCGGAAAGACCGTGGCCCGGGTGACGCTGACCGGGATCGGGACCCCGCGCGACGTCGAGGCCATCTCGCTGGGCCCGGACGGGCAGCTGTACGTCGGCGACATCGGGGACAACCTGAACGGGACCTGGGACCACGTCTGGATCTACCGCTTCCCGGAGCCGAAGCAGCTGGCCGACGTCACGGTGAAGGCCGAGCAGTTCACGGTGAAGTACGCGGACGGGGCGCGCAACGCGGAGGCGCTGATGGTGCATCCGGTGACGGGCCGGGTGTACATCGCGAGCAAGAGCGAGGACAAGGGCGGCCTGTACGAGGGGCCCAAGGAGCTGTCGGCTTCGGGGACGAACGTGTTCCGGCGGGTCGCGGACCTGCCGTGGGTGACGGACGGGGCGTTCTCGCCGGACGGCGGCCGGCTCACGCTGCGCGGCTACTTCTTCGCGAAGACCTACCCGTGGAAGGACGGGAAGCCGGAGGGCGCGGGCGAGCGGGTGGACGCGCCGTGGCAGGGCCAGGCGGAGTCGGTGACGTACTCGGCGGACGGGTCGACGCTGCTGTTCGGATCGGAGGGGGAGTCGAGCCGGGTGGTGGCGGTACCGGTGAAACCCGCGGCCGGCGGCCCGGCGTCCTCCGCTCCCGGGAAGCCGGGCGCGAGCCCGGCTCCCGGAACCCCCGGCCCCGCGGGGGAGCAGGGCGGGGGCGGTTTCACCAAGGGCGCGGCCGTCCTGGCCGTGGGCGCGGCCCTGGTCTTCGGTGCCAAGCGGCTCCTGCGCCGAAGGCCGCGCGACTGACGACAGGGCCTCAGGCCGCCGTGACCAGCTCGCGGGGGCGGGGCGACGGGACGAACGTGACGCCGTGGCGGCTCACGCTCAGGCGGAGGTTGCCGACCCGGGACAGGATCACCGCGATCGTCGCGGCGGCGGCGAGGGAGACGAGGCCGCCCGCGGCCATGCCGACCCGGGCCCCGTACGTGTCCGTCACCCAGCCCACGACTGGTGCACCGATCGGGGTGCCGCCGGTGAACACCATCATGTACAGCGCCATCACCCGGCCCCGCATCTCGGGGTCGGTGGCCATCTGGACGCTCGCGTTCGCGGTGACGTTGACCGTCAGCCCGAACATCCCGATCGGCACCAGCAGCGCCGCGAACAGCCAGAACCCGGGCGCGAAGGCCGTCACGACCTCCAGCGCGGAGAACAGGACCGCCGCCGCGACCAGCAGCCGCAGCCGCGAGTGCCCGCGCCGGGCCGCCAGCAGCGCACCCGCCAGGGAGCCCGCGGCGATCAGGGTGTTGAAGAGCCCGTAGGTGCCCGCGTCCCCGTGGAACACGTCGTTGACGAACGCCGACAGCCAGATCGGGAAGTTGAACCCGAAGGTGCCGATAAAGCCCACCAGCACGATCGGCCAGATCAGCTCGGGGCGCCCGGCGACGTACCGCAGACCCTCCCGCAGCTGCCCCTTGGCGCGCGGCTGCGTCTGGACCGGGTGCAGCTCGCGGGTCCGCATCAGCAGCAGGCCGGCGACGGGCGCGGCGAAAGACAGCCCGTTCAGCAGGAAGGCCCAGCCGACGCCGACGGCGGTGATCAGCACACCGGCCACCGCCGGGCCGACCAGCCGCGCGGACTGGAAGTTCGCCGAGTTCAGGCTGACGGCGTTGGCGAGCTGCTCCTTGCCGACCATCTCGGAGACGAACGTCTGCCGTGCGGGGTTGTCCACGACGGTGACGAGGCCGAGCAGGAAGGCCGCGAGGTACACGTGCCAGACCTGGACGTGTCCGGCGAGGGTGAGGGCGGCCAGGGCGACACCGGTCAGGCCCATCAGGGTCTGGGTGGCGATCAGCAGCGGCCGCTTGGGCAGCCGGTCCGCGAGTACGCCTCCGTAGAGGCCGAACACCATCATCGGCAGGAACTGCAGCGCGATCGTGATGCCGACGGCTGAAGCCGAGCCGGTCAGGGACAGGACCAGCCAGTCCTGGGCGATGCGCTGCATCCAGGTGCCGGTGTTGGAGACGGCCTGTCCCGTGGCGAAGAGCCGGTAGTTCCGGATCTTCAGCGAGCTGAACATCGAGTTGTTGTTCTTGCCCGTGGAGCATGTGGAGCGCGCGGCGCGCCCGGTGGTAGTGGTGGATGTATGGCCGGGTGCGGAGTCTGCTCCGTTTCCCGTACTCAAAAGCGTTCGCCTCCTGGCGTCGTTCCTTACAAGTGCGCGAGCTTCTCCAGGACGGGCGCGGCCTCGCGCAGCTTGGCCCATTCGTCCTCGGTGAGCTCGGCCGCGAGCCCGGCCAGGAAGGCGTTCCGCTTGCGACGGCTCTCTTCGAGCATCGCTTCGGCCTCCTCGGTCTGGGTGACCACCTTCTGGCGGCGGTCGTCCGGGTGCGGCTGCAGCCTGACCAAACCCTTGGCCTCCAGCAGCGCCACGATGCGCGTCATCGACGGCGGCTGGACGTGCTCGCGCCGGGCCAGCTCACCGGGGGTGGCCTGGCCGCAGCGGGCGAGGGTGCCGAGGACCGACATCTCGGTCGGGCTCAGCGATTCGTCGACGCGCTGGTGCTTGAGGCGCCGGCCCAGCCGCATGACGGCGGAGCGGAGGTCGTTCACGGCGGCAGCGTCGTCGCCATGGCTAAGGTCGAGCATCTCTTTAGACTACCTCATTACTCTCTCTAAGGAACGCCACTGAAGCGTGTCACTCGTACGGGTGAGTCGTCGGCGGAAAGTGACACGCGTCCACGGCCTGTGCCACGACCCTTTCGGCATGGGGACACACGTGCTGAGCATGCGCATAGACGGGGAGCTGCTCGACCGCCTCCGGACTCATGCGGCGAAACGCGGAATGAGCGTCCAGGACTATGTCGTCCGGACGCTCATTCGCGATGACTTCGACGAGCGCTTCAAGGCGGCCGTCGACGAGACGGAGAAGTTCTACGGGCTGACGTGAGTGACGCGTGGGTGACGCGTCGCCCACGCGTCGGTGACGCGGGCCCGTGGGCGCCTACGTGAGGCCGAGGGCCGGCATCGCGTAGTAGAAGACGAACACGGCGGACACGACGTACAGGGCCGCCGGGACCTCACGGCCACGGCCGGTCGCCAGCCGCAGCACGCAGAAGGCGATGAAGCCGAAGCCGATGCCGTTGGTGATCGAGTACGTGAACGGCATCATCACCATGGCCAGGAAGGCCGGGACGGCGATGGTGAAGTCGCTCCAGTCGATGTCCCTGACCGAGCCCGCCAGGATCAGGAAGCCGACCGCCACGAGGGCCGGGGTGGCCGCCTGGGACGGGACCATGGTGGCGAGCGGGGTCAGGAACAGCGCCACGGTGAAGAGGCCGCCGGTCACGACATTCGCGAGGCCCGTGCGGGCGCCCTCGCCGACGCCGGCCGTGGACTCCACGAAGCAGGTGGTGGCCGAGGACGAGGTGGCGCCGCCGGAGGCGACGGCCAGGCCGTCGATGAACAGCACCTTGTTGATGCCGGGGAAGTCGCCGTCCTTGTCGATCAGCTTGGCCTCGTCGCCGACGCCGAGGATCGTGCCCATCGCGTCGAAGAAGCAGGACAGCAGCACGGTGAAGACGAACAGGATGCCGGTCAGCACGCCGACCTTGCCGAAGCCGCCGAACAGGCTGACCTGGCCGACGAGCCCGAAGTCGGGCGCGGCCACCGGGTTGCCCGGCCACTCGGGGACGGTCAGGCCCCAGCCCGAGTCGGGCAGTCCGACGATCAGCTGGACGGCGACGGCGACGACGGTCATGGCCACGATGGAGATCAGGATCGCGCCGGGCGTCTTGCGGATCAGCAGGGCCAGGGTCAGCAGGACGCCGACGATGAAGATCAGGACCGGCCAGCCGAGCAGGTGGCCGCCGGTGCCGAGGGTGAGCGGCACGGTGGTGTGCGCGGCGTCCGGGATGCGGGTGACGAAGCCCGAGTCGACCAGGCCGATCAGCATGATGAACAGGCCGATGCCGATCGCGATGCCCTTGCGCAGGCCGAGCGGGACGGCGTTCATGACCCGCTCGCGCAGGCCCGTCGCGACCAGCAGCATCACGACGAAGCCCGCCAGGACCACCATGCCCATGGCGTCGGGCCAGCTCATGCGCGGGGCGAGCTGGAGCGCGACGACGGTGTTCACGCCGAGGCCGGCGGCGAGCGCGATCGGGACGTTGCCGATGACGCCCATGAGGAGCGTGGTGAACGCCGCCGTCAGGACGGTGGCCGTCACGAGCTGGCCGCTGTCGAGCTGGTGCCCGTACATGTCCTTCGCGCTGCCCAGGATGATCGGGTTCAGCACGATGATGTAGGCCATCGCGAAGAAGGTCGCGAAACCGCCTCGGACCTCGCGGGCGATCGTGGAGCCGCGCTCGGAGATCTTGAAGTGGCGGTCCAGCGCCGAACCGCCGCGGGGGGCGGGGTCCGGGAGGGTGGGCGCGGGGGCGGGAGCCGGCGTGCTCATGCGGTCCTCTGGGTCTTCATCGCGGGGGCATTGAGTGATTCATACGAAGAAAATGGGCCATGCCCACACCGTTTCAGTATGAACACATGAACGAAAGGCCGTCCATCTCCGCGCGTAGACCTCGTTTCGGCGCACCTAGACTTGGGGGCATGGCGAAATGGACTGCGAAGCACGAGGCGCCGGCGCCCCTTGAGGGCCCCGTCGTCGCGACCGTCACCGGCGGCACGATCCTGTGGTTCGCCATGTTCCTGGTCCAGCTCCCCTTCTACGGCTGGTTCGCCGACCGGGACCTGCTGTGGTGGGTCTGGTGCTGCGCGGCCGGCGGGTTCCTCGGCCTGATCGGCCTCTGGTACGTGCGGGGCCGCGACGCCGCGCTCAAGCGGCACGCGGCAGCCCAGGCCGCGCAGGAAGAGGAGAGCGGCGCCTCCGGCTGAGGGGATCGGCGGCCGGGGCCCGGCCGGAGAGCCCAGGAGGCCGGCCGCGAGTCGAGGCCGGTCGGGAGCCGAAGGGGCCGGTCGGGAGCCGAAGGGGCCCGGGAGTCGAAGGGTCGGTCGGGAGCCGAGGGGGACCAAGGGACGATTCGGGTCATCCCGAAGTCGGATCTTCGGACTTCTCGGCGGGTGAAGCGGCAGAACCCCCTTTACCGTCGAAAGCATGACGCAGCGGGCAGACATCGAACCAGGCGGTTCCGAGCCGGGATCCGGCGGCCCCGGCGGCGCGGCCATCGACGCGGGAGCCGAGCTGGATCCGGTACACCCGGTCCGGCCGCCCGCACCCCGGTTCAAGCCCGCCGGCCTGACCACCGCCGAAGTCGCCGAGCGCGTCGCCCGCGGAGCCGTCAACGACGTGCCCGTGCGCAGCAGCCGCTCCACCGCCGACATCGTCCGCGCCAACGTCTTCACCCGGTTCAACGCCATCATCGGCGTGCTCTGGGTGGTCATGATCATCGTCGCGCCGCTCCAGGACAGCCTGTTCGGCTACGTGATCATCGCGAACACCGGCATCGGCATCATCCAGGAGATGCGGGCCAAGAAGACCCTGGACGGCCTCGCCGTCATCGGCGAGGCCAAACCCGGGGTCCGCCGCGACGGCCGGACCGCCGAGATCTCCACCTCCGAGATCGTCCTCGACGACGTCATCGAACTCGGCCCCGGCGACAAGGTCGTCGTCGACGGGTCCGTCGGCGAGGCCGACGGCCTGGAGATCGACGAGTCCCTGCTCACCGGCGAGGCCGACCCCGTCCTGAAGAAGCCCGGCGACCCCGTCATGTCCGGGTCCTTCGTCGTCGCCGGCGGCGGCGCGTTCACCGCCACCAAGGTCGGCCGCGAGGCCTACGCCGCCCAGTTGGCCGAAGAGGCCACCCGCTTCACGCTCGTCCACTCCGAGCTGCGCTCCGGCATCTCCACCATCCTCAAGTACGTCACCTGGATGATGATCCCGACCTCGATCGGCCTGATCGTCAGCCAGCTCGTCGTCAAGGACGACAACCTCAAGGACGCCATCGCCCGCACCGTCGGCGGCATCGTCCCGATGATCCCCGAGGGCCTCGTCCTGCTGACCTCCGTCGCCTTCGCGATCGGCGTCATCCGGCTCGGCCGCCAGCAGTGCCTGGTGCAGGAACTGCCGGCCATCGAGGGCCTCGCCCGCGTCGACGTGGTCTGCCTCGACAAGACCGGCACCCTCACCGAGGGCGGCATGGACGTCACCGAGCTGCGCCCGCTCGGCGGCGCGGAGGCCCCGTACGTCAAGAAGGTGCTCGGCGCGCTCGGCGAGTCCGACCCCCGCCCCAACGCCAGCCTCCAGGCGATCATCGACGCCTACCCGGACAGCGCCGAATGGCGCTGCACCGAGTCCCTGCCGTTCTCCTCCGCCCGCAAGTACAGCGGCGCCAGCTTCAGCGAGGGCGACGGCGAGAACAGCACCTGGCTGCTCGGCGCCCCCGACGTGCTCCTCCCGGCCGGGGACCCGGCCCTCGACGAGATCAACGGCCTCAACGAGCAGGGCCTGCGCGTCCTGCTGCTCGCCCGGGCCGCGCGCGAGCTCGACGACCCGGCCGTCGGGGCCGGGGTCAAGCCGACCGCCCTGATCGTCCTGGAACAGCGGCTGCGCCCCGACGCGGCCGACACCCTGCGCTACTTCGAGGACCAGAAAGTCCACGCGAAGGTCGTCTCCGGGGACAACGCGGTCTCGGTGGGCGCGGTGGCCGGCAAACTGGGCCTGCCGGGCGCCGAGAACACGGTCGACGCGCGCAAGCTGCCGACCGGGCAGGCCGACATGGCCAAGGTCCTCGACGAGAACGCCGTCTTCGGGCGGGTCAGCCCGCAGCAGAAGCGCGACATGGTCGGCGCGCTGCAGTCCAAGGGCCACACGGTCGCGATGACGGGCGACGGCGTCAACGACGTCCTGGCCCTCAAGGACGCCGACATCGGCGTGAGCATGGGCTCGGGCTCGGAGGCCACCCGCGCGGTCGCCCAGATCGTCCTCCTCAACAACAGCTTCTCCACCCTCCCCTCGGTGGTCGCCGAGGGCCGCCGGGTCATCGGCAACATCACCCGCGTCGCCACCCTCTTCCTCACGAAGACCGTCTACTCGGTGCTGCTGGCGGTCCTGGTGGTGTGCTTCCAGGTCGAGTACCCGTTCCTGCCGCGCCACCTGACGCTGCTGTCCACCCTCACGATCGGCATCCCGGCCTTCTTCCTGGCCCTGGCGCCGAACAAGGAGCGCGCGAAGCCGCACTTCGTGAAACGGGTGATGCGCTACGCGATCCCGGGCGGCGTGATCGCGGCGGTGGCCACCTTCGTGACGTACGTGATCGCCCGCCACCACTACACGGGCCCGGAGGCCCTCCAGGCCGAGACGAGCGCGGCGACGCTGACGCTGTTCCTGACCTCGATGTGGGTCCTGGTGATCATCGCCCGCCCGTACACGTGGTGGCGGGTCGCCCTGGTCGGCGCGATGGGCGGCGCTTTCCTGATCGTCCTCGTCGTTCCCTGGCTCCAGAGCTTCTTCCAACTGAAGCTGGTCGGCACCGAACTCCCCTGGACGGCGGTCGCCGTCGCGGCAGCGGCCTCGGCCCTGATCGAAGTCACCTTCCGCTGGGTCAACCACAGGTTCCCGGCCTGAGCCGAGGCCGAGACCGAGGCCGCAGCCATGGGCCGGGAACGCAAGGTCCCGAACCGCAAGGTCCGAAATCGCCCGCGCCGGGACGGCGGGAGGGCGACCCTGGCGCTGCTGTCCTTCGCCATGCTGATCGTCTCGCTCGACCAGTACATCGTGGTGGTGGCGCTCCCCGACATCGCCCGGGACCTCGGCTACTCCGCGCAGACCCTGCAGTCCGTCATCAGCGCCTACGCGGTGACCTCGGCCGGCTTCCTCCTGTTCGGCGGGCGCGCCGCCGACCTGCTCGGACGGCGGCGCGTACTGGCCACCGGGCTCGGGCTGTACGCCGCCGCGGCGCTCGCCGGCGGCCTCGCGACCGGGCCCGGGACGCTGCTCGCCGCCCGCGCGGTCCAGGGCCTGGGCGGCGCCCTCGTCTTCCCCACCACGCTGGCCCTCGTCAACACCGCCTTCGCCGAAGGCCGGACGCGCAATCGCGCCCTGGGCATCTGGGGCGGTGCCGGTGCGGCGGGCCTCGTCATCGGGGTGCTGCTCGGCGGCTTCCTGACGCAGGCCTTCGGCTGGGAGGCGGTGTTCCTCGTCAACGTCGCCCTGGCCGGACCCGCGCTGCTGCTCACCTTCGTGGTGATCCCTTGGGACGGGGCGCGCGAGAGGGGCCGGGCGTTCGACCTTCCCGGTGCGCTCAGCATCACCGCGGGCGTCACCCTGATCGTGTTTTCTCTGGTCCAGGGCCCCGCGCTGGGCTGGCTCTCGCCGGGCTTCCTCGGCAGCGCGGCGGCGGGCCTGCTGCTGACCGCGGCCTTCGCCGTCATCGAGCGGCGCAGCCAGGACCCGCTCGTACCGCCCCGGCTGCTCGCCAACCCCCACCTCGTCACAGGCGTCGTCATCGCGTTCATGTTCATGGCGACGTTCGGCTCGGTGCTCTACTTCCTGTCGCTCTACTTCCAGGAAGTCCTGGGCTACGACGCGCTGCAGACCGGCGCCGGATTCCTGATCCCCACGGCGGTGGTGGTCGCCGGATCGATGACGGCGGGCCGGGTGGTGACGCGGTTCGGCCTCAGGGCCACGCTGACCGCCGCCCTCGCCGTCGGCGCGCTCGGTGCCCTGGCCCTCGGCTTCGCCGTCGCGCCGGACGGCTCGTACGCCGGCCTGGTCCCCGGCCTGGTGGCCCTCAGCATCGGCGACGGCATCGTCTTCACCACCATGTTCATCACCGCCGCCACCGGCGTCCCCGACCGGGACCAGGGCACCGCCTCGGGCATCGCCTCCACCGGCTCGGGCGTGGGGGCTGCGGTCGGCCTGGCCGTCCTCGTCCTGATCGCGACCGCCGGCCTCGGCGGCCTCTCCGGCGAGCGGCTGCGCGCCGCCACCGCCGACGGGATCAGCACCGCCCTCTTCGTGGTGGCGGGCGGCATCGCCCTGACCCTCCTCACGGCCCTGACCCGCTGCCCCACCACGCCCGAACCGGCACCGGCGCCCGTCCCGTACCAGACCCGCCGCTGCTGAGAGCGGTGCCGGTACGGGTGCCGGGGCCGTCAGTCAAACCAGCGGTCGCGGGCCAGTTCCGGGGTGCGGGAGGGGTCTTCCAGGAGGGCGGCCACCTCGAAGCGGCGGGGCCACTGGGCCGCCGACCAGGCGAGGCCCGCGGCCACGCCCTCCAGGGTGGCGGCGTGCAGGGTGCCGTCCGGGGTGCGGCGCCAGTCGAGTTCCACCCCGTCGGCGATCAGCTCCTCGTGCTCCAGGTAGGTCGCCGGGGTCGAGGGGCCCAGGAGGATACGGACCGACTCCGGGACCTCGTGCTCCTCGCCCGGCGTCGTCACCTCCGCCGGGACCGTCTCCGACAGGCGCCGGACCTGGAGCAGCTCCGCCAGGTCCGCCGCGCGGGCCGGGGCCACCGGGAGCAGGGGCAGACCTTCGGCCAGGGGCAGGAGGTCCGGGGCGTCCGCGATCACGGCGTCCGCCGCGTCGACCACGACGATCTCGCCGTCCACCACCGCGCGCAGTTCGTCCGGGAGCGTGACCTGCTCGGGGTCCAGGTCGGCCAGGGCTCCGTACAGGGCGTGCAGCTGGCGGTCCGACACCTCGCGGTCCGGGTCGGCGAGCCGGCCCAGGAGTTCGGCGGCGCCTCCGGGTTCGTCCAGCAGGGCCGAGACGGTCGTGCGCACGCCGAGCGCCCGCAGGACCTGCTCGTCCTCGAAGCCCGTCGCGTCCGCCGGGGTGTAGAGGCCCGCCAGCAGCGGGTCGCCGCCCGCCGCGCGCAGGCCCGCCGGGCGGCGGCCGTCGAGCACCGGGTGGTCGCGCAGCCACCAGGCGGTGTACGGGCGCACCGACTGCGTGGTGCCGTCCGGCAGCAGCACCCGTACGGGCTGGGTCAGCGCGTCGCGCAGCGGCGGCTGCGCGAGCATGGCCAGGGCCTGGGGCCAGCAGTCGTCGTCGACGAGGTCGAGGTCGCGGACCGCGACGAGTTCCGTGGCCACGGGCGGCAGCGGGGTCTCGGGGAGCTGGTCCAGTACGTCCTCGCACCACACGTCCACCGCGTCGAGCAGCCCCGCGTCGTCGGGCTCGGCGAAGTCCCCTTCGCGCGGCTCCAGTTCGTCCGGGTCGAGGACCACGTCCGTCGCGCGGACCAGCTGGAAGGCGGCCAGCACCCCGCAGGCGGTCAGCGGCTGCGCGCCCCACCTGGCGGCCAGCTCGCCGTCCACGTAGGGGACTTCGTCCTCGCGGATCACCGAGGCCAGCGGCGAGCCCGGCAGCAGCAGCTCGCCCGCGGGCGTGAGCTCCCCGTCCTCGTCCGGCAGGGCCAGCGCCCCCAGCCACGGCTCGTCTCCCGGCGCCAGATCGGCGTCACGGACCAGGCCGAGGACCACCTCGGCCAGTTCGTCGGCGTCGAGGGCGTCCTCGTCCCAGATCTCCCCGGCGTCGAGGGAGGCGGCCACCGCGGCCCGGACCTGCGGGGTCGTCAGAACGGCGCGGGGCGTGGCCGGGAGGGCGCCGAGGCGCTCCAGCAGCGGGTGCGCGGCGTCCGGGTGCGCCACCTTCAGCCCCAGCCGGGCCAGGTCCTTCGGGGTGTCGGCGTCGGGCAGCAGTACGTGCCGCGGGCCGATCGTGGTCCGCCCGTCGGCCAGCGGCACCGGCAGGCCCGAGAGCCGGTCCGGGTCCACCCCGGCCAGGGTGTCGTACAGCCGGTGCCACCACTCCGGGCCGCGCTCGATGCCCGCGATCCGCTCGATGGCGTCGCCCAGCGGCAGCCGGCCCACGCCCAGCGTGCGCAGCTCGGGCCGGCGCTCCAGCCCGGCGGGCAGCAGCGTCGGCAGCACCTCGGACAGGACCCGTACGGTCTCGGCGCCCGCGCCCTCCACCACCTCGGCCTCGAAGGGGCGCAGGGCGGCCCGCTCCTCGGCGTGCTCGGCGTGCTCGGCCGGGGCCGCCGGGGCGAGGAACGCCGTACGCGGCAGCCGCTCCAGCACCGCCGCGCGCAGCGCCCCGTCCAGCGGGCCCTGGCCGAGCGGCCCGGGTACGAGGTCCACCAGGGCGGTGCTCACCGGGTCCCAGGAGCCCAGCAGTTCGGCGTACGCGTCGGCGGCCCGCTCCACCAGGAAGTCGGTCAGCGGTCCCGGCGCGGGGTGCCGGCGGGCGGTGTCCAGCGGCAGCGTCGCGATGAGCAGGGCGGGGATGCCCAGCGGCTCGTCGGTCGGGGTCGGCGCGTGTACGACGGGCGCGGTGGCCGGGCGTAGGGGAGCGCCCTCGGTGTCCACGGGGACGGCCCAGGACACCGTCCAGGTCGGCCGCAGCCGCTCCTCCACCGGGCGGTCGGCGAGCAGCGCCCGCTCGATGGGGCCGCTGTGGCGGACGGTGCGCCAGCGGCGGGTCGCGCCCTCGGCGCCCGCGGCTCCGGTGCCTGCGTCGGCGTCCTCGATGACGGTGTACGGGCCCTCGTCGCGGCGGCGCAGCGTGCGGATGCCCTCCTGCGGGGTCTCCACGACGATCTCGGCCAGCCCCGGCAGGGTCAGCAGCAGCGCGTCGTCGATGCCGCCCAGCAGCCGCTGCACCAGGTCCCCGGCCGCGGCGTCGCGCAGGGGGAGGACGACCACGGTGTCGTAGCCCTCGGGGGCGGTGCCCTCGGCGGGCAGCGGCAGCCGCAGCAGCGGGACGTGCCCGTCGCGGCGGCGCAGTTCGTCGCCGAGGCCGGGGCTGCCGTTGGAGGCGTCGCGGGCCAGCTCGCGGGCCTCGGCCAGAGACCAGCGGACACCGCCGTGGCGGCCGAGTACGGCGGGCTCGTCGGACACCGCGAGGACGGCCGCGAAGCCGACGCCGAAGCGGCCCACGGTGTCCGCGGAGCCGGTCGTGCGGGTCGACCCCGCGGGCTCCCGCTTCGCGGAGGCCCGCAGGGTGCTCAGCGACTCCACGCCCGTCGCGTCCAGCGGGGCACCGGTGTTGGCGACGGCCAGCACGCCGGGCCCGCCCTCGCCGGAGTGCAGGGTGAGGCGCAGCCGGCCGGGCACCTCGGCCCTGGCCGCGGCGTCGGCGGCGTTCTGCGCCAGCTCGACGACGAGGCGGTCGCGGTAGCCGCCGAGGGCCAGGTCCTCCTCGGCGTTGGCGTCCTCGCGGAAGCGGGCCGGACCCGCGCCCCAGGCGTCGAGCACCCCGCGCCGCAGCCGGGCCGTGCCGAAGGGGTCCGCGCCGCCCTGGGCCGCCGTCACTCGCACGCTCACGCCGCTGCCTCCATCTGTCCTGCGCTGCACCGCACCGCACTGCACCGCACTGCATCCACCGTATGCCGAATGCCGAGGCCCTGAAGGTATCGCGTGGCGGTCCCGCTCATCGGGGCGGCCGGGCGTGCGGCGGACCGCCGGACACCCCCTGGGCTGAGGCTGCCGCCACAGGTGATCAGCGCAGTTGGGCCGAGCCGTGGGTGTCCCCGAACACCTCGGCCGTGGGGAGGCCGTCCTTCCTGTACGTGTCCACCGCGCCGACGGCGAGGACGGCGGTGAGGGGCCCGGCGCCCGCCTCGGTGGAGAACGTGACGGTGTCGAACTCCCTGCCGCCCGCGAAGGCGTGCGCGCCGTGGCGGCCCGGCTTGACGTCCTCGGCGACGACCGCGGTCCCGGTCCGGGTGCCGGGGCCGTCGCCGAAGTCCCCGCGTAGGGGCCCGCAGGCCGCGCACCCGCCAAGGGGCCGCCGTGTGCAGGCGCTTTGCCCCGATTTTCGGGACTGAGGTCCTGGGGGATCCGGCGGCGGCGCGCAACGACGGAGCCCCCGGCGACACGGAGTCGCCAGGGGCTCGTACGGTGCCGGTCAGGGCGTGGTCAGAGCTGCTCGATCACGTGGTCGATGCACGCGGTCAGCGCCTGCACGTCCGCCGGGTCGATCGCCGGGAACATGGCGATGCGCAGCTGGTTGCGACCGAGCTTGCGGTACGGCTCGGTGTCCACGATGCCGTTGGCGCGCAGCACCTTGGCGACGGCGGCCGCGTCGATGTCGTCCGAGAAGTCGATCGTGCCGATGACGGCGGAGCGCTTGTCGGCGTCCACGACGAAGGGGCTGGCGTACTTCGACGCCTCGGCCCAGCCGTAGAGGTGGCGCGCGCTGGCCGCCGTACGGCCGGTCGTGAACTCCAGGCCGCCCTGGCTGTTCATCCACTCCAGCTGCTGGTTCAGCAGGAAGAGGGTGGACAGCGCCGGGGTGTTGTACGTCTGGTTCTTCAGCGAGTTGTCGATCGCCGTCGGCAGCGAGAAGAACTCCGGGATGTGCCGACTGCCGGAGGCGTGCACGCGCGCCGCGCGCTCCAGGGCCGCCGGGGAGAACGCCGCCAGCCACAGGCCGCCGTCGGAGGCGAAGGACTTCTGCGGGGCGAAGTAGTAGACGTCGCTCTCGGTGATGTCCACCGGCAGACCGCCGGCACCCGAGGTCGCATCCACCAGTACGAGTGAACCGGCATCGGCGCCCGCGACGCGCTTGACCGGCGCCGCCACACCCGTCGAGGTCTCGTTGTGCGTGTACGCGTACACGTCGATGCCCGCTTCGGCCACCGGCTCGGGGTGCGTGCCGGGCTCGGAGGAGATCACGGTCGGCTCGTCCAGCCACGGCGCGAGCTTCGCGGCCTTGGCGAACTTGGAGGAGAACTCCCCGAACGTCAGGTGCTGGGACTTGCGCTCGATGAGCCCGGCGGTCGCGATGTCCCAGAAGGCGGTGGAGCCGCCGTTGCCCAGGATCACCTCGTAGCCCTCGGGGAGGGAGAAGAGGTCCCGGATGCCGTCCCGTACCGAGCCGACCAGGTTCTTGACCGGGGCCTGGCGGTGGGAGGTTCCGAGCAGGGAGGTACCGGTGGCGGCGAGGGCGTCCAGCGCCTCGGTCCGCACCTTGGAGGGGCCCGCGCCGAAGCGTCCGTCGGCGGGCTTGATGTCAGCGGGAATCTGGATCTCGGCCACGAGCGGAGCGTATCCGGTCCCGGTCCACGCCTCGGAGGCGCGTCCACCCGGTGAGACGAGCCCGGCCGGTGGCAGGGTGGGGGCCGTGACGTCACCCGGGGAACTCGAACGGACATTGCGGGAGAACCTGCGCGGGGAGGTGGACTTCGGGGCCGCGGCCCGCGCCCTCGCGACGATGGACGCCTCGAACTACCGGCGGGTGCCGGTGGGGGTGGTCGCGCCGCGCGACGCCGAGGACGTGGCCGCCGCGCTGCGGATCTGCGCGGAGGCCGGCGTGCCGGTCGTCCCGCGCGGCGGCGGGACCTCGATCGCCGGACAGGCCACGGGCGTCGGGGTGGTGCTGGAGCTGACCCGGCACATGAACGCGCTGGTGTCCCTGGACCCGGCCGCCCGGACCGCCGTGGTCCAGCCGGGGCTGGTCCTCGACCGGCTGCGCGAGGCGGCCCGCCCGTACGGGCTGACCTTCGGCCCGGACCCTTCCACGCACTCCCGCTGCACGCTGGGCGGGATGATCGGCAACAACGCGTGCGGGGCCCACTCGGTGGCCTGGGGGACCACCGCGGACAACGTGGCGGAGCTGTCGGTCACGGCGTACGGGGGCGCGGCGCACCGGCTCGGGACGGGCTGGGCGGGAGCCCCGGCGGGTCTGCGGGAGCTGGTGTCGGAAAACCTGGCGGTGCTGCGTACGGGCCTGGCCGGCGGCTTCTCACGGCGGATCTCCGGATACGGCGGGCTGGACGCACTGCTGCCCGAGCGGGGTACGGAGGTGGCCCGGGCCTTCTGCGGGAGCGAGGGCACGCTCGGGGTGGTGACCGAGGCCGTCGTACGCCTGGTGGAGGCGCCGCGCGCGCCGGCGCTCGCGGTCCTCGGGTACGCGGACGAGGGTGCGGCGGCGGATGCGGCGGCCGGGCTGCTGGGGTTCGGGCCGCTGACGGTGGAGGGAATGGCGGCCGACCTGGTGGGCCCGGCTTCCGGGCTCCCCCGGGGCGGGGGGTGGCTGTTCGTCGAGATGCGGGACGAGGGGGCGGCGCGCTCGCTCGTACGGGCCGCCGACGCGGTGGACTCGGTCGTGGTCACGGACCCGGCGGCGCAGCGGGCGCTGTGGCGGATCCGTGAGGACGCGGCGGGCACGGCGACGCGGATGCCGGACGGCTCGATGGCGTGGCCGGGGTGGGAGGACTGCGCCGTGCCGCCGGCCCGGCTGGGGGCCTACCTGCGGGAGTTCCGGGCGCTGCTGGCCGGGCACGGGCTGCGGGGGACCCCGTACGGGCACTTCGGCGAGGGCTGCGTCCACGTACGCATCGACTTCGACCTGGCGTCGGAGGCGGGGATCGCCCGCTTCCGGGCGTTCTCCTCCGACCTGGCGGACCTGGTGGCCTCCCACGGCGGCTCGCTCTCCGGGGAGCACGGGGACGGGCAGGCGCGGGCGGAGCTCCTGCCGAGGATGTACGGGCCGGAGGTGATCCGGCTCTTCGGCGCGTACAAGGACGTGTGGGACCCGGCGGGCGGAATGAACCCCGGGATGCTGGTCCGCCCGGCCCGGTCGGACGAGAACCTGCGCTTCGCGGTGCTGCCGGCGACGCCCTTCGCGGGGGAGGTGGCCCGCTGCGTGGGCGTGGCGAAGTGCCGCTCGACCGCCGCGGCCGGCCCGGAGGTGATGTGCCCCTCGTACCGGGTCACGGGGGAGGAGCGGCACTCCACGCGCGGCCGGGCGAGGCTGCTGCACGAGATGCTGGCCGGGGAGATCGTGACGGACGGCTGGCGCTCGCGGGAGGTCGCGGAGGCGCTCGACCTCTGTCTGGCCTGCAAGGGCTGTCTCAGTGACTGCCCGGTGGGGGTGGACATGGCGTCGTACAAGGCGGAGTTCCTCCACCGCCACTGGGCGGGCCGCATCCGCCCCCTGGCCCACTACACGCTGGGCGGACTGCCCACGTGGCTCCGCCTGATCGCCGCGCTGCGGCTGGCACCCTTCGCGAACGCGGCCGTCCGCCACCTCCCGGTTCCGGGCCTGACGCGGGAACGCGCCCTCCCGCCGGCGGCCGCCGAGCCCTTCACCCGCTGGTGGCGGCGCACGGTCGGGGCGGCCGCGGCACCGCCGGGGCCGCGGAACCCGGGCCCGCCCCCGGCCCCGGCCCCGGCCGGCGTCACGCTCTGGCCGGACACGTTCACCGAGTACCTGTCCCCGCAGACCGGCAGGGCGGCCGTCACGGTCCTCCGGGCCGCCGGCCTGACCGTGTCCCTGCCCCCGAAGGGGGTCTGCTGCGGGCTCACCTACATCTCCACCGGCCGCCTCGACCGTGCCCGCACCGTCCTGCGCCGCACCCTCGACGCCGTGGGCGAGCCGCACGCCCCCCTCGTCGTCCTCGAACCCAGCTGCGCCGCCGCCCTCCGTACCGACCTCCCCGCCCTCCTCCCCGACGACCCCCGCGCGGAGCGCCTCGCCCGCGCCGTGCGGACCTTCGCCGAGACCCTGGAGGAGTACGCCCCGCACTGGCAGCCGCCCCGCCTGGACCGCCCCGCCGTCGGCCAGACGCACTGCCACCAGCACGCCGTCCTCGGCGACGCCGCCGACCGCCGGCTGCGCGAGCGCGCCGGCCTCGGCGGCGAGCTCAGCGGCGGCTGCTGCGGTCTCGCCGGGAACTTCGGCTTCGAGCCGGGCCACCAGGAGGTGTCCGCGGCCTGCGCCGGGGAACAGCTGCTCCCCGCCCTGCGCGCGGCACCGCCCGGGGCCGCGATCCTGGCGGACGGGTTCTCGTGCCGTACGCAGATCGACCAGCTCGCCGGGCTCCCCGGCGGGAGCCGGGCCCGCCACCTCGCCGAGCTGCTCGCGGAGGGGCTGGCGCGGGGTCCTGGGGAGGGCCCGGCGGGCGGCCCGGGGGGCGGCCTGTAAGCGAACACACGGCCGCATGGCCCTTACGCACCCCTTAGTCTGGATTAATGCCCGCAACCTCGCCCAAGTCCGACCACGCCCCGGCAGCCGCCGACCTCACGACGAACCCGGCACTCCCGACGACCGCCGGCCCGTCCCGTTTCGGCCCCGTCGCACTGGTCATCGCCGCGGGCATCTCGGTGCAGTTCGGCGCGGCCCTCGCCGTCATGATCATGCCGGCCGCGGGCGCGGCGGGCGTCGTCACGCTGCGGCTCGCGGCCGCCGCGCTGGTGCTGCTGCTCCTGTGCCGCCCGAAGGTCCGCGGCCACTCACGCGCCGACTGGGTCACGGTCGTCGCCTTCGGCATCGCCATGGCCGGTATGAACGGGCTCTTCTACCAGTCCATCGACCGGATCCCGCTCGGTCCGGCCGTCACCCTCGAAGTGCTCGGCCCCCTCGTCCTGTCGGTCGTCGTCTCGCGCCGCCTGGTCAGCCTGCTGTGGGCCGGCCTGGCCCTCGGCGGTGTCGTCCTGCTCGCCGGCCACGGCGGCGGCAGCGGCTTCGGCGGCCTCGACCTCCTCGGCGCGGCCTTCGCGCTCGGAGCGGGCGCGATGTGGGCGGCGTACATCGTGTTCAGCGCGCGCACGGGCCGCCGCTTCCCGCAGGCGGACGGGCTGGCCCTGGCCATGGCGGTGGCGGCGGTGCTCTCGCTCCCGCTGGGCGTGATCGAGGCCGGCTCCGCGCTCCTGGTGCCGAGCACGATGGCGCTGGGCCTCGGCGTCGCCGTCCTGTCCTCCGTCCTCCCGTACACCCTGGAGCTCCTGGCGCTGCGCCGCGTCCCCGCCCCGACGTTCGCGATCCTGATGAGCCTGGAACCGGCGATCGCGGCGACGGCCGGGTTCCTGCTCCTGGACCAGGCGATGTCGGCGATCGACGCGCTGGCGATCGCCCTGGTCATCGCGGCGAGCATGGGCGCGGTCCGCTCCCAGACCCGCAAGGCGGCCGCCTGACCGCCCGGCCGCAGCCGGCGACGGCTCAGGCGTAGCGGGACGTCATCGCCGCCAGGGTGGCCCGGATGCGGGCCCGCAGGGGCGGCGGGGAGAGGACCTCCGCTTCCGCGCCCAGGGCCAGGAACTGCTCCTCCGCCCGGGCGTGCGACTCGATCGGCAGCACCGCCCGGGTCCACCCCGCCCGTTCCGGATCCGGTGCGCCCCCGGCGGCCAAGGCCCGCGCCTGGGCCCCCGTCAGCCGCGCCGCGCCGCGCGGGGACAGACGGACCAGCGCCTCCTCCGGATGGAGCCGCGCATGGAACTCCTCCTGCGTCCTGCGCCAGTGCTCCGCCAGCTCGAAGCCCTCCGGCAGCAGGCACTCCCGAGCCGTCTCCCGCACCGACAGGATCTGGTCCACCCGGTACGTCCGCGGTTCCGCCGCACCCCCGCGCCCCTGCACCCCCGCCACCAGGTACCAGCGCCCCGCCTTCAGCACCAGCCCGTACGGCTCCAGCCGCCGGTCCACCTCCCGCGGTTCCTTCCACCGCCGGTAGCGGACCTCGATCTCCCGCCCCCGCCACACCGCGTCCGCGACCTGCGCCAGGTACGGGGTCTCCTCGTGCTCCGCGTACCAACCCGGCGCGTCCAGGTGGAACCGCAGCCTCATCCGGTCCGCCTGCTCCCGCAGCTCCGCCGGAAGCGCCGCCCGCAGCTTCAGCTGGGCCGCCGACAGGGCGCGCCCGAGCCCGAGTTCCGCCGCGGGCCCCGGCATTCCGGTCAGGAACAGTGCCTCCGCCTCGCCCGTGCTGAGCCCGGTCAGCCGGGTCCGGTAGCCGGCCAGCAGCTGGTAGCCGCCGCTGTGCCCGGCGTCCCCGTACAGCGGGACGCCCGCCGCGGCCAGCGCCTCCGCGTCGCGGTAGACCGTGCGTACGGACACCTCCAGTTCCTCCGCGAGCTCGGCGGCGGTCATCCGCCCCCGGGTCTGGAGCAGCAGCAGGATCGACAGCAGGCGGCTCGATTTCACTGACACAGGATGTCAGCGAAGCGGTCCTACGGTCCTCGCATGAACGACTTCGACTTTCTCCTCGGCACCTGGGACGTCACCAACCGCCGGCGCCTCGACTTCCTCGACCCGGACGGCGAGTGGGAGGAGTTCCCGGCCGTCTCCCGGGCGTCCCGGCACTTCGACGGCGCCGCGAGCTTCGACGAGATCGAGTTCCCGACCGAGGGCTACGCCGGTCTGACGCTGCGCCTGTACGACCCGGAGCGGGAGCAGTGGTCCCTGTACTGGGCGAGCCGCCGCACCGGAACCCTCTTCCCGCCGGTCACCGGCCGCTTCACGGACGGCGTCGGCGTCTTCGAGGGCGAGGACACGTACGCCGGCAAGGCGGTCGGCGTCCGGTTCGTGTGGTCGGGGACCGCCTCCGGCTCCCCCCGCTGGGAGCAGTTCTTCTCACTCGACGGGGGCGCGAGCTGGATCCACAACTGGACGATGGACTTTCGCCCCCGTTCCCGCCCCCGCCCCTGAGGCCGCACCCCCGCCCCGCCGGCCACGGGGGTGCTCGGCGGGGCGGGCGCGACCGGCGGGGGAGGCCCCGCCCGGCCGTCAGCCCAGCGGCAGGTCCAGGTAGGACGGCGTGGCCTCCGGGGAGGTGAAGGCCAGCGTCGAACGCGGCAGGTTGGCGTCCCCGTAGAAGGGGTCGCGGGCGTCGATCACCAGCATCAGCCGGTGTCCGCGCGGGACGTCGTACGCCGTCGCCTGCAGCTCGATGTCGGCGCTGACCAGACTGTCGGGCGCCGAGTCGAGGTCCGCGTACGGGGCGTGCGTGACGATGTGCCCCGTACCGTCGGGCCCCACCGCGAGCAGGTACGCGACGAACGAGGAGTCGGGGTTCGCGGCCCGGTACGTGACGCGGAGCCGCGGCGTGCCCCGCAGCCGGGCGGTCTCCGCTTCCGGGTCCGCCGTCCAGACCGCGGCGACGGTGCGGTCGATGTCGCCGGTCCGGTAGGCCTTCGGGCGGCCCGCGATCTCGTCGTACCCGGAGAGCACGATCTCGTCGGCGACGGTCGCCGGGGTGTCCACCCCGCACAGCACGCCCGCGCTCCAGCCGGCCTCGGGCCGCTCGGTGAGTTCCCCGCCGCTCACCAGGTGCAGCCGGCGCACCTGTTCGGTGACGGAGTCCCAGGTGGGGCGGGGTTCCAGGGTCCGGCCCCACATGACCTCGCTGAGCACCTGGCCCTCGTCGCCGATGCCGTTGTCGATCCCCCTCAGATGGTGGTCGAACCAGCGGTGGGCGTTCGTCCAGATCCGGTTGGGCAGGCCGATCATGCCCGTCATCTCGGGCCCGGAGTGGTCGCCGATGGAGAGGTCGAGGCGCTTGGGCCCGGTGAGCTCGTTGAACAGCCTCAGCGTCTGGTTGCCGGGGAAGAGGGTCTCGTGCCAGGCGTGCGAGAAGTACACGGGCACCTGGCGCCGGTTGAGCTCCTTGATGTGGGTGAACGGCGAGCGCTGCTCCGCCCAGCGCAGGGTCCCCTGGACGTCACGGTTGGCCAGGACGTTCTCGAACACGCTCTGGGTCTGCGGGCTCAGCCGGGCCTTCGAGGCCGCCTTGAGCAGCGCCTCGACAGCGGCCACGTGCCGGGTCCGGTTCTCGTAGAAGGCCTCGCCGAGGTCGCCCCAGGTGCTGAGCGCGACGACCGCGTCCACGCGCGTGTCGTGCGCGGCGACGAGCTGACCGATGCCGGAGCCGTACGAGTCCCCCAGGAAGCCGATCTTCGTGACCGGGCCGGCGGTGCGCTCGACGAGGTGGTCCAGGGCCCGGCTGCCGTCGGCGACGTCGAGCGGACCGGCCACGTCGACCTGCCCCTCGGATCCGCCGAAACCGCGGGCGCTGTAGGCGAGGACGTTGTAACCGCGGGCCGCGAAGACGCTGGCCTGGACCGCATACGGGAGCCAGCCGTGGTTCGTCCACGGTGAGGGCATCACGATCACCGGCCGCGGCTGGGCCCCGTTGTGCCGCCACAGCGCGGCGTCGAGCAGGTCCCCGTCGGAGCCGGCGACCTTGACCCGGCTGAAGACGGCGACGGACCGGGCGTCGGCGACCGCTGCGGCGCGGGCGGGGGCGAGGCCGGTGACGTCGCCGGTTTCGAGGGCGGCGACGAATGCGGTGAGGGCGGTCGCGTCGAGTTCCGGATAGAGCGAGAAAGCGGCTGAGATCACGTCGGTTCATCCTCTTCGTCGGGTGACGTTCGGCGAGTGACTTCTTCGAGTGCCTGCTTCGCGAGTGCCTTCGGCGCGGGGGGACTTCGCGGGGGAAGCGTTCAGTATCGGGGCGACATCGGCCGGGTTCCGCCGCTTTCCGGCGTACGGCCTGAATCGCCCCCTCCGGGCCCGCGGCGGCCGTACCCGCCGACCAGCGCCGGGCCGGCGTCGAACATCAAATCGCCGTTCGTCCAAGCCGGTTGGCGGCGGTGGCGCGAAGGGGACGCTCGGCGGCCAAATCATGCAAGCATGCTTGCTTGTTTTGCCCGCGGCTGCCAGTCTTCCCCTCACGCCGAAAGGGGAGCCCGCCGTGCTCGATCCGTCAGCTGCCGCCGTCTTCGCCGATCTGCGCGAGGAAGGCCTCGCGCTCGAAACCCTGGTACGGGACCTGCCCGGCGCCGGATGGGCCGGGCCCACCCCCGCGACCGGCTGGACCGTCGCCCACCAGATCGCCCACCTGCACTGGACCGACCGGGCCGCGCTGGTCTCCCTCACCGACCCCGAGGGCTTCGCCGCCCTGGTCGAGGAGGCGGTCAAGGCCCCCGAATCCTTCGTGGACGAGGGCGCGGCGGAGGGCGCCGCACTGCCGCCCGCCGAGCTGCTGGCCCGCTGGCGGGCCGGGCGCACCGCTCTCGACGAGGCGCTCGCCGCGGCCTCGCCCGACGCCCGCTTCCCCTGGTACGGGCCGCCGATGAAGGCCGCCTCCATGGCCAGTGCCCGCCTCATGGAGACCTGGGCGCACGGCCAGGACGTCGCCGACGCCCTCGGCGTGCGCCGCACCCCGACCGCACGGCTGCGGCACGTGGCGCGGATCGGAGTACGGGCCCGCGACTACGCGTTCGCGGTCCGGGGACTGCCCGCGCCCGCCGGGGAGTTCAGGGTGGAACTCGTACCGCCGGACGGCGGGGAGCCCTGGGCCTACGGGCCGCAGGACGCGGCGGACCGGATCACCGGCCCGGCACTCGACTTCTGCCTGCTGGTGACCCAGCGGGCCCACCGCGAGGACCTGGCCCTGACGGCCGCCGGCCCGGACGCCGACCGCTGGCTGGACATCGCCCAGGCCTTCGCGGGACCGGCGGGCCCCGGCCGCGCACCGGGGGCGGCCCGGTGAGCGGCGGCCGCGGCGCGGACGCGGGCCCCCGCCGGCCGCTGCGCATCGGCAACGCCTCGGGGTTCTACGGGGACCGCTTCAGCGCCTTCGAGGAGATGCTGACCGGCGGGCCGCTGGACGTGCTGACCGGCGACTACCTCGCCGAGCTGACCATGCTGATCCTGGGCCGCGACCGGCTGAAGACCCCGGACTTCGGCTACGCCAAGACCTTCCTGCGGCAGTTGGAGGAGGGCCTGGGCCTCGCGCGCGAGCGGGGAGTGCGGATCGTCGCCAACGCGGGCGGCCTGAACCCGGCGGGACTGGCCGACGCGATCCGCCGGCTCGCCGCCGAGACCGGGCTGCCGGTGTCGGTCGCCCATGTCGAGGGCGACGACCTGATGCCGTTCGCGGAGGGCGCGCTGACCGCGAACGCCTACCTGGGCGGCGCCGGCATCACGGCCTGCCTGCGGGCGGGCGCGGACGTGGTCGTCACCGGCCGGGTCACCGACGCGGCCCTGGTCAGCGGGTCGGCGGCCTGGTGGTTCGACTGGGCGCCGGACGACCACGACCGGCTGGCGGGGGCGGTGGTGGCGGGGCACGTCCTGGAGTGCGGGACCCAGGCCACCGGCGGCAACTACGCCTTCTTCACGGCGCACGACGTCCGCCGCCCCGGGTTCCCGCTGGCGGAGATCGCGCAGGACGGCTCCTCGGTGATCACGAAGCACCCGGGCACGGGCGGGGTCGTCTCGGCGGGCACGGTGACGGCCCAACTCCTGTACGAAACCCAGGGTCCCCGCTACCTCGGCCCGGACGTCACGGCCCGCCTGGACACGGTTCGGCTGTCGGACCTCGGCGCCGACCGCGTGGCGATCACGGGCGTCCTGGGGGAGCCCCCGCCCCCCACCCTCAAAGTGGGGGTGACCCGCATCGGCGGCTGGCGCAACGAGGTGGTCTTCGTCCTGACGGGCTTGGACATCGAGGAGAAGGCGGCGCTGGTACAGGCGCAGTTGGCCGACGCCCTCTCCCCAGTGGCCACGGCGGACTGGACACTGGCCCGCACGGACCACGAGGACGCCGGGACGGAGGAGACGGCGAGCGCCCTCCTGCGCCTGGTGGTCCGCGACCCGTCGCCGGACCGGGTGGGCCGCGCCCTCACCTCGGAGGCCATCGAACTGGCCCTGGCCAGCTATCCGGGATTCCACGTGACGTCCCCGCCGGGCCCGGCCCAGCCGTACGGCGTCTTCACGTCCTCGGCCGTCCCCGCGACCTCGGTCCCCCACGTGGCGGTCCTCCCCGACGGCACCCGCCTCGCGATCCCGGCCCGTCCGGGCGTGCCGGCCCGTCCGGAGTCCGGGGACCCGGGAGTGCCCCCGGTGGCGGCACCCGCCCGCCCCGCACCGTCGCAGGCGCCGGCGGGGCAGCCCACCCGCCGGGTGCCCCTCGGCACGCTGATCGGCGCCCGCAGCGGCGACAAGGGCGGCGACGCCAACATCGGCGTCTGGGTCGAACGCGACGACGCCTGGGAGTGGCTCCGCACCACCCTCACCGTCGAGACCCTCCAGGCCCTGCTCCCCGAGACGGCGGGCCTCCCCGTCACCCGGCACGAACTGCCCAACCTCCGCGCGCTCAACTTCACCATCGCCGGAATCCTCGGCGCCGGCGTCGCCTCCGCCCACCGCTTCGACCCCCAGGCCAAGGCCCTCGGGGAGTGGCTGCGCGCCCGGCACGCCGACGTTCCCGCCCACCTCCTGCCGACCCGCCTCCCGCTCACCCCGGAGGGGACCGCCCCATGACCCGCCTCACCACCACCGTCGACCCCCACGCCCCCGACTACCTCGCCCACCACGCGGCAGCCACCGCCCGCCTCGCCGAGCTGGACGCCGAGCACGGCAAGGCCCTCCTCGGCGGCGGCGAGAAGTACACGGCCCGCCACAAGGACCGCGGCAAGCTCCTCGCCCGCGAGCGCATCGAGCTGCTCCTCGACCCGGACACCCCGTTCCTGGAGCTGTCCCCGCTCGCCGCCTGGGGCAGCGACTACCCCGTCGGCGCCTCCATGGTCACCGGCATCGGCACGGTCGAGGGCGTCGAGTGCCTGGTCACCGCCAACGACCCCACCGTCCGCGGCGGCGCCTCCAACCCCTGGACGCTCAAGAAGGCCCTCCGGGCCAACGAGATCGCCCGGCAGAACCACCTCCCGTGCATCAGCCTCGTCGAGTCCGGCGGCGCCGATCTCCCCTCCCAGAAGGAGATCTTCATCCCGGGCGGCGCGATCTTCCGCGACCTGACCCGGCTCTCGGCCGCAGGCATCCCCACCGTCGCCGTGGTCTTCGGGAACTCCACCGCGGGAGGCGCGTACATCCCGGGGATGTCCGACCACACCATCATGATCAAGGACCGCTCCAAGGTGTTCCTCGGCGGTCCGCCGCTCGTCAAGATGGCCACCGGCGAGGAGAGCGACGACGAGTCCCTCGGCGGAGCCGACATGCACGCCCGCACCTCCGGACTCGCCGACTACTACGCCCTCGACGAGCACGACGCGATCCGCCAGGCCCGCCGCGTCGTCGCCCGCCTGAACCACCGCAAGCACCATCCCGATCCGCAGCCCGCCGAGGAGCCCGCGTACGACCCGGAAGAACTCCTCGGCATCGTCCCCGCCGACCTCAAGACCCCCTTCGACCCCCGCGAGGTCATCGCCCGCATCGTCGACGGCTCCGACTTCGACGAGTTCAAGCCCCTCTACGGCACCAGCCTGGTCACCGGCTGGGCGACCCTCCACGGCTACCCCGTCGGCATCCTCGCCAACGCCCAGGGCGTGCTGTTCAGCGCCGAGTCGCAGAAGGCCGCCCAGTTCATCCAGCTCGCCAACCAGCGAGACATCCCGCTCCTCTTCCTCCACAACACCACCGGCTACATGGTCGGCAAGGAGTACGAGCAGGGCGGCATCGTCAAGCACGGCTCCATGATGATCAACGCGGTCTCCAACTCCCGCGTCCCCCACCTCTCCGTCCTCATCGGCGCCAGCTACGGAGCCGGCCACTACGGCATGTGCGGCCGCGCCTACGAGCCCCGCTTCCTCTTCGCCTGGCCCAGCGCCAAATCCGCCGTCATGGGCCCGGCCCAGCTCGCCGGGGTGCTCTCCATCGTGGCCCGGCAGTCGGCCGCCGCGAAGGGGCAGCCGTACGACGAGGAGGCCGACGCCGGGATGCGCGCCTTCGTGGAGGCGCAGATCGAGTCCGAGTCCCTGCCGATGTTCCTCTCGGGGCGGCTGTACGACGACGGCGTCATCGACCCGCGCGACACCCGTACCGTCCTCGGCCTGTGCCTGTCGGCCGTCCACAACGCCCCCGTCGAGGGCGCCCGCGGCGGCTTCGGCGTCTTCCGGATGTGAGCCCGCACATGACCCAGCAGCCCCTGACCCAGCAGCCCCTGACCCAGCAGCCCCTGACCCAGCAGCCCCTGACCCGGCGCCCTTTGACCTCCCTCCTCGTCGCCAACCGCGGCGAGATCGCCGTACGGATCTTCCGCACCGCCCGCGCCCTCGGCCTCTCCACCGTCGCCGTGCACTCCGACCCCGACACCGACGCCCTGCACGTACGGGAGGCCGACGCGGCCGTGCGCCTCCCCGGCGCCGCCCCCGCCGACACCTACCTGCGCGGCGACCTCGTCATCAAGGCCGCCCTCGCCGCCGGCGCGGACGCCGTCCACCCCGGCTACGGGTTCCTCTCCGAGAACGCCGGCTTCGCCCGCGAGGTCGCCGCCGCCGGACTCGCCTGGATCGGCCCGCCGCCCGAGGCCATCGAGGCCATGGCCTCCAAGACGCGGGCCAAGGAGCTGATGCGCGCCGCCGGGGTCCCGCTCCTCGACCCCGTCGACCCCGCGGCCGCCACCGCCGCCGACCTGCCCCTCCTGCTCAAGGCCGCCGCGGGCGGCGGCGGGCGCGGCATGCGCGTCGTACGCGATCTCGACACCCTCAAGGAGTCCCTCGACGCCGCCTCCGCCGAGGCGGCCTCCGCCTTCGGCGACGGGGAGGTCTTCGCCGAGCCCTACGTCGAACGCGGCCGCCACGTCGAGGTCCAGATCCTCGCCGACTCCCACGGCACCGTCTGGGCGCTCGGCACCCGCGACTGCTCCCTCCAGCGGCGCCACCAGAAGGTCATCGAGGAGGCCCCGGCACCCGCCCTGCCGGACAGCCTGCGCGAGAACCTCCATGCGGCCGCGGTGGCCGCCGCCCGCGCGGTCTCCTACGAGGGCGCGGGGACCGTCGAGTTCCTCGTCGCCGCCGACGGGCGCCCGTACTTCCTGGAGATGAACACCCGCCTCCAGGTGGAACACCCCGTCACCGAGGCCGTCTTCGGCCTCGACCTCGTCGCCCTGCAACTGCGCGTCGCCGAGGGCGCAGCCCTGCCGCTGACGCCCCCCGAGCCCGCCGGGCACGCCGTCGAAGCCCGCCTGTACGCCGAGGACCCCGCCCAGGACTGGCGCCCCCAGACCGGTGTCCTGCACACCCTGGCCGTCCCGGGTCAGGTCCGCGTGGACACCGGCTTCGCCGACGGGGACACCGTCGGCGTCCACTACGACGCGATGCTCGCCAAGGTCGTCGCCCACGCCCCCACCCGGGCCGAGGCCGTCCGCGCCCTGGCCCACGCCCTGGCCGGAGCCCGCATCCACGGGCTCACCACCAACCGCGAGCTCCTCGTACGCTCCCTGCGGCACCCGGAGTTCGCCGAGGCGCGGCTCGACACCGGGTTCTACGAGCGCCACCTGGGCTCCCTCACCGAAGGCGGCCCGGACGCCTCCCTGGCCGCCCTCGCAGCCGCCCTCGCCGAGGCCGCGCCCGCCCCGGACGCCTCGCTCGCCACCCGCCTCGGCGGCTGGCGCAACCTCCGCTCCCAGCCGCAGATCCGCCGCTACACCGCGGCCGGCACCACCTACGAGGTCCGCTACCGGCCCACCCGCAGCGGCCCCCCGGAGCTCGTGGACCATCCCGGCGTTCGAGTCCTGGCAGCCGAACCCGGTCGCGTCACCCTCGAAGTCGACGGCGTCCGCCGGATGTTCCACGTGAAACGCACATCGAACACCAAGGGTGCCGGGGCCGGAGCGGAAGAAATCTACGTCGACTCTCCCCCTGCCTTCCGCGGGGGGACCCCCACGCTCGGCGCACACGCCCTCACCGCCGTCCCCCGGTTCGCCGATCCCCAGGACCGCACCGAACCCGGCTCCCTGCTCGCCCCCATGCCCGGCACCGTGGTCCGCGTCGCCGAGGGCCTCGCCCCCGGCGCCGCCGTCACCGCCGGGCAGCCCCTGCTCTGGCTGGAGGCCATGAAGATGGAGCACCGCATCGTCTCGCCCGCCTCCGGCACGCTCACCGCGCTCCACGCCACCCTCGGCCACCAGGTCGAGTTCGGCGCCCTGCTCGCCGTAGTCCAGGAGGAAACGCCAGCATGAGCCCCGCCACCAGCACCGTCGTCGAGACCGAGGAACACCGGGCCCTGCGCGCCGCCGTCGCCGCACTCGGGCAGCGGTACGGACGCGAGTACCTCTCCCGCGTCGCACGCGAGGGCGGCCACCCCGACGAGCTGTGGGCCGACGCCGCCAAGCTCGGCTACCTCGGGGTCAGCCTCCCCGAGGAGTACGGCGGCGGAGGCGGCGGCATCGCCGAACTCTCCATCGTCCTGGAGGAACTGGGCGCCGCGGGCTGCCCCCTGCTGATGATGGTCGTCTCCCCCGCCATCTGCGGCACGGTCTTCTCCCGCTTCGGCACCGAGGCCCAGAAGCGGGCCTGGCTCCCCGGCCTCGCCGACGGCAGCCGCACCATGGCCTTCGGGATCACCGAGCCCGACGCCGGCTCCAACTCCCACCGCATCACCACCACCGCCCGCCGCGACGGTGACGAGTGGGTGCTGACCGGACGCAAGGTCTTCATCTCCGGCGTGGACATCGCCGACGCCACGCTCATCGTGGGGCGCACCGAGGACGCGCGCACCGGGAGCCTCAAGCCCTGCCTGTTCATCGTCCCGCGCGACACCCCGGGCTTCTCGCGCTCCGTCATAGACATGGAACTCCATGCCGCGGAAAAGCAGTTCGAACTGACCTTGGACGAGGTCCGGCTGCCGGCCGACGCCCTGGTGGGCGACGAGGACGCGGGCCTGCTCCAACTCTTCGCCGGCCTCAACCCCGAACGCATCATGACGGCCGCCTTCGCCATCGGAATGGGCCGCTACGCCCTCGCCAGGGCCGTGGACTACGCGAAGACCCGCCAGGTCTGGAAGGAGGCGATCGGCGCCCACCAGGCCATCGCCCACCCCCTCGCGGCGGCCCACATCGACCTCGAACTCGCCCGCCTGATGATGCAGAAGGCGGCCCACCTGTACGACGCGGGCGACGACATGGGAGCCGGCGAGGCCGCGAACATGGCCAAGTACGCGGCCGCCGAAGCCTGCGTGAAGGCCGTGGACCAGTCCGTCCACACCCTCGGCGGCAACGGCCTCACCCGCGAATACGGGCTGGCCGCCCTGATCACCGCTTCCCGCGTCTCCCGCATCGCCCCGGTCAGCCGCGAGATGATCCTGAACTTCGTCTCCCACCAGACCCTGGGCCTGCCCAAGTCTTACTAACCTGGGCGGCTGGAGCTCCCGGCACCGCCCGCGGCCACACCCCGACCCCGTCTGCACCGGCACCGGCACCGCCCCCGGCACCGGCGCCCGGGGCCCGCCGGGGCGCAAAGCCGCACGGCCGCAGGAGCCGCCCAAGATCCGCACAACCTCCGGAGGACATGGCATGACCCGCCCCGTCGGCGCCGCGCGAGCGCTCGGCCTCACCACCCTCACGCTCGACTCCCCGGCCAACCGCAACGCGCTCTCCGCGGACCTCGTCGGCGAACTGCGCGCGGCCCTCGCCGCGGCGGCGGCGGACCCGCAGGCGCGGGCGATCCTCCTGACCCACACCGGCACCACGTTCTGCGCCGGGGCCGACCTCAAGTCCCCCTGCGACCCGGCCGACTTCCTCGCCCTGCTCCGCGAGATCGCCGAACTCCCCAAGCCGGTCGTGGCCCGCGTCACCGGACACGTCCGGGCCGGCGGCCTCGGCCTCCTCGGCGTCTGCGACGTCGCGGCCGCCGGGCCCGCCTCCACGTACGCCTTCACCGAGACCCACCTCGGCGTGGTCCCGGCCGTGATCTCCGCGCCGCTGCTCCCGCGCCTGGACCCGCGCGCCGCGGCCCGGTACTTCCTGACCGCCGAGGCCTTCGACGCCGCCGAAGCCGCCCGGATCGGCCTGCTCACCCTGCACGGCGAGGACGTGGACCAGGTCCTCGCCCCCGTCCTCGCGGGCCTGCGCAAGGCCGGGCCGGAGGCCCTCGCCGCCACCAAGGAACTGCTCACCGCCCCGGTGCGGGCCGTCCTGGCCGCCGAGGGCTCCGCGCTCACCGAGCTGTCCGCACACCACTTCGCCTCAGCGGAGGCCCGCGAGGGCATCACCGCCCGCTTCGAACGCCGGGACCCGTCATGGGCCCTGTGACCGACGCCGGGACCGCGTCCGACGCCGGGATCGCGCCGGACGCCGGAGCCGCGTCCGACGCCGGACCCGCGCCCGAGTCCCAGCCCGGGCCCAAGCAGGCCCGCAGCCGCGTCACCCGCCGCCACCTCCTGGAGGCGGCCGTCGCCTGCCTCGCCGAACAGGGCTGGGCCGGCTCCACCGTCTCCGTCGTCGCCGAACGAGCCGGGGTCTCCCGCGGCGCGGCCCAGTACCACTTCCCGACGCGCGAGGACCTGTTCACCGCCGCCGTCGCGTACGTCTCCGAGGAGCGGTCCGCCGCCCTGCGCGACCTCTTCCAGGCCGGCCCCGCCGCCCGCCCCGCGGTGGTCGAGGCGATCGTCGACCTCTATACCGGAGCCCTCTTCCGCGCCGCCCTCCAGCTGTGGGTCGCCGCCTCCAACGAGGAGCAGCTGCGCCCCCAGGTCACCGAACTGGAGGCCCGCGTGGGCCGCGAGACCCACCGCATCGCCGTGGAACTCCTCGGCGCGGACGAGTCCGTGCCCGGAGTGCGCGAGACCGTGCAGGGCCTCCTCGACATGGCCCGGGGACTCGGTCTGGCCAACGTCCTCACCGACGACACGGCCCGCCGCGCCCGCGTGGTCGCCCAGTGGTCCCGCATCCTGGACGCCGCCCTCGGCTGAGGCCGGGAACCCCCGGAACACCGTGGGCGTCGCCTCCCGCGCATACGGGAGGCGACGCCCTGACCGGCGTACGAGACGTACGAGGCGTACGGAGGAGACTCAGGCCGTGTCGGCGATGTCGGCGTACCCCTCGATGTCGCGCGGGTCGCGCCGCCCCGGGCCGATGTAGCGCGCCGACGGCCGCACCAGGCGGCCCGTGCGCTTCTGCTCCAAAATGTGCGCCGACCAGCCGGCGGTCCGGGCGCAGGTGAACATCGAGGTGAACATGTGCGCCGGGACCTCCGCGAAGTCCAGCATGATCGCGGCCCAGAACTCCACGTTCGTGGCGAGCACCCGGTCGGGGCGGCGCGCGTGCAGCTCCTCCAGCGCGGCCTTCTCCAGGGCGGCGGCCACCTCGTAGCGCGGCGCGTCCAGCTCCTTGGCGGTACGCCGCAGCACGCGGGCGCGCGGGTCCTCGGCCCGGTACACGCGGTGCCCGAAGCCCATCAGCCGCTCGCCCTTGTCCAGGGCCTTCTTCACGTACGCCACGGCGTCACCGGTGCGCTCGATCTCCTCGATCATGCCGAGGACGCGGGACGGCGCACCGCCGTGCAGCGGCCCGGACATGGCGCCGACCGCGCCGGACAGCGCGGCGGCCACGTCCGCACCGGTCGAGGCGATCACGCGCGCGGTGAACGTCGAGGCGTTCATGCCGTGCTCGGCGGCCGAGGTCCAGTACGCGTCGACGGCCTTGACGTGCTTCGGGTCGGGCTCGCCGCGCCAGCGGATCATGAACCGCTCGACCACGGACTCGGCCTTGTCGATCTCGCTCTGCGGCACCATCGGCCGGCCCTGACCGCGCGCGGACTGGGCCACGTACGACAGGGCCATCACGGCGGCGCGCGCGAGGTTGTCGCGGGCGGTCCGCTCGTCGATGTCGAGCAGCGGTTTCAGACCCCACACGGGGGCGAGCATGGCGAGGGCGGACTGCACGTCGACGCGGATGTCACCGGAGTGCACGGGGATCGGGAAGGGCTCGGCGGCGGGCAGGCCGGGGTTGAACGCCCCGTCGACCAGCAGGCCCCAGACGTTGCCGAACGAGACGTGCCCGACGAGATCCTCGATGTCGACGCCGCGGTAGCGGAGCGATCCGCCTTCCTTGTCCGGTTCGGCGATCTCGGTCTCGAACGCGACGACCCCTTCGAGCCCGGGTACGAAGTCGGACATCAGGCGGCTCCTCAGATAGTGCGAACACGCGCGGCTCCCGGCGTGACTCGCGGTCCGGCGCGGTCATCCCCGTTGATGCCCGGCACGGCCGTCGGTCACCCGCGTGGGGACCTCCGGACCGGCCCCAAGATTTTGGCTGTTCAGGCTGGCAGGCGGAAGCGTGACATACGGCACACTGCCGCGAGCACTCCTGCGGCAGGATGGCACGCGTGACCGACCAGGACATTGACCCCGCCACGATGCGCAAGCAGTACCGCTCGGAGATCGTCCACGAGGACGGCCTCGCCGAGGACCCCATGCGGCAGTTCGCCGAGTGGTTCCAGCAGGCCGCCGACTCGCACCTCTTCGAACCCAACGCGATGGTCGTCTCGACCGCGACCGCGGATGGCCGCCCCAGTTCCCGCACGGTGCTGCTGAAGCAGTTCGACGAGCGGGGATTCGTCTTCTACACCAACTACGGCTCGCGCAAGGGCCGCGAGATCGACGCGAACCCGCACGTCGCGCTGCTCTTCCCCTGGCACCCCATCGCCCGCCAGGTCATCGTCACCGGCACGGCCTCGCGGATCGGCCGCGACGAGACGGCGGCGTACTTCCGCTCCCGCCCGCACGGCTCGCAGCTGGGTGCCTGGGCGAGCGAGCAGTCCCGGGTGATCGGCTCCCGCGCCGAGCTGGACCGCCGCTACGCCGAGCTCGCGGAGCGCTATCCGGAGGGCGAGCAGGTCCCGGTCCCGCCCGAGTGGGGCGGCGTCCGGGTCGTCCCCGACGGGATCGAGTTCTGGCAGGGCCACGAGAACCGCCTCCACGACCGGCTGCACTACGTACTGGAGGACGGCAAGTGGCGCCTGGAGCGCCTCTGCCCGTAGGCGCACCCCCGCCGGAGGCCCTCGTCCCCCCCGACCACGCAGACGACCCGCGAGCTCGGGTTTCTCTCCTGCAGTGAGAGAAGCCGGCCGGACGTACCGGCGAGCTCGCGGGTCGGGTGACTGCTTGGGATTGGCGCCTGGCTACCCGCCGGGCACCGCACTGGGTGCGTGCGACGACGGGCCCTTAGCCCGCAGCCACCTCACGCGTCCGGTTTCCGTACATTTCGGGAACCACCTCCCTTCTCGTGTAAGGCAGAGCCTAGAACTGCTCCCCGGGGTCCTCAAGTGATTTATTTCGGGGCGATTCGGGGAATGCGGTGTGGGCTGCGTCACGTTCCAGTTGAATGATCTGACGTGCCGCACACGCGAACACCTGCAGGGGGTGCCAGGTGAGTGCTTCCGGACGTGGTGAGACCACCGACGATCTGCTCGCAGCGCTGCTCGACGGGATGGACGCCGCCTTGTGCGCGTTCGACGCCGACGGCGTGATCACGCACTGGAACCGCGAGGCCGAGCGGATCCTCGGCTGGAGCGCCGCCGAGGCGGTCGGACGCAAGGGCTTCGCCGGGTGGGCCGTACGCGCCGCCGACGCGCAGGACGTGGAGGAGCGGCTCATGGCCGCCCAGGACGTGGCCGGGCGGCAGGTGCACGAGTTCGCGCTGCTGACCAAGGAAGGCGGGCGGGTGCTCGTGCGGACCCAGTCCGCCGGGGTGCCGGGGGCGGACGGGAAGCCCGCCGGGGTGTACTGCGCCTTCAGCGAGGTGCACGCCCAGATCGACCTGGAGCGGTCCATCGCGCTGAGCGAGGCGCTGATGGACGACGCCTCCTGGGGTGTCGTCCTCGTCGACGTGGACTTGCGGCCCGCCGTGGTCAACGCGCACGCCGCCCGCGCCTTCGGCTCGGGGCGCACCGCCCTGCTCGGCCGGCCCCTCGGGGAGCTGCTCGCCCAGGGCGTCGAGGAGCTGGAGGGGGCGTTGCAGCACGTGCTCGCCGAGGGGTCGCCGCCGGCGCCCATGGAGCTGTGGGTGTCGGTGCGGACGCCGGAGGGGGTGCGGCGGCGGTGCTGGCGGTCCGGGTTCCTGCGGCTGGGCTCCCCGCTGGCGGAGGAGCCGGTCCCGCTCGGGGTCGGCTGGCTGTTCCAGGACATCACCGAGGCCCGGCAGGCCGCGCTGGACACGGCGCAGCTGCGGTTCCGCGCCGGCCAGCTGCACCGCTCGGGCCGGGCGGCCGCCGAGTGCGAGGACCCGGCCGAGGCGGCCGCCGTACGGCTGGACTTCGCGCTCGCCGGATTCGCCGAGCACGCCCTGCTCGACGTACTGGAGCAGTCGGGCGACCCGGACCGGCGCAGGCTCGTACGCATGGCGGCGTCGCCGCCGCTGCTGCCGGGGGAGGAGGCGATCCCGGCCCGGTACGCGCCCGGGCACCCGGCGCTCCAGGCGCTGGACCGGATCGGCTCGGTCCGTACGAGCGCTCCGCGCGGGGAGGCGGCCGGGAGCTGGGCGCGGGAGCGGCAGTGGCCGCAGGACGCGGCGCACGTGCTGTGCACGGTGCTGCGCAGCCGCGGGCGGACCGTGGGGGCGCTGACCTTCGTACGGGCCGCTTCGCGGGCGGCCTTCGAGCAGGCGGACGCGGCGTACGCGGAGGAGGTGGCGGCCCGGGTGGCGGCCGACCTGGACCTGGCGGCGTGGCCGGGGCCGGCCCGGGACGAGGGCGCCCCTTGAGCCGTGTCCTTCGGATCGGGCCGGATCCGAGGGACCCGGCCCGGGGCGCGGGAGGTCTCAGTGGCGGAAGAAGATCCGGTCGCCGTACTCCTTGAGGACGCGGCCGTTCCATTCGTGGCCTCCGTCCACGTTGCCCGAGCGCAGCAGCGGGGGCTCCAGGCCGCGGGCGGCGAGCTCGCCGGCCGCCGCCGCCATCACGGCCTGCATGATCGCGCTGGTCACGACGGTGGAGGCGGGTGCGAACGGCGCGTCGATGCCGTCGAGGCTCAGCTCGGCGTCGCCGACCGCGATCTTGCTGTCGAGGACGATGTCGCAGTGGTCCTTGAGGAAGGTGCCGGAGACGTGCCGCGACTTGGTCCCCGTCGCGTACGCCACGGAGGTCACGCCGATCACCTTGAGGCCGATGGCGCGGGCGTTCATGGCCATCTCGACCGGCAGCGCGTTGCGCCCGGAGAGGGAGATGATCACGAGGACGTCGCCGTCGGTGGCCGGGCTGCTGTCGAGGACGGCCCCGGCGAGGCCGTCGACGCGCTCCAGGGCGCTGCCCAGGGTGGCCGGCATGACGTCGATCCCGACGGTTCCGGGGACGGCGAGGAAGTTCACCAGCGCGAGCCCGCCGGCCCGGTAGACCACGTCCTGCGCGGGCAGCGAGGAGTGTCCGGCGCCGAAGGCGAAGAGCCGGTTCCCGGCGGCGACGGCGTCGGCGATGACGGCGCCGGCCTCGGCGATCTGCGCGGCCTCCTCGTCCCGCACCCGCTCCAGGAGTCCGATCGCGGCGTCGAGGAACCGACCGGCCAGCTTGCTCTCGCTCATACGCCGAAGGCCCTTCCAGAGGTGGGGTTCGTCCGTGTCCGCCGCTCACCGTGCGGTCTGGACCAAGGGCGTGTCAATACGGACGTCAATCCCGGGGCCCGGTCGCCCGGGGCTGTCCTGGGCGGGGCTTGACGTCCGGCACGGGACGGTTGTCGGCGCGATGCGTCAGAATTGGGTGCAGGGCCAGCGCACGATATCCGAGGGGCACGAATGTCCGGACTGATCGATACCACGGAGATGTATCTCCGCACCATCCTCGAGCTGGAAGAGGAAGGCGTGGTCCCCATGCGCGCCCGCATCGCCGAGCGGCTGGACCAGAGCGGCCCGACGGTGAGCCAGACGGTGGCGCGCATGGAGCGCGACGGCCTCGTGGCCGTGGCGAGCGACCGCCACCTGGAGCTGACGGAGGAGGGGCGGCGGCTGGCGACGCGCGTGATGCGCAAGCACCGGCTCGCGGAATGCCTCCTCGTCGACGTCATCGGCCTGGAGTGGGAGCAGGTGCACGCCGAGGCCTGCCGCTGGGAGCACGTGATGAGCGAGGCGGTGGAGCGGCGGGTGCTGGAGCTGCTGCGCCACCCGACGGAGTCGCCGTACGGGAACCCGATCCCGGGGCTGGAGGAGCTGGGCGAGAAGGCCGAGGCGGACCCGTTCCTGGAGGACGGAATGGTCAGCCTGTCGGAGCTGGATCCGGGTGCGGACGGCAAGACGGTGGTCGTGCGCCGGATCGGGGAGCCGATCCAGACGGACGCCCAGCTGATGTACACGCTGCGGCGGGCGGGCGTGCAGCCCGGTTCGGTGGTCAGCGTGACCGAGTCGCCGGGCGGGGTGCTGGTCGGCAGCGGTGGCGAAGCCGCCGAGCTGGATGCGGAGATCGCCTCGCACGTGTTCGTGGCCAAGCGCTGACGGCCTCCACGCAGGCCGGCACGCGCACTGTCGGCGGTAGACGGTGGTAGATGTGGGCGGTCCCGGCGCCTCGCGGCGCCGGGACCGATCCTCCCCTTGCTGACCTGGAGCCCCGAGCTCTCAAGGTCATCCCCGCGGACCGTCTTCCCCGAGCGGCCCGCCTCCCTGTTGAAAGGATCTCCGTCGGCAGGGGCGGCCAATCCTTGAGCAAGGTCACTCGAAAGAGCGGTGTTGAAGACGAGAACCCCGTTTTCGAATACGGGTTCGATAGTCTGGCCGCGAGCGAAGGGGGTGCATCTGCCGTGGTACAGCGCATCGATGTGACAGGGGCCGACGGTGTGCGCCTGGCCGCCTGGGAGTTCCGGGAATCGCCCCCCACCGCGCCCCCGGATCCCGACGAGCCCCGGGTGCTGTTACTCCACGGTCTGATGGGCCGCGCCTTCCACTGGGCGGGCACCGCCCGCTGGCTCTCCGAGCACCGCCGCGTCGTCGCCCTCGACCAGCGCGGCCACGGCCAGAGCGAGCGCCCCGCCGCCGGCCCGGGTGCCGCGACCCCTCTGGGGCGCGACGCGTTCGTGGCCGATGCCGAGGCCGTCATCGAGCAGCTCGGCCTGGGCCCCGTGACGCTGATCGGACACTCCATGGGCGCCCTCACCGGCTGGCAGCTCGCCGCCCGCCGCCCCGACCTGGTCGAGGCCCTGGTGATCTGCGACATGCGCGCCTCCGCCCTCGGCGAGGCCTCCCAGCAGGAATGGGAGGAGTGGTTCCGCCGCTGGCCCCTCCCCTTCCCCACCCAGGACGCCGCCCGCCGCTGGTTCGGCGAGGACGACCCCCGGGTGGAACGCCCCGACCCCGGCCGCGGCTCCTTCTTCGCCGAGGTGATGCACCAGGCCCCCGACGGCTGGCGCCCCCTGTTCTCCCGCCGCCAGATGCTGACCGCCCGCGAGACCTGGGTGCACGACGCGCACTGGGAGGAGCTGGCCCAGGTCCGCTGCCCGACCCTGGTCGTCCGCGGCCTCGACGGCGAACTGGGCCGCGCCGAGGCCCAGGAGATGGTCCGCGTCCTCCCGGAGGGCCAGTACGCCGAGATCCCCGACGCCGGCCACTACCTCCACTACGACCAACCCGCCGCCTGGCGCGCCGCCCTGGAGCCCTTCCTGGAGCGGATCAGAAGCGCCGCCCGCTGAGGAACGCGCGGAGGGGGCGGCGGGCAGCAGCCCGTCACCCCCTCCCGTACGCGCATCACGTACGCCCGACGCTCAGTCCTTGCCGCCGAGCCCCCGCCGCTCAGCCCTTGCTGACCGCCAGCAGGATCTCCGGAAGGGTCCTGGCCACCGTCGGCGCCGTCAGGCGCAGGCCCGCCCAGGCCGCGAGGGTGCCCCAGGCCGCGCCCAGCGGCAGCAGGATCCAGGTCAGGGACTGCTGGTCCGTCACGTTGAGGAAGACCGCCAGGGCGATCACCGGCGAACAGATCACCGCCGACGCCAGCATGCCGCCGAAGATGCCCGCCCAGGCGAGCCCGGCCTGACCCGGCACCACGTTCTTGAACGCGCCGTCCGTCGGGATCGAGTACGGGAACCGGGCCGAGGCCAGTGCGCCCGTGCACAGCATCGAGCCGAGCAGCCCCAGGGCCACCCCGAGAGCCGCCGGCAAACCGCTCCAGTCGTGCACGAGCGCCGCCGTGACCGCCATGAGCACGACCGTGTACGGGACGGTCACCAGGGCCAGGGCGTATGCGCGGGCGCGCAGCTCCTCGAACGCCTCCCGCGGGGTCGAGATGGTCTGCGCGACCATCCAGAACGCCGAGGTGTCCTGCCCGAACTGGTTGTACATCTGCATGCCGAGCATGCCCGCGCCGAAGCAGGCCAGGTACAGCGAGCCCGTGCCCTGGAGGGCGTTGAAGACCGGGACGATCGCGCCGACCGCCAGGGCCGTCACCCACGCCGACTTCGTCTTCGGGTCGCGCACCACGTACCGCAGCGTGCGCTGCATGACCGCGCCCGTCCGACCGGCCGGCAGGAACGCCCGGACACCGGCGCCTCCCGCGGACTCCCGCTTCCCCGACGGCTTCGCCGCCGCGATCGTCGACCCGTCCGGGGTGACCATCAGCGCGGTCAGGCTCCGCTCCCAGAACCGCAGCAGCAGGACCAGCGCGAGGACCGTCACGGCCAGCTGGCCCGCGGCCACCCCGTACGCGCCCTCGCTCGCCGAGTCCACCATGCCGACGGCCGTCGCGGGCGGCAGCCACCGCACCACGGCCTCGGCCGGCTCCAACTGCGCCAGTCCGCCCGCCTGGAACAGGCGCTGGCTGGCGAAGTTCGCCAGCTGCGCGCCGATCGCGATCAGCAGGCCGCTGAGCAGCGCGAGGTCGCGCCCCTTGCGGCTGGTCAGCAGCCGGACGTTGGCCGTGGCCACGGCGCGGGCCAGCACGACGCAGCCCAGCACCAGCAGCGGCACGGCCACGACGGCCGCCGCGATGCCCGCCGCGCCCCGCGCGACGGCCACCACCGAGCCCACCGCGAGGCAGACCGTGAACAGCGGGCCGATACCGACCAGCGAGGAGGCCAGCAGGGCCCGTACGAGCGGCCGCGGCCGCAGCGGCAGCATGACGAGCCGGCTCGGGTCGAGCGTCTCGTCCCCGCTCGGGAAGAACAGCGGCATGAACGTCCAGCCCAGCGCCAGGATCGCCGCGAGCAGCACGACGACCGTGCCCGCGTGCGCGTTCCCGTGCAGCACGGCCAGGCCGATCATCGCGAGGCAGGCCACCGCCAGCGACAGCGCCAGCGAGGTGAAGTACGCGGCCTTGCGCTTCGACGAGCCCTTCAGCCCGTTGCGGATCAGCGAGAGCTTGAGGCGGACGAAGACCGAGGTCAGGTTCACCGCGGGAGCGGAGGCCGGGGTCGCGGCCGAGGCGTGCCCGGCCGCCGGGGCGGAGGCGGGTGCGGCGCTCATCGGGCCGCCTGCCCGCCGAGCCAGTCCAGGGAGTCCCCCGCGTCGCGCCCGCCCGCACCGACCAGCTCCAGGAACGCGGTCTGCAGCGAGGGCGCGTCGCCCCGTACGTCGGCCAGCGGGCCCGCGGCGCGGATCCGGCCGGCGGCCATGACGGCCACCCAGTCGCACAGCGACTCGACCAGCTCCATCACGTGGGAGGAGAAGACGACGGTGGCGCCGGACGAGGTGTAGCGCTCCAGCACCCCGCGGATGGTCTGCGCCGACACCGGGTCCACACCCTCGAACGGCTCGTCCAGGAAGAGGACTTCGGGGTTGTGCAGCAGGGCGGCGGCCAGGCCGATCTTCTTCCGCATGCCCGTCGAGTAGTCCACGACCAGCTTGTGCTGCGAGCCCGCGAGGTCCAGTACGTCCAGCAGCTGCGTGGCCCGCTTGTCCGTCTCCTCGCCCGGCAGCCCCCGCAGCCGGCCCATGTAGCCGAGCAGCTCGCGGCCCGACAGCCGCTCGAACAGCCGCAGGCCCTCCGGCAGTACGCCGATCCGCGACTTCACCTCGACCGGGTCGCTCCACACGTCGTGCCCGGAGACGAGGACCCGACCCATGTCCGGGCGCAGCAGCCCGGTCACCATCGACAGCGTCGTCGTCTTGCCGGCGCCGTTCGGCCCGACCAGGCCGATGAACTGGCCCGCGGGCAGCTCCAGGTCGATCCCCGCGACCGCGACCTGGTCGCCGAAGCGCTTCCACAGGCCCTCGACCCGTACCGCCGCCCGTCCGGCGGACGGCGCGGGCCGCGCGCCGTCCGGTCCGTCCGCCCCACCCGTCGCAACTGCCTGGTCCGGCATGTGCGCCTGCCTCTCGTCCTCATCCCCGTGGTCTTGCCCTCCTCACGATAGGAGGGCGGGGAGAGGCTGGGCAGTTACTTATGTCATGAGTTTCCGGACACGAACATCCCGGCTCTGACCTGCGATCTCGCCGATCGGGCGTCAGGCGCCCCGCCGGTCCCGGTCCGCCGCCGCCTCGCGGCCGCAGGCGTACGCCAGCGCCGCGATCAGCTCCTCGGTGTCCGGCAGCCACCGGTTGGCCGGGGTGGGCCGGCGTGCCCACTGGACCGCTCCCCGGCCGCCGAAGCGGGTGGGCGGGGCGGCCACGTACTCGCCCTCGCCGCGCGCGGCGAGATCGATCGAGGCCGGTGACCAGCCGAGCTTGCGCACCAGGTCCGGCACCTTCACCCCGGCGCCCGGAAGGACGAAGAACAGCATCCGGTGGTCGGGCGTCAGGGCGACCGGCCCGAGGGTGCGCTCCATCCGCTCCAGGCGCGCCAGCGCCAGGAACCCGGCCGAGTCCGGCACGTCCAGCGCGTCGAACGTGCGGCCCGTCGGCAGCAGGATCGAGGCCTCGGGCCGCTTCGCCCAGATCCGCCGCACCTGGACCGCGCTGCCCGTGGCCAGCGCCGCCCAGTCCTTCACCGTGGGGTGGGCGCCGGGTGCCGGGCAGTCCTGTGCCCCGCAGGAGCACACCTCCCGCCCGTCCGCGGACTCCAGCCAGGTGCCGGCGAAGACGTCCCAGTGCCGTTCTTCCGCGTACCGCACGGCATGGTCCAGCAGCTGCTCGCCGCGCTGCTTGGGGATGGGTGCGGTCTCCGTGACTCCGATGGTGTCTTCCACGCCCATCACAACTCTCGGGGTCACTCGTGGTTACGGGCGTAAACCGGCCGGTGGACGGAGCATCGATCCTGCATACGGGGCGCACTGGAGCACGCGCGGGGGCGCGTAGGAGGTCGGGGCGCCGGAGTTGGGTAGCGACACGACGCAGAGCGGATGATTCTCCGCAACTCAGGCGGGAAGTGATCATTCCAACGATCACCCGCGGCTACTGGGGGTTTTCATGGCAGCCAGGCCTCTCGTCGCGCGCCAGCCGAATGAACGGCTACAGGCGCTCATCCAGGAAGCCGGGTGCTCGAACGCCGGGCTCGCCCGGCGCGTCAACATGTGCGGGGCCGAACACGGCCTCGATCTCCGCTACGACAAGACGTCCGTGGCCCGGTGGCTGCGCGGCCAGCAGCCGCGCGGCCGGGCGCCCGGCATCATCGCCGAGGCGCTGGGGCGAAAACTCGGCCGGACCGTCACCATCGACGAGATCGGCATGGCCAACGGCAAGAACCTCGCCTCCGGCATCGGCCTGCAGTTCTCCCCGACCGTCATCGGCGCCATCGAGCAGGTCAGCGAGTTGTGGCGGAGCGACGTCGGCCGCCGCGACTTCCTCTCGGGTTCCAGCGTGGCGGCCTCGGCGCTCGTCGAGCCGAGCCGCGACTGGCTGATCACCGGCGCCGACGCACAGGTGGCGCGCAGCGGCGGCTCGCGCGTCGGGATGCCGGACGTGGAGGCGGTACGGGCGACCACCGAGGCCCTGAAGGACCTCGACCACCGTTTCGGCAGCGGGCACGTGCGGCCCGTCGTCGTGCACTACCTCAACTCCGTGGTGTCCGGGCTGATCGGCGGCTCGTACCGGGAGCCGGTCGGGCGGGCGCTGTTCGCGGCGGTGGCCAGACTGACCGAGCTGGCCGGCTACATGGCGGTGGACACCGGCCAGCCGGGCCTGGCGCAGCGCTACTACATTCAGGCGCTACGGCTGGCGCAGGCGGCCGGGGACCGGGCGTACGGGGGCTACGTGCTCGCGGCGTCCATGAGCCACCTCGCGGCGGAACTGGGCAATCCGCGGGAGATCGCGCAGCTCGCGCGGGCCGCGCAGGAGGGGACCCGCGGGCAGGTCACGCCGCGGGTGGAGGCGATGTTCTACGCCGCCGAGGCGCGCGGGCACGCCCTGCTGGGCGACACCCGGGCGACGGCGGTGCTGTCCTCGCGGGCGGTGACCGCGCTGGAGCGGGCGGAGCCGGAGTCGGGCGACGACCCGGTGTGGATCCGGCACTTCGACGCGGCGTACCTCGCGGACGAGCTGGCGCACTGCCACCGGGACCTGGGGCAGGCGGACGCGGCGGCCCGGCAGGCGGAGGAGGCGCTGCGCGGGCTCCCGGCGGGCAAGGCGCGGCGCCGGGCGATCGGGCTGCTGCTGCTGGCGGCGGCGCAGGTGCAGCAGCGGGAGGTGGAGCAGGCGTGCCAGACGGCGGCGAAGGCGGCCGAGCTGCTGTCGGGGATCCGCTCGAACCGGGGCGCGGAGTACCTGGACGACTTCCGGACCCGGCTCGCCCCGTACCGCGACGAGCCGGCGGCCCGGGAATTCACCGCTCGACTGGAGGTGGTGGCGTAGGTGACCTCCGGAGGCGGGGGGCGACCGGGTAGCGTGAGCCGACGATTCGGAATACCGGAGTGGTCGGCGAAGGAGTCCCGGTGACGGAGAGCGGACAGGGCGGCGGCCCGCAGGCTGGTACGCCATGGAGCCCCGACCCGGCGTACCCGCAGCCCGCAGACGGCTACCCCCCGCCGACCCCGGCGTACGGCCACCCGCCGGCGCCGGGGCAGCCGCATCCGGACCAGGACCAGGCCCGGCCGGGCGGCCCTCCGCAGCCGGGCGGGCCCGGGTACGGGTATCCGCCCGTGCAGGGCCAGGCGGAGCCCGGACACGTGGTGGGACCCGGCTACGAGGGGCCGGGGGAGCCGCACGGGTACGGCTACCCGCCGCTGCCGGAGGCGGTCACCCAGTACATCCCGCCGGTCCCGGCCGCGCCCGGGCCCGGTGAGGGCGCGACCCAGTACATCCCGCCGGTTCCGGCCGCGCCCGGGCCCGGTGAGGGCGCGACCCAGTACATCCCGCCGGTTCCGGCCGCGCCCGGGCCCGGTGAAGGCGCGACCCAGTACATCCCGCCCGTACCCGGCGCTACCGGTCCGGACGAGGGTGCGACCCAGTACATTCCGCCCGTGCCGGGCGGGGTCGCGCACCACGAGGCCGCCACGCAGTACATCCCGCCCGTCACCGACGGGTTCGACGCGCTGTTCCGTGAGGAGGGCGGCGCCGATGCCGGGCACACGCGGCAGCTGCCGCCCGTGCAGGAGCCGGTGCTGCGGCAGCCGCCGCCGCGGGGGTATCCGCCGCGCGGGCAGCGGCCCGTACCGCCCCAGGCCCAGGCCCAGCCCCACCGGCAGCCGCAGACGCAGCCGCAGTACGCCCCGCCCCAGCCCCCGCCCCCGTCCCGGCCGGAGGCGACCCGGCGCGTGCCGGCCTGGGTGATCGGCGCCGTCGTCATCGGCCTGGCCGTCGTCGGACTCGGCGTCGGCGCGCTGCTCAGCGACGGCAAGAAGCAGAACAACGACCCCGCGGCCGCGGCCGCGACCCCCAGCGCCGGAAGCTCGGCCGCGGCGGCCGCCGAGGCGCCCGTGGACCCGGCCCGCTCCCAGGCCGTCCAGCTCGACAAGCTCCTCGCGGACAGCAACGACAGCCGCGCCGCCGTGATCCGCGCCGTCGACGACATCAAGGGCTGCCGCAACCTCGGCCAGGCGGCCTCCGACCTGCGCGACGCGGCCCGCCAGCGCGAGGAGCTCGTCACCCGCCTCCAGGACCTGAAGATGGACCAGCTCCCCGACAACGCGAAGCTGGCCGCCTCGCTCACCAAGGCCTGGCAGTCCTCCGCGGCCGCCGACAACAGCTACGCGGCCTGGGCGGACGACACCGCCGGCGACAAGAAGGGCTGCAAGGACGGGCAGGCCAAGGGCACCGGCAACGCCGCCGAGGGCAACAAGGCGAGCGGCGAGGCGACCAGGGCGAAGGAGTCGGCCGCGACCCTGTGGAACGCGATCGCGGCCAAGTACGGCCTCACCAAGCGGGACAAGTCCCAGCTGTAGTCGCGAACGGAGCGCTACGCCGCGCGGGGCGCCTGCTCCAGGGTCTCCGTCATGTCCATCGACTGCTCGCCCTGCTGGGCGACCAGCCGGCCCGACTGGACGACCTGGAAGTTGACGCGCCCGTTCACCATGCGCGGGAAGCCGGCTACGGCGCGCATGTCCCCGTAGCGCCAGCTCAGGTCCGGGGTCAGCCCGCCGGTCTTGACCGGCTCCCCCTGGTTCAGCATGCGCGCCGTCTTGCGCGCCGTGACGTCCTCGTCGGGCTTGAACCGCTTCAGGGTCTCGCTGAGCACGGTGTACGCGATCCAGGTGGTCTGCGTCCCGCTGTCGTCCGGGTCGACGGCGTCGTTGCCGAAGGCGTGGTCGGAGATCACCTTCCGCATCGGCTCCCACAGCGCGTCCGTGGACACCGGGTACCAGCTCGTGACGTACGAGCCCTCGAAGGGGCTCTCCCTGCCGCCGGTGCGGTCGACCACGGCCTGGCTGACGCTGCCGAGAACCGAGGAGATCTGCGGGTTCTTGTGCTTGCCGTCCTCGCGCCGGAACGCGTCGAAGAACGTCTCCGTGCGCTCGCCGAGCACGGCGGTCACACACCCCCGGTCCTTGCCGCCGGTGGAGTCGGCCAGGGCCTCGCGGGCCTGCGCGATGTAGTCCGCGGAATCCTCGGCGGCCCTGATGTCGTTGGCCTCGGGCGCCTTGTTGAGCTTCAGGCCGGCGTTGAGCAGGATCGGCATGGAGTCGCCCGCGAGGGTGTCCGGGCGGACGATGGCCACCTGGCTGCACGCCTTGCCGAGCTGGTGTCCGGCGCCGGCGAGGAGGACGGGCTGGCCGCCGTTGACCGGGAAGGAGAGGGTGCTCTGGAACTCCTCGGAGGAGACTCCGTAGCCGCCTATGAAGGGGATGCCCTCCGCCTCCAGCGGGGCCATGAAGGCGCGGCCGTGCTGGCTGTACGAGCCGACGACCGCGACGGCCTTCTCGTCGATGGCCTTGCGGGCGCAGTCGGCGGCGCCGTTCGGGGTGTTCTTCTCGTTGCAGGTCAGTACGCGCAGTTTGTGCCCGTTGATACCGCCCTTGGAATTGACCCAGGCCTCATAGGCCTTGGCCATCCCCGGCATTCCGGGCATATTGGTCGCCTTGGTGTCCTGCGGTGCGAAGGTCATGACCGTGATGGTGTCCCCGGAGCCCCCCGAGCCCCCGGGGAGCACCCCGCACCCGGCGACGAGACAGGTGCCCATCGCCGTTGCCACCAAGGTGCGGGCCAGGGAAGCGGTGCGTCGCCATTCGGTCATGTCCATGCACGCTTCCGCCCCAGGGGTAACTGGAGAGTGAGATGGACACAACACGGGGTGACGTGAAGGTGAATTGCCGGGGGGCGGATTGCGCACAGGTGCTTCAAGATCGCGCAAGCCGTGAACGTAACATCGCAAGCGTGACATTCGCCCAAGGTTCGAAGAACCCTTCCCGCCGAGGTGGCCGCTCCTCCACCATGGGCGGCATGCCCCTGAACGACATGCCGTGGTGGCGCTGGCGCAGCAACGTGCGCTCGGCGCTCCACATGCTTTCCGACCCGGTCTTCCACGAGGAGACCTGGCTCGCCGGTGTCGAGGGGTACGGGGACGTCACCGACGCCGTGTACCGCCTCGTCGAGGACACGTGGCTCGACAGCTGGTCGGCCGACAAGTACGTCGGCACGATATTCCGCGACTCCCAGGAGGCCGCCCTCGTGGACCTCGCGGTGCTGCGGGTGCTGCGGATCCTGCACCAGGTCGGGCCCGACGCCCCCGTCTCCACCTACCTGGAGCACCACGCCTGGCCCGAGGCGGTCCGTGCCGCGCGCGAGGCGCACGTACGGATGGCGACGGCGGACGGGGACGAACCGGACGAGCGGCCGCGGTCGCTGGAAGTGCTGCGGATCCTGACCCGCGCGGCGTGAGCCGCGGGGTGTGAAAGGCTGTGGGGTCATGAGCGACGACCCGCAGGCCCAGGCCCCCCAGCAGTACGTACTGACCCTGTCATGCCCGGACAAGCAGGGCATCGTGCACGCCGTGTCCAGTTACCTGTTCATGACCGGCTGCAACATCGAGGACAGCCGGCAGTTCGGCGACCACGACACCGGCCTCTTCTTCATGCGGGTCCACTTCTCCGCCGACGCCCCGGTGACGCTCGACAAGCTGCGGGCCAGCTTCGCCGCGATCGGCGACTCGTTCCGGATGGACTGGCAGCTGCACCTCTCCGACGAGCGCATGCGGATCGTGCTGATGGTGTCGAAGTTCGGGCACTGCCTGAACGACCTTCTGTTCCGATCCAGCATCGGCGCGCTCCCGGTCGAGATCGCGGCGGTGGTCTCGAACCACACCGACTTCGCCGAACTGGTGCGCTCGTACGGCGTCCCCTTCCACCACATCCCGGTGACGAAGGAGACGAAGGCGGAGGCGGAGGCGCAGCTGCTGGCACTGGTCCGGGACGAGAACGTCGAGCTCGTGGTGCTGGCCCGCTACATGCAGGTGCTGTCGGACACCCTGTGCAAGGAGCTGAGCGGGCGGATCATCAACATCCACCACTCCTTCCTGCCGAGCTTCAAGGGTGCGAAGCCGTACCACCAGGCCCACGCGCGCGGTGTGAAGCTGATCGGTGCCACCGCGCACTACGTGACGGCCGACCTGGACGAGGGCCCGATCATCGAGCAGGAGGTCGAGCGGGTGGGCCACGAGGTGACGCCGGACCAGCTGGTGGCGATCGGGCGCGACGTGGAGTGCCAGGCGCTGGCGCGGGCCGTGAAGTGGCACAGCGAGCACCGCGTGCTCCTGAACGGCACCCGCACGGTCGTCTTCGCGTAGCCCCGGGGCTCCGCCGCGCACCGGCGGAGCCCTGCGGGCACCGCCTAGAGGCGGCTCAGGGACGCCGCCGCGAAGAGGACGTCGCGGATGGCCTCGCGGTCGCCGTGCTGGCCCACGGCCGCCTCCTCCGGGGAGATGTGCCCGGCGGCCAGCTGGCAGAACTCGGCGCCGTCCAGCGCGATCTGCGCCACCGTGTGCTCCGGTGACGGCTTCGCCGCCGGGGAGTCCAGGGCGATTTCCCAGCTGCCGCCGCCGGCCCCCTCGATCTCCAGGTGCAGGGTCCGCCCCGGCGCGCCCGCCGCGACCAGGCCGCGGGCCGGGGCCGCGAGGCCCGCCCGGCGCCGGTGGGCCAGCGCGCTCGGCAGCAGCCGCGCCGCCAGGTCGATCATCCGGTTCAGGTGGGGCCCGGACGGCGGGTCGTAGGGATAGTCCACCGCCTCCGCGATGTCCCACGCGTGCACCCAGCACTCGAAGGCCCGCTCCAGGAAGGCGTCTTCGAGCGGCAGCGCGAAGGGCCCGTACGCCACCGACAGTTCCCCGACGCCCCGGCCCGCGAACGACACCGTCCGCACGAGCGTGTGGCCCTGCTCCCGCCACGGCTCGCGGATCTGCCGGGTGATGGGCTGCTCGGCGGAGCTCCAGTAGTGCTCGGTGCGGCCCGTCGCGTCCGACGGCGCCTCCGGGCCCAGCGGGTCGTCCAGGCCCAGCGCCGTCGCGACCAGCCCGTCCACCGTCAGCAGGTGCCCGATGACCCCGGCCACCGTCGTCCGGCGCGACTGCCGCCGCTCCTCCTCGAACCACTTCAGCCGTACGGGGGTCTGCCACTCCGAGTCGCCGAAGTCCCGCAGCAGCGCGTCGAGCCGCGCGGTCTCCGTGTCGTACGGGTTCGCCCACGCCGGCACCGGGATGCGGGCGGGCCGCCTGCCGAGGCAGTCCTCCAGCACCCGTGACCGCAGCAGCGGCTTGAGGTCCAGGCTGTCCTCGGGGTGCAGCAGGCCCACGGCGTCGCGCAGCCGCAGCGCCTCCTCGGCGCACTGCGCGCACTCGGTGAGGTGGTCCTCTACCGCCTGGGTCTCCTCGGCGGAGCAGGCCGCGAGGGCCCATGCGCCGAGCAGGGACTTCAGTACGGCGTGGGTGCGCGGCGGTTCGGGCAGCGGTTCCGGTGCGTGCCGCGGATCGAGGTCGTCGGCGGCCCCGCGCGGACCCGGTATGCGCGCCGGACCGCCGGGGCGCTGCTCCTCGTGTCCCTCGGCGGGCGGGTCGGCGGGGCCGTTCATCGGGGTGTTCCATATCCTGGCGGGCCGTATCCGGGCGGAGCGGCGTCCTCCGGCGGGAGGACGTTGGCGGTCGACAGCAGTTGGAGGCCCAGGCGCAGCCGGCGCCGGGCCTCGTCCTCGCTGATGCGGAGGTCGGCGGCGGCCTGCCGGTAGTCGCGGCGCTTGAAGTACGCGAGTTCCAGCGCGGCGCGCAGCGGTGCGGGCATGGACGTGACGATGTAGTCCGCGCGGGCGGCGGCGCTGGCACTGCGCACCTTCTGTTCGAGCTCCTCGCGCGAGCCGCGGCCGACTTCGGCCTGGCGCAGCCGGGCAACGGCCTGGCCCTGGGTGATCCGGGCGACCCAGGAGCGCATGGAGCCCTGCCTGGGGTCGTACGCGTCGGGGTTCTCCCAGATGTAGCCGAACACTTCGCGGGTGATCCGGTCCGCCGCCTTCTCGTCGCCGAGGACCCGGTGCGCCAGGCTGTGCACGAGCGAGGCGAAGCGGTCGTACAGCTCTCCGAGCGCGGCGGCCTCGCCGCGGGCGAGGCGCTGCTGCATGCGGCGGTCCCAGCGAGGTGGTACGTCCTTCGGCATAACTGCCCCCAGCCGTGTGTCGACGCCTCGAATGTAGTCGCCAGAGGCGTGTTCGCGCCCGTTTTGGGGGAACGCGGGCCTGGAGGAACGCTCTCCGTGATAGGCGGGGTGCGGGGTGCGGGGTGTGAACGGTGGGACCGGATGCGGCACATGGGCACAGGTGTACGCGCCCCGTCACGCTTCCCGTGCGCGGGTTCGATGCGGCCACCTGCTTGCCGACTTCGCTTAACGGGCAGGCCACGTAGGCCTTACGCTCCTGCCTTGTCTTGAACTGAACTCCACCGCACATGTGAAGGCGGAACGCCGCATATGGACAGCGCAGAATACGAGCGCAAGATCGCCGCCCGGTTTGCCACGTTCGACCAGGACGGGAACGGATACATCGACCGCGAGGACTTCAGCGCGGCCGCGAAGGCGGTGCTGGCCGAATTCGGCACCACCGCCCGGTCGGACAGGGGCCAGGACCTCTTCGCGGGGGCGGAGGCGTTCTGGCAGGGGATGGCCGGGATCGCGGACGTCGACGGGGACCAGCGGGTGACCCGCGAGGAGTTCATCACCGGGGCGGCGAAGCGGCTGCGGGACAACCCGCAGCGGTTCGCGGAGATCGCGCGTCCGTTCCTGCACGGGGTGATCGCGGTGGCGGACGAGGACGGCCGCGGCACGACCCCGGCGGCGGCGGCCCGCGTCCTGCGCGTCCTGGGCACCCCGCCCGAACTGGCCGCGCAGATCGCGGCGGCCCTGGACGCCGACGGCGACGGCCGCATCACGGAGGACGAGATCCTGACGGCCTTCGCCGCGTACTGCGGCGTCGAAGCCCCCGACGCGTAGCCGCACCCGCAGCCGTGGCCCCGCCGCCGCGGGGCCGCGCGCCGCGGGGGGCGCGCTACGGGGCCGCCGTGCCCGCGCGGGCCAGAGCCTGGTCCGCGGCGGCCGCCGGGGCTCCCGCGGCCCCGTCCGCGTGCCGCGGCGCAGCCGGCCGGGCGCGGCCGATGTCCTTCAGCCGCATGGCCGGGCGCTCGACCAGGTGCCAGGAGAGCACCGACGCCAGCAGGGTGCCGCCCGCGGCCAGGGCGAGGTAGGCGCCGAAGCCCCAGCGTGCACCGCCGAGCGCGGCCACCGCCTGCTCCACGACGAAGCCGTGATGTAGATCCCGTACGGGTGGTCGTGCTTGCCGCCCACCCGGCGGAACGGCTTGGGCGGCCGGATGTGGAAGACCCGGTTGAGACATCCGCCACTGCCGGGCAGGACTTCGCGGGCACCCCTAGGCGAAGCGCTCGCGGAGTTTGTACTTGAGGACCTTGCGCAGGGCTTCGTTGCGGGGGAGGGCTTCGACCAGTTCCAGTTGTTCCGGGAGCTTGTGGGGGGACAGGCCCTGGGCGCGGAGGTGGGCCGTCAGCTGCGGGAGGGTCAGGGGGGCCGCGCCGGGTGGCTGTTCCACGACCGCGCAGACGCGTTCGCCGCGCTCCGGGTCCGGGAGGCCGATCACGGCCACGTCGCCGATGGCCGGGAGCAGGTGCAGGAGGTCCTCGATCTCCTTCGCGGAGATGTTCTCGCCCTTGCGGATGATCACGTCCTTGCTGCGGCCGGTCAGGACGAGGTAGCCGTCCGGCGTCAGGTGGCCGAGGTCGCCGGTGATCAGGTAGCCCTCGGCGTCGAAGACCTCCGCCGGTCGGTCCTCCCGGTTCAGGTACCCGCGGCAGACCGCCTCGCCGCGCAGCCGGACCTCGCCGTCGGTGCCCGGGGGCAGGAGCTCGCCGCCGGGCGTCGTGATGCGGATCGACATGCCGGCCGGGGGGCGACCCTCCGTCGTGGCGAGGTGCTCCGGGGTGTCGTCCGGGGCGCCCATGGTGATCATCGGGACCTCGGTCATGCCGTAGCCGTGGGTCAGCTGGCAGCCCAGTTCGCGGACGACCGCGTGGTAGATCTCCGGGGGTTTCGGGGCTCCGCCGCCCGCGAGCAGGCGCAGGGTCGGGATGAGCCTGGACCCCGGGTCCTTGCGCTGCTCCGTCAGGAACATCGAGTAGAACGCCGTCGAGCCGCCGGCCACCGTGACCCCGTGGCGCCGGTAGCCGGCCAGCGCGTCGGGCATCGCGAACTTCTCGAAGAGGACCGCGGGGAACCCGTAGAGCAGCAGCATCACCGTGTAGTCGGGGCCCGCGATGTGCGCGAACGGGAAGGCCATCGAGCCGACGTCGGCCGGGCCCAGGTGCAGGGCGTGGGCCAGGCAGGAGCCGCCCGCGATCAGTGAGCGGTCGGTGTGCAGGACCCCCTTGGGGTCGGAGGTGGTTCCGGAGGTCCAGTAGATCCAGCGGACGGAGGTGCCCTCGGACGGGGGTGGGGGGAGTACTGCGGGGTCCGCGGCCGGGAGCAAGTCGTAGGCCTCGAAGACGCCGCGCGCGCCGAGGCGCCCGGCCATCGCGGTGTGGTCGAAGCCCCGCCAGACGCCCGGGACGGCGAAGAACTCGGCCTTGGACTCGCGTAGCGCGAAGCCCACCTCGCGGTCCCGGTAGAAGGGGATCACCGGGGTCTGGACGGCCCCGATCCGGGCCAGGGCGAGCGAGAGCAGCACCGTCTCGATCCGGGTGGGCAGCTGCCACGCGACGACGGTGCCGGGCCGCACCCCCATCTCGTGCAGCCCCGCCGCGACCTGCTCGGAGCGGTCGCGGAGCTCGGCGAAGGTGAGTGCGCGGTCGTCGGCGGGGTCGTCGGCCGCCTCGATCAGCACGGTGGCGCCGGGGCTGAGCGCGGCCCGCGCCGCGACCAGCTCCCACAGGGTGGGGGAGTGGCTCAGCCGTATCGCCGTGTCCTTGGTGTCCGCCATCCCCAGCCTCCGTAACTGACGCTCAGTCAGATCCAGCGCAGAGCGTAGGGCTCCGGCGCTTGTCGGTCCAGGGGTGGCGGAGCTAGCTTGGAGGCGAAATTAATTCTGACGATCCATCAGATTCACGCTCGGACTCACTCGGGCACTCATCCGGCTTGCGGCGAGGGGACACCATGGAACTGCCTCGGATCATCAGCGTCGACGACCACGTCATCGAGCCCGCGCACCTCTTCGACGTCTGGCTGCCGGCCAAGTACCGCGACCGCGGGCCCAAGGCGCTCACCGCCGGCATCGGCGAGCTCCAGTACACCGGCGGCAAGTACGTGATCTCCATGGACCCCGGCGGCCCGCCCACCGACTGGTGGATCTACGAGGACCTGAAGTTCCCGTACAAGCGCAACATCGCCGCCGTGGGCTTCGACCGCGACGACATGACCCTGGAGGGGATCACGCGCGAGGAGATGCGGCGCGGCTGCTGGGACCCGAAGGCGCGCCTCGCCGACATGGACCTCAACCACGTCGAGGCCTCGCTCTGCTTCCCGACCTTCCCCCGCTTCTGCGGCCAGACCTTCGCGGAGGCCCACGACAAGGAGGTCGCCCTCGCCTGCGTGCGCGCGTACAACGACTGGATGGTCGAGGAGTGGTGCGGCGACAGCGGCGGCCGGCTCATCCCGCTCTGCATCATCCCGCTCTGGGACATCGACCTCGCCGTCGCCGAGATCCGGCGCAACGCCGCCCGCGGGGTGCGCGCCGTGACCTTCTCCGAGATCCCGACGTACCTGGGGCTCCCCTCCATCCACTCCGGCTACTGGGACCCCTTCTTCGCCGTGTGCCAGGAGACGGGCACGGTCGTCAACATGCACATCGGGTCCAGCTCCCAGATGCCCGCCGCCTCGCCCGACGCGCCGCCCGCCGTCCAGGCCTCGCTCAGCTTCAACAACGCCATGGCCTCGATGATGGACTTCCTGTTCAGCGGCGTGCTGGTGAAGTTCCCGACGCTGAAGCTGGCGTACAGCGAGGGCCAGATGGGCTGGATCCCGTACGCCCTCGAACGCGCCGACGACGTCTGGCAGGAGCACCGCGCCTGGGGCGGGGTCCGCGACCTGATCCCCGAGCCGCCGTCCACGTACTACTACCGGCAGATGTTCTGCTGCTTCTTCCGCGACAAGCACGGCATCGCCTCGCTCGACGTCGTCGGCCGCGACAACGCCACCTTCGAGACCGACTACCCGCACGTGGACTCGACCTTCCCGCACACCAAGGAGGTCGCCCTCGACCACGTGAAGGGCCTCGACGAGGAGACCGTCTACAAGCTGATGCGCGGCAACGCCATCCGCATGCTCGGCCTGCCCCTGGACGAGGGCCGCTGATGGATCTGACGTACACGGAGGAGGAGCGGGACTTCCGGGCCCGGCTGCGCGAGTGGCTCGGCAAGACCCTGCCCGAGCTGCCCGCCAAGCCGTCCCCCGACGACTGGCCCGGTCGGCGCGCGTACGACTCCGGCTGGCAGCGCCGGCTGTACGACGCCGGGTACGCCGGCCTGCACTGGCCCGCGGACGCGGGCGGGCGCGGGGCCACCCCCACCCAGCACCTGATCTTCCTGGAGGAGACCGAGCGCGCCGGCGCCCCGTACGTCGGCGCCAACTTCGTCGGACTCCTGCACGCCGGCCCGACCATCGCCGCCGAGGGCACGGCCGCGCAGCGGGCGCGCTGGCTGCCGCCCGTACTGCGCGGGGACGAGGTCTGGTGCCAGGGGTTCAGCGAGCCCGACGCGGGCTCCGACCTGGCCGCGCTGCGCACCCGCGCCGTGCGCGACGGGGACGACTACGTGATCACCGGCTCGAAGATCTGGACCTCGCACGCAGAGGTCGCCGACTGGTGCGAGCTGCTCGTACGGACGGCCCCCATCAGCGCGGAGGTACCCAAACACCGCGGGATCTCCTGGCTGGCCATGCCCATGGACGCGCCCGGGGTCACGGTCCGGCCGCTGCGCACCCTCGCCGGATCGACCGAGTTCGCGGAGGTGTTCCTCGACGAGGTCCGGGTGCCCGTCGCGAACCGGGTCGGGGAGGAGAACGACGGCTGGCGCGTCACCATGGTCACCCTCTCCTTCGAGCGCGGGACGGCCTTCGTCGGGGAGGTCGTGGCCTGCCGCCGCACCCTGGGCGAGCTCGCGCGCACCGCGAAGGCGAACGGCCGCTGGGACGACCCGGTGCTGCGGCGCCGGCTCGGGCGGCTGTACGGGGAGTTCGGCGCGCTGTGGCGGCTCACCCAGTGGAACGTCAGCGAGTCCGAGGCCTCGGGCGGGGTGCCGGGCGTCGGCGGCTCCGTCTTCAAACTCGCCTACTCGCACGCGCGCCAGGATCTGTACGACACCGCCGCCGAGGTGCTGGGCGCGGACTCCCTCGCGCTGGACGGGGAATGGGTCCTGGACCGGCTCTCGTCCCTCTCGTACACGATCGCGGCGGGCACCTCGCAGATCCAGCGGAACATCGTCGCCGAGCGGATCCTCGGCCTCCCGAAGGGCCGGTGAGGGCCGTGGACTTCCGGTTGACGGACGAGCAGCGCGACCTGCGGGCCGGCGTACGGGGCCTGCTGGCGGGCCGGTACGGGCGCGAGGCGCTGCGGGCCTCGGTGGACGCGGGAGGGGCCCTGGACCGGGGGCTGTGGCAGGAGCTCGGCGAGGCCGGCTTCTTCGCCCTGCGGCTCCCGGAGGCGCAGGGCGGGGTCGGGCTGGGGCTGCCCGAGGCGGTCCTCGTCTTCGAGGAGGCGGGCCGGGCGCTGCTGCCGGGGCCGCTGGTCGCCACGCACCTGGCGGCGGGGGCCGTCGAGGGGGCGGCGCAGGGGCGGGCGGTGGTCACGGCGTTCGACCTGGGCGGGTCGCTGGTGGCCCACCTCGGGGAGGCGGACGCGGTGCTCGGCACGCCGTCGCTCCCTGCGGGTGAGCCGGTGCCCTCGGCCGACCCGCTCACCCCGCTGCACCGGGTGGCTTCGCGGGCGGTCGGCGGGGAGGCGTACCGCGACGAGGGGGCGCTGCTGACGGCCGCCCTCCAGGTCGGCAGCGCGCTGCGCACGGTGGAGCTGGCGGTGCGGTACGGGCGCGAGCGCGCGCAGTTCGGGCAGCCGATCGGGGCGTTCCAGGCGGTCAAGCACCTGTGCGCGCAGATGCTGGTGCGGGCGGAGGTGGCCCGTACGGCGGTCTACGCGGCGGCGGTGACGGCGGATGCGGCCGAGACGGCCGGGGCCAAGCTGCTCGCCGACGAGGCGGCCGTACGCAACGCCCGCGACTGCCTCCAGGTGCACGGCGGGATGGGCTTCACATGGGAGGCGGACGTGCACCTGCACCTCAAGCGGGCCTGGGTGCGCGCCGAGCAGTGGCGGACGGCGGGGGAGGCGGAGGAACTGCTGGCGGCCGCGCTGGCGGCGGAGCAGGCAGCCGGGTCGGCGGCCTGGGCGGCGGCCGCTCCGGGGTAGCTCCCTGTCACGAAGAGCGGGGGAGCGGGGCACGGTCGGGACGGCCCGGGACGCATGTCCGATTACAGAGAGTTGATATCGGTTTGTGTCCTTGGCCCGGCTCATTGCGCCCGGACTCCGGGGCCTGCTCCGGTACGCTCCCGGGAATGCGAGCGGCCCAGCAGCGCGAGCGACGCGCAGTATGCACCACGCCTACTCCTTCGCGCTGGAATATGCCCGAAGCGCTTGTTGTCGTGACTGTATGTCAACCATGCTGCTGCACAAGGGGATCACACTCGGTGATCCCGCCCTGTCGCGAGGCGAAGTGTCCGCCGGTTCGGATGGTGTGAGCGGTGCAGGTGCTTCAGGTACAGCTGGAGGTAGGACCGGACCCCGCCGAGGTCGGCCGGGCCCGCCGCTGGGCGCGGTCCCGGCTGGCGGGGTCGGGCATAGGGGACGACGAACCGCTCGCCGAGACGCTGATCCTGCTGATCTCCGAGCTGGTCACCAACGCCGTCGTGCACACCGGCTGTCCGGCCGTCCTGCGGATGCTCCTCGGGGGGCCGGGCGTACGGGTCGAGGTCGCCGACGCCAGTGCCCGCGGCCCGGCCCGGCGGCAGGCCGCCGGGGACGACACGGGCGGGCGCGGGCTGGAGCTGGTGGACGGACTGGCCGACCGCTGGGGCTGGCAGCGCGAGGGCGCGGGCAAACGGATCTGGTGCGAGATCGACCGCGCCGACAAGCCCGCGGACTGCGGGTCGACGGCGCGGGAACCGCGCATGTACCTCTAACGAGGTGTTGACGGTTCGTCAACTGTTGATCACCCTTGTACTGAGCGATTCGTCGCGAGGGGACGCCAAGGGCAGACCTTGACGAGTGCGGGTCGTGGGGTGGCGGCTGCCGTGCCGCGCTCGGGGCGCGCACGACCGTGCCGCCACCCGCTGGTTCTCGCGCTGCCCTACCGGGGCGGCGCGACCAGCCCCATTTCGTGGGTCTCGATGACCAGTTGCACCCGGTCCCGGGCGTCCAGCCTCGGGGCCGGGCGCGGCGCCTTCCGGGAGGCCGCGCCCGTCGTCGGCGACCTCCAGGGCCGGTTCGTCCCGCCCGTACGCGACCTCCACCCGGCAGCCGTCGGCGCGCGCGTGCCGGACCGCGTCGGCCAGCGCTTCCTGCACGACGCGGAACGCGGCCGGCTCGATGGCGGAGGGCGGCGGCCCCCGCTCTCCCGACCGCACCACGCCCACCCGTTCACCCGTATCGCCCGCAGTGGCCGCTGGTGGCCGCGGCCGTGCCGAGCGCCGTGCCCGTCCAGAGGGCCGCGACCGGCCACCGGAGCGTCGGCCGGTCCAGGCGCGCACGCCCTGAGGGGGTGTTCATGGCGCGACCGTGACGACCGTCCCGGGTGCCGACATCGGCCTGCGGGATGCATCCCGCGGGCCGGGGTCGGGGGCGGTGGTAACCAGGCATTCCGCTTCGAGGACAATTGGGGACGCACTCGACGTTACTCAGCGGTAGGAGCAAGCGCGTTGAACCAGGACAGGCGTCGCCAGGCCGAGGAATTCCTCCAGCCCGACGAGCAGTTGATCGCCGTATGTGCCTGCGAACCGGGTCCGGGCGTGCCGAGCCCGCCGGAGGACCTGCTCGCGCCGCCAGAGCCTGCTGCGCTCGGCCGGCGGATCGAGGAGAAGCTCCCGCGCCCCCTCCAGCACTTCTTCAGGGCCCGCGCGCACGACGAGCGCCGGGACGAGCAGGGGGCCGACCGGCGCCCGGACCCGGCGGACGGCAAGGGCATGGAGGGCGGCTGGCAGAGCGCGGCCGGCCGGTACCTGATCGGCCGGGCCAACGCGCGGGGCTCGGCGACGGACGTCCTCGTCGTGACCGACCGGCGCTGGTTCGCCCTGACGGACGTCTCGCCGGTGTGGCAGTCGACGCCCGCGATGAAGCTGTTCTGGGAGGTCCCGCGGTCGGCTGTCACCGTCGTCCGCGCGAACGCGGCGGGCCTGCACGCGAAGGGCCGCATGGACATCGAGTTCGCCGACCTCTCCTGGGTCGCCGTGGCGGCCCTGACCCCCGCCGAGGCCCCCGCCTTCGCGGCGGCCGCCGCCCGCTACCGCTGAGCCCCGGCCGGGGGCCGGGGCAACCGGCGGGCTCGCCTACGCGGGGTGCTCCGGTGCGGTCGCGGTGATCACGGCGAAGGTGCCGCCCTGGGGGTCGGAGAGGATCGCCATCCGGCCGGCCGGCATGTCGAACGCCGGGGCCTTGACGCTGCCGCCGGCCCGGACCGCGGCCGCCTGGATGCCGTCCACGTCGTCGGCGTGGAAGTACGGCAGCCAGTGCGGCGGAACCTCGGCCGGCAGCGCGGCGAGGTCCATCATCCCGCCGACCGAGCGACCGCCGATCTTGAACTCGGTGTACCCCTCGGCGCCCGGCATCTGCGACTTCGCCGTGCTGATCGGCAGCACGGCGGAGTAGAACGCGGCGGCGGCGTCGGTGTCGCCGGTGCTGAGTTCGTTCCAGATCAGCGCGCCGTGCTCGTTGACGATGCCGGCGCCGGCGAAGGTGCCGTACTGCCAGAGGCCGACGGTGGCGCCCGTCGGGTCGGTGATGACGGCCATCCGCCCGAGGTCCATGACGTCCATCGGGCCCATCATCACGGTGCCGCCCGCGGCGGTGACCGCCTTGAGGGTGGAGTCGATGTCGTCGGTGGCCAGGTACGTGGTCCACACGGTCGGCGGCATCGGGTCCGGCACCGTCCCGTCCGGGTTGGAGGCGCGCATGATCCCGGCGACCGGCCTGCCCTTGAGGGTGCAGACCGAGTACCCGCCGGTCTCCGGCGGACCGACCTCGCCCTGCCAGCCGAAGAGGTCGCGGTAGAAGTCGAGGGCGGCCTGCTGGTCGGGGACCATCAGGTCGATCCAGCAGGGGGTGCCGGACATGTAGGGGCCGTTCATTTCGGGCACGGATGCCTCCGGGACTTGCGAGGGGGATGGGACGGCCGCTGCCTACCCCGCCTCCGGAGGCCGAATCGGGCCGTACGGCTGAACGTCCTCAGAGGACGGCCACCGGGGCGACCGGGGTGCCCACGCCGCCGACGAAGGGCTCCGGCATGGCCGACAGCAGGAAGGCGTACCGGTTCTCTTCTGCACAGGCTGTGGACAACCTTTCGAGGTTCCAGTTCTGGCCCTGGTGCATGCCCATCTCCACCAGGTCCAGTGCGTGCACCGGCAGCCACAGGTTCTCGATCTCCGGCGGGAAGATCTCGAAGGTCAGGGTGTCATTGGCGACGGCCGCCACGTCCCGGGCGTGGAACCACTCCGGCGTACGGACGGACAGTCCGGGCGAGGGGAAGCCGTAGCCGTGCTTGTCGCCCGTCAGGTAGACCTGGATCTGGCCGGTGCGGACCAGGACGACGTCGCCCGCCCGGACGGTGACGCCGCCGAACTCCGCCGCCTCCGCCAGGTCCTCGGGGGTCACCGCGTGGCTCCCCGGCAGCCGGTCCAGGCCCTTCGCACGCGCCACGTCCAGCAAGACGCCCCGCGAGACGATGGGGGTGGCCTTGTCGATCCCGCTGAACTCGGCGCGTGCGTGTGCGGTGATCGTGGACGCGGGACGGCCGTTGTAGATGCGCCCCGAGTGCGAGACGTGCGTCAGGGCGTCCCAGTGGGTGGCCGACTGGAGGCCCATCGTCACGGCGTCGTCGCTGCACGCCACCGTGCCCGGCCCGAACAGCTCCTGGTTGATCTGCACCATCGTGTGCAGCGGGTTGACCCGCCCGGGGATCAGCCCCGCCTGCACCCCGTCCTCCTTCAGGGGGAGTGCCAGGGAGATGCGCAGACCGGTGCGGACCTCGGCGGCGGCCGCCCGCACGACCGCCGGGGTGATCAGGTTCAGGGTGCCGATCTCGTCGTCGGCGCCCCAGCGTCCCCAGTTGTTGATGCGTTTGGCGATGTCGTGGAACTCGGCGGGCAGGGTCATGGCTTCCATCAGCTCCTGGGGTGCGCTGGGGCAACTGAGGCCGACTGGGGCTTGTGCCTGGGCATCTGACTGGTCATAGAATCTAACGGACCGTCAGAAAACGCGGGAAGGGGTCGGGCGTGGGGAACTTCTTGGCCGGCAAGGTCGTGGCCGTCACCGGCGCGGGCCGGGGCATCGGGCGGGCCGTGGCACTCGCGGCGGCAGCCGAGGGCGCCAAGGTCGTCGTCAACGACTACGGCGTCGGCATCGAGGGCGGGGAGCCGACGAGCGAGATCGCCGACGGCGTGGTGAAGGAGATCCAGGCCGCCGGCGGCGAGGCCGCCGCCGTCGCCGACGACATCTCGACCATGGCGGGCGGCCAGCGCATCGTCGACACCGCCCTCGCCCGGTACGGCCGCGTCGACGGCGTCGTGTGCGTCGCCGGCATCCTGCGCGAGCGGATGCTGTTCAACATGTCCGAGGACGAGTGGGACCCGGTCGTCGCCACCCACCTCAAGGGCACCTTCACCGTCTTCCGCGCCGCCTCCGCCGTCATGCGCCGCCAGGGCTCCGGCACGCTCATCGGCTTCACCAGCGGCAACCACCAGGGCTCCGTCGCCCAGGCCAACTACAGCGCCGCCAAGGGCGGGATCATCTCCCTCGTCCGCTCCGCCGCGCTCGGGCTGGCCAAGTACGGAGTCACCGCCAACGCCGTCGCACCCGTCGCCCGTACCCGGATGTCGGCCAACGTGCCCATGGAGCTCAAGGAGATCGGCGAGCCCGAGGACGTCGCGGCGCTCGTCACCTACCTGCTCTCCGACAAGGCCGTCGCCGTCGGCGGCGAGAAGATCACCGGGCAGGTCTACACGATCGCCGGCCCGAAGATCGCCGTCTGGGCGCAGCCGCGCGAGCTGCGCGCCGGCTACGCCGAGGGGTCCTGGACCCCCGAGAGGATCGCCGACTTCCTGCCCGGGACGGTGGGCACCGACCCGATGCCGATGCTCGCGCAGCTGGAGGCCATGGCCAAGGCGGCGGCCGCCAAGGACCGCCCCAACGCGTAAGGGGGCCCGGACGACATGGACTTCAGCTTCGGGGCCGAGGACGAGGAGCTGCGCGCCCGCGCCCGCGCATGGCTCACCGGGCACCTGGTGGGTCCGTACGCCGAAGCCCTCGGCCAGGGCGGGCCCGGCAGCGAGCACGAAGGGGTCGAAACCCGGCGCGCGTGGGAGCGCGAGCTGGGCCGGGGCGGCTGGATCGGCCAGGGCTGGGAGCTGCCGTCCGGGGTCTACGGGCAGCAGCGGCTCTCGCTCACCGGCCAGGTCGTCTGGGCCGAGGAGTACGCGGCGCTGCGCGCCCCCGCCCGGGTCGGCCACATCGGCGAGAACCTCCTCGCGCCGACCCTGATCGAGTACGGCTCCCGGGAGCAGCGGGACCGCTTCCTGCCGGGCATCGCGCGCGGCGAGGAGCTGTGGTGCCAGGGGTACAGCGAGCCGGGAGCCGGCTCCGACCTCGCGGGGATCCGTACGACGGCGGTACGGGACGCTGCGGACGGGCTGCTGCGGGTCACCGGGCAGAAGATCTGGACCTCGCTGGCCCGGGAAGCCGACTGGTGCTTCGTCCTGGCCCGGACCGAGCCCGGCTCGCGCCGCCACCGGGGGCTGTCGTTCCTGCTCGTGCGGATGGATCAGCCGGGGCGGGTCGAGGTCCGGCCGATCCGCCAGATGTCGGGGACGAGCGAGTTCAACGAGGTGTTCTTCGACGGGGCGGTGGCGGCGGAGGTCGTCGGCGCAGAGGGCGGCGGCTGGACCGTGGCCATGGGGCTGCTGGCCCTGGAGCGCGGGGTCTCGACGCTCGTCCAGCAGATCGGGTTCGCGGCGGAGCTGGAGCGGGTGGTGGGGGCGTACGCGGCTGCCACCCCGGGGGGCGCGTGCGGGGCTTCGGGCGCCGGGGATCCCGTACTGCGCGAACGCCTCGTACGGCAGTGGGCCGAGCTGCGCACGATGCGCTGGAACGCCCTGCGCACCCTCGGCTCCACCGCCGACCCGGGCGCGCCGAGCGTGGCCAAGCTGCTGTGGGGCGGCTGGCACCGCCGGCTGGGCGAGCTGGCGGTGGCGGTCCGCGGAGCCGCGGCCTCGGCCGGGTCGGCCGACTGGGCGCCCGGGACCCCGTACGAACTCGGACTCGACGAGGAGCAGCGCCTGTTCCTGTTCACCCGCGCCGACACGATCTACGGCGGCTCGGACGAGATCCAGCGGAACATCATCGCCGAGCGCGTGCTCGGCCTGCCTAAGGAGCCCAGGTGAGAGGCGTCGTGTTCGACGGCAAGCAGGTCCAGGTGGTCGAGGACCTGGAGATCCGCGATCCGGGGCCGGGGGAGGTGCTGGTCGCGATCGCGGCGGCCGGGCTGTGCCACAGCGACCTGTCGGTGATCGACGGGACGATACCGTTCCCGCCGCCGGTGGTCCTGGGGCACGAGGGCGCGGGCGTGGTGGAGGCGGTCGGGTCGGGTGTGACGCATGTGGCGCCGGGCGATCACGTCTCCCTGTCCACCCTCGCGAACTGCGGGGCCTGCGCGGACTGCGACCGGGGCCGGCCGACCATGTGCCGCAAGGCGATCGGGATGCCGGGGCAGCCGTTCTCGCGGGGCGGGAAGCCGCTGTTCCAGTTCGCGTCCAACTCGGCCTTCGCCGAGCGGACCATCGTCAAGGCCGTCCAGGCGGTGAAGATCCCGGACGACATCCCGCTGACGTCGGCGGCGCTGATCGGCTGCGGTGTCCTCACGGGCGTGGGGGCCGTACTGAACCGGGCCCGGGTCGACCACGGGGAGTCGGTGGTCGTCATCGGTACGGGCGGCATCGGGCTGAACGTGATCCAGGGGGCGCGGATCGCGGGCGCGGGCGCCATCGTGGCGGTGGACGCCAACCCGGCGAAGGAGGCCGCGGCCCGGCAGTTCGGGGCCACGCACTTCATCGACGCGTCGGCCGTCTCCGACTCCTCCGCTGCGGTGCGCGAGATCCTCCCGACGGGCGCGGACCACGCCTTCGAGTGCGTGGGCAACGTCAAGCTGATCCGCCAAGCCGTCGACCTGCTGGACCGGCACGGGCAGGCGATCCTGCTCGGGGTCCCCGGGTTCAAGGAGGAGGCGTCGTTCACGGTCTCGTCCATGTACCTGGACAAGACCATCATGGGCTGCCGGTACGGCTCCTCCCGCCCGCAGCGCGACATCGCCCTGTACGCGGAGCTCTACCGGCAGGGCAGGCTGCTGCTCGACGAACTCGTCACGGAGACCTACCCGATCGAGGACTTCGCGAAGGCCGTGGACGATGCCCACCACGGCCGGGTGGCGCGCGGGGTGCTCACGTTCTGACCCGGACGGCGGGCCGCGATTCTCGGCCGTTCGGCGTGTCAACAAGCCCATCTCACAAGGCGGTTGGCATATCATGCGGATATGTCGATGGAGGGGGCATGTTGAACGAGCTGGCGCAAGCGGCTTCCGCTGCCATCATCAGTTCGGTCGCCACGGACGCGTGGCCGCGCCTGCGAGACGGGGTCGTCGCGGTGTGGAGGCGCGTGTATCCCGAGCGGGCGGATGCGGTGGGAGCGGACCTCGACGCCTGCCGGGACGATCTGCTCGCCGCCCGGGCCGGGCGCGACGAACTGTCCGAGACCGAGCTGCGGGCGGAGTGGCAGGGGCGCGTGCGTCGCCTTCTCGTCGAGAACCCGGAGATCGCGGGGGCGCTCAGGGAGCTCCTGGACGAGGTCGGGCAGCCGTCCGCAGGGCGGGGCGCCGACGTGGGTGAGGTGCGGATGACCGCGCGGGCGAGCGGGACCGGCCGCGTGTACCAGGCGGGACGGGACCAGCACATCAGCGAGCGATGACCGACCAGCCCGGTGGCGGTCGCACGGAGGGGCAGGCATCCGGGCACGGAAGGGTCTTCCAGGCCGGCCGGGACCAGCACGTCACCGAGCAGCACTTCCACGTGCAGCGCTCGCGTGCGGGCGTGATCGCCGCCGGTGCGGCCACGGCGGTCGCCGTGGCCGCCGCGGTGGTCGCCGCGGTGCTCGTGCAGGGTGATCCCGCAGGCACCGGGTCCGCGGCCGCGCGTTCTCCCGCCGGTTCCTCGCCCGCGCCGTCCCCCGCCGCTTCGGGCGTCGTGCAGCCCCAGGCCCCGCAGCCCTCGCCCTCGGCCGCCCCCCAGGACGCGGCGCCCGCCTGGTCGGGGAGCATGCGGCTGACGTACGTCGACCTGGACGCAGCGGTGCCGGAGCTGCTCGACAACAACGTCGGCGCGAGCTTCTACGTCAACTACGTCACCGGCAGCAGGCCGGAGCACAAGATCTACGCCATGGGCGGATCCGGAATCGCCCGCCGGCAGGGTGAGGGCTCGCCCAGTCGTGAGCGCTGCGCGGAACTGGTCGCCACTCAGAGGTCGGGGAATTTCCCCATCCGTACCGGAGACCGCTATTGCGTGCGTTCGAAGGGCGGCAGGGTCGCGGCGATCACCGTCGGGCCGTTCGACGCCGCCACCTCCACGTTCACGGGGGAGTTCGTGGTGTGGAGCGCCGGGCCCTCCTCGGTCTGAGCGGCGGGCCGGGGCCGGGTTCAGTCGGCGAGGTCGGCGAGGCGGCCGAAGCGGCCCTTGTGGAAGAGGAGCGGGCCGTCCTCCCCGGCGGCGCCCATGGCCTCGACCCGGCCGACCACGATCAGGTGGTCCCCGCCGGTGTGCACGGCGTGGATGCGGCAGTCGATCCAGGCGGGCACGGCGTCGAGCTGCGGTGACCCGGTCACGGGGGTGGGGGTGTGCGCGACCCCCGCGAACTTGTCGGCGCCGCTGACGGCGAAGGCCCGGCACAGCTCGCCCTGCTCGGCGCCCAGGATGTTGACGCAGAACACCCCGGCGCGCGCGATCCGCGGCCAGGTGGTCGACGTACGGGCCACCATGAACGTGACCAGCGGCGGGTCGAGCGACAGGGAGGCGAAGGACTGGCAGGCGAATCCGGCCGGGCCGTCCTCCCCCTCCCCGGCCGGGGAGGTGATCACGGTGACCCCGCTGGCGAAGTTCCCGAGCACGGCCCGGAACTCGGCGGGGCTGACGGGTGCACGCTCGTCCTCGCCGACGGCCCGCAGATCGGGGCGCGGCAGCGCGTCGGTGTGGCCGACGTCCGGGTCCTGCTCCGACGGGGCGGAGGTGGGGGAGCCGACTGACCTGAGGTATCGGACGACGGTGGCCGCCATCCCTGCGTGTCCCATCACGTCGACGATTGAAGCTGACGGCCCGTCAGATAGGAAGGGGTGCGGGTGGGTGACTCGGAAATGGGGAGGGTGTATCGTCCTCGTCGATTGAACATGTTCAATTGTTCTGGGGGTGGGGGCCGTGGCGGTGACAGAGGCGTACGCGGGGCCGACCGCGGCGGGCGGGAGGTGGTCCCGTCTGGCGACCGGGTCCGAGCTGGCCTTCATGGCGCAGTGCGTCGTGGCGGGAGCGGTCTTCCTCGCCACCTCCGGCATGCGCGACGACCACGGCATCGGCATCGACCCCGGTGTCTTCGGCGCGCTTCCCGCGCTGCTCCTCGCGGTGGTCCTGGCCGCGTACCTGCACCGGGTGCTGTTCGTGCTGCCGGTGATGGCGCTGACGCGGCTCCTGGGAAGCCCGTGGTGGGCGGCGCTCTGGGCCGCGGCGATCGCCGCCGCCTACGCGGGCTGGGCCAGTTCGGGCTGGGACCTGCCGTACGGCTGGACGGCGCTCTGGATCGCGGGTCCCGGGGTGCTCCCGGTGGCGGCGGCCTCGTACGCGCACCACCGGTCGCTGGGGTGGACCGGGATGGCCGCCCGGGTCGGCGGCGCCGCCGGGATCGCCCTGCTCCTCTGCGCGTTCGGCGCGTTCCTCCAGGAGCGGACCGGGTTCGCCGCGTACGAGCCGCCCCGGCTGGCGCGGGAGCAGTACGCCGGGGAGTGGACCGGCGGCGGGGGCGCGTACCGGCTGCGGCTGGGCGAGAACGGCGAGGCCGTCGCCGGGAACCTGGCGCAGGTCGCGCCGAGCGGGCTGTGGGACACGTGCTCGGGGACCGGGACGTGGAAGTTCGAGCCGAGGCACGAGTCCGGCGGCCTCTTCCACCGCGGGCCGCGGGACCGGGTGACGCTCTCGATCGAGGGCTGTGGCCCGATGCGCGACTGGCAAGTGGCCGGCACGGCCGAACGGCCCGAGCTGTTCTGCGTCATCGGCGATCCGCAAGACCTCCACCCCCGGTACGCCGAAACACTGCACCGTCAGTAGCCGCGCGGTGGAGGCGGAGGCGCGGGCGCATGCGGGGTGGGCCGGGGCCGGGGCCGGGGCCGCGCCGTTCGCCCGTACGGGTGAATCCGTCGCCCCGCCGGGACCCGTACGTCGGGCAGCCCCGCGGGAGGTCGGCATCGTGGCCCCCGGCCCGATCCACCCGCCCCCCCAGGAGGACTCCCATGCTCGGCACCGACTTCCGCCTCGGATCGCCCGTCTGGCTCGACCTCGGCAGCCCGGACACCGACGGCGCCGCCGCGTTCTACAGCGCCGTGTTCGGATGGCAGTTCGTCTCCGCAGGGCCCGAGACCGGCGGGTACGGGTTCTTCCAGATGGGCGGGAAGACCGTCGCCGCGCTCGGGCCGCTCACCGAGGAGGGCGCCGATTCCGCCTGGATGATCCACTTCCAGGCGGACGACATCCGGGCCACCGTCTCGGCCGTGCAGTCCGGCGGCGGGAAGATCCGCATGGAGCCCATGGACGTCATGGGCGAGGGCTGGCTCGCGCAGGCCACCGACCCGCAGGGCGCCGAGTTCGCCGTCTGGCAGCCCGGTAAGACCGCCGGCCTGGGGCAGGTCTCCGAGGAGAACACCCTGGTGTGGGCCGAGCTGCACGTACCCGACCCGGCCGCGGCCGTCGCCTTCTACAACGGCGTGTTCGGCTGGCGCAGCCAGGACATGGAGGCGCCCGGGATGACGTACCGCGTGCTGAGCCTGAAGGAAGGCGACCAGCAGCAGACCTCGTTCGGCGGGGTCGCGCCGATGGGCGACGGCGCGGGCGGCGACGGCGTCGAGAAGCCGCGCTGGGTGCCGTACTTCAACGTGGCGGACGTCGACGCCACCGTCGACGCGGCGAGCGGAAAGGGCGGGTCGGTGCTCATGCCGGCGGCTGACGTGCCCGACGTCGGCCGGATCGCGTGGGTGGCGGACCCGTCCGGCGCGGTGTTCGCCCTGCTGAAGCCGAACCCGCAGATGTGAGCCTCCGTTGACGGCTAGCGTCCGAGGTACTTGGGCGAGCGGCGCTCCACGAAGCTCGCCACGCCCTCGTTCGCGTCTGCGGTGGTCATGTTGATCTCCTGAGCGGTGGCCTCGGCGGCCAGTGCGGCCGCCCGGCCACCGTCCAGGGAGGCGTTGACCAGCTGCTTGGTCAGGGCGAGGGCGCGGGTCGGGCCCAGCGCGAGGCGCTCCGCCCACTCCCGGGCGGTGGCCTCCAACTCCTTTCCCGGGACCACGCGGTTGACCAGGCCGAGCCGCTCGGCCTCGGCCGCCGGGACGGCGTCGCCGAAGAACATCAGCTCCTTGGCCTTCTGCGGGCCGACGAGGCGCGGGAGCAGGTACGCGCCGCCGCCGTCGGGGACCAGGCCGCGGCGTACGAACACCTCGATGAAGCGGGCCGATTCGGCGGCGATGACGAGGTCGCAGGCGAGGGCGAGGTGGGCGCCGATGCCGGCGGCCGTGCCGTTGACGGCGGCGAGGACCGGCTTCTCACAGTCGAGGACCGCGGTGATCAGGCGCTGCGCGCCGAGCCGGATCATGCGGGCGACGTCCCCGGCGACGCGCTCGCTGCCGCCGCCGCCCGCCGGGGGCGCACCGCGCAGGTCGGCGCCCGCGCAGAAGCCCTTGCCGGTGGCGGTGACGACGACGGCGCGCACGCCGGGGTCGGCGGAGGCTTCGCCGAGCAGTCCGATGACGCGCTCGCGCTGGTCCCAGGTGACGGCGTTCATGGCCTCCGGCCGGTTGAGGGTGATCCACGAGACGCCGCTCTCGACGCGGTGCAGGACTTCTTCGGTCATGGATTGAACTCGCCTTCGGGGTGGGGTGGTTGCCGTAAGTGGGCGAGTGCGGGCAGCCGGGGCTGCTTCGAGCCGTCCCGCCGGCCGCGCCCGCCGGGCGGCCCAAGCCGGCGGCGGCTCAGCGGCAGATGGCGAGCGCGTCCAGCGCCACCGCCCCCTGCCCCCGCGGAAGCACCATCAGCGGGTTGACGTCCAGCTCCGACAGCACGCCTCCCAGCTCCAGCGCCATCCGCTGCACCCGCAGCACGACCTCTACCAGCGCGTCCACGTCCGCCGGCGGCGCCCCCCGGACCCCCTCCAGCAGCGCATGCCCGCGCAGCTCGGTGAGCATCGCCCGCGCCTGGTCCTCGCCGAACGGCGGGACGCGTACCGCCGCGTCGTGCAGGACCTCCACCAGGACCCCGCCCAGGCCCACCGTCACCGTCGGGCCGAAGAGGTCGTCCTGGGTGACGCCAACGACCATCTCGACCCCCCGCTCCACCATCTGGCAGACGAGGATGCCGTCGAGCGGGACGTTCTCGTAGCGGGCGATGTCCGTCAGCTCCCGGTACGCGTCACGGATCTGGCTCGCGGAGGTCAGGCCGATCTTGACCAGGCCCAGCTCCGTCTTGTGGGCGAGCTGCGGGCCCGAGGCCTTCATCACCACCGGGTAGCCGACCAGCCCCGCCGCCCGTACCGCGGCCGCCGCGCTGGTCACGAGCTGCTCGCGGGGGACCCGTATCCCGTAGGCCCGCAGCAGCTGTTTGGCCGCGTGCTCGCTGAGCTGCTGACCCGGGCGCATGAGCGCCTGCGCCTTGCGGTACGAGGGGGACGGGGTCCGCGGCGCGTCCTCGAAGGGGGAGCGGTAGGCGGTCGTGAACCGGTGGTGGCCGAGGTAGGCGCGGACGGCGGTGATGCAGTTGCCGAACGTACGGAACGTGGCCACGCGGGAGGAGCCGAGCAGGGTGGTGCGGTAGGCCTCCTCGGTGCCGACCGGGGAGCCCCAGATCACGCAGACGAGCTTGTCCGTGGCTTCCGCCGCGTCCACCAGGTCCTGGGCGAGCCTGTCGCTCATCGGGGGGAAGGGGCCGGTGATCGGGCAGATCAGGACGCCTACGGAGGGGTCGGCGAGGATCGCGTCGATGATCTTGCGGCCGCGCCAGTCGCCGACCGGGTGGCCGCCGTTGTCGACGGGGTTGGCGACGTTCAGGTACGGCGGTATCCACTGGTGGAGCTCGTCTTGCTTGGCCTGGGAGAGGGTGGGCAGGCTCAGCCCGGCCTCGGTCGCCAGGTCGGAGAAGTGTGCTCCGGTGCCGCCGGAGATGGAGTACACGACGACCCCGTCGGCCAGCGGTTTGCGGGCCCGGGCGAGGAGGGCGGCGGTGTCCTGGAGCTCGTCCAGCCCGTCGACGCGGATGACGCCGAACTGGCGCATCGCGGCGTCGACGACGGTGTCGGCGCCGGTCAGCTTCCCGGTGTGGGAGGCGGCCATGCGGGCGCCGGTCTCGGTGCGGCCGACCTTGACGGCGACGACGGGGACGCCGTTGCGGGCGGCCCGGTCGGCGGCCAGGAGGAACTGGCGGCCGTCCTTGAGGCCCTCGACGTAGCAGGCGATGGCGCCTACCTCGGGCTGATCGGCGAAGTAGGAGATGAAGTCGGAGGTTTCGAGGTCGGCCTCGTTGCCCGTGGGGGCCCAGTGGGAGAGCCGGATGCCCAGCTCCTGGAGGGTGTAGACGGGCCGGCCCTGGTGGCCGGACTGGGTGATCAGCGCGATCGCCGGGCCGTCGAGGTCCTCGCGGAAGTCCTCGAAGGCGTTGAGGTTGGTGTTGGGGCCGAGGAGGCGCAGGCCCGACCGCCGGACGGCGGCGGCGAGCCGCTCCTGGGCGGCGGCGCCCTCGTCGCCGGTCTCGGCGAAGCCCGAGGCGAAGGCGACGGCGAACTTCACCTTGGCCTCGGCCAGTTCCTCGATCACGGGCAGCGGATCGCCGACGAGGAGGACGGCGAGGTCCACCTGCTCGGGCAGGTCGGCCACGGACGCGTGACAGGCCAGCCCGAAGACGGTGGGACGGGTGGGGTGGACGGGGTGGATCCGGGCGCCGACGCGCTCCGCCCACGCCATGAGCTGGCGGGTGATGCCGGTGTTCGGTCTGCCTTCGGCGTCGGAGGCGCCGATGACGGCCACGGACTCGGGCCGGAAGAACCGGTCGAGGTCGGGGACGTCGGCGTGCAGGGGCCGTCCGCTGACGTCCACCGCGACCGCGTCCGCGGCGGATGGCGCCGCCGTGGAGTGGACGGCCGTCCTGGGGGTCTCCCCGCAGGCCTCGACACGTGCGCGGAAGTCGGTGGTGAGGGTGCCGTGAGTAGATCCAAGCATCGTTCCGCCCGCTCCTGCTCGATGAACCTCAATAACTGACGCGTAGTCAGATTACTGAACTGACGTGTCGTCAGGAACAGTGCTGCGCAGGAAAGCTGGTGGAGGTGGTGTGTGGAACGGTGGCAGATCCCGCCCGAGCGGGTCCAGGGCGCGTTTTCGGCCGCCGACGGGGGTTGGTGGAGCCGGTGGAATACGGGCCTCCCGGGGCCCGGGGGCTGAACGCGGGCGGGCCCGGGCCCGCCCGCCGGCGTTCAGGCGAGCGGGTCGACCGGGCGCAGGCCCGTGTCCGGGAGGGGCGCGGCGGACGGCAGGCCCGTTCGGGGGCCGAGGCGGCGGGAGATCACCTTGGCCATCTTCTCGGCGTCCAGGGCCATCTCGCGGAACATGCCGCTGATGGGGTTGGTGAAACCGGTGAAGTACAGGTCGGGGGCCTGCGCGGGGGAGCGGGTGCCGTGCGTACGGGGACGGCCGCGCCCGTCGAGCACGTCCAGGTGCCCGACCAGGCCCTCCAGGCCGCGGCGGTATCCGGTGGCCGCGACCACCGCGTCCGGGGTGATGCGGGAGCCGTCGGCGAGGACCACCTCGCCTCCCTCGAAGGAGGCCACCGCGGCGACCGGTTCGACCCGGCCCGCGCGTACGGCGTCGATCAGGCCGACGTCCTGCACCGGGACGGCGCCCTCCTTGACCCTGCTGTACAGGCCGGTGTCGGGGCGGGGCAGTCCGTATGCCGCCAGGTCGGGGACGGAGGCCTTGGCGATGAGTGCGCAGAGCCGGTCCACGAGCCGTACCGGCAGCCGCCGCACCAGGATCCCGCTGCGCTGCGCGGGCCAGCCCGCGGTGGAGCGGCGCACGATGTGCGGGACGGTGCGCACGGCGAGCCGCACCCGCGCGGCCCCGCCCTCGGCCAGGTCGACGGCTATCTCGGCGCCGGTGTTGCCGGTGCCGACGACGAGCACGTCCCGGCCCGCGTACGGCGTGGCGTTGCGGTACGCGCGGGCGTGCAGCAGCTGCCCGGTGTACGTGTCGCGGCCCGGCCAGTCGGGGAGCGCGGGGGTGTGGTTGAACCCGGTGGCGACGATGACGGCCCGGGCGTCGAGCACCCGCCCGCCGGTGGCGTGCAGCAGCCAGCCGTTCCCGCCGGGGGCGGGGTCGATCCGGGTCACCTCGACCCCGGTGACGATCTCCAGCCCGTGGAACTCGGCGTACTTCCCCAGGTACCGCACCACGTCGTCCCGCGACACCCACCGGCCGAACCGGCGCGGCACGGCCAGCCCGGGGAGGGCGGAGAGCCGGCGGGTGGTGTGCAGGTGGAGGCGGTCGTAGTGGCCCCGCCAGGAGGCGCCGACGGCATCGGACTTCTCGACGACCACCGCGCGCACCCCGCGGGCGCGCAGCGCGGCGGCCGCGGCGAGGCCGCCGGGCCCGGCGCCGATCACGTAGACCGGGCGGGGCTGGGTGGACATGTCGGGGGGTGTGGGGACTCCGGGCATGAGGAGTGATCGTATCGACACACAGCGTTGATGGGTCTCGGACAAGGAGGGAATCGATTGCGGATCGATCACGGGGCGATCGGGTGGCGGACCGCGAGCTGGGGGCCGGGCCCGGGGCGGCCGCCGGCGGCTCACCTCGCACGGAGTGCGTACGGAAGGAGTCCCTGGCGCGCTGCTCGTCCGTCCGCGGGGCGCGCACGTCCGGGGAGTCGCACCCGCGCCGGTTCCGGTTCGGGGCCTTGCGGGATCGGCGGGGATCCGCTGAACTGACGTACCGTCAGATCGAGGAAGGGGAGGGCCGATGCAGACCATCTGGCTCAGTGGGGCCGAGTGGCTCGCCGTGCTCCGGATAGGGCTCGGCCTGTGGTGGCTGGAGAGCTGGCGGCACAAGGACAAGAAGGGCTGGTTCGAACGCGGCACCGGCATCGCCTGGGCCGCGGACGTCGCCGGCAAGCACCGCTGGCCGTTCGTGAAGGGCGGCTTCGAGAAGGTCGTCCAGCCGCGCCCGCGGCTGATGGCGTACGTCGTCGTCTACGCGGAACTCGCCCTCGGGCTGGGCCTCGTACTCGGATTCCTGACCCCGGTCGCGCTCGTCGGCGGCCTGCTCCTGAACCTGCTCTACCTGGTCCTGATGATCCACGACTGGGCCGAGCAGGGGCAGAACGCGATGATGGCCCTGATCTCGCTCGTCGCGCTCTTCGCGATGGCCTGGCAGACCTGGTCCCTCGACTCGGCGACGGGACTGTTCCTGTGAGTTCTGCGAGCGCGCGCCACGACCTCCCCGAGACCGACGACTTCACCCGCCCCTACTGGGACGCGGCCGCCGACGGCCGGCTCCTGCTGCGCCGCTGCGCGGACTGCGGGCGGGCCCACCACTACCCGCGCGAGTTCTGCCCGTACTGCTGGGCGGGCGAGGAGCGGGTGGCCTGGGAGCCCGCGAGCGGCCGCGCCACCCTCTACACGTGGTCGGTGATACACCGCAACGACCTCCCGCCGTTCGGGACGCGCGTCCCGTACACGGCGGCCGTGGTCGACCTGGCCGAGGGCCCCCGGATGATGACCGAGGTGGTGGACTGCGCCCCGGCGGACCTGCGGATCGGGATGCGGCTCGAAGTCGCCTTCCGCGAGGCGGCGGAGGGCGTGTGGGTGGCGGTGTTCCGACCGGACGCGACCTAGGCCCGGGCCCGGGCCCAGGCCCGGGCCTGGGCCCAGGCGCCCTCAGGGCCAGAGCAGCTCGCGGATCCAGTCGCCGCCTTCGCCGGTGCGCCGGTAGCGCAGCCGGACGTGCCGGCGGGCCGGGTCGCCCTGGAAGAACTCGACTTCGGTCGGGTCGAGGACGTACCGGGTCCACGTCGGGGCCGGAGCGTCCGGCTCCGCCCCGGCCCGCTCCCAGGCGGCCTCGGAGGCTCGGCGCAGCTCGTCCACGCTGTCGAGCACCTCGCTCTGCCGGCCGGTGAGCGCCGCCGCGAGCGCGCCCCGCGAACGCACCGCCAGGTCCGCCCGGCTCTCCTCGGGCCCGCAGGCGGTGACCCGGCCGCGGATCCTCACCTGCCGGGCCACGGCGGGCCAGTAGAACCCGAGCGCGGCGTCCGGATGCCCCGCGAGCTGGCGGCCCTTGGCGCTGGTGGCGTGTGAGGCGAAGTGCCAGCCGTGCGCGTCGGCGTCGTGCAGCATCAGCGTGCGTACGTCGGGCCGCCCGTCGGCGTCGACGGTGGCCAGGCTCATGGTGTGCGGCTCGGGCTGCCCCGCCGCGGCGGCGTGCAGGAACCACTCCCGGAACAGCGCCAGCGGCTCGGCGGGCGCGGCGTCCGGATCGAAACCGGGCAGGGGGCCGTCCCACACCCGCAGCGAGTGCAGGGTGGCGTGGAAAGCGTCGCTGCTCGTCTCACTCGTCATGCCGCCCATCGAACACCATCGCCCCCGGCGCCGCGGCCACGGGATCGCCGTCCCCCGGTCACCGCCCCAGGATCAGGGTTCCCGAGGAGCAGAACCAGCCGCCCGTGCCCGATGCCAGGGCCACCTCGGGGCGGCGGCCACCCGGTTTGGTGACCTGGCGGTCCGGGCCGGCCTCGCCGCGCAGCTGGCGGACCGCCTCGACGAGCAGGAACAGGCCGCGCATGCCCGGATGGCAGGCCGAGAGCCCGCCGCCGTCGGTGTTGACCGGCAGTTCCCCGTCCCGCAGGAGGCGGCCCTTCTCCACGAAGGCCCCGCCCTCGCCCTTGGCGCAGAAGCCGAGGTCCTCCAGCGTGACCAGGGTCATGTACGTGAAAGCGTCGTAGATTTGGGCGAGGTCCACGTCCGCCGGGGTGAGGCCCGCGCGGGCGAACGCCGTGCGGCCCGAGACCGCCGCCGGGGACACCGTGAAGTCCTCCCACTCCGACATCGTGGTGTGGGAGACCGACGTGCCCGAGCCCAGGATCCACACCGGCTCCTTCGCCGTGTCGGGTACGTGGTCCTCCGCCGCCAGCAGCACCGCGCAGCCGCCGTCCGAGCGGATGCAGCAGTGCAGCTTCGTGAACGGGTCCGCGATCATCTCGCCGGACAGGACGTCCTCCACCGTGATCGGGTCGCGGAACATGGCGTCCGGGTTGGTCGCCGCGTTCGCCCTCGCCTGGACCGCCACCGAGGCGAGCTGCTCCAGCGTCGTCCCGTACTCGTGCATGTGGCGTCGCGCGGCCATCGCGTACTTCGAGACCAGGGTGTGCCCGTACGGCACCTCGAACTGCAGCGGCCCCCGGGCCCCGAACGACAGGTTCGAGGTGCGCCGGCGCGCCTTGATGTCGGCGCGCGCCGTGGATCCGTACACGAGCAGCACGGCGTTGGCGTGTCCCGCCGCTATCGCGTCCGCCGCGTGCGCCGCCATGACCTCCCAGGTCGAGCCGCCCACCGAGGTGGAGTCGACCCAGGTGGGGCGCAGCCCCAGGTACTCGGCCACCTCGACCGGCGCGAGGATGCCGAGGCCGGCCGAGGCGAAGCCGTCGATGACGGAGCGGTCCAGGCCGGAGTCGGCCAGGGCGCGGCGGGCGGCCTGCGCGTGCAGGGCGTACGGGGTGGGGCCGTCCACCCGGCCGCAGTCGGAGAGGGCGACGCCGACGACGGCGACCCGGCGGCGTCCGGAGCGGCGTCCGGTACGGGATTCTGTCGTGGTTCCAGGCGTGGGTCCAGGCATGCCCAGACCGTACATCTGACGTAGTGTCAGTTTCTAGGCCTCGCCGCGCGGTCCCCGCGATACCCGTGCCCCCCGGCCCCTGTGCATCTGCCGCCGCCCGCCCTAACATGACGGCCCGTCAGATACGGGGAGGAGCCCGACGATGGATGCCGCCTTCACCGCGGAGCAGGACGAGGTGCGCCGCACCCTGCGCGAGATCCTGGGCAAACGCTGCGGCCCGGACGAGGTCAAGGCCGCCGTCCGTACCGCCGCCGGACACGACCGCGAGCTCTGGCAGCAGCTCGCGCAGCATCTGGGCCTGCCCGGCATGGCCGTAGCCGAGGAGTACGGGGGCGTCGGCTGCACCCCCGCCGACCTGGCGCTGGCCTGCGAGGAGACCGGCCGGGCGCTGCTGCCCTCGCCGCTGCTGGCCACCGCCGTGCTCGCCGTACCGCTGATCACCGCCCTCGGCACCGCCGCCCAGCGCACCGCGCTGCTCCCGGCCCTCGCCGCCGGCGGGCTCACCGCCGCCCTCGCCGTCCCCGGCCCGGCGCTGTCCACCGCCCTCGCGCTGACGGGCGACAACACCCCCGGCGAGTGGGCCGGCGGGGGGCGTGCCGGCGGGGTGCAGGCCCGGCCCGGCGAAGACGGCGGTTGGCGGCTGTACGGGGAGGCCGCCCAGGTGCTCGACGGGCACGGCGCCTCCCTGCTGCTGGTCGCCGCGCACACCGGAGGGTTCGCCCGGAGCCGGACCCTGCTGTTCCTCGTACGGGAGGACGCGGCCGGATTGGCCCGGTCACGGCAGACCACCCTGGACGAGACCCGGCCGCAGGGCCGCGTCCAACTCCGCGACACCCCGGCAGAGTTGCTCGGAGCCGAGGCCGACAACGCCACCGGCGACGCCGTCCTCGCCGCGCTCGCCGCCACCGGGCGCACCGCCGCCGCCGTCCTCGCCGCCGAGGCGGTCGGCGCGGCCGGGCAGGCGCTGGACCGCACGGTCGAGTACGTACGCCAGCGCGAGCAGTTCGGACGGCCCATCGGCTCGTTCCAGGCGGTCAAGCACCGGCTCGCCGACCTCTACGTACAGGTCCAGGCGGCCCGCTCCGCGGCCTACTACGCCGCCTGGGACCCGCAGCAGGGCGCCCTCGCCCTCGCCCAGGCCCTGGAGGCCCTGCGGATCACCGCGGGCGAGGCGATCCAGCTGCACGGCGGCATCGGCTTCACCTGGGAACACGACGCGCACCTGTACTTCAAGCGGGCGGCGGCCGACGAGCTGCTGTTCGGCCCCGTCCACCGGCTGCGGGCGCACGCCGCCCACCGCGCGGGCCTGTTCACCACCCCACAGGAGAAGGTGGCCGTCTGATGGCAATGGCAGCCGGCGTCAAGCTGATGCAGAAGGTCTCCTCGACCATGCTGTTCGCGAAGATCGCTCCGCACTTCATCCCCGCCATGGACAAGGCGGTGCACAAGCTGACCCGCGGCAAGGTCATGCTCAGCGCCCGGATGCTCCCCGGCGTGATCCTGACCGCCAAGGGCGCCAAGACGGGCGAGCCGCGCACCACGCCGCTCGCCTGCATGCCGGAGGAGGGGGGCGCCAGCTGGCTCCTGATCGGCTCCAACTTCGGCCGCCCCGGACACCCGGCGTGGACCGCGAACCTGCTCAAGAACCCTGATGCGGACGTGAGTTGGAGGGGTCAGGACATCGCCGTACGGGCCCGGCTGCTGGAGGGCGCGGAACGCGCGGCGGCATGGCAGGCCGTGCTTAGGTTCTGGCCGCCGTACGCGACGTACCAGGCGCGCATCGAGCGCGAGATCCGGCTGTTCCGCCTGGAGCGTCGCTGATCGCGGCAGAGGGCCGGTAGGGGACGGAAAGGGGTGCGGGGGAGGGGAGGGGGCGTAGCGCGGGACGGCGATGCGCGGGCAGGGGCGGGGGCGGCGAAGGGCGGGAGGGCGGCGGACCCCGGGAAGGGGCCGCCGTTACCTGGTCGGCTTCTTCCCGGTGATGCCCAGGTGGACGAGCAGCGCCAGGTTCGGCTTGAGCTCGGCCTGCTTGACGCCCCAGGTCTGGAATCCCTTCTGGTGCGAGGCGACCGCGGCCAGCATCGCGACCAGTGAACCCGCCATCGCCGCCGGGCTGACGTCCTTGTCGACCTTGCCCTTGGCCTGGAGCTCCTTCATCGACTCCGTGAGGGAGTTGGTGACGGAGTTCAGGATCTTCATGCGGATCTTGTAGAAGCGCTTGTCGCCCTCGGCCGCGCCGAGGTCGACGACCCGCAGGATCGCGTCGTTGCGCCGCCAGAAGTCCAGGAATCCCTCGACGAGTTCCTCGGCGGCCTGCCAGCCCGCCTTGCCGACCCAGTTGCGGCCCTCGACGAGCGCCGTCAACTGCGCGCCCTCCGTGGCCATTTGCTCGGCGATCTCCAGGACGGCGCCCTCGACGTCCGGGAAGTACTGGTAGAAGGTCGCGGGGGAGGTGCCGGCCTTGCGGGCGACGTCGATCACCTTGACGTCGCGGTACGGCGAGGAGCTGAGCATCTCGCTGAGGCAGTCGAGCAGCTTCTGCCGCGTCGCCTGACCGCGCCGGCCGGCAACGCGGCCGTCGACGGTGCGTACTTGTCCTGTCATGCCGTCAGCTTACCGAGGGGTGATCTGCGCGCGATTCGGCCGCCTGCAAATGGGGTTACGTGACACCTGGCCTGGGTGAAGACCGCACCCCGGGCCGCTCCGGGCGGCGGTTTCCGAGCGGTGGACGTGCCGGTTCCGGGCCGTGGACGTGCCGGTTCCGGGCGCATCCCGCACAGATCCGGTGCGAAATCCGAGCGGGCGAAGCCCTGCCGCCGGGCCGGTCCCGGGCCTGCCCCGGGCCTGCCCCGGGCCGATTCCGGGTCGATCGCCGCTCCCCCCGCCTCCGCGCCGCTCGGCCCACCCGCTTCCGGGTCGCCCTCCGCCCGCGCCCACCCCGCCCGCTTCCTCTGGAAATCCCCCGATTAGTCTTATCAACAGGCTGTGGACAAGTTTTCGGGCAGATCATGGCTGGGGGGCATAGAGGGGCACAACGGAAGGAACCGGGCCATGGCCGCATTCGCGGAGGGCACACCCTGCTGGGTGGACGCCTCGCTGCCGGACGTCGAGGCCGGCAAGCGCTTCTACGGTGAGCTCTTCGGGTGGACCTTCGCCGCCGGAGCCGGCCCCGAGTACGGCGGCTACACCCAGGCCTACAGCCGCGGCCGCAACGTCGCCGCCCTCGCCCCCAAACCCGACGGCCGCATGCCCACCGTCTGGGGGATCTACCTCTACACCTCCGACGCCTACGCGTGCGCCGCCCGCATCCGCGCCTCCGGCGGCCAGATGGTCATGGACCCCCAGCCGGTGGGCCCGTACGGCGGCGCCGCGCTGGCCGCCGACCCCGGCGGGGCCGTCTTCGGCCTGTGGCAGCCCGGCACCCACCACGGTTTCGAGGCCCAGCAGGAGCCGTACACGTACTGCTGGAGCGAGCTCTACACGCGCGCCCGCGACGCGGTCGACGTCTTCTACGCCAACGTCTTCGGCTACGTTCCCGAGGACCAGGACGACGCGGGCAGCGATGTCGAGTACCGCCTGTGGTCCCCGCCCGGAAGCCGGCCCGGGGCCGACACCGCCGTCCTGGGGCGCAGCCTGATCACCGACGCGTTCCCCGAGATCATGCCGGCGCACTTCCTCGTGTACTTCGCCGTCCCGGACGTCGACCAGTCCGTCGAGACGGTCGAGCGGCTCGGCGGCCGGGTCACCGCCGACCCCTTCGACACGCCGCACGGGCGGATCGCGGTCGTCGCCGACAACCAGGGCGCGGTGTTCGCCCTGCTCTCGGAGCCCCGTACGGGTCCGCTCGGCCGGTGACGCCGTCCCCGGTTCCTCCCGGGCTCCTCCCGTCCGTCCCCGGACTGTGGCGACGCGCCCTGCGCGCGGGCCTGACAGAATCGGGTTGCGCGACTCCGGGCGGCGCCCGGGGTGAGACGCTGCACGGGGCCGACCGCCGTGCCGGCGCGCGTGCAGGTGGGAACGGGCCCGGCGAGGGCCCGTACGGGGATTGTGAGGCGAGTGGTGGAGCAGCTGACGCAGCACGACCCGAGACGGATCGGCCCCTTCGAGGTGCTGGGACGGCTCGGCGCCGGCGGCATGGGGCTGGTCTATCTCGCACGGTCGGCATCCGGCCGCCGGGTGGCGATCAAGACGGTGCGGACCGAGCTCGCCGAGGACCAGCTCTTCCGGGTGCGCTTCACCCGTGAGGTGGAGGCGGCGCGCGCCGTGTCCGGCTTCTACACCGCCGCCGTGGTCGACGCCGACCCGCGGGCCGCCGTTCCGTGGCTGGCGACCGCGTACGTACCGGCGCCCTCCCTGGAGGAGATCGTCAACGAGTGCGGGCCGATGCCCGCCCAGGCCGTACGGTGGCTCGCCGCCGGCATCGCCGAGGCCCTGCAGTCCATCCACGGGGCGGGCCTCGTCCACCGCGACCTGAAGCCGTCCAACGTGCTCGTCGTCGAGGACGGCCCGCGCGTGATCGACTTCGGCATCGCGAGCGGCGTCTCCAACACCCGCCTGACCATGACGAACGTCGCCGTCGGCACGCCCGCGTACATGTCGCCGGAGCAGGCGAAGGACTCGCGCAGCGTCAAGGGCGCCAGCGACGTCTTCTCGCTCGGCTCGACGCTCGTCTTCGCCGCGACCGGACATCCGCCGTACCACGGGGCCAACCCGGTGGAGACGGTGTTCATGCTGCTGCGCGACGAGCCCAACCTGGAGGGTCTCCCCGACGAGCTGCGGCCGCTGATCGACTCCTGCATGCAGATGGACGCGACCCAGCGCCCGACCCCGGCCGACCTCCAGGCGCAGCTCGCCCCGCACCTCTTCGACGGCGGCGACGACAGCGGTACCGCCTCGGCGTGGCTGCCGGGCCGGGCCGTCGCGATGATCGAGGCCCGGCGCGCCGGGCAGCGTACGGCGGCCGCGCCGGTTCCGGCGCCGGGCCGTTCCCCGGGGCGCGGCTCCGACGCGGCGACGCACCGCAGGGAGCCGCGCGGCGGCGCCGGTGCGGCCGCCGACCCGTGGGTCGACCCGCGTACCGGCCAGGCCCTGCCCCAGCGTCCGCAGCACCCGCCGCGGCCGGTGTCCCCGGCGCCGTCCGGCGAGCCGGTCCGGCTCGGCGGCTCCCCGGTGCCGATCGGGCCCGGGCCGCGCGCGAGCGCCGCGGCTCCCGCCGCGCACGCGGCCGCCGCCGACTCGGCGACCGGCTGGGTCCGCCCGCCGGGCGGTGGCGCGGCCGCTTCCCCGTCCCGCGCTCCGGCGTCCTCGGCCGCGTCGGCCGTGGTGCCCTCGCCCGCCGCGGGCCCCGACAGCGGGCGCTGGCGCCCCTGGCGCTTCCGCATGTCGAACGAGGTCTGGGGCACCCCGACCGTCGCCGGAGACCTGCTGTACGTGACCTCCTTCGAGGTGCACGCGCTGGACGTGGCCAGCGGCCGCCGCCAGTTCAAGACCCGTGACGTCGCCTGGTCCATGGCCGTCGCGGACGGCCGCATCCACGCCTCCGACGGCCCCTCCCTCTACGCGCTCGACGCCGGCGACGGCTCCGAGCGCTGGCGGCTGAACACCGACGCCTGGGTCTACGCGCTGCGCGCCGACCGGGGCACCGTCGTCACCGCCACCCGCGGCGGCGGCGTACAGGGCTGGGAGGCCTCCAACGGCCAGAAGCTGTGGGAGCTGACCGGGGCCCAGAGCGACTTCGAGACCCCGGAGGCGGCCCCCGTCCTCCACGAGGGCACGGTGTACGTGTGGCAGGACGCGCGGCTGCGCGCCCTTGACGCCCGCAGCGGCCGCGAGGCCTGGTCCTACCCGGTCGGCGACGCCGCCTCCTGCGGCAACGTCCCGGTGCGGGTCACGCCGGCCCCGGACGGCAATGTCTACATCGCCGCCGGCACCCGCGTGCTGTCCGTGGACCGGGCCTCGGGCCGGGTCCGCTGGCACTTCGAGGCCCCGGCGGTCTTCCTGGCCGCCCCGGCGTTCGCGCCCGGCGCGGCGGTCACGGGCGGCGGGGTCTACCTCGCCGACTATCTGGGCACCGTGTACGCCCTCGACGCCGCCACCGGCCAGGACCGCTGGCGGATCGCGACGGAGGCACGCCAGTCCTCGGACCCGGTGGTGGTCGCGAACGGCAACGTCCACCTCGGTGCCGGCAGCGCCCTCTACACGCTGGACGCGGTCACCGGCACCCCGAAGTGGCGCTTCGCCGCGGGCGGCGAGATCACCGGTCTCCCGGCGGTCGCGGACGGCCGGGTGCACTTCGGCTCGGCCGACCACTGCCTGTACACGCTGGACGCGGCGGGCGGCCAGCTGCGCTGGAAGCTGGCCACGGGCGGGGAGATCACGGGAGCCCCGGTGGCCGAGGCGGGCGTCGTCTACGCCTGCAGCAAGGACCGCTGCGTGTACGCCCTGGACGCGGCCAAGGGCACGGGCACCCGTACGGCCGGGTGAGGGTTTTCGGGCCCCTCCGGGTCGCGTGCGGCACCGGGAGTGACAGGATGGACCCCATGAGCAACGTTTACTTCGACATCAACATCGACGGCAAGCCTGCCGGCCGCATCGTCTTCAACCTCTTCGACGACGTCGTCCCGCAGACCGCGAAGAACTTCCGCGAGCTGGCCACCGGCCAGCACGGGTTCGGCTACGCGGGCTCGCCGTTCCACCGCGTCATCCCGCAGTTCATGCTCCAGGGTGGCGACTTCACCAACCAGAACGGCACCGGCGGCAAGAGCATCTACGGCGAGAAGTTCGCCGACGAGAACTTCACGCTGAAGCACGACCGCCCGTACCTGCTGTCGATGGCGAACGCCGGCCGCAACACCAACGGCTCGCAGTTCTTCATCACGACCGTCGTCACCCCGTGGCTGGACGGCAAGCACGTCGTCTTCGGCGAGGTCGTCGAGGGCTCCGAGATCGTGGACGCGATCGAGAAGCTCGGCACCCCCTCGGGCGCCACTCGCGGCAAGATCGAGATCGCCGCCTCGGGCGTCGTCGAGGCCTGAGCCACCCCGCACCACCCGCCGTACCGGCTGGTCGGCCCCGCCCCCTCACGGGGGTCGGGGCCGCCGCCATGTGGTCACGGCTCGTAGAGCCTCACGGCTCCTGGGGCCTCACAGCTTGAGGAGCACCCCGCGCCAGGTCCATCCCGCGTCGAGGACCGCCTGCCGCAGGGGATCCTTCAGCTGACCCGTGTCGAAGCTGAAGTCCTCGGTCAGGCTCCGCTTTCCGTCGGGTCCCTTCTCGATCGTCCACCGCTTGGACACCGTGGTCACCTGGCCGCGGCTGTACTCGGCTCCGGTGGACAGTCTCGGCGTGCCGCCGACCCAGCTGACCTCCAGCTGCTCGTCGAGGGCCCGCACCTCCCGCTTGTCGCCGACCAGGCGCATCTTGATCTTGAGGGTGCGCTCCAGCTGGGACCGGAAGAAGAAGGTGTGCCAGGCGGGATCCAGGATCCGCCACTCGGCCACCAGGTCGGCCTTCTCCTCGGGCCGGGCGTTGCGCACGACGTACGCCTTGTCCGGCGCGTTGACCGCGAGCAGCGCGTCCCGGACCTGCGCTGCGGTCCGCGGCGCGACCGAGGAGTCAGGGCGCCGGGTGCCGGTGAGCTTGTTGAAGAGACCCATCGTCAGCCCGCCGTCCCCGTGTCGGTGCCCGCGTCCGTGTCGGTGTCCGTGTCGGTGTCCGGGCGCACCGTGCGCAGGAACGCCTGGAAGTCGCCCAGGACGCTGTCGTGCTGTGCGGCGGTGGCGGTCAGGACCGTCCGGATCACGGCCCGCTTGTGCGGGTCCGCGGTGTCCTGGACGGTGGTGTACACCTGCGTCTGGACGAGGTCGCGGTGTATCCCGGCGACGACGGCCGACAGGGTCAGGCGCTGCGTCAGGCCCGGTGCGGTGGGGGAGTCGATCGCACGGCGTCCGGCGACTTCCACGGTCTCCGATATCGCGCGGACCCGCACCACCGACGCGTCGGCGAGCTCCTCCAGCGTCGTCCCGTCCGGCAGGAAGTCGCCGTCGACGGTGATGTTGGCGGTGAAACCGGCATCCGGGTGCGGGTGCAGCGCGATGAACGCCGCCTCCGGGGCTCCGACCTCGTCCGGAGGAGCGGCTCGCCAGCCCTCCGGCAGGCTGAACTCGATGGGTACGGGCAGTGTCGTGGGCATTTTCTCGGGCCCTCCTTCCTCGGGTTACTCGGGTTCCCCGGAAACGTACATCAGTCGAACCATCCGCCCACGGTGTCCTTGACCCCGCCCGCGAAGTCCCCGACCGCGTCGGCCGCATCGCCGAAGGCGTCGCCGACCTTGTCGGGGTCGACCGTGAACTCGCCGCCCACGGAGCCGCCGACCCCGACGGCGAGGCCCACCTTGCCGCCGATGTGCCACTTGCCGTCTTCGCCCTTGCCGAAGGTCGCCTTGGCCTCCGCGCCCGCACCGACCCAGCCTTCGGCGGTGCCGCCGGCGCCGATCCCGGCGAGCTCCCCGCCGCCCGCGGCGCTGGCCTTGCCGCCGGCGAACGCCTTCGCGCCGGCGTTGAAGCCGTCCTTGCCGGCACCTGCGCTGACCTGGGCCTCGCCGCCGGCGAAGCCCTCGACGCGCCCGTTGGCGCCGAGGTACCCGTACTCGGCGTTGACGCTCGTCAGCGTACGGACGCCGGCGGACACCTCCGCCTTGCCGTTGAGGCCCTTGTCGGTGAAGCCGTAGCTCGCGGAGCCCCGGGCTCCGATGACGAAGTCGTCGACGCCGGAGAGCTTGACCCCGCCCATCGTCGTCTCGCCCTTCGCTGTCGCGTGGAAGAGGTCGGCGTAGGCCTTGACCTGGCCCTCCTTGCCGTTCTTGACGCCGGTGACTTTGATGCCGGCGTCCGGCCCGGTCACCGTGACCGAGTCTTCCTTCGTCTTGACGTCCGCTTCGTCGGCCCGGGCCGCCTTGGCTTCCTTGACGGCCTTGTCCAGGTTGCCCTCGGCGCCGGCGTTGAAGCCGTTGAGCGTCTCGTCGGCGCCCTTGCCGAAGGCGTCCTTGTTGCTGTCGACGACTTCGGCGCTGAGCGCGAGTTTGACGTTCTGGTCGAGCTCGTCGACGGCCTTCACCCGGTCGTCGATGTGCTTCTGCCACTTGGTGACGGCGTCGCTGATCGTCTTCTGGCCGTCGGGGTCGTGGTGGTAGGCACTGCGCTCGGAGGGCGTGAGCTTGCCCCAGTCGAAAGCGACGCGGCCCTGTTCGGAGACCGTCATGCCGGCGGCTATCGCATCGTCGCGTGCGCTCTCCAGCTTCTTCTTCAGGTCGGCGAACTGCGTGTGTGCGTCCCGCAGCAGGCTCGCGATCGCCTTGGCCTGGGTCTGCGCGGCCGTGTACTCGTACCGGGTCGCCGTGAAGTTCGTGCGGGCGGTCTGCTGGCTGACGCCGTTCCAGGTCTCACCGCCCACGGCGACCTTCTGCACGGTGTCTCCGTAGCGGGTCTCGACCTTCTTCAGCTCGCCCGCCATTTCGTCCCATTTGGTGGCTGCCGTCGTCAGCAGTCCCAGGTCCGTGGTCATGACTTCGTAATAGGTCAGCACCGGATCCCCTTACAGCTTTTACAGCGTCTTCACCTTCGACTGCGCCGCAAGGAACCGGACATGGTGCGCCTCCCCGTTGGCCGGGTTTGATCATATGCATGGCAACTGGAGAGGCGACAAGCGGTGATAGCGTGGCCCGCCGTTGTCCAGGGGAGGGGTTTCGGGCCATGGTGGCTGGACGTCGGATCAGGTTCACGGCGGTGCTGGTCGCGGTCGTGTTCGCGCTCACCGGGTTTTCGTCGAGCGGGCACGGACACGGGCACGGCTCGAAGAGCAGCGGCAGCAGCGGAGGCGGCTGCTCCAGCTCCAAGAAGCGGAGCAGCTACGACAGCAACAGCAACAGCAACAGCAGCAACGGCAGCGGCAGCGGCAGCGGGAAGTCGACCCCCTCGCCCACCAAGAGTGCCGGTGCACCCGCACACGCCTCGGTCGTCACCTGCGCCGGGCCCGGCAAGCCGGAGGCCGTCCTCAAGGTGACCTCCGACGTCGACACCACCCGGCTCGTCAACGTCCCGGTCGTCTTCCAGGGCGCGAGCGGCGTCGTGGAGCGGACCACCGTCCCGGTCTCGCTCAAGGCCCGCGAGACCCGGACCGTCACCGCCAAGATGGCCCAGGCGGACAAGGCCGCCGAGGTCAGTGCCTGCGTGGTCGGTACCGTCAACTAGGGGGTGGCCGGGCGTCCGGCCGGCGTCCGGCTAGCGGATCCGCGGCTCCGGTGCCGCCCGGCGCCCCGTGAACAGGTCCGCCTGCCGCTCCGGCGGCAGGTTCCCCAGCGAGATCAGCGCCGGAGCCTGCGCCAGTGCCTGCGCCAGCGCGGCCTGCTTCGCCGACCACAGGGCCCGTACGGTGCCCTGCACGGCCTCCGTCGGATGGCCCGCCAGCGTCTGCGCCGCCCGCAGCGCCGCCGGGAGCAGCTCCCCGGGCTCGGCCAGCTCCGAGACCAGGCCGATCTCGTACGCCCGCCGCGCGGAGAGCCGTTCCGCCGTCCCCATCAGGGACATCCGGGCGGCCTCCCCGAACGGCATCCGCTGCGCCATGTACACGGCCTCGTAGGCGCTGACCATCCCGTACGTCGTGTGCGGGTCGAAGTACGTCGCGGACGAGGAGGAGACGATGAACTCCGACTCGCCCAGCAGGTAGAACGCCCCGCCGCACGCCATGCCGTTGACGGCGGCGACCACCGGCTTCCACAGGTCGTTCGCCTTCGGGCCGATGGCCACCAGCGGGTCGTCCACCGAGTACGGGGAGGACGGCTGCGGCACCTCCACCCCGCGGTCGACGCCCGTGCAGAAGGCCGCCCGCCCGGCGCCGGTCAGCACCACCGCCCTTACGTCGTCCGCGTGCCGGAACTCCCGCCACACCGCGGCCAGTTCGGCGGCCGTCGCCAGGTCGATCGCGTTGTGCTTGCGCTCCCGGTCCAGTGTGACGACCGCGACCCCGCTCTCCTTGTCCCGCTCCACCCGCAGCGTCACGGCGTCTCCAGGATCCAGCGCGGTACGGCCATCCCGCCCGCCTCGGTGAACGCCACCTGCACGCGGGCGCCGATGCGCAGCCGCGCCGGGTCCACCGAGTCCAGCGGGGCGTCGGCCGAGGTGACCAGGTTCCCGGCGAGGCGGATGTGCGGGGCGTCGGAGAGCTCCACGAGGATCACGTTGTACGGGGCCTGCGCGGCGTAGGCGGGCAGCAGTGGCGGGTGCGGCAGGACGTACGACCAGATCCGGCCCCGGCCGCTCATCGGCCGCCACTCGGAGTCGAACGACTGGCAGTGCGGGCAGCAGGGGCGGGGCGGGAAGCGGAGCCGGCCGCAGGCGGCGCAGGCCTGGACGCGGAGTTCGCCGCGGGCGGCGTACTCCCAGAACGGGGCGCCGTCCTCGTCGGGGACGGGCAGCAGCAGGCCGTCGGCCGAAACGGTGCCGGGGGTGGTGCCTGGCGCGGTGTGGGGGGCTGCGCCCGGGGCGGTGTCCGGGGTCGGTGCCGGGGTCGTCGTCATCGTCGCTCGCTCCTCAGGCTCGCAGCAGGATCGCGGACGTCGGGACACCCTCGCCCGCCGTCACCAGGCAGGTCGCGGCGTCCGGCACCTGGGCGGTGGAGGTTCCCCGGAGCTGCTTGACGCCCTCGTTGATCAGGTTGAAGCCGTGTACGTAGGCCTCGGACAGCCCGCCGCCCCCCGTGTTGATCGGGAGCCGGCCGCCCGTCTCCAGGGCCCCGCCCTCGGTGAAGGCGGCGCCCTCGCCGCGCCCGCAGAAGCCGTAGCCCTCCAGGGACAGCGGGATGAGCGGGGTGAAGGCGTCGTATATCTGGGCCACGTCCACGTCCTGCGGCCCGAAGTCGGCGTGCTTCCACAGGTGCCGGGCGGCGGTCCAGGCGGGGCCGGACAGCGGGTCGTCGTTCCAGTAGTTGACCATGCCGTGGTGCTGGGCCGGCAGGCCCTGGGCGACGGAGTGGACGTACACGGGCTTGCGGCGGCAGTCGCGGGCCCGTTCGGCGGAGACGATCACGCAGGCGAGCGCCCCGTCGGTCTCCAGGCAGTTGTCGAAGAGGCAGAGCGGGTCGCTGATCATGCGCGAGGTCATGTACATCTCGCGGGTCAGCGGGCGCTCGTACATCATCGCGGCCGGGTTCTCGTTGGCCCGGTTGCGGCAGGCCATCGCGACGTTGAAGAGGTGGTCGCGGGTGGCCCCGTACTCGTGCATGTAGCGCCGGGCCAGCATGCCGATCTCGTCGGCGGGGCGCAGCAGTCCGAAGGGGCGGGTCCACTGGCCGGGGGTGGGCAGCTGGACCGCGGTGTTCTTCCAGGGGCGGGGGCCGGAGCCGCGTTTGCGCGAGCGCCAGGCGACGCCCACGCTCGCCTGCCCGGTGGCGACGGCGGCCGCGAGGTGGCCGACGGTGGCGCAGGAACCGCCCCCGCCGTAGCCGATCTTGGAGAAGAAGGTGACGTCGCCGGCGCCGATGGCCTTGGCGACCTCGACCTCGTCGGTCTCCTCCATCGTGTACGAGGAGAAGGCGTCGACCTCGGAGGGCGCTATTCCGGCGTCCGCGAGGGCCGCGAGGACGGCGCGGCAGGCCAATTCCTTCTCGGACTCGGGAAGTCGTTTGGCAAAGGCGGTCTGGCCTATCCCGACTATCGCCGTAGCGTCCTTGAGCGTTGCCGCCATCGCCACCTCCGGAGCTGCACCAGTACTGACAGCCGCGAAGGCTACAGCTAATCTGACGGATAGTCAGCTATCGGGAGGGGTGTGCGATGACCGAAGACGCGCGGGGGGATCTGCGCTGGGGCAGCATCGCGGGACTGGTGCGCGCTGCGGCCGCACGGTACGCCGACCGCGAGGCCGTCGTCGACGGGCGCGTGCGCATCAGCTACGCACAGCTCGGCGAGCGCGTGGAGCGGGCCGCGGCCGCCGCGATCGGCGCCGGGATCGAGCCGGGGGACCGCGTCGCCGTCTGGGCCCCCAACACCCTGGAGTGGATCGTCTCCGCGCTCGGCGCGGTCTCCGCGGGCGCCGTCCTCGTCCCCCTCAACACCCGTTTCAAAGGCTCCGAAGCCGCGTACGTCCTGCGGCGCAGCCGGGCCAGGCTCCTGTTCGTCACCGGCACCTTCCTCGGCACCTCGTACGTCGCCTCCCTGCGCCGCGCCGCCGCCGAAGGGGAGGGCCGCGGGCCGCTGCCCGGGCTGCCGCACCTCGAACAGGTCGTCGTGCTCGCCGAGGACGCCCCGGACGACTTCCGCACCTGGAAGGAGTTCCTGGCCGGCGGGGACGGGGTCGGAGCCGAGACCGTGCGCGAGCGCGCCGAGTCGATCCGCCCCGACGCCCCCTCCGACATCATCTTCACCTCGGGCACCACGGGCAGCCCCAAGGGCGCCGTCATCACCCACGCCCAGTCGCTGCGCTGCTACGACGTGTGGAGCGGGCTCGCCGGCCTGCGCGAGGGCGACCGCTACCTGATCGTGAACCCCTTCTTCCACACCTTCGGCTACAAGGCCGGCATCATCGCCTGCCTGATGCGCGGGGCCACGATGGTCCCGCAACCCGTCTTCAACGTGGACACCGCCCTCGCCAACATCGCCGCCGAGCGGATCTCCGTACTCCCCGGCCCGCCCACCCTCCACCAGTCCCTCCTCGACCACCCGCAGCGCAACCACCACGACCTGTCGGCGCTGCGCCTGGTGGTCACCGGCGCCGCCGTCGTCCCGCTCCAGCTCGTGGAGCGGCTCCGCGGCGAACTGCACATCTCCACCGTGCTCACCGCGTACGGGCTCTCCGAGGCCAGCGGCATCGTCACGATGTGCCGCCGCGGCGACCCGGCCGAGGTCATCGCCTCCACCTCGGGACGCGCCATCCCGGACACCGAGGTGAAGGTCGCCGACCAGCACGGCCAGGCCTCGCCCGCCGGCACCGCGGGGGAGGTGTGGGTCCGCGGCCACCACGTCATGCAGGGCTACTTCGAGGACCCGGCCGAGACCGCCGCCGCGATCACCCCCGACGGCTGGCTGCGCACCGGCGACGTCGGGGTCCTCGACGCCGACGGCAACCTGCGCATCACCGACCGGATCAAGGACATGTTCATCGTCGGCGGATTCAACGCCTACCCCGCCGAGATAGAGCAACTCCTCGGCCTGCACCCGGACATCGCCGACATCGCCGTCGTCGGCGTCCCCGACCCGCGCCTCGGCGAGGTCGGCAAGGCGTACGCGGTGCGCCGCCCGGGCGCCACCCTCACCGCCGACGACCTGATCGCCTGGTCCCGCCGGGAGATGGCCAACTACAAGGTCCCGCGCACGGTCGAGTTCGTCGCCGAGCTGCCGCGCAACGCGAGCGGAAAGGTCCTGAAACGGGAGCTGCGCGCCGCGAAGTAGGCCGTGCGGGGGAAAGCGTCGGCAGTTCCTGCGGCAGAACGGACTTCCACGGCGGCTCCATCCGATAGGTAGCCGGTCGTGATCATCGGCTACCGCAGGACCACGACCGCCCGCTGCCGATCCGCCGGCGGAACCGTACCCCCGACAAGGACCGAAGGGGGGAGCCCGTGTCGACGAGACGGATCCTCCGAATGAACCGGCGCATGACGCGGCGCTGGACGCGTACCGCGCGCGGCTGGTCGCGTGCGCTCCTGCTCGCACTGACCGTGACCCTCACCGCGGCCGCACCGGCCGCCGCCGCGGCGCCCGCCGAACCGCGCCCCGGCGCACCGGCCTCGGCCGGCGTCCCCTCGCCTTCGGGAGGCGGGGGGACGCTGTCGCGGGCCGAGGTGAAGCAGCGCGTGGACGTGAGCGCACTGCCCCGTCCCCAGCGCACCGCCCAGCCCCAGATGCGGCGCTACCTCGCGCCTCCGGAGCGGCGGGCGCCCGTGGGACCGATGCGCCAGCCGAGTCTGCCGGTCACCACCGCGCTGCTGACTCCGAAGGGCGGGACGCCGCGGAAGGCGGCGCCGTCCTCGGCCGTCGTGGAGCGGCTGAAGACATTCCCCACGCTCGGGAACGTCGACACCATCGTTCCCTCCGACACCAACCTCGCGGTGGGACCCACCTACATCGTCCAGGTCGTGAACCGGTCCGGCCAGATCTACGACAAGGCCGGCAGCGCGGTGGGCGCGCCCTTCGACCTGGGTGCCTTCTTCGGGTTCGCGGCGGACACGGGCGGGGATCCGCGGGTGCACTACGACGCGGGGGCCGGCCGGTTCTTCGCCTCGTACGAGGGGATCCTGTCGAACGGCGACGAGGTCGACGTCGCGGTCAGCGACAGCTCCGACCCCCGCGGACACTGGACCGTGTACAACGTCGGAAGCAACAGCTCCAACGTCCAGCAGGACCGGCCGCTGCTCGGGTACAGCAACGACAAGGTCACGCTGAGCTGGAACAACTTCGACGTCGGAGTCGACCCCGAGGTGTTCCTGGGCGAGGTGAACGTGGTCGTCAACAAGGCGGACCTGCTGGCCGGCGGCACGATCAACGTCACGACGTTCGCACAGGACGACAGCCTGGACGACGTCGTCCCGGCCACCTCGCTGTCGGGCATCAACGATCAGCTCTCGATGACGCACCAGGGCACCAACGTGGTGGTGTCCACGATCACCGGCGTGCCCGGCGTCAGCGCGGTCAACCGCACCCTGAACACCATCGCCATCGGAACCGCGCCCCCACCACCGACGTGTGGCGGCGAACGGGGATGCGCGGCTCAGCCGCCCGGGGGCGACGCCGCCATCACGACGAACGACGGCCGGATGCTCTCGGTCGCGTGGCAGAACAACCACCTGTGGGGCGTCTTCAACGTCAGCTGCACGCCCGTCGGCGACACCGCGGTCCACAACTGCCAGCGCTACGTCCAGATCGCCACCGGCGGCGGCCAGAGCCTGGCGACCAACCTCGACCTCGGCCTCGTGGGCGGAGACATCTACTACGGCTCGTTGACCCTGAACGACGAGGACGACCTGTTCTCGGGCTTCACGGCATCCTCGTCCACGATGTTCGCCACCGCCGTCGCGATCGCAGTGCCGGGCGGCAACTTCCCGGCCACCACCTTCGGCGACTTCTACGCCGCGGGCACGCAGGCGTACGCCTGCCGCTGCAACGGCGACAGCCGCTGGGGCGACTACTCCGGCACCGCGCGCGACCCGAGCAACCCCAAGGACGTCTGGACGGTCCAGCAGATCGGAGCCACCGGCGACACCGGGGTCTTCGGCGGCGACTGGGGCACCGCGATGGACCGCGTCACGCTGTCCCCGCCGACCGTCACGAGCGTCACCCCCGACCACGCGCCGGAACTGGCGCAGTGCGTGAACACCGTGACCGTGCGCGGCACGGAGTTCCCGACGAGCGGCACCACCGTCGCGTTCGGCTCGGTGGCCGCGACGAACGTGAACGTCACCGGGCCGGAGGAGCTGACCGCGCAGGTGCCCCCGCAGGCACGGGGTACGGTCGACGTCACCGTGACCACGCCCAACGGCACCAGCCCGGTCACCGCCGCCGACCGCTTCACGTACGACGCGGACACCTCCGCGCCGACCGCCTCCGCGAGCACCTCACCGGCACCGAACGGGGCCGGATGGAACACCACCAGCCCGGCCACCGTCAACATCACCGCCGCTGACGGGTCCTGCGGCTCCGGCATCCAGAAGATCACCTACAGTGCGAGCGGCGCCCAGCCCATCGCGTCCACCACCGTGTCCGGAGCGAACGCGGCCGTCCCGGTCACGGTGAACGGCGTGACCACCGTGACGTACACCGCCACCGACAACGCGGGCAACACCTCGGCGCCGCAGACGATCACGGTGCGGCTCGACACGGTGGCGCCGACGATCACCATCGTCCGCCCGGTGGCCGGCACGTACCTGTACCGGCAGTCCGTCACCGCGTCCTACTCCTGCACGGACGCCACCTCCGGCGTGGCGAGCTGCGTCGGCACCGTCCCCAACGGCAGCCCGATCGACACCTCCACCCTCGGCTCGCACACGTTCACGGTGAACGCCAAGGACGTCGCCACGAACCCGGCCGCGAAGAGCGTCAACTACACCGTCGCGTACCGGATCTGCCTGCTCTACGACCCGGCCCGGCCGGTCCGCCTGCTCGGCCAGGTCGTGATCTCCCTGCGGATCTGCGACGCGAACGGCAACAACCTCTCCAGCTCCGGCATCACCGTGACGGCCACCCGGATCACCGGCCCCGCCACGAGGACCGTCGGCGCCCGGATGGTCTACAGCCCGCTGGCCTCCGGCTACAGCCTCCCCGTCAGCACGAGCGGCCTTCCCAACGGCAACTACAACCTCGAATTCACGATCAGCGGAGCGGACACCACGACCCACGTGGCGCCCTTCACCCTGCGCTGACCCGCAGTGCCCGTCGGCCCGGCCCCCGCCGCGGGGGCCGGGCCGACGGGCGTCAGGCGGGCTTGCGGGCCAGGAGGAGGCGCCAGCGGGGGGTTCCGTCGGGGCGGCGCCCGAAGTGCTCCAGGGGGGCGGTCTCCACCGTGAAGCCGGCCGCGCGCAGGTCGGCGCGGACGCCGCCCAGCGGGAAGGTCCGGTAGTACATGACGAACGGCGGCCGCCACACGGCGTTGCGCACCCGCATCGCGGCGTCGAAGCCCGCCACCGCCCACCACACGGGGGAGGTCGGCGGGATCGGAGCCCCGATCGGGAACGCGAAGAGGCCGCCCGGGCGCAGCGCGGTGTGGACGCCGGCGAAGAGGGCGGGCCGCTCGGCCGGCAGGAAGTGACCGAAGGCCCCGAAGCTGACGGCCAGGTCGTACGAACCCGCCAGCCCGGGCGGCAGCGCCAGCGCGTCGGCCCGTACGAGGTCGACGCGCTCGTCGGGATGGGCCCGCGCGGCCTCGGCCAGCATGCCCGCGCTCAGGTCCACCCCGGTCACCCGGCCCCGGCACAGCCGCCGCAGCATCCCGAGCCCGGCTCCGGTCCCGCAGCACACGTCGAGCCCTGCCCCGAAGGACCCCTCCCGCTGGGCGAGCGTCTCCTCGACGGCGTCGAGCATGCGGTCGGGGGTGCGGAAGGGGGTCTGGTCGAACTTGGGCGAGAGCAGGTCGTACCCGCGCTCGACGGACGAGAGGGCCTGGACTGCGAGCTCGCGGACGGTGGGTCCCTGTGAGGTGAACACGGGTCCAGCCTAGTGAGGCGCGGAGCGTGAGGGGCCCCGCCCGGCGGCTGCTCCCGCCGCCCGGACCCGGGCATGAACCCGGGCGTGAACCCGGGCGTGAACCCGGGCGTGAACCCGGGCGTGAACCCGGGGGTGAACCCGGGGGTGAACCCGGGGGTGAATTGAACCCGGGCATGAATGAACCCGGGCATGCGACGGCGGCCGCGGTGGCTCCCCCTCCGGGCCACCGCGGCCGCCGTCCTTGTGGTGCTCCCCCGTTGGTCGTGCTCCCCCGGGTCCCCCGTGACCCCGGCGGGTCGTGCTCCCCCGTCGCCACGGCGGGTTCCCCCGAATCCCCCCCGTGGCCCCCCGTTGGCACCGGCTCCCCGTATCCCCCGTGGAACCGGCCCCCCGTCCCCGTCATCCCCCGTGGGACGTCCTACGGACGCGGACCGGACGCGTGGTTGTCCATCGCGACGATGTCCTCGCCCGAAGCCGGCTTCTCCTGCGGCTTGATCTCGATGCCGGAGGCGTGGTTGTCCATCGGCGTGATGTCGACGCCCGGTGCAAGGCTGTCGTCGAGCGGCTTGATCTCGATGCCGGACGCGTGGTTGTCCATCGGCCTGATGTCGCCGTCGTTCGGCAGGATGTTCTCGTTCGTCGTCATCGGTTCTCCTGATGGATGGGTCGGGCCCGTTCGGCGATTCCCCCGCGGACCGCCGAACGGGTGGTCCTCCAGCCGACTCTCGCGCCCCCCGACGCGGTGAGTCGATGTACCTATCCTGGCGGGCGGCGATAAACGAACGATGAATGCCTCGTTCATCCGCCGATCAGCGCACGACCGGCCGACGATCGGTGCAGCTCAGGCCGCTATCTCCGCAGCCAACAGGGCTTGTACTTCAGCCAGTTCCGCCGACTTCAGCTGTTTGAACACGACCTCGGCGTCCCGCCAGCACACCCGCGCCCGGTCCCGCTGCCCCAGCCTGCGCAGCGCCTTGCCCAGCACCGTCAGCACGGTCGCCCGCCGCCACTCGCCGCCGATCCCGCGCAGCGCGATGGCCTGCTCGGCGTGCGCGGCGGCCAGCGTGGGCCGGTGCGCGGCCAGATGGGCCACGGCGAGCCGGAAGTGCGTCACGCCCTCCCACAGCGGCTGCCGGTTGTCGTGGAACAGCGAGAGCGCCTCGGTGAGCTGCTCCTGCGCCTCGCCGAGCCGCCCGGCCTGGGTGAGGGCGATGCCCAGGGCGTAGCGGCCGTTGGCCAGGCGCAGCGTCAGGCCCATCCGGTCGTATATGGCGATGCCCTGCTCGGCGAGGTCGATGGCGCTGGTCAGCCGGCCCAGTTCGACGTGGATCCGGGAGAGGTTGCACAGCGCGCTGGCCTCGCCGATGTGGTTGCCGTCGGCGCGGAAGTTCTCGATGGCCTCCAGCAGGTACCGCTCGCCGTCGGCGTGCCGCCCCTGGTAGAGGGCGATGATCCCGCGGTCGTTGGGCGCCCAGCAGCTGGGCAGCGGGTCGCCGGCCTCGCGGGCGAGGTCCATGGCCTGGCGGGCTTCCTCGTCGGCCTCGCCGAAGCGGCCCGCGACCAGGTGGGCGTTGGTGAGGGTGGTCCGGGCCCGGCCCTCCGCGTGCGGGTCCTTCGCCGCGTGGGCGGCGTCGCGCAGGGCCACGGCGGCGGACTCGTACTGCTTGGAGTTGGCCCCCGACTCGGCGAGGTCCTTCGCCGCCCACAGCAGGTCGACGGCCCGGCGCAGTACGTCCGCCCGCCCGGTCGAGCGTACGGAGGCCTGCCGGACGCACGCCAGCAGCGGGTCCGCCTCGGCGTACAGCCAGTCGAGGGCGGCGCGCGGCTCGGCGAAGCGCAGCCCGGGGTAGTGGGTGGCGGACAGGTGGGCCGGGAGCCGGTCGCCGGGGCGCTCCACCGCGTACACCGCGGAGGCGGTGGCGAGGTAGAAGTCCAGCAGCCGGTCGAGGGCGGCGTCCCGGCTGCTCGGCGGCTGCTCGTCACGGTCGGCGCACGCACGCGCGTAGAGGCGTACGAGGTCGTGGAAGCGATAGCGGCCGGGCGCGGCCGATTCGAGGAGGGAGCAGTCCACTAAGGCTTCGAGGAGGTCCTCGGTGTCGTACTCGGGCAGGTCCAGTGCGGCGGCCGCGGCGGCCAGCGAGATGTCGGGCCCGTCGGCGAGGCCGAGGAGGCGGAACGCGCGCTGCTGCTCGGGCTCCAGCTGCCCGTAGCCGAGCTCGAAGGTGGCCTTGACGGCGAGGTCGCCGGCCTGGAGCTCGTCGAGGCGGCGGCGCTCGTCCGCCAGCTTCGCGGCGAGGACGGACACGGTCCAGGTGCGGCGGGCGGCGAGCCGGGAGGCCGCGATGCGGATGGCGAGCGGCAGGAACCCGCAGGCGCCGACCACGTCGAGGGCGGCCTGGCGTTCGGCGCCTACCCGCTCCGTGCCCACGATCCGGGTGAACAGCTGGAGGGCCTCCTCGGGGCTCATCACGTCGAGGTCTACGAGATGGGCCCCGGCGAGGCCCGCCATGCGGACCCGGCTGGTGACGAGCGCGGCGCAGCCCGCGGTGCCCGGCAGCAGCGGGCGGACCTGGGCGGCGTCGCGGGCGTTGTCGAGCAGCACCAGGACGCGGCGGCCGTCGAGCGTGGAGCGGTAGAGCGCGGCCCGCTCGGCGGCGCTGTCCGGGATGGCCGTGTCGGGGGTGCCCAGGGCGCGCAGGAAGGAGCCGAGGACGGCGACGGGCTCGGCCGGCCGCGGCTCGGTGCCCTGGAGGTCGGCGTAGAGCTGGCCGTCGGGGAAGTGCGGGCGCGCGGCGTGGGCGACGTGCACGGCGAGGGTGGTCTTGCCGACGCCGCCGATGCCGGCGAGCGCGGAGACGGCCATGACCTGGCCGTCGGCGCCGGACAGGATCTCGCCGAGCTCGCTGACGAAGGTGGCACGGCCGGTGAAGTCGGCGACGGTGGCGGGCAATTGGGCTGGCCTCACGAGGGCGGGTGCGGCGGCCGGGGCCGGGGCCTCCGCGCACGCGAGTTCGGCGTCCGCGCGCAGGATGCGCTGCTGGAGGGCGGAGAGTTCGGGGCGGGGGTCGACGCCGAGTTCGTCGGCGAGGAGCCGGCGGGTGTCGGCGTACACGGCGAGTGCCTCGGCCTGGCGGCCGCTGCGGTACAGGGCGAGCATGAGGAGCTCGCGCAGCCGTTCGCGCAGCGGGTGGGCAGCGGTGAGGGCGGTGAGCTCGGAGACGGCCTCGGCGTGGTGGCCGACCTCCAGGTCGAGGTCGAGGCGGGTCTCCAGCAACTGGAGGCGCCATTCGGCGAGCCGGGTCCGCTCGGTGTCGGCGTGCGGGCCGGGGACCCCGGCGAGCGGTTCGCCGTCCCACAGGTCGAGGGCGCGGCCGAGCAGCGTACGGGCGAGGCTGCGGTCGCCGGAGCCGCGCGCGTGGTCGGCGTCGGCGGCGAGGCTGCGCGCGACGCCGAGGTCGAGGGCGTCGGCGGGGGTGTGGATGGCGTAGCCGCCGGACTCGGTGACGAGCATGCCGGGCGCGAGGACCTTGCGCAGGCGGGAGGCGTACGTACGGATCGTGGCGAGGGCCTGCTGCGGGGGGTCCTCGCCCCAGATGGCGTCGATCAGCTCTGGCGCGGTGGCGGTGCGGCCGCCGCGCAGCAGGAGCGCGGCGAGCAGGGCGCGCTGCTGGGGGGTGCCGGAGGGCAGGACCTCGCCGCCGCGCCAGGCGCGGATGGGGCCGAGGACGGCGAAGCGGCAGGCGTCGGGTGCGGTGGTGGGGTCGGTGGCGGCTGCGACCGCGGCCGCGGTGTGCGCGGCGGCCGGGGAGCCGGTGAAGGGCGTGCCGGTCGGGGCGTCCGGGGCATGCGTGCCGGCCCGGGCGTCTGCGGCGCGCGCGGCCGTGACGTCAGGCCGAGCCCCGGTCGTGGCGTCCGGCGCGGCAGCGGAGTGGCGCCGGGCTGCCTCGGGGTGGTTCCGCTGGTGCGGGATGGCCGGTATGCCGTCCATCTGTCGTCCCCCCTGCCTTCCGTCGGTGTAAGGGCCAGTCTGCCCTGTCTTGCGCTTACCCGTCAGCCCGTGTCGGACCGATCACCCCCCAACTAGCTGACGGTTCGTCAGATCAGCGCTACCGTAGTCCGCATGGAGACCTTCCCGAAGATCATCTCGGTGGACGACCACACGGTTGAGCCTCCCCACGTCTGGCGGGACCGGCTCCCGTCCAAATACCAGGACACCGGCCCCCGGATCGTCCGCGCCCCCCTGAAGGAAATGACCTTCCTCGGCGGGAAGTTCGCGCCCGTCATGGGGGCCAGGGGTGACGACGGCCCGATCGGCGACTGGTGGGTGTACGAGGACCTGCACCGACCGCTCACCCGCCTTGACACCGCCGTCGGCTACGACCGCGACGAGATCAAACTCGAAGTCATCACGTACGAGCAGATGCGCCCGGGCTCCTTCTCGGTTCCCGAACGCCTCGCCGACATGGACGTCAACCACGTCCAGTCGGCGCTCTGCTTCCCGACCTTCCCCCGCTTCTGCGGCCAGACCTTCACCGAGGCCAAGGACCGCGAGCTCGGCCTGCTCGGCGTACGGGCGTACAACGACTGGATGGTGGAGGAGTGGTGCGGCCCGGAAGCCCGCGGCCGTCTGATCCCGCTGACCCTGATCCCCCTTTGGGACGCCCGGCTGGCCGCCGCCGAGGTCCGCCGCAACGCGGAGCGCGGCGTGCGCGCGGTCGCCTTCTCGGAGATACCGCCGCACCTGGGCCTCCCGTCCGTCCACACCGACGAGTGGGACCCCTTCCTCCAGGCGTGCGACGAGACCGGCACGGTCATCGCGATGCACATCGGCTCCTCCTCGCGCATGCCGTCCACCTCGGCGGACGCGCCGCCCGCGGTCGGCTCCACCATCACCTTCGCCAACTGCTGCTTCTCGATGGTCGACTGGCTGATGAGCGGCAAGTTCGAGCGCTTCCCGAACCTCAAGATCATGTACGCGGAGGGCCAGATCGGCTGGATCCCGTACATCCTGGAGCGCGCCGACGTGGTGTGGGAGGAGAACCGCGCCTGGGGCGGGGTCGCGGACAAGGTGCACCGCCCGCCCTCGGAGCTCTTCGCGGAGCACGTCTTCGGCTGCTTCTTCGACGACCCCTTCGGCCTGAAGAACCTGGACTCGATCGGCGTCGCGAACGTCCTCTACGAGACCGACTACCCGCACTCGGACTCGACGTGGCCGAAGTCCCGGGAGGTGGGGCAAGCCCAGATGTCCCACTTGGACCCCGCGCTGGTGGAGCGCATCGTCCGCGGCAACGCGATCGACCTGCTGGGCCTGACGCCGGACGGCCTGTGGGCGGGAGCCTAGGGGGGCCGGGGGTCCCCTTGCGGCGAGGGCGAAGATCAAGGCATGCTTCGCCAGAGCAAAGTGGGAGGGGCGGTGACGGTGGACAAGCGGACCGTGGTGACCGGGGTGTTGTGCGCGGTGGCGGCGCTGGGTGCGTCCGCTGCCATGACTAAGGTGGTGCCGGCCGCGGAGGGCCGGTCGGAGGCGCCGGTCAAGGCGGCGGCCCCGGCGAAGCCTTCGCCGAGCACGCCTTCGCGATCGCAAGCAGCGAAGCAACCGCAGCTGAACACCTCGGGAACGCCCCGACCGGGCAGCCCCGCCGCCTTCACCGGCGCCCTGTTCGAAGGCGGCGTGCAGGGTGACCACTTCTGCACCGCCACCGTCGTGCACAGCCCGGGCAAGAACATGATCGTCACCGCCGGACACTGCCTGCTCGCCGGAAAGCCCGATGGTGGAGGAGCGGTCTTCGCACCCGCGTACGCGAACGGCGGAGCCCCGTACGGCGCCTGGACCATCGAGGAGGTCTTCGAGGACTCCCGCTGGTCCGAGGGCTCGGACGACGACTACGACCTCGCGTTCGCCCGCCTCGCCCCGGACGCCTCGGGCCGCAACATCGAGGAGATCACCGGCGCCGCGACCCTGGACACCACGGGCCGCTCGGGCGAGGAGATCACCGTCACCGGCTACCCGGCGGACCGCAAGGTCCCGCGTACGTGCACGGCGTCGGCGATCCGCGAAACCCCGACCGAACAGCGATTCGACTGCGCGGACTTCCCGGGCGGTACGAGCGGCAGCGCCTGGCTCGCGAAGGACGGCAAGATCATCGGGATTCTGACGGGCGGCGACACGGACGACGTCTCGACGAGCACGATCCTGGGCGAGTACGCGGCGACGCTGTACGCGAAGGCGACAGCGACGGCCCACTGAGCCGCTGCGGTCAACAGGTCGAACATGTAAGGCGGTTGTGCGCCCGCTGCAAGGTCACCGGTGACCGCGATGCGGTCGGCTTCGGGTACGTCAGCGACCTCTACCCGGAGAAGCCCGCGGACCGCCGGCCCCACCGCTTCCTGTACGGCCAACTCCAGGCACAGGCACAGGCACAGGCGCAGGCACTCGCACCCTAACGGAGCCGCCAGTTCATCCGCGACACCGTCCGGATCTACGCGCGACCCTCGTGAGCGGTGAGCGGTGAGCGGTGGGCGGCGCCGACGCTCAGCCACGGGCCCCGCTTTCCCACCCCGCCAGGGCTCCGCAGGCAGAACACGTCGCCCTGCCGACGGGTTCTCGCACCGGCGCGACAGCCTCCGGGACTTCGTGCTGGAAGAGCCAGGGGGCATTCGCATTCCCTTCCAAGACGCACTTGAAGCGCTGCTGGCGCCTCAGTTCGAGGGCGTCCTTGTGTCGCATGCGGCCCACCCCCGACGACGCCATTGCGCTCCAGAACGCACCTAGTACGGCACAGATCAGCGCGAGCCTCACCAACATGTCTGCCACAGCGGGTCCCTTCGGGTGATTCGCACAACGGGGCCCGCGGTCGAGCCCTCGGCAACATCTCCACATAACGCAGCGGCATATGCAGAGTTATGCCCCGCGCTCTCATTAAAGCCATGTGCAGCACCCTGTCGGGTTGCAGTAAATTCCTATTTTCGTGGGTGGCCGGTCCGGGGGGCAGGCCGGGCGAAAACGTGCCGGCCCGGCAGCACGGCGGTCGCACGACCCCCACACAGGCGACACCGAAACCCGCGCGAGGAGGAGGCCGGCCGGCGCGAGCCGGCCCCCTGATCCACCCCGGCCCACCGCTCGGCATCACTGCCCTGAGCTGCGGCGAACCCTGATCCTGGCGGTCTGCCGCGACTGCGGGAGCGGCTAGGGGAAACGGTCCGTACGCGTGCGCTCCGCCATCATCACCCGCATGGCTCACACCCTGCCCGGCGCCGGAAGCGTTGGTTGGACTATGACAACCGCAAACCTCGGTGCAATCTTTCATCGGCTTTCAGAAGAGGAGGATGTCCCCGTTCGCACAGGGGGCGCCCGGATGGGTAAGTGGACATTCACACCGGCTTCATCTGACCGAGCCCAGGGCGGGAACGCGGCTCTGCATCATGAAGGTCTGAAAATCGAGCTGAATTACTCGTCCTCGATCTTCGAGGATTTCCTTGAAGCGATGAGTTCGATCCGCCACGAGTTCAATCGGCGGTCACACGGCGCGGCTGTATCCGGGATGTGCAGCACCGACGGCCGATTGAGGCAGGAATCCCGTGTATGAACCATACGGCCATCACGACTGGACCGGCTTCCCCACCCAGGCGGACGCCCGCACGGTACGGCAGGCGTCCGATGCCGAAACGCACCTCGGTATGGGGTTTTCGCCACTCGGGGCGGCCCAGGAGAACGGCGCGTGGGATCCGGCGGAGGAGCTCGCCTGTCTGCTTCAGGGAAGCATGGGCGATCAGACGGAGTCCCTGGACCGGGTCGTCTTCGACGAAGTGAACGACGCGCTGAGCGCCACCGGGCTGGTGACCGGACCGCCCGGCATCGGGCGGGTACAGGCGCAAGCGTCCGCCGGGCACCGGCGTCGGGCCGTCAAGGCGAAGGCGCCGGCAATGGCCCTGATGCGCACGGGCAGCATGTGCACCGCCGTGCTGGTCGCGCTCATCGCCGCCGTCGTGAGCATCTTCAGCGGGCTCGCCATCTGCGACGCCCTACGGCACAGCGCCGTACCCCACACCGGCCACGACGTGGTCAGCTGGTGGCCGCTGCTGATCTACGGCCCCTGGATGGTCGCCTCGCTGTCCATCCTCAGGGCGGCCCTGCACCAGCGCCGCGCCGTCCACTCCTGGTCCATCGTCCTGTTGTTCTCGACCCTGGCCACACTCCTGTGCGTGGCCCAGGCGCCGAGGACGCTTCCCGCGCAGGCCGCGGCGACCCTGCCCGCCATCGCCGCGCTCGCCTGCTTCCAGCAGCTCGTCCGCCAGATCACGCTCACCCGGCCGCCCCGCCAGCCGACCCCGCGGCACCGCAACTCCAGGCCCTCCCCGGCTCCCAGACTCCACTACGGGGCTTGACGCCCACGTTCGGGAAGTCCCAGGCCGACACCGGTGCGCCGCCCGCGCGAAGTTCCGCGCCCGGCAGGCGCTCGCCGGGTGCGGTCGAGGACGGTGAAGGCCGTGGCGGCGCGGTTGCGAAGCGCGGGGACGCCGGACCGGAGAGGGCCGCAGTCCGCCGAACCGGTCGTGGCCGCGCCGACGAGGAGGGAGTGGGCGCCACCGCGTAGGGCGCCGGGGACGAAGGCGCGACAGTCTCTGACCGCATGGAGAACGTGGTCCTTTCCAGAGCCCGTCGTAGTGATCGTTTTCATCTGAGGAACGACAACCGAATCCGATAAGTCACGGGCGGTCCGCAATCCAGTCGCGACGGCCGCCGAGCGCTGCCCCGTACCCGTCCCCAGGCACTCCCGCACCGCTCACTGAGAGAGGACAGCAACCATGGCGTACGAGCCCTCATACGTTGAACAAATCCGGTACAAGCGGCTCCAGGACGCCGCGTACCAGGCAGGCCTGGACGCCGCCACCAATCTCCAGGCGGCCCTCGCACTGGCGGGAATGGTGCTCCCCTCCCTGGCCAACGACGGGCCCGTGGGCGCCCGCGGGTTCGTCCGTCTCGGCGGCTGCAGCGTCGCCGTCGCCAACCAGCTCGCCGAGGTGATCGCAGCGGGCGCCCAAGCCCTGCAGGAACAGGGGGTGTGAGCACCCGTCCCCCATCGCGCCGTTACCGACCCCGCCTCAACTTCCCCACCGCCAGGCAGACTCCAGGAGGCCCTCGCATGAAGTGGCGCGATTCCCCGCACGTGCCCAAACCGCAGGAGACGCTCGACCCCTACCGCTATCCCGGCGTAAGGGCCTTCGAGGTTGCGGAGGGCATGGCCGACGCCCGCCTCCCGAGCTCCGTGCCCATCCCGGACCCGGAGGAGGGGCCTCACGGCCGCATCAGCGCAGCGCACTACCGGCGCCTTGAGCTGCACGCCGCACTGACCGCGGCCGGCATCCCACCGCTCGCCGGGGACCTTCACGCCATCGAGGCCGTCTCCGCCCTGGACGGCCCCACCAACGCGGCCGTCCGGCGATGGATCGCCGGCGCCCGGTGACTCACGTCACCGTACGGTCCTGGTGACCCACCAGGCCGAGATGGACGGTCTCGGCCGGGGGGTCGGCCAGCAGCTCGGCGAGTCGCGGCGGCCACAAGGGCTCCCCGAGCGAGGCCAGGGCCTGCTGCGACAGCCACCGCCAGTGAGCGTCGGGCGACTCGGGGACGGGATCGCGGCGTGGGCCGGTGGTGACGTAGATGTGCTCGTGCTGCCGTACGGGGATCCCTTGATGGGTGAAGTCGTGCTCCCAGGTGCACAGCAGCCGCTGCGGCACGAGATCGGTCCACCCGGTCTCCTCCCGCAACTCCCGCCGCACGCACTCCTCAGGGGTCTCCCCGGGATCCATCCCCCCGCCGGGCGGCAGCCAGTGGATCCCGACCTCGATGTTGTTCTCCCGGAAGAGGAACACCGATCCGCTGGGGGAGAGGATGACAATCCGCGCTGCCTGCCGAGGAGTTCTCATCACCTCAGCGTACGACGGGAAGGGCCCGGCGGGGTTGGGGTCGGGAGCGCCGGCCGGGGACTGCCGGGAGCCGGGCCCGGCGGGGCCGGCGGGGCTGGCGGGGTCGGCGGGGGCGGGGGCGGCGGGCCCGGCAGGGTCGGCGGGGGCGGCGAGGTCATTGGGGTCACCGGGGGCATCGGGGTCACCGGGGGCGGAGCTGCGGCCTGGTGGGGTCAGTGGGAGTCCGGGGGTTTCCCGGCAGTCCACTGTCCTTCCGTGTCGG
>NZ_JBITFF010000013.1:0-241247 GCF_044455885.1 Streptomyces sp. NPDC051109
TTGTCGTCCTTCTCGCGCAGCAGCTTCTTCTCGCGCGCGTAACGGTTCACCAGACCCGTCAGCGCGGCCCGGAAGCCCTCCTCGTGCGTACCGCCCTCATGCGTGTGGATCGTGTTCGCGAAGGAGTAGACACCCTCGGTGTACTGCGAGTTCCACTGCATCGCGATCTCGACCGAGAGCATGCGCTCCTTGTCCTCGGCCTCGACGTCGATGACGGTCGGGTGGATCAGCTCGCCCTTGCGCGAGTTGAGGTACTTCACGAAGTCGACGATGCCGCCCTCGTAGTAGTACTTCACCGTGCGCGCGGTGGGCTCGGCCGCGTCCGCGTCGGGGTCGTCCGCGCCGACGGTGGCCTTGGCCGACTCGCGCTCGTCGGTCAGCGACAGGGTCAGGCCCTTGTTGAGGAAGGCCATCTCCTGGAAGCGCCGCGACAGCGTCTCGAAGGAGTACTCGGTCGTCTCGAAGATGTCGCCGTCGGCCCAGAACGTCACGGACGTGCCGTGGTCGTCGGTCTCCTCGTTCTTGGCGAGGGCCGCCGTCGGCGCACCGAGCTTGTAGTCCTGCGTCCAGCGGTAGCCGTCGCGCTTGACCTCGACCGCGACCTTCGTCGACAGGGCGTTCACGACGGACACGCCCACGCCGTGCAGACCGCCGGAGACGGCGTAGCCGCCACCGCCGAACTTGCCGCCCGCGTGCAGGACGGTCAGCACGACCTCGACAGCCGGCTTCCCCTCCGACGGCACGATGTCGACCGGGATGCCGCGGCCGTTGTCGATGACCCGCACGCCGCCGTCGGCGAGGATCGTCACATCGATGGTGTCCGCGTGCCCGGCCAGGGCCTCGTCGACCGAGTTGTCCACCACCTCGTACACGAGGTGGTGGAGCCCGCGCTCACCGGTCGAGCCGATGTACATGCCCGGCCGCTTGCGGACCGCGTCCAGGCCCTCCAGGACCTGGATGTTGCTGCCGGTGTACGAAGACTCACCGGCTTCACCGGCTGTGGACTCGTTCTTCTCGTTGGGGTTGCCCGAATCGGCCACGAAGCGCCCTTTCTGGCACAGCACAGGCCGTACTCCGGGCCAGCAGGCATGCAAGCAGGAGCGGCTGCGTCGATCTGCGTTGTCAGCGTTTGTCAGCGAGATCCCGCCCGAAGGCGGGATTGGCTTCAGTCTACCGGTACCACGGACATGAATGGGGGTTTGCCGGTACCTGAGTACGCATGTGCCGCCCTGAACCTCCTCTCTCCGACTCCCCATATCCGGGATGGGGCTCCAAGAGGCTCACGCGGGCGTCCAGCGCTTCGGCCTGTCAACCTCCCACTACCGTGAGGGACGCCACGCGGTCCGGGGCTATCCGTACGTGTCCCCCGGGCCCGTACTGCCCGGCGCGCGCAGCGGCCCGTACCGCTTCGGGCGCCCGCCCGGGCCCTGGACCTTGATCATCCGGACGGTGCCCTGGCCCAGGTCCGCGTTGAGCCGCGCCACCAGCTGCGGGGCCAGCAGCTTCAGCTGCGCCGCCCAGGCCGAGGAATCACAGCGCACGACCAGTTCACGGTCCTCGTACCGGTCCGGTTCACAGTGCGCCGCGATCTCCGGCCCGACGATCTCCGGCCAGCGCTCCATCACGCCCGCGACCGCCATCGGCATCTCCCAGCCGTGCTCGGTGCGCAGCCGGTCCAGCGCCGCCATGAGCGGCATCGGGTCGCGGCCGTCCGCGCGGGCGCCCGAGCGCAGGCCGGGGCGGTGCTTGTTCTTCCCGCCGGCCCCGTTGCCCCGGGCCCGCGCCTGCTCGCGGGCCGCCGCCAGTGCCTGCCGGGCGAGGTCCACGCCCGAGGGCTCGGGGACCTTGCGCGGTTCCGTCGTACGGGGTTCCTGCTCGCCGCCGCTCACAGCCGGGTCACCTCACCGCCGGACACCCCGAACCGGGCCCCCGCCAGCACCCCCGGAACGTCGTCGTTCACCGCCGCCGTGACCAGAACCTGCTCGCCCGGGGCCACCAGCTCCGCGAGCCGCTCCCGGCGCCGCGCGTCCAGCTCGGCGAACACGTCGTCCAGGATCAGCACCGGCTCCGCGCCCTCCGAGCGCAGCAGCTCGTACGAGGCCAGCCGCAGCGCCAGCGCGTACGACCAGGACTCGCCGTGGCTCGCGTACCCCTTCGCCGGGAGGTCGCCCAGGCGCAGCAGCACGTCGTCCCGGTGCGGGCCCACCAGGGTCACGCCGCGCTCGATCTCCTGCTTGCGGACCTCGGCCAGGGCCGCCAGCAGCACCTCGTACAGCGCTTCGCGGGTGCGGGCCCCGCCGCCCTCCACGGCGTCCCCGGCCTCGCCGGCGGCCGAGGACTTGTACGCGAGCCCCAGCGGGCCGCCGCCGGGCGCGAGCTGCTCGTACGCCTTGTCCGCGAGCGGCAGCAGCGTCGCGATGAGGTCGAGGCGCTGCGCCAGCAGCTCCGCGCCCGCGCGCGCGAGGTGCTGGTCCCAGACGTCGAGGGTGGAGAGGTCCATGGAGCGGCCGCCGTGCCGGCGGGCCATCGCCGCCGACTTCAGCAGGGTGTTGCGCTGCTTGAGCACCCGCTCGTAGTCCGACCGGACCCCCGCCATCCGCGGCGAGCGGGCCGTGACGAGCTCGTCGAGGAACCGCCGGCGCTCCCCGGGGTCCCCCTTCACCAGCGCCAGGTCCTCCGGCGCGAACAGCACCGTCCGTACGATCCCCAGGACGTCCCGGGGTCTGACCTGCGAAGACCGGTTGATGCGGGCGCGGTTGGCGCGCCCCGGATTCAGCTCCAGCTCGACCAGCTGCTGCCGCGCTCCGTGGGTGACGGCGGCGCGGATGACGGCGCGGTCCGCGCCCATCCGCACCAGCGGGGCGTCCGAGGAGACGCGGTGGCTGCCGAGCGCGGCCAGGTAGCCGATGGCCTCGACCAGGTTCGTCTTGCCCTGGCCGTTGGGGCCCACGAAAGCCGTGACGCCCGGGTCGAGGGGCACCTCGGCCCGGGCGTACGAGCGGAAGTCGGCCAGTGAGAGATGCGAAACATGCATACGGCGCCGACCTCCCCCGGCTTCCTGCTGCTCTGCTCTGTGCTGCTGTGTGCTCCTGCGGAGCGGTGGTGGAGCGGTCGTGGACTAGGCCTTCTCGACCGCGTGGCCGCCGAACTGGTTGCGCAGCGCGGCGATCATCTTCATCTGCGGCGAGTCGTCCTGGCGGGACGCGAACCGCGCGAAGAGCGAGGCGGTGATCGCGGGCAGCGGCACGGCGTTGTCGATCGCCGCCTCCACCGTCCACCGGCCCTCGCCCGAGTCCTGCGCGAAGCCGCGCAGCTGCTCCAGGTGCTCGTCCTGGTCGAGGGCGTTCACGGCCAGGTCCAGCAGCCAGGAGCGGATGACGGTGCCCTCCTGCCAGGAGCGGAAGACCTCGCGGACGTCGGTGACCGAGTCCACCTTCTCCAGGAGCTCCCAGCCCTCGGCGTAAGCCTGCATCATGGCGTACTCGATGCCGTTGTGGACCATCTTCGCGAAGTGGCCCGCGCCGACCTTGCCGGCGTGCACGGCGCCGAACTCGCCCTCCGGCTTGAGGGCGTCGAAGATCGGCTGTACGCGTGCGACGTGGTCCTTCTCGCCGCCGTACATGAGCGCGTAGCCGTTCTCCAGGCCCCACACGCCGCCGGAGACACCGCAGTCGACGAAGCCGATGCCCTTGGCGGCCAGCTCGGCGGCGTGCTTCTCGTCGTCGGTCCAGCGCGAGTTGCCGCCGTCGACGACGACGTCGCCGATCGAGAGCAGCTCGGCGAGCTCGTCGACGGTGGACTGCGTCGCCGCACCTGCCGGGACCATCACCCACACGACCCGGGGGGCCTGCAGGCTGTCCACAAGTTCCCGCAGGCTGTGGACATCGGCAAGGTCCGGGTTGCGGTCGTATCCGATGACGGTGTGGCCTGCGCGGCGGATGCGCTCGCGCATGTTGCCGCCCATCTTGCCGAGACCGACGAGACCAAGCTCCATCAGGTGGTTCCTTAAGCGTTGTGGCCGTCTGTGCCGGGTTCCCCGCACAACACCGGGGGGACCCAGGCTCCGAGCCTACGCCGGGCGCTGCCGCGGGGCGCCACGGGCGCTCCAGAGAGGGTCGTACGGGGCCGTAGGAAGGGGCCGCGGGCCCCGTACGGGATCTGCGTACGGACGTCCGGCGCGGGCCGTTCCGTACGGGCTCCGCGTTCGGGGCGAACGCCGTCGGGCCCGGCCCCGCGCCTGCGAGACCGGGCCCGACGTACGCGCGCGTCAGCCGGACAGGCGCACCGGCATGATCAGGTACTTGTACGCCTCGTCCGCCTCGGCGTCGACCGCCGGGCGGCCGCTCAGCAGCGCCGGCTTGGTGGACGTGGTGAAGCTCAGCTGCGCGGCCGGCGAGTCGATCGCGCTCAGGCCGTCCAGCAGGAAGGTCGGGTTGAAGGCGATCGAGATGTCGTCGCCCTCCAGCTTGGCGTCCACACGTTCCACAGCCTGTGCATCGTCGGAGGAGCCGGCCTCCAGGATCAGCACGCCCTGCTCGAAGCTGAGGCGGACCGGGGTGTTGCGCTCGGCGACCAGGGCCACGCGCTTGACGGCCTCGACGAACGGGGCGGTCTCGATGACGGCGATGGAGTTGAACTCCGTCGGGAACAGCGTGCGGTACTTCGGCAGGTCGCCTTCGAGCAGGCGGGTGGTGGTGCGGCGGCCGGCGCCCTCGAAGCCGATGAGACCCTCGCCCGCGCCGGAGCCGGACAGCGCCAGGGTGACCGTGTCACCGCTGGTCAGGGACTTGGCCGTGTCCAGGAGCGTCTTGGCGGGCACCAGGGCCACGGCGGAGGCGTCCGGGTTCTCCGGCTTCCACAGGAACTCGCGGACCGCGAAGCGGTAGCGGTCGGTGGAGGCCAGGGTGACGCGGTCGCCCTCGATCTCGATGCGGACACCGGTCAGCACGGGCAGCGTGTCGTCGCGGCCGGCGGCGATGGCGACCTGGGCGGCGGCGGAGGCGAAGACCTCACCGGGCACGGTGCCGGTCGCGGTCGGCATCTGCGGCAGCGCCGGGTATTCCTCCACAGGCAGGGTGTGGAGTGTGAACCGCGAGGAGCCGCAGACCACGGTCGCCCGTACACCGTCTGTGGAAATCTCCACCGGGCGGTTGGGGAGGGCGCGGCAGATGTCGGCGAGCAGCCGGCCGGAGACGAGGACGGTGCCGTCCTCCTCGACGTCCGCCTCGACGGAGACGCGGGCCGAGACCTCGTAGTCGAAGCCGGAGAGGGACAGCGTGCCCTCCTCGGCCTTCAGCAGCAGGCCCGCGAGAACGGGCACCGGCGGCCGGGCCGGGAGGCTACGGGCAGCCCAGGCCACCGCCTCCGCGAGTACGTCGCGCTCCACCCGGATCTTCACCGGAACCGCCTCCTGCTGTTGCTCGCTCGTCTGCCGGCCTTCGTTCTCGGCCCGGTGCCTCGATGCCCTCGATGGCTCGGAGCCTCGGTGCCGGGCACCAGTCTGACGTACGGCGCCGACAGTCGGTGCTGCCGGAGGTCAAGTCGGGAGCGAGGTGTCGGGGAGGCGTCCCCACCGAGTTGTGCACAGGACCCGCTTGAAAACCGAAACCGGGCTAACTCTCTATGGGGGTAGTAGTAGGGCCTGTGGAAACGGTGGATAAGCCCGTTTTCGCAGGTCAACCCGCGTTTTTTATCCACCGGCCCTGTGGGTGACACCGGTGGACAACACCGTGTGTCTGTGGAGAACGAAAACTTCTGCACAGGCCATCCCCAGATGACCCCGACTACTCCACAGGTGTGTCCCCAGGTTTCCCCCAGTACTCCACAGCCCAAACGTCGACTTCCGTGTGACGGCTTTCACTCCGGGTGGTGACGGGAGGTGGAATGTTGCCGAACAGTGGACAGCGGTGTGGGTAACTCATCGGATCCTGTGCACAGAGTGCGGGAACCTGTGGGTCACCGGTGGACAGAGGAGTGGATGACCCTGTGGATGAAAGTTCTGTCCACAGCCTGTGGATGACGCTTGCGCACAAATCCACAGGGGGCTGACCAGTGCTGATGGTGCCTCATCCCGTAGCCCTGTGGACAGATTGTGGGCGACGGAAGCAGTCCCCAGCCTGTGGACGGAAGAAAGTCGGGGAATCTGTGGATGAGTTGCTCCACAGGGGGCGTATTCGAACAGACCAGGGGCGCACGGACGAAGAAGGGCGCCCCCGAAGTACCCCGGGAGCGCCCTCTGGAAGCGTTTGAAGGGGCTCAGCCGGGCCGTCGGCTGAGCTGGAGAGGCCCCTGGCTCAGCCGTTCTTGATGCGGTTGGTGAGCTCGGTGACCTGGTTGTAGATGGACCGGCGCTCCGCCATCAACGCCCGGATCTTGCGGTCCGCGTGCATGACCGTGGTGTGGTCGCGGCCGCCGAACTGCGCCCCGATCTTGGGCAGGGAGAGGTCCGTGAGCTCCCGGCACAGGTACATGGCGATCTGCCGGGCGGTGACCAGGACGCGGCTGCGCGAGGAGCCGCACAGGTCGTCCACGGTGAGGCCGAAGTAGTCCGCGGTGGCCGCCATGATGTCGGTGGCCGTGATCTCGGGGGCGGAGTCCTCGCCGCCGGGGATCAGGTTCTTGAGGACGTCCTCGGTCAGGCCCAGGTCGACCGGCTGCCGGTTCAGGCTCGCGAAGGCCGTGACCCGGATCAGCGCCCCCTCCAGCTCGCGGATGTTGCGCGAGATGCGGGAGGCGATGAACTCCAGTACCTCCGGCGGGGCGTTGAGCTGCTCCTGTACGGCCTTCTTGCGCAGGATCGCGATACGGGTCTCCAGCTCGGGCGGCTGGACGTCGGTGATCAGGCCCCACTCGAAGCGGTTGCGGAGCCGGTCCTCCAGGGTGACGAGCTGCTTGGGCGGCCGGTCGGAGGACAGCACGATCTGCTTGTTGGCGTTGTGGAGCGTGTTGAAGGTGTGGAAGAACTCCTCCTGCGTCGACTCCTTGCTCGCAAGGAACTGGATGTCGTCGACGAGCAGGATGTCCATCTCGCGGTAGCGCTTGCGGAACGCGTCGCCCTTGCCGTCGCGGATCGAGTTGATGAACTCGTTGGTGAACTCCTCGGAGCTCACGTACCGCACGCGGGTGCCCGGGTACAGGCTCCGCGCGTAGTGCCCGATGGCGTGCAGGAGATGCGTTTTGCCAAGGCCCGATTCCCCGTAGATGAAGAGGGGGTTGTAGGCCTTCGCGGGCGCCTCGGCGACGGCCACCGCGGCGGCGTGCGCGAAGCGGTTGGACGCTCCGATGACGAACGTGTCGAACAGGTACTTGGGGTTGAGCCGGGCGGTCGGCTCCAGCGGGCCCGAGGTCGATCCGCCCGACGGGGACGGGGGAGGTGCGGGCCGGCCGGGCGCCGGGCGCGGGGCCGGCTGCTCGTACTGCTGCTGCTCGTACTGATGGGACTGCTGGGGCTGGCGGGGCTCGTACTGCTGCTGCTCGTACTGCTGCTGGTCGAAGGAGCCCTGCTCGTACCCGCCGGAGTCGGACTGCTGGAGGTAGCCCGGCTGCGGGGAGGCGTACGGATCGCGCTCGGGGAAGCCGCCGAGGCGGGGCTGCTGCCAGCCGTAGTCGTCCTGCTGGCCTCCGCGGGGCCAGGAGCCGGGCTCGGGGCGCGACTGCTGGTAGTCGGGGTAGGCGGGGCGGGCGCTCGGGAGCTGGTCGTCGTTGGGGCCGCCGGCGCCGTTGTGGCCACCGCCGCGCTGGCCGCCGTACGGCTCGTACGACTCGGAGCGCTGCTGGGTGGAGGCGGGCAGGGGTGCGGGCTCGCCGGCGGAGTCGTCCACGGTGATCGCGATGCGGATGGGGCGGCCGCACTCACGGCTGAGCGCATCGCTGATCAGCGGGGCGAGCCGGCCCTCCAGGACGCGCTTGCCGTACTCGTTGGGGACGGCGAGCAGCGCGGTGTCGGCGACGAGGGCCAGGGGCTGGCAGCGTTCGACCCACTGCTTGTCCTTGGGCTCGATCGCCTGCTGTCCCTCCCCGAGGAGCTTTTCGAGCACCCTTGGCCACACTGCGGCAAGATCGGCAGGTACGTCAGCCACAGAGCACGCTCTCTCACAGGGGTCCCACGAATGTGTGGTTCTTTGGGACGGTCGGGACAAAAAAACCGGGATCAGACAACGGTAGTCAGGCCGACGGGTACGGTTCAAGTCGTTGTCCACAGCCTGTGCACAGTGTGGGGGCACGTCGCCTCGGTTTGACCGGATGGCGTAGCCGCGCGTACCGTAACGAGGTCGAGTTGTCGATGGCTGCTGCCGCCTGCCTACCGATGGGCGAAGATCACCTTTTGTGATCGTTTAGCGGTGCCACTCGGGCGAACACGCGAGTTTCCTCGTGGGCGCACGGTGACAGCCAGGCGATGTCCCGCCACAACGATTCATTCTCTGGAGCCCCCGAGTGAGCAAGCGCACCTTCCAGCCGAACAACCGCCGTCGTGCCAAGACCCACGGCTTCCGTCTCCGGATGCGTACCCGTGCCGGTCGCGCGATCCTGGCGAACCGCCGCAGCAAGGGCCGCGCCGCCCTCTCCGCGTAACAACACGCAGGTCGTGACGTCGTGCTGTCTCCCGAAAATCGGCTGAGGCGGCGTGAGGACTTCGCGAGCGCGGTACGTCGGGGCAAGCGGGCAGGTCGCCCGCTCCTCGTCGTCCACCTACGTACAAGCGGTGCAACGGACCCGCACGAGCCGGGGGAGATCGATCCCTCGACGCGTGCGGGTTTCGTCGTCAGCAAGGCCGTGGGTGGTGCCGTCGTCCGTAACCGGGTGAAGCGCCGTTTGCGCCATCTTGTCCGCGAGCGGCTCTCCCAGCTGCCCGCCGGTAGCCTGGTGGTGGTGCGGGCATTGCCCGGAGCGGGTGACGCCGGTGCCGATGAACTGGCCCGGGACCTGGATGCCGCTCTGACGCGGCTCCTGGGAGGCGTGGCTCGATGAAGTACCCGCTGCTCGCATTGATCAAGCTGTACCAGTGGACGATCAGTCCGCTGCTCGGGCCGGTGTGCCGTTATTACCCCTCGTGCTCGCACTACGGGTTCACGGCCATCGACCGGCATGGTGCGGTGAAGGGGACGGTTCTGACCGGCTGGCGGATCCTGCGGTGCAACCCGTGGTCCGCCGGCGGTGTCGATCATGTCCCACCCCGTAAACGCCCGCGTTGGCACGAGCAGCTGCGCAGTGCGTTGCGTAGATCTCGCAATGCTCAAGGAGCCTGATTAGTGGACACGATTGCCAGTCTGTTCAGCTTTATCACCACGCCCGTGTCGTGGGTCATCGTCCAGTTCCACAGCCTGTACGGCGCGATCTTCGGCCCGGACAGCGGCTGGGCCTGGGGCCTGTCCATCGTGTCCCTGGTGGTATTGATCCGCATCTGCCTGATCCCGCTCTTCGTGAAGCAGATCAAGGCGACGCGTGGCATGCAGGCGCTCCAGCCGAAGATGAAGGCGATCCAGGAGCGCTACAAGAACGACAAGCAGCGCCAGTCCGAAGAGATGATGAAGCTGTACAAGGAGACGGGTACCAACCCGCTCTCCTCGTGCCTCCCCATCCTGGCGCAGTCCCCGTTCTTCTTCGCGCTGTACCACGTGCTCTCGGCCATCGCCAACGGCCAGACCATCGGCGTCATCAACCAGTCGCTGCTGGAGAGCGCGCGTCAGGCGCACATCTTCGGTGCCCCGCTGGCGGCGAAGTTCACGGACAGCGCCGAGAAGGCGGCCTCCCTGGGCGCCTCGATCACGGACGTCCGCATCGTGACCGCGGTCATGATCGTCATGATGTCGCTGTCGCAGTTCTACACCCAGCGTCAGCTGATGCAGAAGAACGTCGACCTCTCGGTCAAGACGCCGTTCATGCAGCAGCAGAAGATGCTGATGTACATCTTCCCGCTGATCTTCGCGGTCATGGGCATCAACTTCCCCGTGGGTGTTCTCGTCTACTGGCTGACCACGAACGTGTGGACCATGGGCCAGCAGATGTACGTGATCAACCAGAACCCGACGCCCGGCAGCAAGGCGCAGGACCAGTACCTCACGCGCCTGCTGAAGCACGTCAGCACGCACGGCGAGGTCAAGGGCCGGGGCAAGAAGAAGATCGTCGCGGCGATCGTGGCCAAGGGCCCGGACCGCAACGACAACGAGCGCAAGTTCATCACGGCTCTCACGAAGCAGGGTATGGCTGCTCAGGCGGACGGGACCGTGATCAAGAGTGTCGAGGCCACGGCCGATGCGGACGCGGCGAGCGGTGGTGCCGCCAAGCGGCAGCAGCCCAAGCGGCAGACGAAATCGCAGCGCCAGACGCCCCCCAAGCCCTCTTCCAAGAAGTAAGAAGGAGTCCCTCCCGTGACGGAAGGCACCACCACCGCCGCCGCTGAGAGTGGCGACACCCTGACCCGCCTTGAGCAGGAGGGTGAGATCGCGGCCGACTACCTCGAAGGTCTGCTGGACATCGCCGACCTGGACGGGGATATCGACATGGACGTCGAGGCCGACCGGGCCGCGGTGTCGATCGTCAGCGACTCGGCCAGCCGTGACCTCCAGAAGCTCGTGGGTCGCGACGGTGAGGTCCTGGAGGCTCTGCAGGAGCTGACCCGCCTCGCCGTGCACCGCGAGACCGGGGACCGCAGCCGGCTGATGCTGGACATCGCGGGCTTCCGCGCGAAGAAGCGCGAGGAGCTGGCGGCGCTCGGTGCCCAGGCGGCGGCGGACGTGAAGGCGTCCGGTGAACCGCTGAAGCTGGCGCCGATGACGCCCTTCGAGCGCAAGGTCGTCCACGACGCCGTGGCGGCTGCCGGTCTGAAGAGCGAGTCGGAGGGCGAGGAGCCGCAGCGCTTCGTCGTCGTGCTCCCGGCCTGACAGCAAGCCTGAGTGTTCGGCCCCGTCTGTGTCGCAGACGGGGCCGAAGTTTGTCAGCCTGGCAGTGCCGGTCTCGGTGGTGCCAGTTCACGCAGTGCGTTTTCAACGATCCATGCGGTACGGAAGGACGGTCCCCGTGACGGAGGCAGCGGAGCTTCCCCCGGCGCCTGAAGAGGCGCGCGCGGTGTTCGGCGAGTTTTTCCCGGAAGCTGTGCGGTATGCGGAGCTGCTGGCGGACGCGGGGGTCAAGCGCGGCCTGATCGGCCCGCGTGAGGTGCCGCGACTGTGGGAGCGGCACCTGCTGAACTGCGCGGTGCTCTCGGAGGTGGTGCCCGAGGGCGTCACCGTGTGCGATGTCGGTTCTGGCGCCGGCCTGCCCGGCATCCCGCTGGCTCTGGTGCGGCGCGATCTGAAGATCACGCTGTTGGAGCCGTTGCTGCGGCGGACGACCTTCTTGCAGGAGGCCGTGGAGCTGCTGGGCCTGGACCACGTCACGGTCGTGCGCGGCCGGGCCGAGGAGATGCTCGGCAAGGTGCAGCCGGTACACGTGGTGACGGCGCGGGCCGTGGCGCCGCTGGACCGGCTGGCGGGCTGGGGCGTGCCCCTGCTGCGTCCGTACGGGGAGATGCTGGCGCTCAAGGGCGACACCGCCGAGGAGGAGCTGGTGGCGGCGAAGACCGCACTGGCGAAGCTGGGTGTGGTGAAGACCTCGGTGCTGCAGGTGGGCGAGGGTGTGGTGGATCCCCTGTCCACCGTCGTCCGGGTGGAGGTCGGAGAAAGCCCCGGCGGGGTGAGGTTTGCGGCCAAGCGGGCTAAGGCCGCCCGTACCAGCCGAACCCGTCGGCGTCGCTGATTTCTGGGGCGTTGAGCCCCATAGGTATGGATTTCGGAGTGTCGTAGCGGCCCGAAGACCCTGTCTGGGCACTGTCCGGGCATCGTGTTTCACGTGAAACGTCGCTCTCTGCTGCACGGAATCATCAGCCGCGGCCGTGCGGCTGCGTCCCCCCGTCCCCGTAAAGGAGAAGGGGGGACGGAGTTGTCCACAACGGTGGATTCATCCACAGGAGTACGGGCCCCGCTGGTTCGCGACCCGGGTGTCATGGCAGGCTCTGTTCATCGCGAGCCTGATGCCGAGGAGAGTGACACCGTGCGGTCCGACGCCAACCTCGCGGGGCCGATGGCCGACCCGGTCCCCGGTCCCCGCTCTGAATCAGCGGGCGACGATGTTTCACGTGAAACATCGTCGCCCCTTGTAGACAACGACACGCCCATCGGCCGTGCCGCCCAGCTGGCGGTCGAAGCGCTGGGGCGCGCCGGCGAGGGGCTGCCCCGCCCGGCGCAGACACGGGTCATCGTGGTCGCCAACCAGAAGGGCGGCGTGGGCAAGACCACGACGACCGTGAACCTGGCGGCCTCACTGGCCCTGCACGGCGCGCGGGTCCTCGTGGTCGACCTCGACCCGCAGGGCAACGCGTCCACGGCGCTCGGGATCGACCACCACGCGGATGTGCCCTCGATCTACGACGTGCTCGTGGACAGTCGGCCGCTGCTGGAGGTGGTCCAGCCGGTCGTCGACGTGGAGGGGCTCTTCTGCGCTCCGGCCACGATCGACCTGGCGGGTGCGGAGATCGAGTTGGTCTCCCTCGTGGCTCGCGAGAGCCGGCTCCAGCGGGCCATCCAGGCGTACGAGCAGCCGCTGGACTACATCCTGATCGACTGTCCGCCCTCGCTGGGGCTGCTGACGGTGAACGCCCTGGTGGCCGGCGCCGAGGTGCTGATCCCGATCCAGTGCGAGTACTACGCACTGGAGGGTCTGGGTCAGCTGCTGCGCAACGTCGATCTGGTACGGGCTCACCTGAATCCGGCGCTGCACGTGTCGACGATCCTGCTGACGATGTACGACGGCAGGACGCGGCTGGCCTCGCAGGTGGCGGAGGAGGTGCGCACCCACTTCGGCAAGGAGGTGCTGCGCACGAGCATCCCGCGTTCGGTGCGCATTTCCGAGGCCCCCAGTTACGGCCAGACCGTGCTCACCTACGATCCGGGTTCGAGTGGTTCTCTTTCCTACCTGGAAGCAGCGCGCGAGATCGCGCTGCGGGGGGCCGGTATTTCGTACGACGCCCAGCACGCCCATCTGGGCGCGGGCATGAACAGCACGCAGAGTGTGGCGGAGGGGATCCAGTGAGTGAGCGACGTAGGGGTCTGGGGCGGGGGCTCGGCGCGCTGATCCCCGCCGCTCCCCAGGAGAAGATGCCGCCGGTGATCAGTAGCGGCTCGACGTCTCCGTCGGCGGTGCCGATGTTGCCTTCGGAGCGCGGGGTCGCGGCGGCGAAGCTGGCTTCGCTGGCGCAGGCCGATGTTTCACGTGAAACATCGCTTGCGGCGACGGCTGCGCTTGCTGTGGCGGATGAGCCGGACGCGGTGGAGTCCGAGGCCAATGTGGTGGCCGGGGCGACGTTCGCCGAGCTCCCGATGGACTCGATCACGCCGAACCCGCGACAGCCCCGTGAGGTGTTCGACGAGGACGCGCTGGCGGAGCTGGTCACCTCCATCCAGGAGGTGGGTCTGCTCCAGCCGGTGGTGGTGCGGCAGTCGGCTCCGGGCCGCTACGAGCTCATCATGGGTGAGCGTCGCTGGCGGGCCTGCCGGGAGGCCGGGCTGGAGCGTATTCCTGCGATCATCCGGGCGACCGACGATGAGAAGCTGCTGCTCGACGCGCTGCTGGAGAACCTGCACCGCGCGCAGCTGAACCCCCTGGAGGAGGCGGCCGCGTACGACCAGCTGCTCCAGGACTTCAAGTGCACGCACGACCAGCTGGCGGACCGGATCGGGCGATCGCGTCCGCAGGTGTCCAACACGCTGCGGCTGCTGAAGCTCTCGCCGCCGGTCCAGCGCCGGGTGGCCGCGGGTGTGCTGTCCGCCGGACATGCGCGGGCGTTGCTGTCGGTGGAGCACTCCGAGGCCCAGGACAAGCTGGCGCACCGGATCGTCGCCGAGGGCCTGTCGGTGCGTGCGGTCGAGGAGATCGTCTCGCTGATGGGCTCGGAACCCGAGGGACCCGTGAAGCCGAAGGGTCCGCGGGCCGGCGCCCGAGTGGCTCCCGCGCTCAGTGAACTGGCGACGCGGCTGTCGGACCGGTTCGAGACGCGCGTGAAGGTGGATCTGGGCCAGAAGAAGGGCAAGATCACCGTCGAGTTCGCTTCGATGGAGGATCTGGAGCGGATTCTGGGGACGCTGGCGCCGGGCGAGGGCCGGGTGCTGGAGCAGGGTCTGTCCGGGGAGTGACCCCCCGGCCGCCGAGGGGCGGATCGTGCCGGTGCGAACCGGCGCGGTCCGCCCCTTTGCCTTGTTGCGGTTTCGCCTGATTCGGGCTGTGGATACGATGCGCTCATGGGGCGTCGGTTGGTACCACTCACGCTGGACAACCTCCAGGACCTGCCTCGGCGTTGCCGGGCCTGTGTGTTCTGGGAGTTGGATCCCGTCAGTGGTGAGGCCGCCGTGAAGGCGGGCACCCCGGCACTGGAGAAAGAGGCGTGGATCTCCGCCGTTCTGCTGGAGTGGGGTTCGTGCGGCCGCGTGGTCTACGTGGACGAGGTCCCGGTGGGATTCGTGCTGTACGCGCCGCCGGCGTACGTACCGCGGGCCACGGCCTTCCCGACGAGTCCGGTGTCCCCGGACGCGGTCCAGCTGATCACGGCGTGGATCATGCCTGGCTATCAGGGTCAGGGCCTGGGACGGGTGATGGTCCAGACGGTGGCCAAGGACCTGCTGAGGCGGGGGTTCCGGGCGATCGAGGCGTTCGGGGACGCGCGCTGGGAGGGCCCGGCCTGCCTTTTGCCGGCGGACCACTTGCTGGCCGTGGGCTTCAAGACGGTGCGGCCGCACCCCGTCCATCCGCGCCTGCGGCTGGAGATGCGCTCGACGCTCTCGTGGAAGGAAGACGTGGAGCTCGCGCTCGACCGGTTGCTCGGTGCGGCACGCAAGGAACCCGCGCTGCGCCCGCTGTGATGTGAGAACGGGGCCGCCCCTCAAAGGGGCGGCCCCGTTTCACGTGAAACATCCCCGGCTGCCGCCGGGTGGAGCTTCCAGCCGTCAGACGGCCGGCTTGATGGTCACGAAAGCGTCGAGGTCACGCAGGATGGCGGCCTTCGGCTTGGCGCCCACGATCGTCTTCACGACCTCGCCGCCCTGGTAGACGTTCAGGGTCGGGATGGACATGACGCCGTACTTGGCGGCCGTGTCCGGGTTCTGGTCGATGTTGAGCTTGACGATCTCGATCTCGTCGCCGTACTCGGCCGCGATGGCCTCCAGGGACGGGGCGATCTGGCGGCACGGACCGCACCACTCGGCCCAGAAGTCCACCAGAACAGGCTTGTCGCTGTTCAGGACCTCGGTGTCGAAGTCGGCGTCGGTCACGTTCTTGAGGGTGCCGGCCACTGCGGCCTCCTAATTCTTTCCTGCGGGGTGTGGGGTGTGGGGATGGGCGAGGGGTCAGACCGTCGCGTGCGCCTTCTCGGCGTCCGCAAGGGCGGAGAGGAAGCGCTCGGCGTCCAGGGCCGCGGAGCAGCCGGTGCCCGCGGCGGTGATGGCCTGACGGTACGTGTGGTCCACGACGTCTCCGGCGCCGAACACGCCGGTGAGGTTGGTGCGCGTCGAGGGGGCCTCGACCTTGAGGTAGCCCTCCTCGTCGAGCTCCAGCTGGTCCTTGAACAGCTCGGTGCGCGGGTCGTGGCCGACGGCGATGAAGAGGCCCGTCACGGGGAGCTCGGAGGTCTCACCGGTCTTCGTGTTGCGCAGGGTGAGGCCGGAGAGCTTCTGCTCGCCGTGGATCTCGGCGACCTCGCTGTCCCAGGCGAACTTGATCTTCGGGTCGGCGAAGGCGCGGTCCTGCATGGCCTTGGAGGCGCGCAGGGTGTCACGGCGGTGCACGATGGTGACGGACTTGGCGAAGCGCGAGAGGAAGGTGGCCTCCTCGATCGCGGTGTCGCCACCGCCGACGACGGCGATGTCCTGGTCCTTGAAGAAGAACCCGTCGCAGGTCGCGCACCAGGAGACACCGCGGCCGGACAGGGCGTCCTCGTTGGGGAGTCCGAGCTTGCGGTGCTGGGAGCCGGTGGTGACGATCACGGCCTTGGCGCGGTGCACGGTGCCGGCGGTGTCGGTGACGGTCTTGATGTCACCGGTGAGGTCCACGGACACGACGTCGTCGGGGACGAGCTCGGCGCCGAAGCGCTCGGCCTGGCCGCGCATGTTGTCCATGAGGTCCGGACCCATGATGCCGTCCTGGAAGCCGGGGAAGTTCTCGACCTCGGTGGTGTTCATCAGCGCGCCACCGGCGGTGACCGCGCCTTCGAAGACCAGCGGCTTGAGCGAAGCGCGTGCGGTGTACAGGGCGGCGGTGTAGCCGGCCGGCCCGGAACCGATGATGATCACGTTTCGTACGTCGCTCACGGGTTTCTTCCTCGTCTCTGTGGACTGCACGCTGCTTGCCTGAAGGGGCCGTGTGTTGTCTCACCCCACCCAACGGATCCTACGGCGCATGCATTCCCGGCCCGCTCCCTCACGGTCGCGAAGGTGTCAGCTTCGAGGATATGTCCTGGTCAGTAGTGGTTTGTCGGTGACTGTCGACGGGGTGTTCGTGCACCTGACGTCCACGAGGTAGGCGTCCACCTTGGCAGAGTCGCCGGGGTGCGGCAGGACGAGGAGGTAGACCTCGGTGCCCTGGTAGCTGCCTCGTTCGGCCGCGAGCGGGGTCTCGGAGCGACCGGTGGCGTCCTGGACGCAGGCCGGCACGGAGGAGGCGGTCGTTCGGTTGCCGTCTCCGGGAGCCAGGCCCGGCGAGGGCATGGTGTTCTCCAATCCGTACGTGTTGTTCGGCTGTTCCTGCTGCGGGACGGCCTTGGCGCCGGGCCCGGAGGCCAGGAGCCGGTGCACGTTGTCCGGGAGGCCCTGCGCCGTGTACGTGCCGTCGGTGGGGGCCGCGGTCGTCGCGCTCGTCGCGGATCTGCGGGCGGCGGTGTCCGGGGAGCCGGTCCCGATCAGGTTGCCCGCGAGGAAGATCCCGAGAGCGCAGGCGGCCGCTCCTGCCAGGCCGGCGATGACGGCGATCCTCCGGCGTGCGCGACGGCGCCCGGGACCGGTTGCTCCGGCCGGGTGACCCGCGGGCCGGCCGGTACCCGGACCAGAGGGTGCGGCGGGCAATGTTTCACGTGAAACATCGGCGGCCGGAACGGGCTCTGCTCTGGGCGCGGTGGAGTCGAGGAGGGCTTCGGCGGCGAGGGCGGCGTCGATGCGCCCGGCGATGTCAGCGGGCATCCGGGGCGGCCCCGGCAGGGTGCCCAGGAGCCCGCGGATCTCCTCCAGGGAGGCGTGGACGTCGGCGCACAGCGGGCAGCCGCCCAGATGGCGTCGTACTTCGGCGGTCCGGGCCGGGGAGAGGAGCCCTTCGGTCAGGTCGGAGATCTCCGAGACGTCAGGGTGCCGGATCGTGCCGGTTGTGGGAGTCACGTTCGTCCACCTCCGCCCTTCACCGTGTCTGCGTCTGGGGCTGGCTGACTGGGGTCTGCCGCTGGTGGGACGGGTGTCCCCGGCGTCCGGTTCCTTCCCCGCTCGGCGGCGGTGTTATCCCCGGCATTCGAGCGCAGATGAGTGAGCATCGGGAGGAGTTTCGCCCGGCCGCGCGCACACCGGCTCTTCACGGTGCCGGTGGGGACGTCGAGGATGCGGGCGGCCTCGGCGACGGGGTATCCCTGCATGTCCACCAGGACCAGGGCGGCCCGCTGCTCGGCCGGGAGCGTGCCGAGAGCGGCCAGGAGCTGCCGGTGGAGCTCCTGGCGCTCCGCCGGCGCCTCGGCGGACTCGTGGGGCTCCAGAAGGCGCTCCAAGCGCTCCGTGTCGTCGAGGGGCGAGGTCCTGCGGGAGGCGGCCTTGCGGGCCCGGTCGAGGCAGGCGTTGACGGTGATGCGGTGCAGCCAGGTGGTGACGGCCGATTCGCCGCGGAACGTATGGGCCGCCCGGTAGGCGGAGACGAGGGCGTCCTGCACCGCGTCGGCGGCTTCCTCGCGGTCGCCGAGGGTGCGCAGGGCCACGGCCCACAGCCGATCGCGGTGGCGCCGCACCAGCTCCCCGAAGGCGTCGGGATCGCCGGCGGCATGCAGCGCCAGCAGCTCCTGGTCGCTCCGGTCGTCTCCCGTGGCTGAATGCATCACACCTCCCCTCCGGAAGGGAGCGTACGGGTCGGGCGGGCTGAATACGAGGCACCGCTGCGCAGACTGCGCAGCGGTCCCGTATCTGTGGCGGCCCGTCCTATTCGGCCGTGCCGAGGACCTTGATCTCGTTGATGCCGCCCCGGTAGCCGCCGGTGCCGTCCGAGGGCAGTTCGATGACGTGGACCAGCACGTAGCGGGTGCGGATCGGGGTGTCGAGCGTGGCCTGGAGCTTCTTCTGGGCCGTCTCCGGCTTGGTGATCGCCTGGTTGAAGTCCGAGAACGAGTCCGGCGGGGAGGCGTCCGCTGCCGCGGCGCGCACCTGGACCTTCTGGCCCGGCACGCTCAGCTCTATGTCGACTTCCGACACGTTCTGCACGCTGCCGAGGTCGACGATGATCCCGCTGCCGTCCAAGCGTCCGGTCAGGTTCCCGAAGTTGGCGTATCCCTCGTACCGGGGAGTGATCCATCCCGAGTCGGGGTTGTTGTCGACGGCCTTTCCGCTGTCCTTGGCGTTCACCCCGTCCTCGCCTCCGTACGCGATGACGGAGGCGTGCTTGATGGTGAGCGGCTTGCCCGGTTCCTTGTTCTTCGGGGCGTCCTCGGTGTGCGGATTGGGCTGCGAATTCCCTGAGCCGGCGTTGTTGCGTCCCAGCAGCGTGTCGGCGAGCTGCCAGCTGCCCAGGCCGAGGGCGGCGATGAGCAGGGCCGCGACACCCCACTTGAGGACCCGGCCGGTACGGCTCTGCAGCGGCGGTGGCGGAGGCGGAACAGCGCGCGGCGGGGCCGCGGGCGCGCCGGGCGGCATGGGACGGCCGTAGTTGCCCTGCTGGTAGGTGGTGTGCTGGTACTCCGGCGGAGCGGTGAAAGCGGGCTCCGGCGGCCGGATGCGCGGCATCGCGGCGACGGCCTTCGCCAGTTCCTCCGGGGTGGTGCAGGGCGGCTCCTGCCGGGAGGCGGTGGCCCCGTCGTTGGCGAGGGCGCGCATGGCGAGCTCCCCCAGCCCCCGGTGCACTCCGGCACGGACCTGGTCGGGCGCGATCAGGCCGACGCCCTTGGGCAGGCCGGTCAGCCCGTACGCGTCGTTCTCGTACGGCCAGCGCTGGGTCAGGGCGGCGTACAGCAGTGCGCCGATGGCCTCGGTGTCCGCACGCTGCGGGGTGTCGCTGGTGATGCCGCGCAGGGCGGCGTTCACGGCGAGCCCGCGGATGCGGTACTGACCCGTGGAGGTGCGCAGTATGGCGCTGGGCGTCAGCCGCAGGTGGGCCAGGCCCTCGCGGTGTGCGGCGGCCATGGCCTGGGAGACCTGGGTGACGAGCTGGTAGGCCTCGTGGGGCTCCAGGGGACCCGCGGCGAGGATCGCGGTCAGCTCGGTGGCGTCGGGCAGCCACTCGTGGACGACGTAGACGAGGTCGTTCTCCTCCACGGCGTCGAGGACGTGGACGAACCGCGGGTCGCCGAGCAGCGCGGAGGAACGGGCGGCGGCCAGGACGGCGCGGGCCCGGGGGTGGTCGGCGGGCAGCAGATGGACGCCCACGGCACGGCGTAGCTTCTCGTCCATGGCGCGCCAGCTGCTGAATCCGTCCAGACGGGTGACGCACTCTTCGAGGCGGTAGCGCCTGGCGAGCTTGTGGCCGCTGTGGAGTTCGGGGGCGGCAGCAGGAGCCGCTTTTCTGCGTTCGCCGTCCTTTTCGGGCATGGGTCCGTCCGCGGCTCGTCCGTTCTGGGTGTCCACCCCGTCGGCCGTGGCCTTCGCCGCATCTGCGGCCGGCGGCTCGTTGCCGCCGTTGTCGGCCACGTCGACGGCAGCCGTGCTACGTTCCGCCACCGTCGTTCCTGCCTCCCCATCCGTTACGCGCTGTCGGCCAGTCTGCGAAGCCATGCCAATTGTGCCCACAGTCCGGCGCTATGCACGACACGCGAAGGGGTCCGACGGTTGTGCGCATCAGCGACCCATGCGGCCGCGGACCATTCCGACCATGGCGTTGAGCTCTTCGATGCGCATCCGCTTGGCCGCCACGAGGAAGACGGCGGCCAGTGCGACACCGCCGGCGGCCAACGCCGCGAGGGAGCCGGTGACTCCGCTGCCGAGCCACTGGGTGACCGCGTAGGCGGCCGCGCCCGCCACGGCGGCCGCGGGGACGCAGGCACCGGTGAGGCGGGCGTAGGTGCGCATCACGTGGGCGCCGTCGAGGTCGCCGCCCAGCCGGGTGCGCAGGCGCCGCCAGGCGACGCCGACACCGACGGTGTAGCCGAGGCCGTAGGCGGCGGCCATGCCCACGACCGCCCAGCGCGCGGGGAGCACGAAGAACGCGGCGGTGGAGACGGCCGCGTTGACGCCGGCGACGATGACCGTGTTGTAGAAGGGCGTCCGGGTGTCCTCGTAGGCGTAGAACCCGCGCAGGACGACGTACTGGACGGAGTACGGGATGAGTCCGAGGCCGAAGGCCATCAGGACGTAGCCGATGTTCTGGGCTCCGGAGCCGGAACCGGCGTACAGCAGCGTGGCCATGGGGACGCCGAGTGCGAGGAACGCGAACGCGCAGGGCACGATCGCGACGGCCGAGGTGCGCAGCCCGTAGGAGATGTCGTCGCGGACCGCGGCGGCGTCCCCGTCGTGGGCGGAGCGGGAGATGCGCGGCAGCACGGCCGTCATGACGGAGACGGTGATGATGGCCTGCGGCATCTGCCACAGCAGCAGCGCGTAGTTGTAGGCGGTGATGCCGGTGCCGGGGTGGCCCTGCTTCTCCGCGACGGATCCGGCCCAGGTGGCCAGCTGCGTCACGACGACGAGGCCGACCTGGTTGGCCAGGACGAAGAAGAACGTCCACTTGGCCAGGCGTGCGGCCTTGCCGAGGCCGTGGCCCCGCCAGTCGAAGCGCAGGCGCGGCCGGAAGCCGGCGTCGCGCAGGTAGGGCAGCATCGCCAGGGCCTGGACGGTGAGGCCCAGGAGGGTGCCGAGACCGAGCAGGCGGACGCCCTCGGGGGTGACGGTGGTCGCGCTGACACCGGAGGTGGTGAAGCCGCCGAAGGCCCAGATGAAGGCTCCGAACGTGGCGATGACGACGATGTTGTTGAGGACGGGGGTCCACATCATCGCGCCGAACCGGCCGCGTGCGTTGAGGATCTGACCGAGGACCACGTGCACGCCCATGAAGAACATGGTCGGCAGGCAGTAGCGGGCGAAGGCGACCGCGACGTCCATCTGCTGCGGGTCGGAGGCGAGCTTCGGCGACATCATCGTGATGAACACCGGCGCCGCGAGTACGCAGATCGTGGTGATGGCGGCCAGCAGCACGACGACGAGCGTCAGGAGGCGGTTGGCGTAGGCCTCGCCCCCGTCGTCGTCCTGCTTCATGGCCCGTACCAGCTGGGGGATGAAGACGGCGTTGAGCGCGCCGCCGCCGACCAGCACGTAGATCATCGTCGGCAGGGTGTTGGCGATCTGATACGTGTCGTTGAACGTGCCGACGCCGATGGCACCGGCGATGACGAGGGTCCGCAGGAAGCCGGTGATGCGGGAGACGATCGTGCCGGCGGCCATGACGGCGCTGGACTTGAGGAGGCCCGAGGCGCGGCCGGCGGGCTTGCTCGGCGCCGGGGCGGCGACGGGGGCGTCCTCCGCCGGGGTGCCGACAGTTCCCTGCTGGTCCCGGTAGAGGTGTGCGAAGGCGTCGGGTTCGGGCTTCTCGTCCGCCGCCTTGGTGACCAGGGAGTCCACGCCGACGAACTGGGTGGTCGTGGCGTGGTCGCCGTAGGGCAGGTGCCGGGAGGGCCCGTCCGGCTCGGGCGGCGGGGTCTGGGCCCAGACCTGCGGGTCGGGGGCGTGCGCGGGGGCCTGCGGGGCCGCGTAGAGCGGTCCGGGCTCCTGGTAGGTGCCGGGCGGGGGCGGAGGGTGCGAGGCCCGGTCGTAGAGGACCTCGGCTACGGGGTCCTGGGCTGACAGGTCCTGGGACCGGTACGGGTCGTAGTCGTAGGCGTCCTGGACGTACGGGTCACGGTCCGGCGCGGGCGCAGGCGCGGGGACCTGCCCGGCCACCGGGGTGCCCGGGGCAGCGCCCTGGTAGGGCGCGGGCCCACCAGTGCCCTGCGCGCGGTCACCGTCGTACGGCGCGTTCATCGAAACCCCACCTCATCGTCCCCAGGCCGACCGGCCACGGCATCGCTCAACGGTCCACTGTCTCACCCGTGCCGGACGGCCCGGTGCTTTGCGGTCCGGTGTCCGGGGTCTCGTCACTCGGCTGCGTGCTCTCCTCGGCGGCCGCACGGGCCGCGACGCGCTTGCGGCTGGCGTACATCTTGATGCCCGCCAGGACCAGGAGGAGGACGCCGCCGGCGATGACGAGCATGACCGTCGGGGTGATCTCGGTGGCCTCCACGGTGAACTTGCGTGCCTTGCCGTAGGGCACGCCGTCCGTGGTGAAGAGCTGTGCGGTGACCTCGACGGGACCGCTCGCGGTGGCGTTGGCGGTGAACTTGACCGTCTGGCTGTGTCCGCCCGTGACGGTCACTTCCTGCTCCGCCTGGCCGCTGTCGCCGAACATCAGGCGGGTGGGGTTGGCGGACTTCACCCGCAGGACGAGGTTGTGCACGTCCTGGACGAGGCTGTTCTGGACGCTGACCGGGATGGTCGCGCTGTGTCCGGACAGGGTGGCGTCCGACTTGGGGACGACCTTGACCTTCTCGGTGAGACCGATCAGGTACTCCTGTACCTGGTCCCGGTAGAGCCGCGCCTCCTCGGGGCGGCCGCGCCAGGAGGTGGACATCTCGCGGTTGGTGGTGTTGCCGAAGGGGATCTCCACGCGGTCGGGCGCGCTGAGGATCACCTTGAAGTGGTCCAGGGTGTTCTGGGTGGTGCGGATCTTCTCGAAGGCGGAGACCGGGAGCTCCGTCTTGCGCAGCGCCTCGGGGTACTGGCCGGCGCCCGGGACCTGGGTGTTGACGCCCGCGTCGGGCTTGGCCGCGGCCGCGGCGTCGAGGTCGGCCGGCTGGGTCCAGCGGCCCGCCTGCAGGCCCCGTACGGCCGCCGCCATCGTCTGCACCTGGCTGGTGGACGGCATCCGCTGCGGGGTGACGACGAAGCTGCGCTGGTTGTCGGTCTTCTGCAGGTTCAGGGCGAGGCTCTGGGCGAGGAACCGCTGCACGGCCAGCGTGGCGTTCCCGGCGTTCAGCATGTCGCCCGCGAAGGCGGTGGACAGGTCGGCGTCGGCGACCACGGCGGTGGTGCCCGCGCCGATGGGACGGGCCGCGGAGGGCGTGTAGCCGAGGGCGCCGGTCTCCTGGAGGCTGTCGCTGCGCGTCAGTACGTTATGGGCCCCCGCCGAGGTCGCCACGTTGACGATCGACGGGTCGATGGCGCCGTCCAGGGGCCAGGAGAAGTCGGTGGACGGGGTGACGTGCAGGACGGTCTCCACGGCCTGCTTCGCCTTGTCGGTGGCCGGCCGCAGCTGCCCGAGGGTGCCCGAGACGTCCTTGCCCTGGTGGGCGAGGGAGGCGATGTCGGGGTCGGCGAACGGCAGAGCGACGATCTTCTTGCCCTGTACCGCGGCTTCCAGGGAGCTCAGCCACTGCTCGGCGACGGCCTTGTTCTTGCCCTGGACGATCCGGCCGTCCGGCATGCGGTAGCGGTAGCCCTTGGTCATGGCGTCGACCGTGTAGAGCAGGTCGGGGTCGATGACCCAGGTGACGGGCAGGTCCTTGCCGAGGGCGACCATCTGCTGGAGCCGCCCGCCGGGCTTGAGTTCCTCGGCGAGGGAGTCGTCGAGGAAGACGGGGGTCTGCAGCTCGTCCGAGCCGGTCTCCGCGGTCAGACGCGTGGTGGAGATCAGCGGCCACAGGTACGTGAGCTGGGACCGCTTGGAGGCGGCCTCCGGCTGCCAGGGCAGGAAGGTCCGCTTGATGCCGAGCACCTGCTCGTACTGGCGGCTCTCGGTCTCCCCGGACAGCGAGACGCCGAGCTGGTAGACGCCGTCCTTGTCCAGCTCCAGCTTGTTCACCGGGACGTTGAGGGTGAATTCCTGCTTGGCCTTGGACGGCAGCGGGGGGATCTTCACGGCATAGGCCGGGTCGATCTCACCGGGATCCGTTCCGGGCCGGAACCCGGCGCGCTCCGCCGCCTCGTCGATGGAGGCACGGTCGCCCAGGGCGGGCCCGACCCGCAGACCCACGTGCGCGCCGGTGATCGTCTCGCGGCCGTTGTTGACCACGCTGCCCGAGATGGTGAGCGTGTCGCCCTTGACGGGGGCCGCGGGGGCCATCCCGTCCAGCTGTACGTCGACGCTGCCCGAGTCGGCGGCCTGGGCGGCCTGCGGGGCGGGCGAGTAGACCAGAGCGGCGAGCACGGGGGTCCCGGCCAGCAGCACGACTGCCCGCCGCAGCCAACGACGCCGGGCAGGTGCGGGGGGTGCCCCCTGGATGTCTGCCGCCTCGGCCACGCGCTAGCCCGTCCCTCGAAGTGTCAGTGGTCGTCGTTTGTGCGTCCACGCATGGTAACGAGACCCGCTGTGCGCGAGTGCCGCGCCTTGCCCCACATGATCGGGGCCACCCCGGGGGCGCCGCATGCCGGGGCGGCCGTAAACGCGGGAGCCCTCGCCGGGCGGGGCACGTACCCTTTTCTGTTGTGCCGAACGCCAACGAAGACAACCCCAGTGCCCTGAGTCAGGTGCAGCTCCGCGCGGTCAGTGAACTGCTGCGGGTCGCTCCTGTCGCCGACGAGCTCGGCCGCCGGTTCCAGGAGGCCGGCTTCCGCCTTGCCCTGGTCGGCGGGTCCGTACGCGATGCGCTGCTCGGGCGTCTCGGCAACGACCTCGACTTCACCACCGACGCCCTCCCCGAGGACGTCCTGAAGATCGTCCGGCCGTGGGCCGACTCGGTGTGGGACGTCGGCATCGCCTTCGGCACCGTCGGAGCCCAGAAGAACGGCTTCCAGATCGAGGTGACCACGTACCGTTCGGAGTCGTACGACCGCACCTCGCGCAAGCCCGAGGTCTCTTACGGCGACTCGATCGAGGAGGACCTGGTCCGCCGTGACTTCACCGTGAACGCGATGGCGGTCGCGCTCCCGGAGAAGGAGTTCGTGGACCCGCACGGGGGCCTGGAGGACCTCCAGGCGGGCGTTCTGCGCACCCCCGGCACCCCGGAGGACTCCTTCTCCGACGACCCGCTGCGGATGCTGCGTGCGGCGCGCTTCGCCGCCCAGCTCGACTTCGAGGTCGCTCCCGAGGTGGTGGCGGCGATGAAGGCGATGTCGGACCGGATCGAGATCGTCTCGGCGGAGCGGGTGCAGGGCGAGCTGAACAAGCTGCTGCTGTCCGCGCACCCCCGCAAGGGCCTGGGCCTGCTCGTGGACACGGGGCTGGCCGACCACGTGCTGCCCGAGCTGCCCGCCCTGCGGCTGGAGAGTGACGAGCACCACCGGCACAAGGACGTCTACGACCACTCGCTGATCGTGCTGGAGCAGGCCATCGCGCTGGAGCACGACGGCCCGGACCTGGTGCTGCGGCTGGCAGCCCTGCTCCACGACATCGGCAAGCCGCGCACCCGCCGGTTCGAGAGCGACGGCCGGGTCTCCTTCCACCACCACGAGGTGGTGGGCGCGAAGATGACCAAGAAGCGCATGACCGCGCTGAAGTACTCCAACGACATGGTCAAGGACGTGTCCCGGCTCGTGGAGCTGCACCTGCGCTTCCACGGCTACGGGGACGGTGAGTGGACCGACTCCGCGGTGCGGCGCTACGTCCGCGACGCCGGACCGCTCCTGGACCGGCTGCACAAGCTCACCCGGTCCGACTGCACCACGCGCAACAAGCGCAAGGCCAATGCCCTCTCCCGCACCTACGACGGCCTGGAGGAGCGCATCGCGCAGCTCCAGGAGCAGGAGGAGCTCGACGCCATCCGTCCCGACCTGGACGGCAACGAGATCATGCAGGTCCTGGGCGTAGGTCCCGGTCCGGTGATCGGCAAGGCCTACGCGTTCCTGCTGGAGCTGCGGCTGGAGAACGGCCCGATGGAGCGTGACGCCGCCGTCGCCGCCCTCAGGGAGTGGTGGGCGGCGCAGGCCTGATCAGAGGCCGGCCGGGTCGATGTTTCACGTGAAACATCGACCCGGCCGACGCGGTCGTCACGTCACGCTTGCGCGCCCCGCCGCATCAGGTAGACCGCGGTCACCGCGTAGAGGGCGGCCACGCTCATGATCAGCGTGGCGGAGCGCCCGTCCGGGGGGAGCATCAGGGCGGCCACGGCCGCCGCACCCACGAATGCGATGTTGAAGAGCACGTCGTAGACGGAGAACACCCGGCCGCGGAAGTCGTCGTCCACATGGGACTGGATGGCCGTGTCGGTGGAGATCTTGGCGCCCTGGGTGGCAAGGCCCAGCACGAAGGCCGCGACCAGCATCGGGCCGGGCGCGAAGAACAGGCCGAGCGGGGGCACCAGGACCGCTGCCCCGGCGGAGCAGGCCGTGATCCAGCCGCGGGTACCCAGCCGGCCCACCATCCAGGGGGTGACGACGGCTGCCGCGAAGAAGCCGGCCCCGGAGACGCCGACCGCGATGCCCAGCAGGGCGAGGCCGGCGGACTCGCTGTCCGACCAGGAGTACCGGCAGAGCATGAGCAGCATCACGAACAGGGCCCCGTAGCAGAAGCGCATCAGGGTCATGGCGATGAGCGTCTGGGCCGCCTCGCGCCGGGAGGCCAGGTGCCGCAGCCCTTCGGCCATGCCCCGGACGGTCAGGGCCATCCCCTGGGCGACCGAGGGGTGGACCCGCCCCGCGGGGTGGTCCGGGCCGAGCAGGCCCACGGCCAGGCGCAGCGAGATCAGGGCGGCGCACAGGTAGAGCCCGGCGCCGAGCAGCACGACCAGGGCGTTGGAGTCGGAGGCCAGCAGCCGGACGAGGAAGGCGAGCCCCCCGCCGGCGACGGCCGCGAGCGTCCCGGCCGTGGGGGAGAGCGAGTTGGCGGTGACCAGCTGGGCGGGGGCGACGACGCGGGGCAGCGAGGCGGCGAGCCCGGCCAGGACGAAGCGGTTGACGGCGGTGACCGACAGGGCCGAGGCGTAGAAGAGCCAGTCGGGGACGTGCGCGACGATCAGCACGCCGGTGACGCAGGCCAGGAGCGCCCGCAGGAGGTTGCCGTAGAGGAAGACCTGGCGGCGGCGCCAGCGGTCGAGCAGCACCCCGGCGAAGGGGCCGATCACCGAGTAGGGGAGCAGCAGGACCGCCATGGCCGAGGCGATGGCCGCCGGCGAGGTCTGCTTCTCGGGGGAGAACACCACGTACGTGGCGAGCGCCACCTGATACACGCCGTCGGCGGCCTGGGAGAGCAGCCGTACGGCGAGCAGGTTGCGGAAGTCCCTCAGGCGCAGGAGTACGCGCAGATCACGTACGACAGGCATGAGGGCAAGGGTCACATACGCGGAGGGTCCCCGGGCACATTGCCCGGGGACCCTCCGCGGAAGAACAGTCGAGGACCAGGTGTCCGAAGACCCTTGGGCTCCGACTTAGCGCTCGACCTCGCCCTTGATGAACTTCTCGACGTTGGCCAGGGCCTCGTCGTCGAAGTACTGCACCGGCGGGGACTTCATGAAGTAGCTCGAAGCCGACAGGATCGGGCCACCGATGCCGCGGTCCTTGGCGATCTTCGCGGCGCGCAGGGCGTCGATGATGACACCGGCGGAGTTCGGGGAGTCCCACACCTCAAGCTTGTACTCAAGGTTCAGCGGGACGTCGCCGAAGGCGCGGCCTTCGAGGCGGACGTAGGCCCACTTGCGGTCGTCGAGCCACGCCACGTAGTCGGACGGGCCGATGTGGACGTTCTTCTCGCCGAGCTCACGGTCGGGGATCTGCGAGGTGACGGCCTGCGTCTTGGAGATCTTCTTCGACTCCAGGCGGTCGCGCTCCAGCATGTTCTTGAAGTCCATGTTGCCGCCGACGTTGAGCTGCATGGTGCGCTCAAGTCGGACACCGCGGTCCTCGAACAGCTTCGCCATCACGCGGTGCGTGATGGTGGCGCCGACCTGCGACTTGATGTCGTCGCCGACGATCGGGACACCGGCCTCGGTGAACTTGTCGGCCCACTCCTTGGTACCGGCGATGAAGACCGGGAGGGCGTTGACGAAGGCGACCTTGGCGTCGATGGCGCACTGGGCGTAGAACTTCGCCGCGTCCTCGGAGCCGACGGGCAGGTAGCAGACCAGAACGTCGACCTCGCGGTCCTTGAGGACCTGGACCACGTCGACCGGGGCCTCGGCGGACTCCTCGATCGTCATGCGGTAGTACTTGCCCAGGCCGTCCAGGGTGTGGCCGCGCTGCACGGTCACGCCCGCGTTGGGGACGTCGCAGATCTTGATGGTGTTGTTCTCGCTGGCGCCGATGGCGTCCGAAAGGTCGAGGCCGACCTTCTTCGCGTCGACGTCGAACGCGGCGACGAACTCGACGTCACCCACGTGGTAGTCGCCGAACTGGACGTGCATCAGACCGGGGACCTTGGCCGCCGGGTCGGCGTCCTTGTAGTACTCGACGCCCTGCACCAGCGAGGCGGCGCAGTTGCCCACGCCGACGATGGCTACGCGAACCGAACCCATTCCGGTTGCTCCCTGTTTGTTCTCGGACGAGGCCTGCGAGATGCAGGCCTCACTTTGCTGTTTCGTCGGGCGGACCGGGTCGTCTCTGATCCCTTCCCGCCCGCTCACTCTCGATGAGCTCGTTCAGCCAGCGCACTTCGCGCTCCACGGACTCCATGCCGTGCCGCTGCAGCTCAAGCGTGTAGTCGTCGAGGCGCTCCCGCGTACGGGCGAGTGAGGCGCGCATCTTCTCCAGGCGCTCCTCCAGCCGGCTGCGGCGGCCCTCAAGGACCCGCATGCGCACTTCCCGCTCGGTCTGACCGAAGAAGGCGAAGCGCGCGGCGAAGGACTCGTCCTCCCAGGCATCGGGGCCCGTGTGGGACAGGAGCTCCTCGAAGTGCTCCTTGCCCGCTGCCGTCAACCGGTAGACGATCTTGGCGCGGCGCCCTGCGAGTGAAGTGGCGAGAGCGTCTTCCGGGGCGTTGCCCGGCTCTTCGATCAACCAGCCGTTGGCGACCAGCGTCTTGAGGCAGGGATAGAGAGTGCCGTAGCTGAACGCCCGGAACACCCCAAGCGAGGTGTTGAGCCGCTTGCGGAGCTCGTACCCGTGCATGGGGGATTCGCGGAGCAGGCCGAGGACGGCGAATTCGAGGATGCCTGAGCGCCTGCTCATCCGCCTGCCTCTCCCTCGCCTCTGAGTTTTATACCGAGCTGATGTATCGGCTCGATACATCCAGACGATAGAACGGGCCGTCTTCGACGACAAGGGGTGACGTGGTGACCGGCGTCACATCACCAATTCGTACCAGGCGAGTTGCCTGATTTGGGGTGAACTTCGGCACTGTTCGGGTTTTGAGCGTGCGTAGTCTGTGGGCCATGACAACGGGGGAACCGGAATTCACCTGCCGCTTCCAGGCCACTCGCCTGCCCGAGGAGTAGTCGTTCGATGAGCGAGCACCGCCGCAAACCGCCGCAGCCCGAGGGGGGCGGACGTGCCTCGGCCCGTCGGGCCGCCCAGCGCCCCGGCCGGGGTGCCGGACCCGCACGCGACGTGCCCACCGCGTCGCCCAGCGGACCGTACGCAGAGCCGCCCGGTCACGGCGGCCGTGCCGACGCGCGCCGGGCCGCCTCCCGCGGATCCGGAGGGCGGGCACGCGGCGCCGCTGGCGCAGGCGCGGGGCGCGGCGCGGGCCGCCCTGACAAGCGACTGATCAACTACCCGCGCTCCGACAAGAGCGGCTGGCAGCGGTTCGTACCGTCCTGGAAGCTGGTCTGCGGCACGGCCCTCGGCTTCTTCGCCGTCGTCACGGCGGGCGCCGGCATCGGCATCGCGTCGGTGAACACCCCCGACCCGAACAAGGCGGCCCAGGCCCAGAACAACGTCTTCTTCTGGGCGGACGGCACCCAGATGGTGGCCACCGGCGGCTCGATGAACCGCCAGATCGTGCCCATCGACAAGATCCCCAAGTCGATGCAGAACGCGGTGATCGCCGCGGAGAACGAGTCCTTCGAGACGGACAAGGGCGTCGACCCGATGGGCATCGCCCGCGCCGTGTGGAACATGGCCAAGGGCGGCTCCACCCAGGGTGGCTCGACCATCACCCAGCAGTACGTGAAGAACACGTACCTGGACTCGGACCAGACGCTGAAGCGGAAGGTCACCGAGCTCTTCATCTCGATAAAGCTGGGTGTGTCCGAGGAGAAGGACACGATCCTCGCCGGCTACCTCAACACCGCCTACTACGGCCGTGACGCCTACGGGATCCAGGCGGCCGCGCGGGCCTACTTCGGCAAGGACTGCAAGGACCTCACACCGTCCGAGAGCGCCTTCCTGGCCTCCGTCCTCAAGGGGCCCAACCTCTACAACCCGGACGGCGGCGTCGGTACCGCGGCCACCCCCGAGAAGAACACCGAGCGGGCCAAGGAGCGCTGGGCCTGGGTCCTGGACCGCGAGGTCGCGGTCGGCAGGATGCAGAAGGCCGAGCGGGACCAGTTCACGGAGTTCCCGAAGATCGTCGACTCCGAGCAGGCCCGGAGCCTGTCCGGACAGACCGGCTACCTCGTCGACACGGCCAAGAAGTACGTGATGAAGGTCACCGGCCTCACGGCCGAGGAGATGGCCCGCGGCGGCTACCAGATCAAGACCACCTTCCAGAAGCCCAAGGTGGACGCCCTGGTCAAGGCCGTCGAAGACACCCGCAACAACTTCCTGGACGAGAAGGCCCGCCCCGAGTACGACACCTTCGTTCAGTTCGGGGCCGCCTCGGTGGACGTGAAGAGCGGGGCGATCGTGGCCCTGTACGGCGGCCCGGGCATGGACAAGAAGTACTTCAGCAACAACGCCGACACGCTCGGTGTCCCGGTCGGCTCGACCTGGAAGCCGTACGTCTTGGCGGCCGCGATGCAGTACGGCACCCAGAACTCGCACGGCCAGGGCATCTCGGCCGACAGCAAGTACAACGCGAACGACCTGACCGTCATCAACAACCGCGACGGCAAGCCGCTGCGGGACGCCTCGGGCAAGCCGTTCAAGCAGAAGAACGAGAGCACGTACCCCTACGGCTACGTGACCCTCAACGAGGCGATGGAGAAGTCCATCAACGTGCCGTTCGCGCAGCTCGTCTTCGACGTCGGCCACAACAAGGTCCGGGAGGTGGCCGAAGCCACGGGCATCCTCAAGGACTCGATGAACCCGAACAACGACGCCTCGTTCGCCCTCGGCACCTCGACCCCGAGCGCCATCCGCATGGCCGACTCGTACGCCACCTTCGCCGCCTCCGGCACCCACCACGACCCGTTCTCCGTGACCAGCGTCGAGAAGGACGGCAAGGAGCTCCCCGGCTTCGGGGCCCCCAAGGACCAGCGGGCGATGGACGACGCCATCGCCGACAACGTCACCAAGGTCCTGGAGAACGTCGTCGACAACGGAACCGGCACCAAGGTCAGGAAGCTCGGCTTCACCCGGCCCGCCGCGGGCAAGACCGGAACCACCGACCAGAACAAGTCGGCCTGGTTCGTCGGCTACACCCCGGAGCTGTCCACCTCGGTCGCCCTGTTCCGTACCGACCCGAACTCGGCGGACAAGAAGCTGATCTCCATGAACGGCGTGGGCGGCGTGGACTCCATCCACGGTGGCGACATCCCGGCCGCGATCTGGACCGAGTACATGAAGGAAGCCCTCAAGGGCGCCCCGGTCAAGGACTTCCCCGAGGCCGAGAAGATCGGTGTCACCGCGGACGCGTCCGGCGCGCCCACGCCGTCCCCGTCCTTCTCACCGGCGCCCTCCCCCTCGCCCTCGCCCTCGGCGAGCTCCTCCCCGCCGGTCTCCCCCTCTCCGACGAAGGGCGGCAAGCCGACCTGCAAGCCGTGGGAGCTGTACTGCGTCCCGGACCCCACCGGCGGTACCAACAGCGGCAACACCAACGGGGGCCCCGGCGGAATCGGCGGACCCACCGGGTCACCCTCGGGAACCCCGTCGGGCAAACCGGGCCGCCCCGGCGGCACCAGCTGGGGGACCTCGATGGGAACCGCGGGCTGACCCGCCCCCCTGCTCCGGCGAGGGCCGTCGCACACCGTGCGGCGGCCCTCCCGCATGTCCGGCCCCGTACGGCAGGATGAGCGCATGACGAAGGTGCACGAGGACCGGCCCGTACTGCCCACCCAGCAGGACGAGGTCGCCGCGGCCGGCAGTGAGTTCCTCGGCGGCCCCATGGGCCGCTACGCCCGGCTGGGCGGCCACTGGCTGACCCCGGTCCGCGTCGTGGTCCTCGTGGCCCTCGGGATGTTCGCGCTCGGCATGGTGCAGAAGCTGCCCTGCTACGACTGGGCGTGGTTCCGGGGAGCCGGCTCCCAGTACACGCACGCCTGCTACTCCGACATCCCGCACCTGTTCTCCGTACGCGGCTTCGCCGACGGGCTCACGCCCTACTTCGACCGCCTCCCCGGCGACATGGAGTACCTGGAGTACCCGGTCCTCACCGGCCTCTTCATGGAGGTCGCCTCCTGGCTGACCCCCGGCAGCGGCTCCATGCAGCACCGCGAGCAGATGTACTGGATGGTCAACGCCGGGATGCTGATGGCGTGCACCGCGGTCATCGCCGTCTGCGTCGTGCGCACCCACCGCCGCCGGCCCTGGGACGCACTGCTGTTCGCCCTCGCGCCCGCCTTCGCGCTCACCGCGACGATCAACTGGGACCTGCTGGCCATCGCCCTGACCGCCGCGGGGATGCTCATGTGGTCCCGCGGCCGCACCCTGCTCTTCGGCGTCCTCATCGGCCTGGCCACCGCCGCCAAGCTCTATCCCGTCCTGCTGCTCGGCGTGCTGTTCGTGCTGTGCTGGCGGGCCGGGAAGTGGCGGGCGTTCGGCTCCGCAGCCCTCGGCGCGGCCGTCGCCTGGCTGGTGGTGAACCTGCCCGTCATGATCTACGCCTGGGACGGCTGGAAGAAGTTCTACACGTTCAGCCAGGAACGCCCGATCGACTTCGGCTCCGTGTGGCTGCTCATCTCCCAGCGCTCCGGGAACCCCCTGCATGACGCCAACACGTACGCGACGGGCCTGACGCTGCTGCTGTGCGCGGCCATCGGCCTGCTGACGCTGACCGCCCCCCGCCGGCCCCGCTTCGCGCAGCTGGCCTTCCTGGTCGTGGCCGCGTTCATCCTGGCCAACAAGGTCTACTCGCCGCAGTACGTGCTGTGGCTCATCCCGCTCGCGGCGCTGGCCCGCCCGCGCTGGCGGGACTTCCTGGTCTGGCAGGCCGGCGAGGTCGTGTACTTCTTCGGGATCTGGCTGTACCTCGCCTACACGACCAGCGGTGACAAGCACCAGGGCCTGCCCGTGGAGGGCTACCAGCTGGCGATCGCCGCCCACCTGCTGGCGACCCTCTACCTCTGCGCGGTCGTCGTCCGCGACATCCTGCTGCCCGAGCGGGACGTCGTACGCCGCGACGGGTCGGACGACCCGTCCGGCGGCGTCCTGGACGGGGCCGAGGACGTGTTCGTGCTCTCGGACGCAGCGAGGGCGCCGCAGGACGCGGCGCCCTCGGAGGGACAGCGGGTGGAGTGGGGCATGGCCCGCAGGGACTGACCGGTCAGGCGTCGAGCACCCGGTCGAACTGGGTGGTGGTGTGGCGCAGGTGCGCCACCAGCTCGTCGCCGACCTTCGGCTCGGGGGCGTCCGACGGCACGAACAGGATCGACACCTGCATGTGCGGGGGCTCCGCGAACCAGCGCTGCTTGCCCGCCCACACGAACGGCGACAGGTTGCGGTTCACGGTCGCCAGACCCGCCCGGGCCACGCCCTTGGCGCGCGGCATGACCCCGTGCAGGGCCTTGGGGGCTTCCAGGCCCACCCCGTGCGAGGTGCCGCCCGCGACCACGACCAGCCAGCCGTCGGATGCTGCCTTCTGCTGGCGGTAGCCGAACCGGTCGCCCTTGGCGACGCGCGTGACGTCCAGGACGGCGCCGCGGTACTCGGTCGCCTCGTGGTCGCCCAGCCACAGCCGGGTGCCGATCCGCGCCCGGAAGCGGGTCTGCGGGAACTGCTGCTGGAGCCGGGCCAGCTCCTCGGCCCGCAGGTGGCTGACGAACATGGTGTGCAGCGGCAGCCGGGCCGCGCGCAGCCGGTCCATCCAGCCGATGACCTCCTCGACGGCGTCCGAGCCGTCCGGGCGGTCCAGCGGCAGGTGCAGGGCGAAGCCCTCCAGGCGCACGTCCTCGATCGCCGCGTGCAGCTGGCCCAGGTCCTGCTCGGAGATGCCGTGGCGGCGCATCGAGCTCATGCACTCGATGACCACGCGGGCGCCGACCAGGCCGCGGACCCCGTCCAGCGAGGACACCGAGCGGATCACCCGGTCCGGCAGCGGCACCGGCTCCTCGCCCCGCCGGAACGGGGTGAGGACGAGCAGGTCGCCGCCGAAGAAGTCCTTGATGCTGGCGGCCTCGTACGTGGTCCCGACGGCCAGCACGTCGGCGCCCAGCCGGGTCGCCTCCTCGCAGAGCCGCTCGTGGCCGAAGCCGTAGCCGTTGCCCTTGCAGACCGGGATCATCCCGGGGAACTGGTCCTGGATCTGCTTCTGGTGCGCACGCCAGCGCGCGGTGTCGACGTAGAGCGTGAGCGCCATGCCCGTCCGGAGCCTCTCTCGAAAAAGCTGCCTGTGCAGCGGTGCGGTGTGTGGGTGGTGCGGCAGCGGGTCAGCGGCGCGACATGTAGATGTCGAGCGCCTTGTGCAGCACCTTGTTGAGCGGGAAGTCCCATTCGCCGACGTACTCGACGGCTTCGCCGCCGGTGCCGACCTTGAACTGGATCAGGCCGAACAGGTGGTCGTTCTCGTCCAGCGTGTCGCTGATGCCGCGCAGGTCGTAGACGCTCGCACCGAGCGCGTACGAATCGCGCAGCATGCGCCACTGCATCGCGTTGGAGGGCCGCACCTCGCGCTTGTGGTTGGCGGATGCGCCGTACGAGTACCAGACGTGCTGGCCGACGGTGAGCATCGTGGCGGCGGCCAGCGGCTCCCCCTCGTGCTTCGCGATGTACAGCCGCATCCGGTTCGGGTCCTCGGAGTTGAGGGCCGTCCACTGGCGCTGGAAGTAGCTGAGCGGGCGCGGGCGGAACTTGTCGCGCTCCGCCGTGATCTCGTACAGCTCCTGCCAGACCGGCAGGTCCTCGTAACCGCCCTGGACGACCTCGACACCGGCCTTCTCGGCCTTCTTGATGTTGCGGCGCCACAGCTGGTTGAAGCCCTTGAGGACGTCGTCCAGCGAGCGGTTGGCGAGCGGCACCTGGAAGACGTAGCGCGGCTGTACGTCGCCGAAGCCGGCGCCGCCGTCCTCGCCCTGCTGCCAGCCCATGCGGCGCAGCTTGTCGGACACCTCGAAGGCGCGGGGCTCGATGTGGGAGGCCTCCACGTCCCGCAGGCGCTTGACCTCCGGGTCCTGGATTCCGGCCTTGATGGCGGCGGAGTTCCAGCGGCGGATGACGACGGGCGGACCCATCTTCACGGTGAAGGCGCCCTGGCGCTTGAGGTGGGCCAGCATCGGCTGGAGCCACTCCTCCAGGTTCGGGGCGTACCAGTTGATGACAGGGCCCTCGGGCAGGTACGCGAGGTACCGCTTCACCTTGGGGAGCTGCCGGTACAACACCAGGGCGGCACCGACCAGTTCGTCGTTCTGGTCGAACCAGCCGAGGTTCTCGGCGCGCCACTCGTTCTTCACGTCGGCCCACGCCGGGACCTGGCAGTGGCTAGCCGAGGGCAGGCTCTGGAGGTATCCCAGATGCTGCTCTCGGCTGATGGTCCTCAGGGACAGGCTCATGCGGGGCGTCTCCTCCGGCGGCTTCGCTGGCTATGGCGCGAAGCCTACTGCGACAAGGGCGCCACCCATCTGGGGGACGGGCCGGGCCCGGGCCGGTGAGTGGCCGGCGCCCTGTCGCCGAGGAGCCCCGGTCAGCCCGCCCAGCCGCCGAAGAGACCGCCGTGCGCCATGCCGAGGTAGAAGCCCACGGCCGAGGCGCCAAGCCCGATGATCAGTGCGAAGCGCTCGCGTGTCGTCTCCGAGATGAACTGTCCGTACGCGCCGGTCAGGATGCCGACGAGCCCGGTCCACGAGCTGAGCAGGTGCAGATTGTCGAAGAAGCCCGTGACGAACGCCACGGCGCCGAGCACCACCGTGGCCACCATGAGGGTGTCCTGCAGCGGGTGGGGTTTGCCATCGGTTGCGAAGAGCGAGATGGAGGACTGGGACCGCATTGCCTGTGCCATCGGAAGGCACCTCCTGGCTGAAGCAGAGCGGTGCACGGGCGCCTCCGGCAGGGGCCGGGGGCATAGCACCGAGCACACCCGATGAATACAGAGTGTGGCCTCCTCCCGCCGGATTTCAACCGGAAGGAGTCGAGCAGGTAGTCTGTACAGCTGCGCGGTGTCTGCTCACAGACGCCGTGCGCACGCATCACGACCCTCCTGCCACGGAACGACCGTGGCCGCTGAGTCCGAAGGAGGTGGGTTCCACATGCGTCACTACGAAGTGATGGTCATCCTCGACCCCGATCTCGAGGAGCGCGCTGTCTCCCCGCTGATCGAGAACTTCCTCTCCGTCGTCCGTGAGGGCAACGGAAAGGTCGAGAAGGTCGACACCTGGGGCCGTCGTCGTCTCGCTTACGAGATCAAGAAGAAGCCCGAGGGCATCTACTCGGTCATCGACCTTCAGGCCGAGCCTGCGGTCGTCAAGGAGCTTGACCGACAGATGAACCTGAACGAGTCGGTTCTCCGGACCAAGGTCCTTCGCCCCGAGACCCACTGAACTTCGGTTCAGCGGTAATCGGGACCGAGTAGCACAGCAGCCCAGCAGCAATCCCCGCCGAGAGGTTCATCCATGGCAGGCGAGACCGTCATCACGGTCGTCGGCAATCTCGTCGACGACCCCGAGCTGCGCTTCACCCCCTCGGGTGCGGCGGTCGCGAAGTTCCGTGTCGCGTCCACCCCCCGCACCTTCGACCGCCAGACCAATGAGTGGAAGGACGGCGAGAGCCTGTTCCTGACCTGCTCGGTGTGGCGGCAGGCGGCCGAGAACGTCGCCGAGTCCCTTCAGCGAGGCATGCGCGTCATCGTGCAGGGCCGGCTGAGGCAGCGGTCGTACGAGGACCGTGAGGGTGTCAAGCGCACGGTCTACGAGCTGGACGTCGAGGAAGTCGGCCCCAGCCTGAAGAACGCCACGGCCAAGGTCGCCAAGACCACCGGTCGCGGTGGCCAGGGTGGATACGGCGGCGGTGGCGGCCAGCAGCAGCAGGGCGGCGGCGGTGGCTGGGGCGGAGCCCCCAGCGGCGGCGCCCCGCAGGGCGGCGGAGCTCCCTCCGACGACCCGTGGGCGTCCAGCGCGCCGGCCGGCGGCCAGCAGCAGCAGGGCGGCGGGGGCGGCTGGGGCGGAAGCTCCGGCGGCTCCAACGGTGGCTACTCGGACGAGCCTCCCTTCTAGGGAAGCTCGCATCCCCACTTCTTGATCACACAGGAGAGACACAATGGCGAAGCCGCCTGTGCGCAAGCCTAAGAAGAAGGTCTGCGCATTCTGCAAGGACAAGACCGCGTACGTGGACTACAAGGACACGAACATGCTGCGGAAGTTCATTTCCGACCGCGGCAAGATCCGTGCCCGCCGCGTCACCGGCAACTGCACGCAGCACCAGCGTGACGTCGCCACGGCCGTGAAGAACAGCCGTGAGATGGCGCTGCTGCCCTACACGTCCACCGCGCGATAAGGAAAGGGTGACCGACTAATGAAGATCATCCTGACCCACGAGGTCTCTGGCCTCGGCACCGCCGGCGATGTCGTCGACGTCAAGGACGGTTACGCTCGCAACTACCTGGTCCCGCGTGGTTTCGCGATCCGCTGGACCAAGGGTGGCGAGAAGGACGTGGCGCAGATCCGCCGCGCCCGCAAGATCCACGAGATCGCGACCATCGAGCAGGCCAACGAGGTCAAGGCCAAGCTTGAGGGCACGAAGGTCCGTCTGGCCACCCGTTCGGGTGACGCCGGCCGTCTCTTCGGCTCCGTGACCCCGGCCGACATCGCCACGGCGATCGAGGCTTCCGGTGGTCCGAAGGTCGACAAGCGCCGCGTCGAGCTGGCTGCCCCGATCAAGACCCTCGGTTCGTACCAGGTCTCCGTGCGTCTGCACGCTGAGGTCGCCGCGAACGTGGGCGTCGAGGTCGTCGCCGCCTAAGTGCTGCGAGCGAAGGGCCGCACCCCTGTGGGGTGCGGCCCTTCGTCGTTCCCGGGATCCCGCTGGCCGGTGTTTCACGTGAAACACCGGACGGTCCCTCGCGTGTTTCACGTGAAACAACGGCTCGCGGTCAGCGGGTCGCCCCCGACACCAGCCAGCGTCCGGAGCGGGCGCGCAGTTGGAGGGTGGCCATCCGGACCAGCATCATCAGGGTCATGGCCCACCAGAGCGCGGTGAGACCGCCGCCGAGGGTCGGGACGAGCAGGGCGGCCGGGGTGAACACGGCGAGCGTCACGAGCATGGCCCAGGCGAGGTAGCGGCCGTCGCCCGCGCCCATCAGGACCCCGTCGAGCACGAAGACGATGCCGCACACGGGCTGGGACACGGCCACGACCAGCAGGGCCGGCAACAGAGCGTTCTCGACCACGGGGTCGCCGGTGAAGAGTGGGATGAACAGCGGGCGGGCGGCGACCACCAGAGCGCCGAGGACGATGCCGGAGGCGATCCCCCACTGCACCATGCGGCGGCAGACGGCCTTGGCACCTTCGGTGTCGCCCGCGCCCAGGTAGCGGCCGATGATGGCCTGCCCGGCGATGGCGATCGCGTCGAGGGCGAAAGCGAGCAGGCTCCACAGGGAGAGCAATATCTGGTGGGCTGCGATGTCCGCGTCGCCGAGTCGCGCTGCCACGGCGGTGGCGATCATCAGGACGGCGCGCAGGGACAGCGTGCGCACCAGCAGCGGAACACCGGCTTGGGCGCAGGCCCGGATGCCTGCGGGGTCGGGGCGCAGGGAGGCGCCGTGCGTACGGGCTCCGCGGACGACCACGAACAGGTAGGCGCCGGCCATGGCGCACTGGGCGATCACCGTGCCCCAGGCGGAGCCGGCGATGCCGAGGCCGGCTCCGTACACGAGGGCCCCGTTCAGGCCCGCGTTGAGGGCGAAGCCTCCGATGGCGACGTAGAGCGGGGTGCGGGTGTCCTGGAGGCCGCGGATGACGCCGGTCGCGGCGAGCACCATCAGCATGGCCGGGATGCCCAGGGCGGAGATCCGCAGATAGGTGACCGCGTAGGGGGCGACGGTGTCCGAGGCCCCGAAGAGGGAGACCAGCCAGGGCGCCGTCGGCAGCAGGACGGCGACGACGGCGGCGCCGATCAGGAGGGCGAGCCAGATGCCGTCCATGCCCTGTCGGATGGCTGCTCGGAGGTCGCCCGCGCCGACCCTTCTGGAGACGGCCGCGGTGGTGGCGTAGGCGAGGAAGACGAAGACGCTGACGGCGGTGGTGAGCAGGGCCGCGGCTATGCCGAGGCCGGCCAGCTGGGGAGTGCCGAGGTGCCCCACGATGGCGCTGTCGGCCATCACGAACAGGGGTTCGGCGACGAGCGCGCCGAAAGCCGGGACGGCGAGCGCGAGTATCTCGCGGTCGTGCCGTCTCGGAGCAGCCTTCAGCGGGGCGATGGCCTGTGTCATGCGCTCAATCTAATCTTCCACAGGTAATGGACGCAATGCTCTTTGGATCCTTACCTGCGAGTTGGTTCACACGTTCTCGACACCCCGTTGGAGGCGTTCTCGAAACTGGGGCCAAGAAATTTCTCCCCCACAGCCCGTGGAGGAAGAAATCGCAGGTCAGGATGGGTGGTTGGGTAGGGCAGGTGATTTTGTCCACAGCGCCGTCCCCCGGTCCGTGCACAGCTTCCGGCGACTTACCCACAGCATTGGGTCGGTCATCCACATCTCATCCACACAGCCTGTGGATAACAAGATTGGCTGACGTCGCTCCCGGCCCTACCGTTGTGCGTTGCCCGACTCGCCGACGGCGGGATTCGGGTGCCCCACATGTCAGAGCCGTGTCGTAGAAAGAGTGGCACGGCGAGGTCCGCGTTGCGGACGGGAGGAGGCGGCCCGGTGAGTATGCCCGAGCCCATGGACGACCCTTGGGCCGACAGCGGTCCGGGTGACCGTCTGCCCGCCCGTCCGCGCCGTAACAGCGAAAGCCGGGGCCGCGGGGACGAACAGCACGAGCGGGGGCGCGAGGCCGGCTCCTGGGACGGCGGCGGCTTCGAGCGCGTCCCGCCGCAGGACCTCGACGCCGAGCAGTCGGTGCTCGGCGGCATGCTGCTGTCCAAGGACGCGATCGCGGACGTCGTCGAGGTCATCAAGGGCCACGACTTCTACCGCCCCTCGCACGAGACGATCTACCAGGCGATCCTCGACCTGTACGCCAAGGGCGAGCCGGCCGACCCGATCACCGTCGGCGCCGAGCTGACCCGCCGCGGCGAGATCAGCAAGGTCGGCGGTGCCTCCTACCTGCACACGCTCGTCCAGTCGGTGCCGACCGCGGCGAACGCCGAGTACTACGCGGAGATCGTCCACGAGCGGGCGGTCCTGCGCCGCCTGGTCGCCGCCGGCACCAAGATCACGCAGATGGGATACGCGGCGGACGGCGACGTCGACGAGATCGTCAACAGCGCCCAAGCCGAGATCTACGCCGTCACCGAGCAGCGGACCTCGGAGGACTACCTGCCGCTGGGCGACATCATGGAGGGTGCCCTCGACGAGATCGAGGCGATCGGCTCGCGCAGCGGCCAGATGTCCGGCGTCCCGACCGGTTTCACGGACCTCGACTCACTGACCAACGGCCTGCACCCGGGCCAGATGATCGTCATCGCGGCCCGCCCCGCCATGGGTAAGTCCACCCTCGCGCTCGACTTCGCCCGGGCCTGCTCCATCAAGAGCAACCTGCCCAGCGTGATCTTCTCCCTCGAAATGGGGCGCAACGAGATCGCGATGCGCCTCCTGTCGGCCGAGGCCCGGGTCGCACTGCACCACATGCGCTCCGGCACCATGACGGACGACGACTGGACCCGGCTGGCCCGCCGGATGCCGGACGTCTCCGCCGCCCCGCTCTACATCGACGACTCCCCGAACCTGTCGATGATGGAGATCCGGGCGAAGTGCCGACGCCTCAAGCAGCGCAACGACCTCTCGCTCGTGGTCATCGACTACCTCCAGCTCATGCAGTCGGGCGGCTCGCGCCGCCCCGAGAGCCGCCAGCAGGAGGTCTCGGACATGTCCCGAAACCTCAAGCTGCTGGCCAAGGAGCTGGAGGTGCCGGTGATCGCGCTGTCGCAGCTGAACCGTGGTCCCGAACAGCGCACCGACAAGAAGCCGATGGTCTCCGACCTGCGTGAGTCGGGCTCCATCGAGCAGGACGCCGACATGGTGATCCTGCTGCACCGCGAGGACGCGTACGAGAAGGAGTCGCCCCGCGCGGGTGAAGCGGACCTGATCGTGGCGAAGCACCGTAACGGCCCTACGGCGACGATCACGGTCGCCTTCCAGGGCCATTACTCGCGGTTCGTGGACATGGCCAACACGTAGCATCCGATCATGGATGCCGTATCTGAAGACCTGGATCTGCTCCCCACGACCCGGCGTGCTCTGAGGCACCGGATCGCCATCGCCCAGAGCGAGGGGCGGGCGCCGTCGGTGGTGGCGGCCGTGGCCCGTGGCGGCGAGGTGGTCTGGGAGGGCTCCCGGACCTCCGTCGAGGGGCACGGGCCCGACGGGAACGTGCAGTACCGGATCGGATCGATCAGCAAGACCTTCACCGCCGTTCTGGTGATGCGCCTGCGGGACGAGGGTCTGCTGTGCCTTGAGGACCCGCTGGAGAAGCACCTGCCGGGGACGGGCGCCGGAGAGGTGACGATCGCCCAGTTGCTCTCCCACACCGGCGGGTTGGCGGCGGAGACGCCGGGCGAGTGGTGGGAGCGCTCGCCCGCGGCGCTGCGGCCCGAGCTCGCGGACGTGCTCGGCGAGGAGCCCTTCCGCTTCCGGCCGGGCCGGCGCCACCACTACTCCAACCCGGGCTACACGCTGCTGGGTTCGCTCGTCGAAGCCGTGCGCGGCAAGTCGTGGGACGAGGTGCTCCGGTCCGAGGTGCTGGAGCCGTTGGGCCTGGACCGTACGACGGCGCAGCCGCAGGCCCCCCACGCGGGCGGTTGGGCGGTGCATCCCTGGGCCGACGTGATGATGCCCGAGCCGTCGGAGGACCTGGGGCTGATGGCGGCTGCCGGACAACTCTGGTCCACGACGCGGGACTTGGCGCGGTTCGCGGGGTTCCTCGCCCGGGGTGACGAGCGCGTGCTGAGCGCGGCGTCGGTCCGGGAGATGCGGACGCCGGCTGCGCCGCCGGAGCCCGGTTTCGCCGACGGCTACGGGTTCGGCGTGCAGCTGACGGACACCGGTGGGCGCAGGCTCGCCGGCCACACCGGTTCGCTGCCGGGGTTCGTCGCGGGGCTGTGGCTGAGCGAAGCCGACGACGTGGCGGCCGTGGTGCTGGCGAACTGCACGTCGGGGCTGCCCGCCGCGACGGTGGCCGCGGAGCTGGTGGCGATCGTCGCGGACGCGGAGCCGCCGTTCCCGCAGCCGTGGCGGCCTTTTAAGGAGGCCGATCCGGTCGCCCTGGAACTGTGCGGCCCCTGGTACTGGGGTACGTCGCCGCAGGTGCTGCGGCTGAAGGCGGACGGGCTGATGGAGCTCGCGCCGGTGAGCGCGACGGGTCGGGCGGCCCGGTTCCGGTCGGAGCCCGACGGCAGTTGGACCGGCCTCTCCGGCTACTACGCGGGGGAGACCCTGCGGGCGGTCCGGCGCGAGGACGGTTCGGTGAGCCATCTCGACCTGGGTTCGTTCGTGTTCACGAGAGAGCCCTACGACGCACAGGCACCGGTGCCCGGCGGGGTGGACCCGCAGGGCTGGCGGGGAATCGGCTAGCGCGTCCGGCGGGCTCAGGCCACGAGTTCGCGTTCCAGCGGGGTGCGGAAACGCGGGGTGATGCGGGCGTCGCCCACCCAGCGGGCGAGGCGGGCGGCCTCGGCTGCGACGGCCCCCTCGGCTGCGCGGCCGGGGTCGCCCAGCAGCCGCCAGACGATCTCGCCGTCCGCCCGCTGGGCCCAGCCGCCGACGATCTCACCGTTCCACCAGACCGTGGGGCCGATGTTGCCGGCGTAGTCGAAGAGTGCGGGCCGGTGCGCGGGGTCGAGGTGGAAACTCCGGTCGGCCCAGCCCATTCCGCTGGGGTCCAGGCCGGGCAGCAGCGCGGCCCAGGGTTCCGGGGCGGGTTCGGACGCGGTGTCGCCGGGCCCGACCAGGGCGGTGCTGCCGTCTTCGAGGCGGACCTGGTCCGGGCCGATGGCGGCGAGGGCCTTGCGGACGTCGGTGAGAGTCCAGCCCGTCCACCACTTCAGGTCCGCCTCGGTGGCCGGTCCATAGGCGTGCAGCCAGCGGCGGGCGATCTCGGAGCGGGCCTCGGCGGGAGGTACGGCGGGCCAGGGCTCGGTGTGCACCCAGCGGAACTGGCTGGAGGTCCACGATCCGCGCGGCCGGTCACGGCGGATCCGGCCGTCCGCGGCCAGGAGCCGGATCACACGGGTGGCGACGCCGGTCTCGGCCTCGTACTTCTTGCCCCGGCCGACGGTGATCTTCCGGCGCAGTGCGGGCACGGCCGCTGAGAGCTGGCTGCCGGTGCAGGGGCCGTGGGCGTCGAGGGCGTCGAGTGCGGCGGCCTCGGCCCTGGCCAGCCAGTCGGCATCGAGGCCCTGGCCGTCCTCGTCGAGGTGCTTGAGCAGCGTGAGGCGCTCCTTGACGGCGATGCCCCGTGCGGTGGAGGAGTCCACGTACGGGGCGAGTTCGTCGGAGACGGCGAACAGGGTCCTGCGCATGCTGAGCAGTCGCACGAGGGAGACGTCCTCGTAGAGCGCCTTCTCGACGGCGGCGGGGCCGCCTTCCGCGAGCCGGGCGCGGGCCGAGAGGAACAGGGTCGCGGCGTCGGTGGCGTGCAGGGCGACGACGGCGTCCGCGGCCTCGGCCACCGTGGCGGCACGTGCCGAGGGAGCCAGGCGGTGTCTGCGCCCGAGCCGGTGGCGGCGCTCGGCGGTGGTGATGAGAGGGAGGCTGGGGCTCATCCTCCCGATCGTAGGCCGGGCCGCCGACGTCGGCCCGGCCTGCCGTGCGGGCGATCAGAGGGAGAGCTTGAACCCGACGTGGGACGCGGTGAACCCGAGCCGTTCGTAGAAGCGGTGGGCATCGGTGCGGGTCACGTCCGAGGTGAGCTGCACGAGTCGGCAGTTCTCACGGCGGGACTCCTCGATGGCCCATTGGATGAACCGGGTCCCCAGGCCGCTGCCGCGCTCGTCGGCGTGGACCCGGACGCCTTCGATGATCGAGCGAGTGGCTCCCTTGCGGGACAGCCCGGGGACGACGGTGAGCTGGAGGGTACCCACGACGCGCCCCTTGCGGACCGCGACGACCACGTGCTGGTTGCGGTCGTCGGCCAGGCGCTTGAACGCAGCGATGTACGGGGTGAGGTCGTCGGGCGACTCGCGAGTGGCTCCGAGCGGGTCGTCGGCCAGCATGGCGACGATGGCGGGCAGGTCCTCCTCGGTAGCGGGGCGGATCACCGGCTCGTCGGGATCGGTCATGCAGAGGTTCCTTTCTCGGCCGCCGCTCTCAGCCCGCTGCCACGGTGAGCGGGGCCCAGCGACGGGTCCAGTCGCCGGGCAGTCCCGGGATGTCGCGGGTCATGACGGCGTTGAACGCCACGGAGCCGAGGCCGCGGTCCTTGAGCCAGGCGAGGAGATCCTCGTGGCGCACGTCGATGTCGGTCCGCAGCGGACGGTCGGTGGCGGCGGCGAGTGCGGTGACGAGTGCCTGGGCACCGGCCGTGTCGCGCGCGATCAGCGGCCCGATCACATGGGTCTCCATGTTGGGCCAGATCGCGGCATAGCCGACGAGCTCGCCCCGGCCGTCCTCGGCGACCAGCAGCCGGTCCGCGAAGGCCGGAAGCCGCGTGATCATGTGTGTCCGGTCCGTGCCGAAGACCTCGGTGTCCAGCTGGACGATCCGCGGGATGTCCTCACCGGTCGCCGGCCGGACCGCCACGGGGCCCGCCTCGGGCGCCGGGTCCGAGGCCTCCCGGCGGAAGCTGCCCCGGAGCATCTCGGCACTGCCGGTGGCGTCGAAGCCGAGTTCCTCGTAGAGGGGGCGGCCGTAAGGAGTGGCGTGGAGGGTGAGCGGGACGCCCTTGAGCAGGTCGTCGCAGACATACGTCATCAGCCTGCGCCCCAGGCCGCGGCGGGCGTAGCGCTCGGCGACGAGGACCATCCCGATGGCGGCCAGCTCCGGTCCGGCGTGGGTCTGCCCGTACGAGGTGACGACGCAGGCGGCCGCGAGCCCGTGTCCATCGGGGGCGTCGATGCCGTAGCCGTTGCCGGCAGCGAGGAGCAGCCCCCATTTGTGCTCCTCGCGAGGCCACCCGCGGTCTTCGGAAAGGTCGGCGCAACTGCGGAGATCGTCCACGGTCAGCGCACGGATCGGCAGGTCGGTGAGGTGTGGTGGTGTCACGGGCCCAGACTGGATCATCAGCCGGGGGGCGTCCAGAGGATTTGGGGTCGATGTTTCACGTGAAACATCGCGAGGTCTCGCACCCGGACTTCCGCGGCGAGGTGACGTGGTGGGGACGGGCGATGTTTCACGTGAAACATTCGCTGCCTCTGCCACTCCGCGGGGAGGTGCCCTGGTGAACTGAACGGGCTAGCCTCGCCTGCCATGACCCTCCTTCACCTCTTCGATCTCGACGGGACGCTGATGTACGGCTCGGCGGCGCCCGTTGAGATCTCCCGGCAGCTCGGCCTGAACGCGGAGATCGCCGCGCTGGAGCGTGCGTTCGGTGCGCAGGAGATGGGGCCGCACGAGTTCTCGGTGGCGGCGCATGCGCTGTGGGCGGGGCTGACGCCCGGGCACGTCCGGGCGGCCTTCGACGGAGCACCGTGGTTGACCGGGATTCGCGAGGTGTGGCGGGAGATCAGGGAGCGCGGCGACTACTGCGCGGTGGTCTCGCTGTCGCCCTCGTTCTTCGTGGAACTCCTGTTGGAGTGGGGTGCGCACGCGGCACACGGCTCGGTCTTCCCGGAGGTGCCCTTCACCCGTCCCGTGGAGGCGGCCGGGATCCTGACGCCCGAGGGCAAGGTCGCGGTGGCGGACCGGCTCTGCGCGCAGTTCGGGGTGAGCCGGGCCGACTGCGTCGCGTACGGGGACTCGTCGACCGACGCGATGCTCTTCGACGCCGTTTCGGTGTCCGTTGCGGTCAACGCACGGCCATACCTGGCGGAGCGGGCGACATACGTCTACGAGGGCCGGGACCTGCGAGAGGCGTATCAGCTGGTCGCAGTGGCACGCACTGAAGTCCAAGCATCTTAAGAGGAAAGGCGGTTCGCAACGCGGACTTTCCGGGTTTTCCCGCGAGTAGTTGGGGCGGCTGGCAGGCTCTGAGGCCCAGAACCACGGATTCGAAGGCCGTGGCGTGCTTACCGACCGAGATGTTCGAAGCGAGGCACCGCATGGACGCTCCGCCCACCAGATCGGCCAGACGGACGGCCCGGATACCGTCCGGGGGCGGTGCGGTCGAGCCCTCCCCGGACGCGGTGCTCATCCGCCGCACCCTCGAAGAGATCGCACCCATCGCCGACAGGGTGACTTCGTACTTCTACGCCCTGGTCTTCACCGGGCACCCGGAGGTGCGGGGCATGTTCCCGGCCGCCATGGACGCACAGCGAGACCGGCTGCTGAAGGCACTGCTGACCGCCGCCGAGCACATCGACGACCCGGAAGTGCTCGTCCCGTACCTGCGCAGGCTGGGCACCGGGCACCGGAAGTACGGGACGATGGCCGGGCACTACCCGGTGGTCGGCGAGGCCCTCATCGGCGCGCTGTCCCGGTACGCACAGCAGACCTGGGGCCCCGAGACACAGGCCGCGTGGGTGCGGGCGTACACGGTGATGTCCCAGACCATGATCGACGCCGCGGCGGAAGACGAGGCGAGGAGTCCCGCGTGGTGGCACGCGGAGGTGGTCTCGCACGATCTGCGCACCCCCGACATCGCGGTGCTGACGGTCCGCCCCGACCAGCCGTACTCCTTCCTCGCGGGCCAGTACACGACCCTGGAGACCCCGTGGTGGCCCCGGGTGTGGCGGCACTACTCCTTCGCCTCGGCGCCGCGCGCCGACGGGCTGCTGTCCTTCCACGTCAAGGCCGTTCCGGCCGGATGGGTCTCCAACGCACTGGTGCGGCACGCCCGGCCCGGCGACGTCTTGAGGCTCGGGCCGCCGGCCGGGTCGATGGTGGTGGACCACAGCACCGACAACGGGATGCTGTGCCTGGGCGGCGGGACCGGCATCGCCCCGATCAAGGCGCTGATCGAGGACGTGGCGGAGCACGGCGAGCGCCGCCCGGTGGAGGTGTTCTTCGGAGCGCGCAGCGACGGCGACCTCTACGACAAGGACACCCTGCTGGGGTTGCAGCGCTCGCATCCCTGGCTGTCGGTGCGCCCGGTGGTCGGCGAGGGCCTCGCGGGCCAGCTGCCCCAAGCGGTGGGCGAACACGGACCGTGGAGCTCGTACGACGCGTTCGTCTCGGGGCCGCCCGCGATGATCCGCAGCGGTGTGAGCGAGCTCAAGCGGATCGGGATCCCCGGCGACCGGATCCGCTTCGACGCGGTCGAGGAGCTGGTGGGCGCGGCGGGCTGAGGCCGGGGCGTCCTGCCGGGGCTGCCTTCCGGGGCCCGGGCCGAAGCGACCCGGGCCGAACAGATCGCGGAACGGTCAGGGATCAGCCCAGGTCGGGGGCGTGCATGGCGCGAACACCTTCGATGTTGCCGTCGAGGTAGTGACGCAGGGACAGCGGGACGAGATGCACCGCGGCGATGCCGACCCGGTTGAAGGGCACGCGGACGATCTCGTACTCGCCGGCGGGCTCGTCGACTTCGGGGCCGTGCCGCTGGCTGGGGTCCATGGACTCAAGGTGGCAGACGAAGAAGTGCTGCACCTTCACTCCGGTCACCCCGCCGTCGGCGATGTGCTCGACGGTGTCGACGAAGCAGGGCACCACATCGGTGATCTTCGCGCCGAGTTCCTCGTGGAGCTCTCGGTGGAGGGCGTCGACCACGGTGGCGTCCGTGGGCTCCACTCCCCCGCCGGGGGTGACCCAGTACGGATCGACGCCGGGCTTGGTGCGCTTGATGAGGATCAGGTCGCCACCGTCGAGCAGGATCGCGCGGGCGGTGCGTTTGACCACGGGACGTTCGGTCATGGGAGAAGAGTGGCCCAGACGGAGGTGTCTGAAACGCGTGTCGGCGAAACGCGCCGCACACCGGAAGCGGAGGCTCACCAGTGGGCGGCGGCGCGCAGCAGCCGGTCGTGCGCACGGGCGAGGTGGGCGAGGGCGAGACTGCCGGTCCGAACGGCGAGGAACCAGGTGCGCAGCGGCGGTACGGGCGGCTCCAGCAGGGCGACGATCTGCCCCCGGTCGAGGGCGTCCTGGCACAGATACCGAGGCAGGACGGCAAGTCCGGCTCCGGCCCGGACGCACTCCAGTACGGCCCGGAGGTCGGGGGCGACGACGGTGGCGGCATCCGGCCGGGTGCCGGGCCGGGTCTCGAAGACCGCGGCCCAGTAGCGGGCGACGAGCGGCAGCGTCTCGTGGACCTCGACGAGCGGAATGCCGTCGAGGGCGACCGGGCCTGCCTCGCGCAGCCGGTCCGGATCGACGAGGGCGGCCCAGTAGGGCGCGGCGACCAGCACGTGCTCCTCGTCGCACAGGGCGGTCGCGCTGAAGAGCCCGCCGCGCGGGCGTGCGGTGGTCACGACGAGGTCGTGGTGGCCGGCGGCGAGCCCGTCGAGGGCCTCCTCGGCTCCGGCCTGGAGCACGGTGCGCAGGGTGTGGCCCTGACCGACGAGCGGAGCGAGGGCGGGCAGGACGCGTACGCACAGGAACTCGGGCGGACCGGCCAGGTGCAGGGTGCGTAACGCGCCGGCGGCTTCGCGTTCCGCCTCGGTTATCCGCAGCAGGGCGTCGAGGTGCGGGGCGGCCTTGTGGGCGAGTTCGTCACCCACGGCGGTGGGGGTCACCCCGCGGGCCCTGCGGTGGAACAGCGGTCGGCCCAGCTGGCGTTCGAGGGTGCGGATCTGTGAGGTGACGGCGGGCTGCGACAGCCCGAGGAGCGCGGCGGCCCGGGTGAACGAGCCCGCCCGGTGGACGGCGACGAAGGTGCGCAACAGGGCCAGGTCCATGAAGGCCCCTCTCGGTGGGGGCCTTCAACTATAAATATGCCGATAGGCCCCTGTCGTTACCGTGATTGGACTCTGACGCTGAGTCAACTAGCCTTGTGCGCGTGGTTCTTCGCGCGCGGAACCCGGAGCGGTCCGAGCCACTAGGGGGGAGGCTCGGACCGTTCTCGTTCCGGCTGGTCAGGCGCCCGTACCCGCCGAGTCGAGGGCCCCCAGCACGTCCGCGACCAGGTCATCGGTGTCCTCGGCCCCTGCGGACAGGCGGATGAACCCCTCAGGCACGGGGTCGCCGCCCCACCGTCCGCGCCGCTCCGCGGTGGACCGTACGCCGCCGAAGCTGGTGGCGTCCTCGACCAGGTGCAGGGCGGCCATGAACCGTTCGGCGTGCGCGCGGTCCGGCAGGGTGAAGGAGACGACGGAGCCGAAGCCCCGCATCTGCCGGGCGGCCGTCTTGTACGACGGATCCGAAGGCAGCCCGGGGTAGCGCAGCCCGGTGACGTCCGTACGGTCTGCCAGCGCCTCCGCGACGGCCAGCGCGTTGGCCCACTGGCGCTGGGCGCGCAGCTGGATGGTGGCCAGGGAGCGGTGGGCCAGCCAGGCCTCCATCGGGCCCGGGATGGCACCGACGATCTTGCGCCAGCGCCGGACGGCGGCGGCGAGCTCCGGGTCGCGGCAGACGACGTAGCCGAGCAGGAGGTCGCCGTGGCCGGTGAGCCCCTTGGTGCCGCTGGCGACGGAGAAGTCCGCGCCGAGTTCCAGAGGCCGCTGACCGAGCGGGGTGGCGAGGGTGTTGTCCACGGCGACGAGGGTGCCGCCCGCGTGGGCGGCGTCGACCAGGCGGCGGATGTCGCACACGTCGAGCCCGGGATTGGAGGGGGTCTCGATCCACAGCAGCCTGGCCCCGCCGAGCACGGCGAGCTGCGCGTCGTCGCCGGTCGGGGCGGTGCGGACGTGGATCCCGTACGTTTCCAGCTGCTCGCGTACCAGCGGCAGCGCCTGGTAGCCGTCGTCGGGCAGGACGACGGTGTCGCCGGTCCGGGCCTGGGAGAGCAGGACGGCGGAGACCGCGGCCATGCCGGAGGCGAAGACGACGGTGTCCACGCCGTCCTGGCCGGGTGCTTCGAGTTCCCCGATGGCCCGCTCCAGGAGGGTCCAGGTGGGGTTGGTGTCGCGGCCGTAGGTGTACGGGCCCGCCACATCGCCGGGAAGGTGGAAGTGGGCGGCGAAGACGGGTCCGGGCAGGGGCGGTTCGTTCTTGACGGGGGCGGGCAGGCCGGCGCGCACGGCCCGGGTGCCGTCGCCGATCCGGTCCGCCGGGGCTCCGGCAGCCGCTCCTGCTCCTGCGCCGGCCGCCGTCGGCCCCTCGGCGTGGTCGGTCATGCGGTGTGCTCCTTCACTGCCTCGCGTACGGCGTCCAACAGGCCCGTGCTCGCCGCCTCGACGAGTTCCAGGCACTGCTCGAATCCGTCGAGGGAGCCGTAGTAGGGATCCGGTACGTCGGCCTCCGCGGTGCTCGCCGCCGGGTCGTAGGAACGCAGCAGCCTTACCTTGGCGGCGTCCTCGGGGGTGGGTGCGAGCGTCCGCAGGTCCCGCAGGTGCCCGGCGTCGAGAGCGATGACGAGGTCGAGGCCGGCGAACCAGGAGGCCCGGAACTGCCGGGCCCGGTGGCTCTGCTCGTATCCGGCGGCCTCCAGGACGGTGACGGTGCGCGGATCGGCGCCGTCCCCTTCGTGCCAGCCGCCGGTGCCGGCGCTGTCCACCTCGACCACGGCGTCGAGCCCCGCCTCGGCGACGCGGGCGCGGAAGACGGACTCGGCCATCGGGGAGCGGCAGATGTTGCCGGTGCAGACGAAGCACACGCGGTACATGGCGGTCGGCTCAGTTCTTGTCGGGCAGGGCCATGTTCACGGCCCAGGAGACGACGGAGATGATCAGGCCGCCGATCAGCGCGGTCCAGAAGTTGTCCACGTGGAAGCTCAGGTCGAGCTGCTTGGACAGCCAGGAGGTCAGCATCAGCATCAGGGCGTTCACGACGAGGGTGAACAGTCCGAGGGTGAGGACGAACAACGGCAGCGAAAGGAGCTTCACCACGGGCTTGACGATGAGGTTGACCAGGCCGAAGACCAGCGCGACGAGGATGAGTGAAAGGGTCCGGTGGCCCAGGGAGCTCTTGTCGTCGAGCGTGATGCCGGCGAGCAGCCAGATGGCGACGGCCAGGGCCGCCGCGTTCGCGAGCGTCTTGACTACGAAATTTGTCATGTGTCTGATCGTGGCAGAGAAGATCCCGGTGGGACATCGGCAGATCAGCGGATGCCAGGGAACGTGAGAGAGCAAGGGGCACAAAGACGATGAAGGCCTTCCGGCTGGACGAGCTCGAGGCGGAGCGGCTCGCGAACGACGGCGCCTATCTGCAGTTCCTGCGTGAGCGGAACATGTCGGTCGGGCTGTACGCCCTCGACGCCGGCCAGAGCGACCCGCAGCAGCCGCACCGCCAGGACGAGGTGTACTTCGTGGTGAGCGGCCGGGCTTCGGTCACGGTCGGGGAGGAGACGACGACGGTGGCGCGCGGCAGCGTCGTCTACGTGCCCGCCGGGGTGGTGCACAAGTTCCACCACATCACCGAGGACCTGCGGGTATTGGTGGTGTTCTCCCCGCCGGAGGCCTAGCCGGGCGGCCCCGACCCAGGGTCGGACCCCCTGATTCCCCTAGGGGGCGGATCAGGGGAGTCCGGGGGCTGGCGGGCCCCCGGGAGGTTGGGCGGCCTCCTAGCATCGAGAGCAGGAAGTCACGGCTCAGGAAGCTCAGGAAGAGGTTGACGACATGGACGGCATCCGAGAGACATTCGCAGGCATGCCCTGGTGGGTTAAGTGGGTCGCGATCCCGCTTTTGGTGCTCTTCGTCTTCGGCGGTGTCATCACCAGCATCCTCGGCGCCCTGATCTCGTTCGTCTTCAAGCTGCTGCTCTTCGTCGGCCTCGTAGCCGGCCTGGTCTTCATCGTGAAGAAGTTCACCGGCAGCGGTACGAAGTCCTCCTCCCGCGACTGGTAGGTCTCCATGGCACGGGCCAATCCCCGGGTCAATCCCGGGGATTAACCCGAGCGGGGGAACGTCAGGTGGCAAATCGCCCACACCGCGGGAATCGGCGGATAGAGTGGCAATCTGTGCCGTTCCCTGGACGTCGGACGCCGGTGATGCCGCCCTGACCTGCGGTTTCTCCAGATCCGGCCACGTGTGACCCCCCGGGAGTCGCGGCATGTGCGGGGGCGGCCCCCGCAGGGCGGGCCCTCCCCAGGCCCGCCGCCACGCCTGGGGGTGAGCTTTGTCTTCGGTTCACAATGCCGGTGTGCCGACGCTGATCGGTTCGGTGCAGCGCGCGTTGAGGCTGCTCGAAGCAGCGGGTTCCCATAGCGACGGAGCCCCGGCGAAGCAACTGGCGCGCGAGGCCGGGCTCCCACTCCCCACCGCGTACCACCTGCTGCGCACCCTCACGCACGAGGGCTATCTGCGGCGCGAGAGCGGCGTGTTCGTGCTTGGTGCCGCCGCCGGGCGGCTGGCGGGCGGCGGGCTGCAGCAGAAACGTCGCAGCATGATCGTCGACTCCCTCGCGCACTTCCGCGACGCGGTCGGGGCCCCCGTCTACTTCGCGGTGTTCCGTGAGGGTGAGATCGAGCTCGTGGGTGTTTCGGACACTCCGGCCAACCCCGCCGTCGAGGAGTGGGCCGATTTCCGCGCGACCGGCCATGCGCACGCCATCGGACAGTGCCTGCTGGCCCAGCTCGATGAGAAGACGCGCAGGGACTACTACGAACGGCACCCGGTCGAGGCCGTCACCCAGTACACCGTCAGGGACCAGAGCGCCCTCGAATACCGCATCGGCTCTCTCGGACGCATGGAGCCGGTTACGGAGCGTCAGGAGTACGCGCTGGGCACGGTCTGTGCAGCCATCCCCATCACCGCGGGCGATACCGCCGCAACAATGGCGATTTCCCTCCCTTTGCACCAGGAGGAAAGATTGCTGTATGTGGTCGATCGACTACGGAGTGAAGTAGGCGCGCTGTTGAGCACCCTCTCGTTCTCTATCAGTATCTGAAAACTCACTCCTTGTGATCTGCATGAGCTTCCACCACCCTTGTCAAGAGGGCCTTGGGGGTTCATTCCTGGCCACTTCCACTACAGCGGGGTAGTCCATGCGCGAGTCGGTACAGGCAGAGGTCATGATGAGCTTCCTCGTTTCCGAGGAGCTCTCCTTCCGGATCCCGGTGGAACTCCGGTACGACACCCGTGACCCCTACGCAGTGCGCCTGACGTTCCACCTTCCCGGAGACGCCCCTGTGACCTGGGCGTTCGGACGGGAGCTGCTCCTCGACGGCATCAACAAGCCGTGCGGCGACGGCGATGTGCACATCGCCCCCACCGACCCCGAGGACCTGTCCGACGTCCACATCCGGCTCCAGGTCGGCTCTGACCGGGCCCTCTTCCGCGCCGGCGCGGCGCCGCTCGTCGCCTTCCTCGACCGTACCGACCGGCTTGTTCCGCTCGGTCAGGAGCGCAACCTCGGCGACTTCGAGGACAACCTCGACGAAGCGCTGGACAGGATCCTGGCCGAGTCGCGGCAGAACGAGCAGAACGCGGGCTGAGCGGACCGCACGCGCCGAGCCGCCCCGGGCCCCCGAGCCACCCGGGTCGCTCAGCGCTTGCGCCGCCGTCCCCGGCCTCCGCGGACCGGCGCGGAGGCCGCCGCTCCGGCCGGGGATCCCGGCCGGTCGGCAGAGACCACCAGCGCGGCGAGCGCCGTTGTCATCGGAACCGAGGCCACCAGGCCGATCGATCCGACGAGGGTCCGTACGATCTCCTCCGCGACCAGCTCGCTGTTGGCCACCGAACCCATGCTGCTGTTCGCAATCGAGAACAGCAGCAGAAGCGGAAGCGCCGCGCCCGCGTAGGCCAGGACCAGGGTGTTGACCACCGATGCGATGTGGTCGCGGCCGATCCGGATGGCCGCACGGTACAAGGAGCGGGACCCCATCGACGGGTCGGCCTGGTGGAGTTCCCAGACCGCCGAGGTCTGGGTGACCGTCACGTCGTCCAGCACACCGAGGGATCCGATGATGATGCCCGCGAGCAGCAGGCCGCTCATGTCGATCTCCGGGTAGAGCCCGTGGATCAGCCCGGTGTTGTCGTCGGTGTTTCCGCTGAGGAACGCCCAGTCGACGAACACCGAGCCCAGCAGCCCGATCAGCAGCAGCGAGGCGAGCGTGCCCAGAACGGCGACGGAGGTACGGGCGCTCAGTCCGTGGCACATGTAGAGCGCGATGAGCATGATCGCGCTGGCGCCGACGACCGCGACGACCAGCGGGTTCGAGCCCTGGAGGATCGCCGGCAGGATGAAGAGTGTCAGCACGCCGAAGCTGACGACCAGCGCGATCAGAGCGAACAGGCCGCGCATCCGGCCGACGACGACCACCGCTACCGCGAAGATCGCGGCCAGCACCGCCAGGGGCAGCTTGCGGTTCACGTCGACCACGGAGTACTGGAGATCCCGGGGCGCGTCCGGCGCGTACGCGACGACCACCTCTTGGCCGTCCTTCAACTGCCGTGGTGCGCCCGGCTGGACGATCTCGAAGAACGTGCGGCCCTTGTCGGGTCCGGTGGTGACCTCGATGGTGGCCTTCTTGCACTCGCCGGTCTGCGCGGCCTTGGCCTCGCGCCCCTCCGGGGTGGAGACACTGCCGGTGGCCGGCACCTGCGAGGCGTTCACGGATTTGCAGTCGACCTGTTCGAGCGCGGTGACGACGCCCTGCTGGGTCTGCCGGTCGAAGCCCACCCCGGAGCGCTCGTGGGCGGGTGCGCCGCCCGGCCAGAGCACCACCATGCCGACGAAGACGGCGACGGCGAAGGGGATCAGGACCGCCGCGATGACCTTGCGCAGGTGCTTCGAGACGGGGGCCGCTGGTCCGTGGCCGTGGGAATGACCGTGGGAGTGGCCCTGGGCCGGGCCCTGGGCATGTCCGTGGTCATGCCCGTGGTCATGCCCGTGGCCCCCGTGTGCGTGGTCGTTGTGACCCGTGGGCTCGGTGGGCTGGGTGGGAGGCTGCGGCGAGGACGTCACCGGCAGATCATCGCAAGAGTTGAGGGGGCCCACTGTTCAGCACGCCACAGATGACGCTAGCGTGGGGGCACCTTTGCACAACGCGGGAGCTCGGAGCACCGGGCTGAGAGGGCGCTGATCACCGTACGCGCAGCACACATGCGTGCGGGAAGAGGCTGCGTCGACCGCCGAACCTGTTACCGGGTAATGCCGGCGTAGGGAGATCAGGTCTCATGACCATTCATGACGCACGCACGCCTGCCGTCAGCCAGGACGGCGACGGCCCCACCGAGCGCCAGCCGGGCTGGCACAAGGGCTACGTGGCGGGCTCCCGCCCCGACATCCGGGTGCCGGTCCGCCAGGTCCACCTCACCAATGGCAAGGACGTGACGCTCTACGACACGTCCGGGCCGTACACCGACCCGCAGATCGAAACCGACGTACGGCGCGGCCTGCCGCCGCTGCGCGAGAACTGGATCATCGGCCGCGGTGACACCGAGGAGTACGCGGGCCGCCCCGTGCGCCCCGAGGACGACGGCATCAAGCACACCTCGCCGCGCGGTGGCCTCAAGAACCTCGACGCGGTCTTCCCGGGCCGCCCGCGCCAGCCCCGCCGGGGCCGTGGCGGTGCCGCCGTCACGCAGCTCGCGTACGCCCGCCGCGGTGAGATCACCCCGGAGATGGAGTACGTCGCGATCCGCGAGAACGTCTCCCCCGAGGTCGTCCGCGAGGAGATCGCCGCCGGTCGCGCGGTGCTCCCCGCGAACGTGAACCACCCGGAGATCGAGCCGATGATCATCGGCAAGCGATTCCTGGTGAAGGTCAACGCCAACATCGGCAACTCCGCGGTCACCTCCTCGATCGAGGAGGAGGTCGACAAGATGACCTGGGCGACGAAGTGGGGCGCCGACACGGTCATGGACCTCTCGACCGGTCGCAACATCCACACCACCCGCGAGTGGGTGCTGCGCAACTCCCCTGTCCCGATCGGCACCGTGCCGCTGTACCAGGCGCTGGAGAAGGTCGATGGCCGTGCCGAGGACCTGACCTGGGAGATCTACAAGGACACGGTCATCGAGCAGGCCGAGCAGGGCGTCGACTACATGACGGTCCACGCCGGCGTGCTGCTGCCGTACGTGCCGCTGACCGCCCGCCGCAAGACCGGCATCGTTTCCCGCGGCGGCTCGATCATGGCCGCGTGGTGCCTGGCGCACCACAAGGAGAACTTCCTCTACACGAACTTCGAGGAGCTCTGCGAGATCCTCGCGGCGTATGACGTCACGTACTCGCTGGGCGACGGCCTGCGCCCCGGCTCCATCGCGGACGCCAACGACGCGGCGCAGTTCGCGGAGCTGAAGACGCTGGGCGAGCTGAACACCATCGCCAAGCGGCACAACGTGCAGACCATGATCGAGGGGCCGGGCCACGTCCCGATGCACAAGATCAAGGAGAACATCGACCTCCAGCAGGAGATCTGCGAGGAGGCGCCGTTCTACACGCTCGGCCCGCTGACCACGGACGTCGCTCCGGCGTACGACCACATCACCTCCGGCATCGGCGCCGCGATGATCGCCTGGTGGGGCACGGCGATGCTCTGCTATGTCACGCCGAAGGAGCACTTGGGCCTGCCCAACCGCGACGACGTGAAGACCGGCGTCATCACGTACAAGATCGCTGCGCATGCGGCCGACCTTGCCAAGGGGCACCCGGGCGCCCAGGAGTGGGACGACGCCCTGTCGGACGCGCGGTTCGAGTTCCGCTGGGAGGACCAGTTCAACCTGGCCCTCGACCCGGACACGGCCCGAGAGTTCCACGACGAGACGCTTCCGGCCGAGCCGGCCAAGACCGCGCACTTCTGCTCCATGTGCGGTCCGAAGTTCTGCTCGATGAAGATCTCCCAGGACATCCGCCGTGAGCACGGCGGCGACCTGAAGGCTGATGAGATCGAGGCCGGCATGGCGGAGAAGTCCGCCGAGTTCGCGGCGAGCGGCAACCGGGTGTACCTCCCGCTGGCCGACTGACCCGCCCTGGCGGTCGGCGCTGCTCTGGGGAGGAGGAGGGGACTTCCCAGGGCAGCGCCCCGGCTGCTCTGGGGAGGAGGAGGGGACTTCCCAGGGCAGCGCCCCGGCACGACGCGATGTTTCACGTGAAACAGGGACGGACGGACCGTTGCGGGCCGGGCCGCGGTATTACTGCGTGCCGCCGTCCGGGCTGCTGAAGTCCGGGCTGGTGAAGTCCGGCGGGGTGTAGCCGGGGCGGGGGCCCTGTGACGGGGACCCCGGGCTGGTGAAGTCGGGCCGGGTGTATCCCAGGTTGGGGATGCGCCCGGCCTTCGGCGTGTGCGGGGCCGGATATGCCGGCGCCGCGCTCGGATCGGCCAGCGCGTCCCGCAGGAACGGCAGGATGCCCCGCTCCAGCAGGGCACGCCGCCAGGCCTCGCGGGCCCGCGTGACCTCGTCGGGTATCGCATTGGCCTCATCCTCGGCCACCACCTCGGTCGCCCGGTTGCGGACGGCCGTCACCAGCAGCCCGATCACCGCGAACAGCAGCGAGACCACGGTCAGTGCACCGAACAGCCAACCCGCCGTCAGCATCGTTTGCGCGAAGGCGGGTTCGGGCTCGACCGCCTTCAGGATGTAGCCCACGAGCAGGAAGATCAGCATGGCGGTGCCCGCCAGGACCGGTGCCAGCACGGCGACCACGGCACTGACGCCCGCGCCGTCCTCGCCCTCGCCCTGCTGCCCGGCACCTTGGTCCCCGGCCGAACCGGGGGTGGACAGTACCTCGTCGCGCCGCTCTCCGCGGAGTTTCACGTAGTGGTCGTATTCGGCCGCGGCAGCGGCCGTCAGCAGCGCGCTGGCCCCGATGGCCATCGTGCGCAGTTGTTCGGCGTTCAGGCGCTCGCCGAGGGCGGCGAGCTCGGGCCGTTCGTGCGCGGTGCGCAGCGCCTCGTCGAGGAGCCGATCGAACTCGGGTCGGTCTTCGGTCAGCAGGTGCGGAGCGCTGTTCATGTGCATCCCCCGATGCTCCGTAGGGACCGGTTTGCCCGCGTAGACCCGGGCGCCGGCACAAACGGAGGAGAGCCTGCTACGGATAGGGCGATGGTAGAGCGCCCATGCCACGGCGTGACAGGGGCTTTCCCGAAATTACCCCCGTTCTGATAACCCTCAGTCGTTCAACGGGAGTTGCACGACCAGCAGTTTGCCCGCCATCGTGACTCCGCCGTCCATCGCGATGGCGAGTCCCTCCGCGTACACGTGCGGGCCGTTCACGGCCTCCGGGCCGCGCGACTCGTCGCCGTCCTCGGTGCCCACCTCGCCCAGCAGGTACGGGATCGGGCTGTGTCCGTGCACGACGCGGCCGCCGCCGTAGGTGTCGAGGAGTTCGCGTACGGCCTGGGGGCCGGTCTCCTCGTCGCGGAAGGCGAACCGCTTGGTGAACTTGCGGAACAGGTCCCAGGTGATGTCGGCGTCGTTGCGGTTGAGCAGCTCGTGGATGGTGTCGTTGACGTCCTCGACGGAGTCGCCGTAGTCGAGGTACGCGGTGGTGTCGGAGTGCAGCAGCAGGTGCCCGTCCTCCAGCACGGCGGCGTCCAGCCGCTGCATCCACTGCAGGTGTACGTCCTCCAGGCGCTCCATGTCGGTGCGCTGGCCGCCGTTGAGGAGCCAGGCGGCCTGGAAGGTGGCGGTGCCCGCGCCCGAGGCGACGGGGGTGTCGCCGAACCGCTTGGCGCCGATGAGGAGCAACTCGTGGTTGCCCATGAGGGCCTTGCAGTAGCCGCCCGCGGCGGCGGCCTCGGCGGACAGCCGCATGACGAGGTCGATGACGCCGATGCCGTCGGGGCCGCGGTCGGTGAAGTCGCCGAGGAACCAGAGGCGGGCGTTGCCGGCCGACCAGCGGCGGTCGGCGTCGATGAGGCCCTGGGCCTGGAGCTCGTGGACGAGCTCGTCCAGATAGCCGTGCACATCGCCCACCACGTACAGCGGTCCGGGGCCCGCGGCCGGGGACTCCTGGGGAACGTAGTGAATCTGGACGGTGTCGCCCGGTCCGCCGCGGCCGATGATCGGCAGGTCGCGGTGGGTGGGCGTGTAGCCCTCGTCGAGTTCGTCCCCGTCGGCCGGGGCCGGTCCGCCCGTGGCGGGGTCCTGGCCCGTGGGCGGCTGCGGGGGCACCGAGGGCTGCGGGGGTACCGGCGGGGGAGGGGGCACCGGCGCGCCCTCCCCGTAGTACGCGGGGTACTCGCCGTACACCGGGGCCTCTTCGGGCTGCGCGCCGGGCACGCCGTACGGGACGGGCTCGGTGACCGGGACTCGGAAGTCCCGCAGCGTCTCCGTCCGCATCGCGGGTCCCTGACCGGCCCCCTGAGTCATCGACCCCTCCACCACCGTCGCGCTGCCGTACACCTGCGGACCCTCCTGACCTCCTGGGCGGAGGGTCCGTGATGTCGTGCGCCCATCATAGGAATGCGGCTCGCGCTCTGTGACGCACCAGGGGTGGTGAATCCTGGGCGGAACCAATAGTTCCTGCCGCTTTCTCCCGAAATAGGTGTTGCCGAAATCCCCGGCGGGGCCGTCGGCCCCGCCGGTATCGCGTGGCGACCGTCAGTCCTTGGCCGGTGAGCGGGGCGGGCTGACGGTCGTACGCGGCTGCCTGCGCTGCGAGGAGGTACGGATGATCAGCTCCGTCGGGACCACCTGTTCCACCGGGCGGCCGGTGTCGACCCCCTCGATGGCGTCGATCAGCAGCTGTACGACGGCGGTGCCGATGCGGCGCGGTTTGAGGGAAAGGGTGGTGATGGGCGGTTCGGTGTTGGCGTACACGGTGGACTCGCTGCAGCAGACGAGCAGCAGGTCCTCGGGGACGCGCAGGCCGTAGCGCCGGGCGGCGGCCAGCAGATCGGTCCCGTTGGGGTCGAAGAGCCCGTAGACGGCGTCGGGCCGGTCGGGCCGGGCGAGCAGCCGGTCCGCCGCGACGGCGCCCGCGCAGGGGTCGTGTGCGGGGTAGGACTCGTAGACGGGGTCCTGGCCGACGCGCTCGCACCAGTTGAGGTAGGCGGTGGTGGACAGCCGGGTGTAGGTGTCCGTGGTGGTGCCGGTCAGCAGCCCGATCCGGCGGGCGCCGGCGGCGGCGAGGTGGTCGAGCAGGTTGAGCACGGCGGCTTCGTGGTCGTTGTCGACCCAGGCGGTGACGGGGAGGGAGCCGGCCGGGCGGCCGTCGGAGACGACGGGGAGGCCCTGGCGGACCAGTTCGCTGACGACGGGATCGTGGTCGGAGGGGTCGATGACGACGGTGCCGTCGAGGGCCACGTTGGACCACACGTCGTGTCGGGAGGTGGCGGGGAGGATGACGAGGGCGTAGCCGCGGGCGAGCGCGGCGGAGGTGGCGGCCCTGGCCATCTCGGCGAAGTACGCGAATTCGGTGAAGGTGAAAGGTTCATCCCCGTACGTGGTCACGGTCAGGCCGATGAGGCCCGACTTGCCGGTACGGAGGGTGCGGGCCGCGGCGGAGGGGCGGTAGCCCAGTCGATCGGCGACCTCGCGAACGTGGCGGCGGGTGGCGTCCGGCAGCCGTCCCTTGCCATTGAGCGCGTCGGAGACGGTCGTGATCGAGACGCCGGCCGCGGCGGCCACGTCCCTGATGCCGGCCCGGCCCTGTCGGCCGGCGGCCCGCCGGGTGGTCTCGGTCCGGCTCACCTGATGCTTCCCTGCTGCTGTCATGGCGAGCCGATAGTAGGGCTCCGTGGGGTGGGTGGTCCGGGTGCATATGCACGCGTTGACAGGCACGATTCTGCATGGTTCGCCACCCCCAATGACCTTGGAAATGAAGGAATTTGTACGCGGAGAGTAAGCTGGGCGTTTGTCACCGGGTACGGGCATGCCAAACCGGTGTGGTCTCGGGACGGTCTCAACTCACCTGTACGAGGGATGCGCGCCACGGCGTGGGCCACCGGCGCACGCATATATGCGTGCGCTCCCCCGCAATCCCGGCGCCGCCCATTTTCGGGAGGGCGGAATCCTCATAAGGTGAGCAGTATTGAGTCGACGGCGACGTCGTACGGGACGGTCGAGGAGGACCTGCGGTGAGCGAGAAGAGCCCGAAGCTGCGCGCCGAGCTGGACGGCATTCCCACCTACAAGCCCGGGAAGCCCGCTGCCGCGGGCGGGCCCGTCGCGTACAAGCTGTCCTCGAACGAGAACCCGTACCCCCCGCTGTCCGGGGTGCTGGAGACCGCGATCGCGGCGGCCGGACAGTTCAACCGCTACCCCGACATGGCCTGCACGGGCCTGGTGAACGAGCTCGCCGAGCGGTTCGGGGTGCCGGTCGAGCACATCGCCACCGGCACGGGCTCCGTGGGTGTGGCCCAGTCGCTGATCCAGTCGACGGCCGGCCCGGGCGACGAGGTCATCTACGCCTGGCGGTCCTTCGAGGCCTACCCGATCATCACGCAGATCTCGGGTGCCACGTCCGTGCAGGTCCCGCTGACCGACGGGGACGTGCACGACCTCGACGCGATGTTCGACGCGATCACCGAGCGCACTCGGCTGATCTTCGTATGCAACCCCAACAACCCCACCGGCACCGCGGTGCGCCGTGCCGAGCTGGAGCGGTTCCTGGACCGGGTCCCCTCGGACATCCTGGTGGTGCTGGACGAGGCGTACCGCGAGTTCGTCCGCGACACCGAGGTGCCGGACGGCATCGAGCTCTACCGCAGCCGCCCGAACGTCTGCGTGCTGCGTACGTTCTCCAAGGCGTACGGGCTGGCCGGCCTGCGCGTGGGCTTCGCCGTGGCGCACGAGCCGGTGGCGGCGGCGCTGCGCAAGACGGCGGTGCCGTTCGGTGTCAGCCAGCTCGCGCAGGACGCGGCGGTCGCCTCGCTGCGCGCCGAGGACGAGCTGATGGGCCGGGTCGGGGCCCTGGTGGGCGAGCGTGCCCGGGTCCACAAGACGCTGCTCGGCCAGGGCTGGACCGTGGTGCCCGACACGCAGGCGAACTTCGTGTGGATGCGGCTGGGGGAGCGGACCGCCGAGTTCGCGGCGGCCTGCGAGAAGGCCGGTGTGGTGGTCCGGCCCTTCGCGGGCGAGGGCCTGCGGGTCACGATCGGTGAGCCCGAGGCGAACGACATCTTCCTGCATACGGCGGAGGCGTTCTTCAAGGAGATGTAGCCCTCGGGGACTGCGCCGGCTCCGAGCGGCTACGCGAGTTCCACGCGGATCGGGTCGCCGTCGCGGACGGTGGAGAGCAGGCGGGGGTCGCCCTCGAACGAGCCGAGCACGTTGCACGGGCTCGCCAGGCGGCTCTCGCCTGCGCGCGATATGGGCGTGGGGCCGTAGGGCAGCGCGAGTGCGTCGCCCTCGGTCCAGAACGCGACCGTGCCCGGCTCGACGACCTGGCGGGCATCGTGTTCCAGGGCCACGGAGACGCCGGTGTCGAAGTAGACCTCCTCGCCCCAGGTGTTGGCGGAGGCGGAGATCGGAAGGGCCTCGGCCAGCGCTTTGCTGGTCGGGGTGTCGTCAAGGGTTGCCGTGAGCTGGCCCGCGGGCCAGGAGATACGAATCCTCATGGGCGGCATTCAACAATCTGTTGAACAGGTTGGCTAGGGGGACCCCCGCCTGAAACGCGCCGAAGCCGGTACGACATAATGCTTGTGAATGTGAACGCGTTCACAAGCGTGCCCTGCTTCGTCCGTATTGGGTAGGGCATGCCAGGCAGCGGCAGTGACCCACGGCGCACCGAAGGAGACGACGACGTGGACGTAGCTTTGGCGCCAGAGACGTTGGCGCGATGGCAGTTCGGCATCACCACCGTCTACCACTTCCTCTTCGTCCCACTGACGATCTCGCTCGCCGCGCTCACGGCAGGCCTTCAGACCGCCTGGGTGCGTTCGGGGAAAGAGAAGTACCTCAGGGCCACCAAGTTCTGGGGCAAGCTTTTCTTGATCAATATCGCCATGGGTGTGGTCACCGGCATCGTGCAGGAGTTCCAGTTCGGCATGAACTGGTCCGACTACTCGCGCTTCGTCGGTGACGTCTTCGGGGCGCCGCTGGCCTTCGAGGCGCTCATCGCCTTCTTCTTCGAGTCGACCTTCATCGGCCTGTGGATCTTCGGCTGGGACAAGCTGCCGAAGAAGATCCACCTGGCCTGCATCTGGATGGTCTCGATCGGCACCATCCTCTCCGCGTACTTCATCCTCGCGGCCAATTCCTGGATGCAGCACCCGGTCGGCTACCGGATCAACGAGGAGCGGGGCCGTGCCGAGCTCACCGACTTCTGGCTGGTCCTCACCCAGAACACCGCGCTGACCCAGTTCTTCCACACCATCACGGCGGCCTTCCTGGTCGGCGGCGCCTTCATGGTCGGCATCTCCGCCTTCCACCTGGCCCGCAAGAAGCACATCCCCGTGATGCGGACCTCGCTGCGCCTCGGTCTGATCACGCTGATCATCGCCGGCATGGGCACCGCCATCAGCGGTGACCTGCTCGGCAAGGTGATGTTCAAGCAGCAGCCGATGAAGATGGCCGCCGCGGAGGCGCTCTGGGACGGCGAGGCGCCCGCGCCCTTCTCCGTCTTCGCCTACGGAGATGTCGAAAAGGGCCACAACAAGGTCGCGATAGAGATCCCCGGCCTGCTGTCCTTCCTGGCCAACGACGACTTCACCTCCTTCGTCCCCGGCATCAACGACGTCAACAAGGCCGAGCAGGAGAAGTTCGGACCCGGCGACTACCGGCCCAACATCCCGGTCGCCTACTGGGGTTTCCGCTGGATGATCGGCTTCGGAATGGCCTCCCTCGGCGTCGGCGTGCTGGGGCTCTGGCTCACCCGGAAGAGGTTCATGCTGCCTCCGGGGCTGCGCACCGGCGAGGACGAGGTCCCGCACCTGGTCCTCTTCAAGAAGGCGCTGAGCCCCCGGTTCGCCACCTGGTACTGGATCGTCGCCCTCTGGACCATGGGATTCCCGCTCATCGCCAGCTCCTGGGGCTGGATCTTCACCGAGATGGGCCGCCAGCCCTGGGTGGTCTACGGAGTCCTGCGCACCCGCGACGCGGTATCGCCGCACGTCTCCCAGGGCGAGGTGCTCACCTCGATGATCGGCTTCACGCTCCTGTACGCCGTGCTCGCGGTGATCGAAGTCCGGCTGCTGGTGAAGTACGTGAAGCTCGGGCCGCCCGAGCTGACCGAAGCCGACGTGAACCCGCCCACCAAGATCGGCGGGGACGACAAGAACCCCGACCGGCCGATGGCCTTCTCGTACTGAGGCTGAGGGGACCACACCATGCAACTCCATGACGTCTGGTTCGTGCTCATCGCCGTCCTGTGGACCGGCTACTTCTTCCTGGAGGGCTTCGACTTCGGAGTCGGCGTCCTGACCAAGCTGCTCGCGCGCAACCGCACCGAGAAGCGGGTCCTGATCAACACGATCGGGCCCGTGTGGGACGGAAACGAGGTCTGGCTGCTCACCGCGGGCGGTGCCACCTTCGCCGCCTTCCCCGAGTGGTACGCCACCCTCTTCTCCGGGTTCTACCTGCCGCTCCTGGTCATCCTGGTCTGCCTGATCGTCCGCGGTGTCGCCTTCGAGTACCGGCACAAGCGGGCCGAAGAGCGGTGGCAGGCCAACTGGGAACACGCGATCTTCTGGACCTCTCTGATCCCCGCGTTCCTTTGGGGCGTGGCCTTCGCCAACATCGTGCGCGGAGTGAAGATCGACGAGCACATGGAGTACGTCGGCAGCCTCTTCGACCTGCTCAACGTCTACTCCCTGCTCGGCGGACTCGTCACCCTCACCCTCTTCACCTTCCACGGAACGGTGTTCACGTCACTCAAGACGGTCGGGGACATCCGGGAGCGTTCGCGCACGCTGGCGACCCGGCTGGGCGTGCTCACCGCCGTGCTGGCCCTCGTCTTCCTGATCTGGACGCAGGTCTCGCACGGTGACGGCAAGAGCCTGATCGCCATGGCCATAGCGGTCCTCGCACTGGTCGGGGCCCTGGGCTTCAATCTGGCGGGCCGCGAGGGCTGGTCGTTCGCCCTGTCCGGGATCACCATCGCGGCTGCCGTCGCGATGCTGTTCCTGACCCTCTTCCCGAACGTGATGCCGTCCTCTTTGGACGAGGCCTGGAACCTCACGGTCACCAATGCCTCGTCCAGCCCGTACACCCTGAAGATCATGACCTGGTGCGCGGGAGTGGCCACGCCGCTCGTCCTGCTCTACCAGGGCTGGACGTACTGGGTGTTCCGCAAGCGGATCGGTACGCAGCACATCGTCGACGCGCACTGACCCCTGACCCTGCTTCCCGACCCTGCTCTGGGAGATGTTTCACGTGAAACCGATCGACCCGCGCCTGCTTCGGTACGCCCGCTCCACCCGCCTCTTCCTGGCGGCCGTGGTGGTCCTGGGGCTGGCCGGGGCAGGGCTGGTCATCGGTCAGGCGATGCTGATCGCCGAGATCGTGGTCGGAGCCTTCGAGCAGGGACTGGACGGCGAGGCACTGCGGACGCCGCTGCTGCTGCTCGCGGCGGTCGCGCTGGGGCGAGGTCTGCTCGCCTGGCTCACGGAGCTGGCGGCCCACCGGGCCAGTGCGGCGGTCAAATCGCAGCTGCGGGGCCGGCTGCTGGACCGGGCCGCGGACCTGGGGCCCGGCTGGCTGAGCGGGCAGCGGACCGGCTCACTGGTGGCGCTGGCCACCCGGGGCGTGGACGCCCTCGACGACTACTTCTCCCGCTACCTGCCCCAGCTGGGGCTCGCAGTGGTCGTCCCGGTGGCGGTCCTCGCCCGGATCGTCACCGAGGACTGGGTGTCGGCCGCCATCATCGTGGTCACACTGCCGCTCATTCCCCTGTTCATGGTGCTGATCGGCATGGCCACCCAGTCCCGGATGGACCGCCAGTGGCGGCTGCTGTCCCGGCTGTCGGGGCATTTCCTGGACGTGGTGGCCGGGCTGCCGACACTGAAGGTCTTCGGCCGGGCCAAGGCCCAGGCCGAGTCGATCCGCAAGATCACCGACGACTACCGGCAGGCGACGGTGCGGACGCTGCGCATCGCCTTCCTGTCCTCCTTCGCACTGGAGCTGCTGGCGACGCTGTCGGTGGCGCTGGTCGCCGTGACCATCGGCATGCGGCTGGTCCATGGAGAACTCGACCTGTACACCGGGCTGGTCATCCTGATCCTGGCGCCCGAGGCGTACCTGCCGCTGCGTCAGGTAGGGGCCCAGTACCACGCGGCCGCCGAGGGGCTGGCGGCCGCGGAGGAGATCTTCGAGGTGCTCCAGACCCCCGTCGCCGTCTCCGGCGGCGTGGCCCCGGTGCCGGCCGCGGGGCTGCGGATCGAGTTCGACGGGGTCGCGGTCCGCTACGAGGGCCGGGGTGAGGACTCGCCTGGACCGGTCTCGCTGGCGGTCGGACCCGGGGAGTGCGTCGCGCTCACCGGGCCGAGCGGGGCGGGCAAGTCCACCCTGCTCCAGGTACTGCTGGGCTTCGTCGAGCCGACTGCGGGGCGGGTGCGGATCGGGGGCGTGGACCTCGCCTCGCTGTCGCCCGAACAGTGGCGGGAGCGGATCGCCTGGGTGCCGCAGCGGCCGCACCTGTTCGCCGGGACGATCGCGCAGAACGTACGGCTGGCACGGCCGGACGCGTCCGCGGACGCGGTGGCCGATGCACTGAAGGACGCCGGGGCATGGGAGTTCGTGGCCGAGCTGCCGCGCGGTGTCGAAACGGAGCTGGGGGAGGGCGGGGTCGGACTGTCCGCCGGACAGCGCCAGCGGCTGGCACTGGCGCGGGCGTTCCTCGCAGACCGTCCGGTGCTGCTGCTGGACGAGCCGACCGCCGCTCTCGACGGGGAGACCGAGGCGGCTGTGGTGGACGCCGTACGACGCCTCGCGGTGGGGCGGACCGTGCTGCTGGTCGTCCACCGGCCGGCGCTCCTTGCCGTGGCCGACCGCGTGGTGCGGGTGGGCGCGTCGGGAATCCTGCCGAGCGATGCGGGCGTCCTGCCGACGCCGTCCGCCGCCTGGCCCGGGCGGGCCGCTGCCGGGGCCTCCGAGGGCCTCGGCGGGGAGCGCAACGGGCGGTCCGACGCCGGGGAGTGGATCCTCGGCAGCGCCCCCGAGAGGGCGGCCGAGACCGGCGGCGCCGACTCGGGCGGGGGCGATCCGCTCCGGCGGGTGCGGGCGGTGGCCAAGGCGTGGCAGGGGCGGTTCCGGCTCGGCCTGCTGCTCGGGGCACTGGCCGTCGGGTGCAGCGTCGGGCTGATGGCCGTTTCCGGATGGCTCATCTCGCGGGCCTCGCAGCAGCCGCCCGTGCTCTATTTGATGGTGGCCGTCACGGCCACCCGGACCTTCGGGATCGGGCGGGCCGTCTTCCGGTACGCGGAGCGGCTGGTCTCCCATGACGCCGTGCTGCGGATGCTCGCCGACCTGCGGGTCTCGGTGTTCCGCCGGCTGGAGCGCATCGCGCCCGCCGGGCTGCGCGAGCAGCGGCGCGGAGACCTGCTGGCCCGCCTCGTGGCCGACGCCGACTCCCTCCAGGACTACTGGCTGCGCTGGCTGCTGCCGGTCGGCACCGCGGTACTCGTCGGCACCGGCTCGGTCGCCTTCACCACGTGGCTGCTGCCCGGGGCGGGAGCCGCACTCGCCGTCGGGCTGCTCGCCGCCGGGATAGGGGTGCCACTGGTCAGTGCAGCCTGCGCCCGGCGTGCGGAGCGGCGGCTGGCGCCGGCCCGGGGAGAACTCGCCACCCGGGTGGCCGATCTGCTGACCGGGACCGCCGAGCTGACGGTCGCCGGTGCGCTCGCCGGGCGGAAGGACGCCGCGAAGGAGGGCGACCGGACGCTGACCGGCATATCCGCCCGGGGCGCCGCCGCCACCGGGGTCGGCAGCGGCCTGACCGCCCTCGTGTGCGGGCTGACCGTGGTGGCCGCCGCGGCCCTGGCCGCCGACGCCGTGCACGACGGACGGCTGTCGGGGGTGGCCATGGCCGTGGCCGTGTTGACCCCGCTCGCCGCCTTCGAGGCGGTCAACGGGCTTCCGCAGGCCGTCCAGTACCGGCAGAGGGTGCGCCGCAGCGCCGAGCGGATCCACGAGGTCATCGACGCTCCCGTCCCGGTCGCCGAGCCGGAGCGGCCGGCTGCGGTACCGGCCTCCCCGTTCCCGCTGCGGCTGACCGGACTCGCCGCCCGGCATCCCGGGCAGGAGCAGGAGGCGCTGCACGGGCTGGACCTCACCTTGGAGGCCGGCCGGCGGATCGCCGTCGTCGGCTCCTCGGGTGCGGGCAAGACCTCGCTGGCGCAGGTCCTGCTGCGGTTCCTGGACCCGCACGAAGGTACGTACACCCTGGGCGGCACCGACGCGCGCACCCTCGACAGCGACGAGGTCCGCCGGATGGTGGGCCTGTGCGCGCAGGACGCGCACCTCTTCGACAGCTCGGTACGGGAGAACCTGCGACTGGCCCGGACCGGGGCGAGCGAGGAGCAGCTGCGGGAGGCCCTGAAGGCGGCCCGGCTGCTGGAGTGGGCCGAGGGCCTTCCGGACGGGCTGGACACCCTGGTCGGCGAGCACGGCGAGCGGATCTCCGGAGGCCAGCGCCAGCGGCTGGCCCTGGCCAGGGCGCTGCTCGCCGACTTCCCCGTCCTCGTGCTCGACGAGCCGGCCGAGCACTTGGACCTCACCACCGCGGACGCCCTGACCACGGATCTGCTCTCCGCGACCGAGGGCCGGACCACCGTGCTGATCACGCACCGGCTGGCCGGCCTGGAGGCGGTCGACGAAGTGCTGGTACTGGAGCGCGGAGCGGTCGTACAGCGAGGCGCGTACGCCGAGCTGGCCTCAGCCGAGGGGCCGCTGCGCAACCTGCTGGAGCGGGAGCGGTCGGCCGATGGCGCCCTGGCTGACTTTCCCCGGTAAAAGGGACTAACTAGTCTCAAGGGCATGTCAGTGCAGGAGTCGCAGGAACCACCGGAGCCACTCCCCGGAACACCCGACCCGCTGGAGGCGGCCACGCAGGCCACCCGGAGTCTGCAGGGCCTCTCCACCGAGCTCACCGCCCGGGTGCCACAACTGCTGGAGGCCATGCGCTCCGTGGGTACCGGCCTCGAACTGCACTCTACCCTCGACCGCATCTGCGAGACCGCGGCCGAGCTCGCGGACGCCCGGTACGCGGCGATCGGGGTCGTCGACACCGAGGGCCGCGGCCTGTCGGACTTCGTCACCTTCGGCCTCGACGCCGAGACGGCCCGGAAGATCGGGCACCGGCCGGACGGGAAGCGCGGCCTGCTCGGCGCGCTGATCTCCCACCCCGACACGGTGCAGCTCGCCGATCTCACGAAGGACCCGCGCTCGGCCGGGTTCCCGCCGCACCACCCGCCCATGAAGACCTTCCTCGGTGTCCCGATCCGGGTGCAAGGGGAGATCTTCGGCAATCTGTACCTCGCCGAGAAGAACGGCGGCGGCCGGTTCAACGACTACGACGTCCACATGGTCCGGGTGCTGGCCACCGAGGCGGGCATCGCCATCGGCAACGCCCGGCTGTACGAGGCCGCCACCCAGCGGGAGCGGTGGATCGACGGCTCGGTGGCCGTCACGACCGCCCTCCTGTCGGGCGGGGACGCGGACGACGCCCTCTCGGTGGTGGCCGAGCAGGCCCGCCACCTGGCGGATTCCGCCGCCGGGATCGTGCTGCTGCCGGCCGAGGAGGGCGGCATGGAGATCGTCGCCGTCTCCGCCGAGAGCGCTGCCACCTCGCTCGGCCTGGTGATCCCGGCCGAGAGCCCGGTGGTGGCGAAGCTGCTTGAGGGCGAGCCGGTCTTCGTGGAGGACGCTGCCAGCGACCCCCGCATGAGCAGTCGGCTGACCAGCCAGTACGGGCCCTGCATGATGCTGCCGCTGCACAGCGGCGGGCGGGTGCTGGGCGCGCTGGTCACCCCGCGGGCCCGCGGCAAGAGGCCGTTCAGCGAGGCCGAGCGGACGCTGGCCACCCAGTTCGCCTCCCAGGCGGCACTCGCGCTGATGATGGCCGAGGCGCAGCGCGACCGGGAGCGGCTCGCGGTGTTCGAGGACCGCGACCGGATCGCCCGGGACCTGCACGACCTGGTCATCCAGCGGCTGTTCGCCACCGGGATGATGCTGGAGGGCGCCCAGCGGCGGTCCGTCGTCCCCGAGGTCGTTGACGGAGTCGGCAAGGCCGTGGACGAGCTGGACGTGACGATCCAGGAGATCCGCACCGCGATCTTCGCGCTCCAGCAGGGACCGGCCGAGGCTCCGTCGGGGCTGCGCACCCGGGTCCTGCGGGAGATCAACATGGCCGCGGTGCCGCTGGGTTTCAAGCCGGCGCACCGGTTCCTCGGGCCGATCGACGCGGTCGTCGGCGAGCTGGTGGGCAAGAACCTGATCGCGGCGCTGCGCGAGGCCCTGTCGAACGCCTTCCGGCACGCGGAGGCGTCTCGGATCGAGGTGGTCGTGGACTGCACCGGCACGCTGGCCGACGGCAGGCCCGGGGTACGGCTGGAGGTCGCCGACGACGGGGTGGGCATCCCCGAGGACGGCCGGCGCAGCGGGCTGCGGAATCTGCGCCGGCGGGCCGAGTCGCTGGGCGGGGCGAGCTCGTACGGCCCCGGCATCGGGGAGGACGGCACCGGGACCACCCTGGTGTGGGAGGCCCCGCTCTGAGGTCCCGGGGCTCGTCCTGGCGCTCGCTCCGGCACTCGTCCTAGCGCTGCTGCGCGGCGCGATCCGCGAGGATGCGCTCGATGACGACGGCGACGCCGTCCTCGTTGTTGGCGACCGTACGGCCGGAGGCGGCCGCGATCACGTCCGGGTGGGCGTTGCCCATCGCGTACGAGGTGCCCGCCCAGCGGAGCATCTCCACGTCGTTCGGCATGTCCCCGAAGGCGACGACCTCGGCCGGTGCGATACCGCGCTCGGCGCAGCACAGCTCCAGGGTGCTGGCCTTGGAGACCCCCAGTCCGCTGATCTCCAGCAGGGCGGTCGGGCTGGAGCGGGTGATCGACGCGTAGGCGCCGGCGGCCGAGCGGGCGAGCGCCAGGAACTCGTCCGGGGCGAGCTCGGCATGGTGCGCGAGGAGCTTGAGGACGGGAGCGGAGGTGTCGTCCGCCTCCTCCTCCAGCAGCTTCTCGGCCGTGGCCACATGGGCACCCGGGTCCTGGAAGAAGGGCGGGTACAGCGGCTCGTAGTTGATGCCGGTGGTCATCTCGACCGCGAAAGAGGTGCCCGGCGCGGCGGCGCGCAGAGTCTCCACGACCGTCAGTGCCGTGGCCCGCGGCAGCGCGCGGACCTCCACGAACTCCCGGCCGGCGTGGAGGTCGACCACCGCGGCCCCGTTCGCGCAGATCGCCAGGCCGTGGCCGTGGACGTGGTCGCTGACCACGTCCATCCAGCGGGCCGGGCGGCCGGTCACGAAGAAGACCTCGATCCCGGCCTCCTCGGCCGCGGCGAGCGCGGCGACCGTGCGGAGCGAGACGGATTTGTCGTCGCGCAGCAGGGTGCCGTCGAGGTCGGTGGCGATGAGCCGGGGAGTGGGGGTTGGCCCGTCCGGGCGCTGGGGAGCCGAGGTCACGGATCCATCTTCACCCATGGCCTTGCGACAGCCGACCAGAGCGGGCCGGGCTCCTGCGCCGGATGGCGATGTTTCTCCCCCGGCCGCCGACCGCCGGGTGCCCACGGTGACCCGGGGACAGGCGATGTTTCACGTGAAACATGAGCGGGGCCGTAGGCTCGAACGCATGAGTCTGCGTCTGAGCACTGTGATCCTCCCGGTACGCCCGTGGCGTGAGGGCGGCCGTGACCAGTGGGCGCGAGCCGAGCGGCTCGGGTTCCACACCGCCTACACCTACGACCACCTGACCTGGCGGTCTTTCCGCGACCGGCCGTGGTTTGGCGCGATCCCGACCCTGACCGCGGCGGCCGCCGCCACCGAGAAGATGCGTCTGGGCACGCTCGTCACCTCGCCGAACTTCCGGCACCCGGTGACGCTGGCCAAGGAGCTGATGTCGTTGGACGACATCTCCGGCGGCCGTATCACCCTCGGCATCGGCGCCGGAGGCAACGGGTTCGATGCCTCCGCCCTGGGACAGGACCCGTGGACCCCGCGTGAGCGCGCGGACCGCCTCGCGGAGTTCGTACCGCTCCTGGACCGGCTGCTCACCGAGGCCGCGGTCAGCGAGCGCGGCACCTTCTACTCCGCCGACGAGGCCCGCAACCTCCCCGGCTGCGTGCAGCAGCCGCGACTGCCCTTCGCCGTCGCCGGGAACGGCCCGCGGGGCATGAAGCTCGCCGCCGCCCACGGCCAGGCCTGGGTGACCACCGGCGATCCGAAGCTCTTCGACGAGGGCACCCCCGAGCAGTCGGTGGAGGCCATCCGCGGCCAGCTGGCCCGGCTCGACAAGGCATGCGCGGAGATCGGCCGGGCGTCCGAACCGATGGAGAAGATCCTGCTGACCGGCTTCACCCCGGACCGCAACACGATGCTCGACTCCGTCGACGCGTTCGTCGACTTCGCCGGCCGCCACCAGGCGCTCGGCATCACCGAGATCGTGATCCACGCGCCGATCCCGGACTCCGAGTTCGCTGCCGACGAGAACGTCTTCGAGCAGATCGCCACCGAGGGCCTGGCCCAGCTGGCCGGCTGAAACGGAGAGGATGCCCCCGTCGCCGCCGGGCGACGGGGGCATCGCACTCAGGACCGCAGGCTGTCGAGGGCGGACTGGGCGCGCTCCAGCAGATCCTCCGGGACCCCCTCGGGCAGGGCCCGGAATTCCTCGATCAGTGCCGAGAGCCGAGCGGCTCCTGCCTCATCGCGACCGATCTCCTGTTCGGTCCAGGCGGCGTACTGCACGCACTGGAGCCGGTCCCCCAGATGGTCCGGACCCAGTTCCGCGTACAGGTCACCGGCCCGCGCGGTCAGCTCGATCTCCTCCAGCCGCAGCGCCGCGGTGTCCAGTTCAGCGCGGCGGGAAACCTCGTCGTCCCCGCTGTCCTCGTCGCCGTCCTCGTCGTCGGCCTGCTCGTGCGAGGTGACCCGCCAGTCGAGCACCTGCGCCAGCTGCAGCCAGGTCTGGGCGAGCTCGGCCCGCAGCTGCGGGACGGAGTGGCCCTTGCCCTCGCCGGTCTCCGCGTTCTCGGCCAGCGCGGTCTCCAGGACCCCGGCGGCCTGGTCCATCAGGTCCCGCGCCCGCGCCCATGCAGGCGCACCGGTGTCTGCGCGCGGAGCCATCCAGGCCAGGGAGCGCAGGATCCGCGCCTCGGCGATCGGGGCATCCCCCGCCATCCGGAACAGCTCCAGGGACCGCTCGTACGCGGCGAGTGCCTCGTGGTCCAGGCGCGCGGCGGACAGCTGTTCCGCCGCCGCCTGCGCCAGGGTGGCCTGCGGGCGGGGGTCCTCCCAGCCCTTGGCCACTTCCGCCGCCAGCAGGTACTGCTCCGCCGCTGCCCGGGAGTCGTTCAGCCGGCGCAGCAGATCGCCGAGGAACTCCCGTACGGAGACGGCCTGTCCCTTGCCGTGCTCCAGCAGATCGGGCAGCGTCGACTGCAGCACCTCCGCCGCGTCGGCGTGCCGGCCCTCCCGCGCGTACGCCCGGGCCAGCACCAGCCGGGCCTGCGCCCCGCCGTCGGCGGTCAGACCTGCCTGGTCGAACCAGTGCGCCGAGGTGAGGGCGTGCTCGGCCGCTTCCGCCGCCGCGTCGGCCCGGCGCAGCAGGATGTCCGCGAGGGTGAGCCGTACGACGCCCTGCGTCTCGGCCTCCGTCAGCTCAGCGGAGTGCTCCAACGCGGAACGCGCCGCCTCCTCGGCCTCCTCGGGCCGCTCCACCGACATCAGCACACCGGCCCGCAGCACCAGCGCGTCCACCGACTGCCACGGCAGGCCCGCCGACACCGCCCGGGCCGCGGAGGCGGCCAGCAGCGGCAGGGCCCGCTCGGGCTCGCCCTGCGACAGCGCGATGCGGCCCAGCATCTCCTCGGCCTCGGCCGCCAGATCGGGCAGAGCCTGCGCGTACGCGGCGACGAAGGCGCCGAGTTCGGCCGCCAGCTCGCCGTGCCCGTGGTCCTGGCCGGGCTCGTGGAGGTGCTCGTGCTCGGGACCGGCCTCCAGCGAGCGCAGGTACGACTCCACGCGGATCGACGACAGCTCCGCCAGCGCTATCCGGCGCCCGCGCAGCGGCTCGTCCGAGTCCAGGGCCTCGGCGGCCTTCAGGGCCGCCGCCAGCAGCTCCCGGATCCGCTGCGGCCCGGCCCCGGACTGCGCCGCCGCGCTCGCCAGCCGCAGCTCCGCCAGCGCCGCGCGCTCCATCTGGCCGAGCTCGCGGTAGCGGTCGCGGACCGCCTCCAGCAGCTCCGCCGCGTTCCCCGCCCCGCCGCGGGCCGCCATCAGGGCCCGGTGGTCCGCCACGTCAGCGGCAACCAGCGGGTCCACCTCGTCCTCCGGGCGCGCGTCCACCCGTGCGCCGACCTCGGCCCAGAGCGCGTCCGCGGCCGGATGCCGCTGTTCCCGGGCCTGTCGGGCCCGCTCCACCAGCTCCTCGAAATCGGCCGCGGGCGGCGCCGGTACGACTGCGGCGGCAGGGGCGTTCACCGCGGCGGCCGGCTGTGGCAGCGCCGTACTGCGCACCCCCAGCGGCAGTACGCCGACCAGCGGGTCCCGCCCGATCCGGGCGAGGAAGCGGTCGGAGACCCGGGTGGTGCCGTTGCGGACGTCGAAGCGCCGGGCGATGTCGAGGGAGCTCGCGCGCAGCACCGCGTAGAGCTCGGAGACGGTGTGCGGGGCGCCCCCGTACGGTACGGCCGGGCTCTGCCCGTGCCCCAGCTCCGTCAGCCGGCGCAGCAGTACGAGGATGCCGCCGTGGAAGGCCATCTGGTCGTCGACGTTGACCAGCGGGTTCATGTGGGCTGCGTGCTCGGCGAGGATCTCCAGGCCGCGCGACTCGTTGCCGCTCAGGGCGCAGAACTCGATGTGCTTGCCGATGGAGGGCAGCAGGCTCTCGTTGCCGCGGGCCATGCGGTAGCCGCGTACGTGGTGTGCACGCGCCTCGTCGAAGCGGCCCAGGCGCAGCAGCGGCAGCAGCGAGGTGGCGAGCAGCCGGTGGGGCTCCTCGGCGCAGGTCCGCTCGCCCGCCAGGACGGGCCGCCAGAGCTCCAGGGCCCGGGCGTCGTCCCCGCGCAGCACGGCGTACGCGCCCTGGCCGTTGAGCTCGCAGGCGTGGCAGTCGCTCATGTCGTCGCGGTCGGCGGCCAGCCAGGCCCGGTGGGCCCGCTCGGCCCGGTCGTCCTGGCCGATCGCGTCGGCGAGCCACAGCTCGGCCTCGCGGACCGGTCGCTCGCTGTAGCCGGCGATCCGGTAGCGGCGCTCCATCTCGTCCAGCCAGCCGGCGGCGGACTCCAGCGGGATCTCCGGGGAATCGCTGATGGCCGTGGCCACCCACTTGAACTGCCAGAACAGCGAGTGGGCTTCCCACCGGTCGAAAGCGCCGGGGTCCTTGTCGTACTCCTGGAGCAGCCGGGCGAATGGCACCAGCATCTTCGAGGACTCGGCACTCCAGAGATAAGCGTTGATCAGGTTGTCCAGGGCCGTGCGGAACAGTGCCCCGTCACCGATCGCCTCCGCAGCGCCCACGAGCACCTCGGCGTGCGCGTTGCGTGCGGATCCGTTCGGGGAGTTCCTGTTCTCCAACAGGCCCTTCTCGATTTCCTCGCGCGTCAGCATGGTCACTTCTGTCCCTCCGGGGAGTCGGTGGAGTGGGTCGCCCATTCCAGGAGTCCGAGGAAGGCCCGGTTGAGCAGCGTGGAGTCGGCGGGGCGCAGCGGCCGCTGGGACATCAGCAGCGCCTGCCCGTACAGCGACTCGACGGCCGTGCCGGTCAGGGCCTCGTCGGGCAGGGCCGAGATCCGGCGGATCAGCGGGTTGTTGTGGTTGAGCACCAGTCGGGCGCGCGGCGCGGAGCCCCGCAGGGCGCCGAGGATTCCGCTCCACAGCGAGTCGGCGCTGTCCAGCGCCGCCGTACGGTCGCGCTCCTGGCGGGCCTGGCGGTCGTCGAGGTAGAGCGCGGGAACGGACACGGGCTGGAAGGCGCGCAGCACGACGTCGCAGCCCTGTGCCTCCAGCCGGGTGCGCGCCGTGGACAGGAAGGGCGCGAGGGCCAGTTCGGCGGAGGTCGGGACCGGGTCGAGCCGCTCGGTGACGGCTCCGGCGTCCAGCTCCGTGACCTTGAGGTCCGGCCGCACGGTGGGCAGCAGGGCGAGCAGGTCGGCGTCGTACGTGTATCCGGCGTTGATGACGCCGAGGCCGTGGGCCGCCGCGATCGGGGCGATCTGGCGGAACTCCTCCACGGTGCGCGTGAAGTGGATCTCGCTGTGGGCGGCCGTGAACTCCTGGAGGCTCATCGAGCCCTCGCTCGTCTCGAACGGCAGCCAGGGCAGCATCAGGCCGAGCAGTTCGGCGTCGTGCCGGGCCAGGGACTTCACCCCGAGGTGGTGGACGCTCAGGAAGGCGGCCAGGCGCTCCGGTTCGCTCGCGGCGAGCTCGGCGAGCCAGGCCCGGACCCGGGCGCCGAGGGCCTCGCGTACCGCGGACAGGGTCTCGTCGTCGTACAGGTTCTCGCGGGAGGCGGTGGGCCGCAGCGTGTCCGTGTCGATGACCGCGCGGACGAAGAACGCCCAGTCCGGCAGCAGGTTGTCGGCGTGGTCCGTGAGCAGCATGCCCTTTGAGGTGGACGCGGTGTCCGGCCCGGTGGGCGGGGCTGGTCGGCTCGGGGAGGACGTACGCCACTCCGCGCACGCCGGCGACGGGCAGGTCGAGGTCGATGCTGTCGAGCGGGGTGAAGCCGAAGAGCTGCGCGCAGTGGCCGGCGAGCGCGACGCGGCGCGCGGCGGGGGTGGGGAAGGGGCGGTCCCACACGGCGGGCCGGTCGGTGATGCCCCGCGGCTCGGCGCCTTCGCCGCCCGCGCCCGCGCCCGGCCCCTCGCCTTCGGTGAAGGTGATGTCGTACGGGAGCAGGGAGCCGTAGTCGCGTGCCAGCTGCTCGACCTTGGCCGGGACGGTCCACTCCTCCGCTCCCGGGCGGGCCTGCAGGATGACGGTGGTGCCGGGCTCCCGGCGGGCCTCGTCGGGCAGTTCGCGGACGGTGTACGAGCCGTCGTCCGTGGCCAGCCATTCGACGGGCGAGACCTGGGGGTCCCGGGCGGAGCGGGTGATGACACGGATCTGGCGGGCCACGACGAAGCAGGCGAGCAGGCCGATGCCGAACTGGCCGAGGAACTCCCGGCGGGTGGTCTCCAGCCCGTGGTCACCGCCGCGCTTGGAGCTGCGGCCGATGGTCGCGAGGAGGGAGTGCGCCTCGGCGGCGGTCAGGCCGATGCCGCTGTCCTCGATGGTCACCCGGCCCGCGGACGCCGACAGGCGGATGCGGATCTCCGCCTCGGGGTCGAGTGCCTGGCGGGCGGTGACGGCGTCCACCGCGTTCTGCAGCAGCTCGCGGACGTAGACGCGCGGGCTGGAGTAGAGGTGGTGGGAGAGCAGGTCGACCAGGCCGCGCAGATCGACCTGGAAGCTGTTGGCGGACGGGTCGGAGTGGGTGGAGGAAGGGGATGTGGACGTCACGGGGCGTCACCTCGCGTGCTCGCATGGATGGTTCGGCGATCGCGAGGCACCCCCCTCACGGATCGGAATGAGGAACAGAGTAGGGGGATGATCTGACAATCCCGTCCTGAATTCCTGCGCTAGGAAAAGCGCAGGAACTGCGGCGGTACGGCGTCCGCCAGCCACACTCCGTTGGCGCTGACGCGGAAGACGTGCCCGGCCGCGCGCATGGCCCCCGCGTCCACGGCGAGCACGACCGGCCGCCCGCGCCGCGCGCCCACGCGGGTGGCGGTCTCCCGGTCGGGGGACAGGTGCACGTGGTGGCGGGCCATGGGGCGCAGTCCCTCGGCGCGGATCGAGTCCAGGGCGGCGGCCACGGTGCCGTGGTAGAGGTACGCGGGCGGCTCGGCCTCCGGCAGGTCCAGGTCCACGGGAACGGTGTGGCCCTGGTTGGCGCGGATGCGGGTGCCGTCGACGGCGAACCGCTGCTTGTCGTTGGCGGCGACGACGTGGTCGAGTTCGGCGCGGCTGATGGGGAAGCGGTGGGCGGCGGCCGCGCGGAGAAGATCGTCGATCTCCACCCAGCCCTGGGGGTCGAGCACCAGTCCGATGCGTTCCGGCTGATGCCGCAAGTGTTTCGAGACGTATTTGGACACCTTCACGGTGCGTCTGTCGTCCATGAGCCCAGCTTGCCCGGTCGGCCAGGGGTCGAGCAGGGATTTATCGGCGCTCTGCCGGGCCGGGCACCGGGACGCCCACTATCGCGTTTCCAAGATACGGAATACATTTTCCGCTGTACTGCTGCCCCAGGGGGAGGACCCATGACAATCCATGCTTCCCTGCCGCGCCGTGCGGTCGCCGAGCTCGTCGGCACCGCCGGCCTCCTCGTGGTCGTGATCGGTTCCGGTATCCAAGCCGCCGGCGTCAGCCGCGACACCGGTGTCGCCCTCGTCGCCAACTCGCTCGCCTCGGCCATCGGCCTCGGACTGATCATCACCCTCTTCGGGCCGCTGTCCGGAGCCCACCTCAACCCGGTCGTCAGCCTCACCTCCTGGTGGGCGCGCCGGACCGGGGGCGAGGGGCTCGGCGGCCGGGAGGCCCTCGTCTACGCTGCCGCCCAGACCGCCGGCGCCATCGGCGGGGCCGTCCTCGCCGAGGTGATGTTCGGCCGCACCCCCGGCACCTTCTCCACGCAGGTCCGCGACGGCGGCCACCTGCTCGTCGGCGAGATCGTCGCCACCGCCGGGCTCGTCCTCGTCATCCAGGGCCTGGAGCGCATCGGGCGTCCGAAGCTGATCCCGGCCGCGGTCGCCGCGTACATCGCCTCCGCGATCTGGTTCACCTCGTCAGGCTCCTTCGCCAACCCGGCGGGCACCATCGGGCGCGCCTTCAGCGACTCCTTCACCGGGATCGCCCCGCAGTCACTGCCCGGATTCGTCGCGGCCCAGGTGGTCGGCGGCGTCCTCGGCCTGGCCCTCGCCGCACTCCTGTACGGGAGCACCCGCCGCGGTGTTCAGGAGGCGTCGGTCGGCACCGTCAGAGTCCCCGGCCCCGCCGGCGCCATCGGCGGCCCCAGCCCCGTGAACCCCGCGTACGAGACCATCGGTTGAGCCGCCCGCACGGGCTTCCACAGGGCTGTCCACAGAGTTGCCCACAGGAAACACCGACTTGTCCACAGCCGGTTGGGCGGGATTTGCGGTCAAACGAGTGGTCCGCCCTGTGGACTACCGACGGGGTGCCACCGGCCGTTACCCGCCGCCCCGGCGAGCCAGCTCGTTCATCGTGCGGGCCTGGAGCTCCCGCTCCGTCGCGGCCCGCACGAACTCCCCCACGTGCTCGGCGCCGACCAGCTCCTGCACCGCGCGTACGGTCTCCGCCGGCAGGGCCACCGGCGCGGGGCCCGAAGGCTGCGGGGAGCCGGTCGCCCCCAGATGGCGCTGCAGATGCCGGGTGGCGAACAGCCGCATCGCCCGAGCCAGCTCGGCGTCCACCGTCTGCTGGGCCAGGGGGCGCAGTCTCCGTACCATCGTCGCCGCCTCCGCCGCGTCCGCGTCCGTCGGCGGAACCTCCCCGAGGTAGCGGGCGAAGACGTGCTCGGTGGTGAACTCCAGGAACCGCGAGGCGATGTGCTCCACCTGTCCGCGCAGCTCCCGCAGGTGCCCGGTGATCGCCGACAGCGGCACCCCGGCCGCGTACAGCTCGGCGGCCACGGCGAGCTCCTGCGGGGAAGGAACCAGGAACTCGTCCGGGCGCCCCGGGATCGCCTCCAGCACCCCCAGCTCGCACGCCTCGCCCACCGCGTCGTCGTCGGGCCGGCCGCCGAACCGCTCGTTCAGCTCGGCCCGGTTGATCCGGGCGGCCTCCTCGTCTGTCCACGGTCCGTGCACCTCGGCGACGAGCCCCAGCACCCCGCCGAGCCCGCGGCCGGCGTCCCAGGCCTCCAGCAGCTCCTTGATGGAGGCCAGGGTGTAGCCGCGGTCCAGCAGATCGGCGATCTGGCGCAGCCGCGCCAGATGCGTGTCCCCGTAGACGTTGGAGCGGCCGCGCCGCTCCGGCTTCGGCAGCAGCCCACGGTCCTGGTACGCCCTGATCGTGCGCACCGTCGCCCCGCTGTGGTGTGCGAGATCCTCGATCCGGTACTCGGCCACCGCCTGTTCTGACAATCCCGGCTCCCTACGACATGGCGGCTCGGCCGACCGCGGACGCCGCGGCCCGGGCGGCAGGCGAAGCCGCAAGGTACTCGACCGCCCTGCGCAGCGAGCCCTCCTGCGAGGGATGGTACGACCGCCGGAAGAAGTGGGATATGGCCGTGCGCGGCTCGGTCGCGCTCACAGCCGTGGCTCCAGTTTCGCGAGCCGCCGCAGGGCGCCCGGCGCGAACCGGGACATCCACAGCGCGCCCTTGGACTCCGGGGTCACCGGCACCACGGCCTCGTTGCGCACCACGGCCCGCAGGATCGCCTCGGCGACCTTCTCCGGCGGGAAGTTGCGCAGTCCGTACAGCCGCGAGGAGCGCTCCTGGCGGCGCTTCTCCTCCGCCGCGTCCACCCCGGCGAAGCGCGAGGTGGCGGTGATGTTGGTGTTGACGATGCCGGGGCAGATCGCGGAGACCCCGATCGACTGCGGCGCGAGCTCGGCGCGCAGGCACTCGCTCAGCATCAGTACCGCGGCCTTCGAGGTGCTGTACGCGGGCAGCGTCCTGGACGGCAGGTAGGCGGCGGCTGAGGCGGTGTTGACGATGTGCCCGCCCTGGCCGCGCTCGGCCATCTGCCTGCCGAAGATCCGGCAGCCGTGGATGACACCCCACAGGTTGACGTCGAGGACCTTCTTCCAGTCCTCCGAGGTGGTGTCCAGGAAGGGCCCCGACAGGCCGATCCCGGCGTTGTTGACCAGGACGTCCACGATGCCGTACTCGGCGGCGGTCTTCGCCGCGAGCTTCTCCATCGCCTGCTCGTCGCTGACGTCGACGCACTCGCCCCAGGCCTCGGGGGCCCCGACAAGCCGTGCCATGTCTGCGGTGCGTGCCGCGCCCTCCGCGTCCCGGTCCACGCACACCACCCGGGCCCCGGCCTCGGCGAACGCGAACGCGGTGGCCCGGCCGATGCCGCTGGCGGCACCGGTGACCAGTACCAGCTGGCCGCCGAACCGGTCGGCGTGCTTGCCCGGAGCCTTCTGCTCCGGCACCCGGGTGGCGGGCTCCTCCCGTGCGGTGACGAACTCCGTGATCCACGCGGCCAGCTGGTCGGGCCGGGTCCGCGGCACCCAGTGCTTGGCGGGCAGGGTGCGCCGCACCAGGTCGGGGGCCCACAGCTCCAGGTCGTCGTAGAGCCGCTCGGAGAGGAAGGCGTCCGCGGTCGGGGTGATCAGCTGGACGGGTACGTGCGCGTACGCGTCGGGGCGCGGCCGGCGCAGCCGGGGCCGTACGTTGTCGCGGTAGAGCCAGGCTCCGTGGGCGGCGTCCGTGGGCAGCGAGGCCGTCGGGTAGGAGCCGGCCGGGACCTTCTCCACGCGCTCCAGCATCCGCGGCCACCGCTTGCCGAGCGGCCCGCGCCAGGCGAGCTCCGGCAGTACCGGGGTGTGCAGCATGTACACGTACCAGGACTTGGCGCCCTGGCCGAGGAGCTGCGCGGCCCGGCGCGGGGTGGGCCGGGTCATCCGCTTCTTGATCCAGTGCCCGAAGTGGTCCAGGGAGGGGCCCGACACCGAGGTGAAGGAGGCGATCCGGCCCTCCGTACGGGCGACCGTCGCGAACTCCCAGCCCTGTACGGAGCCCCAGTCGTGGCCGATCAGGTGCACCGGCCGGTCCGGACTGACCGCGGCCGCCACCGCCAGGAAGTCATCGGTCAGCTTCTCCAGGGTGAAGCCGCCGCGCAGGGGCACCGGCGCCGTGGAGCGCCCGTGGCCGCGTACGTCGTAGAGCACCACGTGGAAGCGTGCCGCCAGCCGCTCCGCGACCTCCGACCAGACCTCCTTGCTGTCCGGGTACCCGTGCACGAGCACCACGGTCGGCCGGTCCGCCTCGCCGAGCTCGACGACGCACAGCTCGATGCCGCCGGTGCTCACCCGGCGCTCGCGCGCCCCCGCGAGCCCCGACCCCTTGATCCCGTTCATGCCGCTCATGCTGCCTTCTCCTCGGCCCAGCGCCGCACGTGCGGCAGATCGTCGTCCAGCCAGAACGCGCTCTCCCCGGGATCCCGTGAGTCGGTGACGACCAGGATCTCCTCGAACTTCGCGCCGGTGCCCCGGAACCCCAGGTGCGGTTCCACCGCCCACAGCCCGGGCTGCGGCGGGTGGTCGGAGAAGCGGTACGGGCTCCACAGCGGGGACCAGCCCTCGCGGTGTCCGTGCAGGGCGTCGGAGGCCAGCCCCTTGAGGGCCTGGGTCCCGAAGCCGAAGGCGGTCGGGGACCAGCGCCGCTCCCTGACCCGGTCCACCTTGTGGGCGATCACGCCGAAGGGGTAGGCGCGGTGCCGGTTGGCGTACCCCTGCCGGATCATCAGCCGCTCGACGTTCTCGTAGATCTCGCGCAGCGGGCGGCGCTCGCGGACCTGCTCCAGGATCAGCTCGCGGTGCACCCGCAGGTCGGACATGAGCCGGTCCTGTACCGGGTTCAGCCCGAGGCTTCCCGAGTACCCGATGTCGGCCGCGTACCCCTTGTGCACGGGCGCCATGTCGAGGATGAACGGCATCCCCGGCTCCAGCTTCCGGTTCGTCGGGAAGAACTGGAGCGGGATCTTGAAGTTCGCGAAAGCGGTACGGTCCCCGAACCACGCGAACGGCAGGTGGAACCAGTCCCGCACCCCGCGCTCGCGCAGCCACTCGCGCTGCATCCGCGCCGCCTCGCGCTCGGTGACCCCCGGCCGCAGCTGCGCCGCGACGGTCTCCGCGCACTCGTACGAGAGGCGTTGCACTTCCCTGAACCCGCGCAGGTCCGACGAGAGTTGCGCGGTGCGTTGCCTGGTGTCCGCAGCCATGACAGCCGTCCGTCCGTAGAGCCGTACGCGCCCGTAACTTGACACTGATGAATGTGACAATGACCGGAGATCACGTCAAGGGTCGTGCACGGACCTGTGGACAACTTGTCCGATCCACCGCGTACGGTCCGCTTCGTCGGCCCCTTCGACCGGTCCGCATCAGCCTTTCGTCAGGGTGTGTAGTCCTGAAGGCGGAGACGGGATGACGCTCCAGGTCTGACGATCGGCGCGGTCCGCGCCACTAACGTCGAAGCCGTGACTGTCATCGCGACCGAAAGCCTGAGCAAGCGGTACCCCCGAGTGACCGCAATCGACCGGCTCTCCCTGGACATCGGGCCCGGAGTGACCGGCCTCGTGGGTGCCAACGGAGCCGGCAAGTCCACGCTGATCAAGATCCTGCTTGGACTGTCCCCCGCCACCGAGGGCCGCGCCGCCGTGCTCGGACTCGATGTCGCCACCCATGGCAGCGCCATCCGCGAGCGCGTCGGCTACATGCCCGAGCACGACTGCCTGCCGCCCGACGTCTCGGCCACCGAGTTCGTCGTGCACATGGCGCGCATGTCCGGACTCCCGCCGACCGCCGCCCGCGAGCGGACCGCCGACACCCTGCGCCACGTGGGCCTGTACGAGGAGCGCTACCGCCCCATCGGCGGCTACTCCACGGGCATGAAGCAGCGGGTCAAGCTGGCCCAGGCGCTCGTCCACGACCCCCAGCTGGTCCTGCTCGACGAGCCCACCAACGGCCTCGACCCCGTCGGCCGGGACGAGATGCTCGGCCTGATCCGCCGCGTCTACACCGACTTCGGCATCTCCGTCCTGGTCACCTCCCACCTCCTCGGCGAGCTGGAGCGGACCTGCGACCACGTCGTGGTCGTCGACGGCGGCAAGCTGCTGCGCTCCAGCTCCACCAGCGACTTCACGCAGATCACCACGACCCTCGCGGTCGAGGTCACCGACACGGACACCCACCCGGACGGCACCGCCGCCCTGCGCAAGGCGCTCGCCGAAGCGGGCCTGACCCTGCACGCGGGCGAGGAGCAGGGCCTGCCCGGAGCCGGCCACATCCTGCTCCTGGAAGCCACCGGCGAGGAGACCTACGACATCGTGCGCGACACCGTCGCCGACCTCGGCCTCGGCCTGGTCCGCATGGAACAGCGCCGCCACCACATCGCGGAGGTCTTCCGCGACAACGACCAGCAGCAGCTCGTCCGGAAGGGAGCCGGTTCCGATGGCGCCTGACACCTCGACCCAGATCCACAACATCGGCTACCGGTCCTACGAGGGAGCCCGGCTCGGCCGCGCCTACGCCCGCAAGTCGCTGTTCTCGCAGTCCCTGCGCGGTGCCTACGGACTCGGCCGGTCCGCCAAGTCCAAGGTCCTCCCGATGCTCCTCTTCGCGGTGATGTGCGTCCCGGCGCTGATCATCGTCGCGGTCGCCATCGCGGTGCCCGGCTCCACCAGCCTGCCGATCAAGTACACGACGTACGCCCTGACCACCCAGGTGATCATCGGCCTCTTCCTGGCCTCGCAGGCACCGCAGTCGGTCTCCCGGGACCTGCGCTTCAAGACGGTGCCGCTCTACTTCTCGCGGCCCATCGAGCGCGTCGACTACGTCCTCGCCAAGTTCGCGGCGATGGCCTCGGCGCTGTTCATCCTCACCGCCACCCCGTTGCTGATCATGTGGATCGGCTCGTTGCTGGCCAAATTCGACTTCGCGGACCAGACCAAGGGGTTCGCCCAGGGACTGGTCTCCGTGCTGCTGCTCTCGGTGCTGTTCGCCGGCCTCGGCCTGATCATGGCCGCGCTCACCCCGCGCCGCGGCTTCGGCGTGGCCGCCATCATCGCCTTGCTCCTGATCCCCTTCGGCGCGGTGAGCGCCGTCCAGGGCATCGCTTACAGCACCGGTTCGAACGGTGCCATCGAGTGGATGGGCCTGTTCTCCCCGATCACCCTGATCGACGGCGTGCAGACGGCCTTCCTCGGCGGCACCTCCGCGTTCCCCGGCGGAGAAGGCCCCTCGGCCGGCGTCGGCTTCGTCTACCTGCTCGTCGTCCTCGCCCTCATCGCCGGCTCCTACGCCGCCCTGATGGCCCGCTACCGGAAGGCCGGGCTGTGACCACCATCGACATCGACCACACCTCCCGCTGGTTCGGGAACGTCGTCGCCGTCAACGACGTGACCATGCACATCGGCCCCGGCGTCACCGGGCTGCTGGGACCCAACGGGGCGGGCAAGTCCACCCTCATCAACATGATGGGCGGCTTCCTCGCCCCCTCCACGGGCACCGTCACCCTCGACGGCGCGCCGATCTGGCAGAACGAGCAGGTCTACAAGCAGATCGGCGTCGTGCCCGAGCGCGAGGCCATGTACGACTTCCTCACCGGCCGGGAGTTCGTCGTCGCCAACGCCGAACTCCACGGACTCGACGACGCGGCCGCCCAGCGGGCGCTCGCCACCGTCGAGATGGAGTACGCCCAGGACCGCAAGATCTCGACGTACTCCAAGGGCATGCGGCAGCGCGTGAAGATGGCCTCGGCCCTCGTCCACGACCCGTCCGTGCTGCTCCTCGACGAGCCGTTCAACGGCATGGACCCGCGCCAGCGCATGCAGCTCATGGAGCTGCTGAGGCGTATGGGCGACGACGGCCGCACGGTGCTCTTCTCCTCCCACATCCTGGAGGAGGTCGAACAGCTCGCCTCGCACATCGAGGTGGTCGTCGCCGGTCGGCACGCCGCCTCCGGAGACTTCCGCAAGATCCGCCGCCTGATGACGGACCGCCCGCACCGGTACGTGGTCCGCTCCTCCGACGACCGGGCCCTCGCCGCGGCCCTGATCGCCGACCCCTCCACCGCGGGCATCGAGGTCGACCTCAAGGAAGGCGCCCTGCGCATCCAGGCCGTCGACTTCGGCCGCTTCACCGAGCTGTTGCCGCAGGTCGCCCGTGCGCACGGCATCCGGCTGCTGACGGTCTCGCCCTCCGACGAGTCCCTTGAGTCGGTCTTCTCCTACCTCGTCGCGGCCTGAAGGAGCTGGCATCCATGTACAACCCCACCGTCGCCCGGCTCACCTACCGCGCGCTGCTCGGCCGCCGCCGCGCTCTGATCCTCTGCGGACTGCCCCTCCTGCTGATCGTCATCTCCCTCGCCGTCCGCGCATTCACCGGCCTGGACGACAAAGAAGCCGCGGACCTGCTGGGCGGCTTCGCCCTCGCCACCATGGTTCCTCTGATCGGCGTCATCGCCGGCACCGGCGCCATCGGCCCCGAGATCGACGACGGCTCGATCGTCTACTTGCTCTCCAAGCCGGTGAAGCGCCCGACGATCATCATGACCAAGCTGATCGTCGCGATCGGCGTCACGATGGCCTTCTCCGCGATCCCGACCCTGATCGCCGGGTTCATCCTCAACGGCAATGGCCAGCAGATCGCCGTGGCGTACACCGTGGCGGCCCTCGTCGCGTCGATCGCCTACAGCGCCCTGTTCCTCCTGCTGGGCACCATCAGCCGGCACGCGGTCGTCTTCGGCCTGGTCTACGCCCTGATCTGGGAGTCGCTCTTCGGCAGTCTGGTCTCCGGCGCGAAGACCCTCAGCGTCCAGCAGTGGGCCCTGGCCCTCGCCGAGAAGGTCGCCGGCGAAGGCTACGTCGATGCCACCGTCGGCCTGCCCACCGCGGTGATCCTGCTGTGCGTGGTCACCGTGGGCGCCACCGTCTACGCCGGCCAGAAGCTGCGCCGCCTCACCCTGGCGGGCGAGGAGTAGGACCCCGCCGTACCGGCTTCACGCCCGGTGCCCCGCCCGGCCCACAGGCCGGGCGGGGCACCGTCGTACGGGGCAAAATCAGGGCATGGTCGAGCACCCCGAGCCCGAGCAGTCCAGGCCCGTACGGTCCTGGATACGCTCCTCGCCGGGTACGCACATATGGCTGCTGCTCCTGGCCGTCACGAGCATCATCGTCGTGATCGCGCCCGACCACCTTGAGCACGTCCTGCTGCACCGTCACAGCAGCAACATCCACGAACTCACCCGGCACCCCGTGCGGGCCTTGCTCTCCAGCGCCTTCTGGATCGAGGACCCGGCCTCGCTCGCCCTGTACGCCGTCCTCTTCGAGCTCTTCCACGCGCCCGTGGAGCGCTGGCTCGGCACACTGCGCTGGCTCGCCATCGTCGCGACCGCCCACATCACGGCCACCCTGGTCAGCCAGAAGGTGGTCCTGATGGCCATTCAGGACCACCGGGCGCCGCACAGCATGGTCCACGTCGTCGACGTCGGCGTCAGCTACGGTCTCGCGGCCTCGGTCGGGGTCCTCACGTACCGGCTCCCGAACCCGCTGCGCTGGCTCTACCTCGCCGGTGTCGTGGCCTTCTTCGGGCTGCCGCTCCTCACCGGGGGCACCTTCACCGACCTCGGGCACGCCATCTCGCTCTCCGTCGGCCTGCTCGCCTGGCCGCTCACCCGCCACCCGCACCCCAGGCATGTTTCACGTGAAACAGAGCACCAGGCCGACCACGGCTGACCCGCGGAAATTGACTGGTACGGGATCTGCGCCCCGGGCAGAGTGAGTCGTGCGGGGAGCAACAAAAAGGTCCGGAGCAGCCACTTCGAGCGCGCCTCACGGCGCGGGCTGTTCCGGACCTTCCCCGGCTTCCGGGCGGGCCGTCGTTTCCGGCGGGCCGTCAGGCGGCGCCCAGCAGTCGCTCCAGCACCACCGCGATGCCGTCCTCCTCGTGGGAGGTCGTCACCTCGTCGGCCACCGCCTTGAGCTCCGCGTGGGCATTGGCCATGGCCACACCGTGCGCCGCCCAGCCGAACATCGGGATGTCGTTGGGCATGTCGCCGAAGGCGATCGTCTCCGCCGGCTTCACACCCAGCCGGCGCGCGGCGAGCGAGAGGCCGGTGGCCTTCGTCAGCCCCAGCGGCAGGATCTCCACTATCCCCGGACCGGCCATGACGATGTCGACCAGGGATCCCACGATCTCCCGGGCCACCTTGACCAGCGCGTCGTCGCCGAGCTCCGGGTGCTGGATGTACAGCTTGTTCAGCGGAGCCGTCCACACCTCCGCGGTGTCCGCCAGATAGAGGGCCGGCAGGCCCTCCTGCACCTGGTAGCCGGGGCCGAACAGCACGTCGCCGTCCACCCCGTCCCGGCTCGCAGCGAGCGCCAGCGGACCCACCTCGGCCTCAAGCTTCGACAGCGCCAGACCGGCCAGCTGCCGGTCCAGCGTCACCGAGGTCAGCAGCCGGTGCGCCCCCGCGTCGTAGACCTGCGCGCCCTGCCCGCACACCGCGATCCCCTTGTAGCCGAGATCGTCCAGCACGCCCCGGGTCCAGGGCACGGCCCGGCCGGTGACGATGATGTGCGCCGCGCCCGCCGCGGTGGCCGCGGCGAGCGCTTCACGGGTGCGTTCCGAGACGGTGTCGTCGCCACGCAGCAGCGTGCCGTCGAGATCGGTCGCGACGAGCTTGTACGGGAACGGGGCCGGGCTCACTTGGCGATCGGCTCCAGGACCTCGCGGCCACCCAGGTACGGGCGGAGCGCCACCGGCACGCGGACGGAACCGTCGGCCTGCTGGTGGTTCTCCAGGATCGCCACGATCGTGCGCGGTACGGCGCACAGCGTGCCGTTCAGCGTCGAGAGCGGCGCGGTCTTCTTGCCGTCGCGGTAGCGGATCGACAGGCGGCGGGCCTGGAAGCCGTTGCAGTTCGAAGCCGAGGTCAGCTCGCGGTACTTGCCCTGCGTCGGGATCCACGCCTCGCAGTCGAACTTGCGCGAGGCGGAGGCCCCCAGGTCACCGGTGGCGACGTCGATCACCTGGAAGGGCAGCTCCAGGCTGGTCAGCCACTGCTTCTCCCACTCCAGGAGGCGCTGGTGCTCGGCCTCGGCGTCCTCCGGTGCGACGTACGAGAACATCTCGACCTTGTCGAACTGGTGGACGCGGAAGATGCCGCGGGTGTCCTTGCCGTACGTACCGGCCTCGCGGCGGAAGCACGGCGAGAAGCCGGCGTACCGCAGCGGCAGCTTGTCGGCGTCGATGATCTCGTCCATGTGGTACGCGGCGAGCGGGACCTCGGAGGTGCCGACCAGGTAGTAGTCGTCCTTCTCCAGGTGGTACACGTTCTCCGCGGCCTGGCCGAGGAAGCCGGTGCCCTCCATGGCGCGCGGACGGACCAGCGCCGGAGTGAGCATGGGGATGAAGCCGGCCTCGGTGGCCTGGGCGATCGCCGCGTTGACCAGGGCCAGCTCCAGCAGGGCGCCGACACCGGTCAGGTAGTAGAAGCGCGAGCCCGACACCTTGGCGCCGCGCTCGACGTCGATGGCGCCCAGCGACTCGCCGAGCTCCAGGTGGTCCTTGGGCTCGAAGCCCTCGGCGCCGAAGTCGCGGATCGTCCCGTGCGTCTCCAGGACGGTGAAGTCCTCCTCGCCGCCGACCGGGACGTCCTCGTGGACGATGTTGCCGAGCTGGAGCAGCAGCCGCTTGGCGGCCTCGTCGGCCTCGTTCTGCTCGGCCTCGGCGGCCTTGACGTCCGTCTTGAGCTGCTCGGCCTTCTTCAGCAGCTCTGCCCGCTCCTCAGGGGAGGCCTTGGGGATGAGCTTGCCGAGCGACTTCTGCTCATTGCGCAGTTCGTCGAAGCGCATGCCGGAGGACCTGCGGCGCTCGTCGGCGGAGAGCAGTGCGTCGACGAGGTCGACGTCCTCTCCACGGGCGCGCTGCGAGGCGCGGACACGGTCAGGGTCTTCACGGAGCAGCCGGAGGTCAATCACCCCTCCAGGCTACCGGGCTGGGCTTCCTGGGGTCACACCGATATCACGCTGCGTGTCACTATGTCCCGATTGTGGGGAATGGAAAACCCGGAACCCACTGGCTGGAAGTGCCCCTTGCCGGGTGGTCAAGAAAAGCGCCCCATTCCCTGAAAAGGGGCGCAAGGGCGGTATCCGGGCAGCCTCTGAGCAGGGCGGGAGAGTCTTCCTTGTCCACAGGAATTGCGCACGGCGGGGACTTGTCCACAGGCTGTGCGCCGTATCTGTGGACACGGAAACACATCAATCCCCATCCGCGGCCTGGCGGGACGATTCACAGTTCAAACCACCCTCACACACTCATTCGGGTGGGAATGGCTCGCTCCAAAGAGTTGATCGGCGATGCAGGGGTGACGCCGTTCACCTTCCGCTCCCCAGCGCGAAACCTGCGCCCCCCGACCGATTTGTCGACCTTGTCGCGTCGGGATGTCGACTAGTCCACAGGTCCCCATCTCTGCCTGTGGATAACTCTGTGGACAGTGGAGGAGGAACTACGCCCGGCCGTCGAGGCAGCGTGTCAGCCAGTCGGAAGCGGCCATGAAGTCACCGTCCGAGGTTCCGGGCCGCGGAGCGCGCGCGTCACCCTGAGCGACACCGGCGCGCGGATACGAGCCGAGGAAGCGGACCTGGGGGCAGGTGCGCTTGAGCCCCATGAGCGCCTCGCTGACCCGGCGGTCGGAGATGTGGCCCTCGGCGTCGACGGCGAAGCAGTAGTTGCCGATGCCTTCGCCCGTCGGTCGGGACTGGATCAGCATCAGGTTGACCCCGCGTACGGCGAACTCCTGGAGGAGCTCCAGCAGTGCACCGGGGTGGTCGTCGCCGAGCCACAGCACGACGGAGGTCTTGTCGGCGCCGGTCGGTGCGGCCGGCCGGGCGGGCCGCCCGACGAGCACGAACCGGGTCTCGGCGTTCTCCGCGTCGTGGATCTCGGTGACCAGCGGGACGAGACCGTACGTGGCGGCTGCGAACTCGCCCGCGAAGGCGGCGTCGAAGCGGCCCTCCTGGACCAGCCGGGCCCCGTCGGCGTTGGATGCGGCCGACTCCCACACCGCGTCGGGCAGGTTAGCCCGCAGCCAGTTGCGCACCTGGGGCTGGGCGACCGGGTGCCCGGTGACGGTCTTGACGTCCGACAGCTTGGTCCCGGGTCGCACCAGCAGCGCGAACGCGATGGGCAGCAGCACCTCGCGGTAGATCATCAGCGGTTCACCGGAGGCCAGCTCGTCCAGGGTGGAGGTGACTCCCCCCTCCACCGAGTTCTCGATCGGTACCAGGGCGGCCGCGGCCTCCCCGTTGCGTACGGCGTCCAGGGCGGCCGGGACCGACACCATCGGGACGAGCTCCCGGGTCGCGGCTTCCGGCAGTGTGCGGAGGGCGGCTTCGGTGAAGGTGCCCTCGGGACCGAGATAGGTGAAGCGGGTGGCCGACATGTGATCAGCCTAATGCCGGGGCCCCGACCGCCGGGCTGCTGTTCATCCTTCGAGCAGCCGCTGCCCCACGTACTCCCCGTCGCGGGGTCCGGGCGGGACCGCGTACAGCCCGCTGGACTCGTGCCGGATGAACGCCGACAGGGCGTCTCCCCGGTCCAGCTTGCGCTGGACGGGGACGAAGCCGCGCAGTGGATCGGCCTGCCAGCAGATGAAGAGGAGCCCCGCGTCCGGGGTGCCGTCGGCGGCGATCCCGTCGTGGAAGGAGAACGGGCGTCGGAGCATGGCGGCGCCACCGTTCTGCTCGGGGGCGGAGATCCGGGCGTGCGCGTTGGACGGGATGACGGGCCTGCCGTCGGGGCCGATCTTGTCGAGGGCCATCTTCGTGGTCTCGGTGCCGCCGGTGAGGGGCGCGCCGGTGGCCTTCGTACGGCCTATGACCTGCTCCTGCTGGGCCAGGGACTGCTTGTCCCAGTCGTCGAGGAGCATCCGGATGCGCCGTACGACGGCGTACGAGCCCCCGCCCATCCAGGCGTGCTCGGTGGGTCCGGGTCCGGCGGCGGGGACGAAGATCCGCTTGTCGAAGTCCGGCTGAGCGGGCTTCGGGTTGCCGGTGCCGTCGATCTGGCCCATGAGGTTGCGGGCGGTCATCGGTGCGGCGGTGGCGCCGGGGGACCGGTTGAAACCGTTCATCTGCCAGCGGACCCGGGCGGCCTCCCCGGCCTCTTTCTGGACGGCGCGCAGGGCGTGGAAGGCGACGAGCCCGTCGTCGGCGCCGATCTGGACCCACAGGTCGCCGTTGCTGCGCTGGGCGTCGAGCCGATCGGCGGAGAAGTCGGGCAGCGGGTCGAGTGCGGTGGGGCGGCGGGCGGCGAGCCCGGTGCGCTCGAAGAAGGAATGGCCGAACCCGAAGGTGATGGTGAGGGAGGACGGCCCGGCGTCGAGGGCGATCCCCGAGTCCGAGTCCGAGGCGGGCTTGCCCTCCATCAGCAGGCGGGCGGTGTCCGACCAGCGCCGCATCAGGGCGGCGGCCTCCTTGCGGCCGGCCCCGGGAGCCAGGTCGAAGGCGAGGACGTGGCCCTTGGCCTGCAGCGGGGTGGTGATGCCGGCCTGGTGCTCGCCGTGGAAGGCGACGTGTGTGGCGCCGAGGGAGGCGAGGCTCCCGGCGGGCCCGGAAGCGCCGGCCGGGGAGTCGCCGAATGCGGAGTGCACGAGGGCGCCGCCGGTGGCGCCGAGCGCGAGCCCGGCGGCCCCTGCGGCGCCGACGGTGCCCAGCAGTCGGCGCCGGGAGATCTCGATGTCGGGGTTGCTCTCGGTCACGCTGGTCAGCCGATCTTCACGTTCTTCTGCACGGTCGTCTGGTCGATGTCGGAGGTACGGACGGTCACGTCGATCCGCCATTCCCCGGCCAGCGGCAGCTGGACGCCGGACGCGCTCCAGTGTCCGGGGGCCGCCCGCTCCGGAAGGAGCGGCAGGGGGCCGATGTCCTTGGCGGGGAGGGTGAAGGCGACCTTGATCTCGGGGATGTCGAGCGGCTGCCCCTCGGGGTCGTCGACCCACACGTGGAGCGAGTTGGCGCCGACCCGGCCCGGGTCGACCTCGATCCGGACCGATCCCTTGCCGTTCTGGCCGCCGGTCTCGAACGGCAAGGTGACCTTGATGGCGCGGTTGGGGACGGCGGTGGACGCGGAGTCCCGCCCGCTCGCCTGCGCGGCGGTCCGGCCGGGTTCGGTGCTGGTGAGGACGGTGGTCACGGCGAGCAGGGCGATGGCGACCCCGGCCTCGGCGAGGACGGAGCGCCGCAGCCCCGCCCGGGCCGGATCGGCGTCGCGCACCTGCTTCTCACGCGCGCTCTCCCGGGCGGCTCGCTGCCGGGCGAGCTGGGCAGCCCGCTTGGGGTCTGCGGGGACGGTGACGGAGGCCGGCGATGTTTCACGTGAAACATCGCGTTGCCGTGCGATCTTGGCCGGCTTCCCGGCGGCGGCCTCGGTGAGTCGTGCGGTCCACGAGCGGGAGACGTAGGCGACGGCGACGAGGACGGCGACGAGCCCGACCTTCAGCAGCAGGAGCTGTCCGTAGCTGGTACCGGTGAGGGCCGACCAGCTGCCGACCTGGCGCCAGGACTGGTAGACGCCGGTGACGGCGAGGATCACGACACTGACGAACGCGACCCGCGAGAACCGCTGGACCGCCGCCCGCTCGATCCCGGGGACCTTGTGGAGGGCGACGAGCAGCGCAGTGAGTCCGCCGAGCCATGCGGTGACGGCCAGCAGGTGCAGGATGTCGACGGGCATGGCGATACCGGGCTGGATGCCGGTCGAGGCGTGCTCGGACAGGGCCCAGGTGGCGGCGATGCCGCCGGCCACGACGGTACCGCCGATGCCGAGGCCGAAGAGCAGGTCGTCGGCCTCCTTGTCCGCCCCGCCGCCCTTGTCCGCCCCACCGTCCTTCTCCGCGCCGCGGCCCTTCTCCTTGCCCGTCTGCTTGGCCGCTTCCCCGGCCTCGGCGGTCCGGCGGGCGTAGGCACCGAACAGCACGGCGATGAACAGCGCGGCGGCGCCAAGGAGCAGCAGCCGGGAGACGAGTGAGGCACCGGTCTTGGTCTCCAGGACCGCCTTCAGGCCGTCGAGGTCCAGCGCGTCGGCGAACTTCCCCGACCCCGTGTACGGGGTGCGGAGCACCAGCATCACGAGAGTGGCGGCGGTGAGCGTGACCCACGCGCGCACGATGAGCTTCTGCAGCGGGCGCTGCGCTGCGCCGCGCCGCCAGCACAGCAGGATGAAGGCCGCGCCGCCGACGAGGACGGTGAAACCGGCGTAGGCGGCGTAGCGCGCGATGTCGTACGCGATGCCGACCGGCCCGCCGCCCGCCTGCGCGGTGGGCAGGGCCACGCTGGTCGCCGAGGGGGCGCCGATGGAGAAGGTGAAGGCCCCGGAGACGGGGTGGCTGTCGGCGGAGACGGCCTGCCAGGCGACGGTGTAGGTGCCGTCAGGCAGTCCGGAGTGGAGCGCGGTTCCGTAGCGGACGGTGGTTCCGCTGCACATGTCGCGCAGCTCGCCGGTGTCCACCCGCCTGCCCTGCGGGTCCATGACGCGGATGGAGTCGTCGCCCATGGCGACCTGCTCCGAGAAGGAGAGGGTGACCTGGGCGGGGGCCGTGGCGACCACCGCCCCGTCCTTGGGGTCGCTCGCGGTGAGTGCGGCGTGTGCCGAGGCCGTGCCGGCCGCGGTGAACAGGGCCGCCAGCAGGGCCGCGAGGACCAGCACGAGCCGCGGCAGGAGTGCCGGGGCCCGGACGCGGGCCGGGGAGGGGGCGATGGCCGTCATGGCGTGTCAGTACCTCGGTCCGTCAGTGGGCGCTGGTGTTCTGGGCGTTGTACGTCCGCTCCTTGACGTCCAGCTCGACCTTGACCGGGTCGGCCTTCTCGAAGCGCAGCTCGACGGTGACCTTGTCGCCGACCTTCGGCGTGCTCTTCAGCCCCATCAGCATGACGTGGCTGCCGCCGCGCTCCAGCCGGAGCTCACCGTTGGCAGGCACGTCCATGGCCGCGACCTGCTGCATCTTCTGATCCTTGGTCTCATGGATCTGAAGATCGTCGGAGATCGGGCTGGTGACGGCCGTGAGCTTGTCGGCCGTCTTGGACTCGTTCTTGATGACCATGAACGCGCCGGCCATCTTGTCGTTCACCGGCTCCGGCATGAAGGCGCCGCTGACCGCCATCTTCGGCTTGTCGGCGCCGGCCTTGGCGTCGGAGTCCGAGGAGCAGCCGGATATGGCGAGGACTGCCGTCAGGGAGAGGGCGGCGGCGAGGGTGCGGGTGGTGCGGGCGTTCACGGGTTCTCTCCCTTGAGGATCTTCGGCAGGTCCTTGGTGTAGTCGTCGACGGTGGTGCCCTCGCCGTAGAGGAGGTATCCCTCGTCGTTCTTGGGCGAGAACGCGATGACCTGGACACCGTGCATGGAGATGACCTTGCCGTCGGCCAGCTTCGTTGGTGCCTCGATACCGATGCCGAGCTTGCGCGCGGCGGCCTGGATGGTGGCGAAGTCTCCGGTCAGTCCGGTGAAGGCCGGGTCCTGGGCCTTGAGCCACGCGCCGAGGGAGTCGGGAGTGTCCCGTTCGGGGTCGGTGGTGACGAACACGACCTGGAGCTTGTCCTGGTCGCCCTGGGGCAGTGCCTTCTTGGCGACGGCGATGTTGCTCATCGTCAGCGGGCACACGTCGGGGCAGTTGGTGTAGCCGAAGTAGATGAGCGTCGGCTTGCCCTTGGTCTGCTCGCGCAGGTTCCACGGCTTGCCGGTGGTGTCCGTCAGGACCAGCTCGGGCTTGTCGAAGGGGCGGTCGAGGACCGTGGCCTTGCCGGCCTTGGCCTGGCCGGTGAGCGAGGTGACCGCGTCGGTCTTGGGGGTCTCACCGCCGCAGGCGGTGAGGGTGAGCGCGGCCGCCACCACGAGGGCGGCGACCGTCACACGAGTGGTGCGCATGGAGAGATGTCCCTGGGATCGGGGATGTGGTGCGGGCGGGCCGGCCTCGAAGGAGGGCAGGCCGCGCGCACGTTCTGGACAAGGGGGTACGGCCTGCGGCCGCGCCGGGTCAGGAGGCGCGGCGGCGCGAGGCGACACCGAAGGCGACACCGCCGAGGCCGATGACGATGCCCGCGATGCCGAGGGCGCGCGCGGTCGTGTCGGAGGCGCTCTTGGCGGCCTCGTCGTGGCCCGTGTCGTCCTTCGCCGCGGCGGCGTTCTTGTCGTCGTGGTGGTCGTCGGCGGCCTTGGCTGCGGTCAGCTTCAGGACCGGAGCCGGGTTCTGCGGCTCCGCCGCGCCCGCCTTGGTCTCCTCGATCCAGCGGACGACCTCGTTGTTGTCGTACGTCTGGATCGCCTTGAAGACCATCTGGTCGGCGCTGTCGGGCAGCTTGCCGACGGAGACCGGGAACTGCTGGAACTTGCCGGGCTCGATCTTGCCGCCGCTCCAGGTCACCTTGGTGACGACCTCGTTGACCTGCTTGCCGTGCACGGTCAGCGGCTTGTCGAGCTTGGTCTTCTCGACGGCGGAGGTCCAGCCGGGGATCTCCTGCGGCATGACGGACGTCAGCGGCTGGTCGACGGGGAAGTTGACTTCCAGCTGCGTGGTCGAGGCGTTGTCGCGCTCGTTGGGAACCTTGAAGTTGAGCGTCGCGTAACCACCCTTGGCGGCTTCGCCGATCGGCTGCACGCTGACGTGCGCGAAGGCGGTGCCGGACAGGACGAGGACGGCGCCGGCGGCAACGGCGGCGGCGAAGGAGACGCGAGAGGTCTTCATGGCAGAAACACTCCACAGAGGCAGGGGTGACGGCGGTTCCGCGCACGGGTGCGCACGGAGTTCGCGGCACCGGTGCTTCCGCCGGGTGCTCCGGGGAGGGTGCCGCGTCAGGCTGCGAGGACGAGCGCAGTGCGGGGCGGCCCGCGCCTGATCACCGTGTGCTGGAGTGCCTCCCGGCCGGTGTGCGCGGCGGGTTCGGCAGCGGTACGGACGACCCGCGGGCCGCCGGAGGGCGTACCCGCGAGCCCGGCGCCGAGGGCCCGTACGAAGGCCAGCGCGGCGCGCAGCGGACGTACCGGATCGGCTTCGGCGGAGCTGCGGGACAGTTCCACGAGCCGGAACAGGGCGGCGTCGCCGCGCCCCAGCAGCCAGCCCGCGGCCAGCGCGGCCAGCAGGTGCCCGATGAGCATGCCGGTGCTGAACAGGCCGGTGGCGGGCGCCGCGGCGGCCTGTGCGAGGTGCGCGTGGCCGGCATGGACCGGTGCCGCTCCCTGCGCCGCGGCCTGGGCGGCCATGGCGGCCGGATCCAGTCCGGCGGTCTCCAGGATCTGCCGGGCGTCGGCCGGGCTGAGGGGGACGGAGTTGCCCCCGCAGACCAGCCGGGCGGCGAGTTCCGCGAGCGAGGTGTCCGCGGGGACGGGTGCCTGGGCCGCGGCGGCGCTGTGCTGGCCGAGGCCGAACACCGTGTGCAGGCCGAGCTGTCCGAAGGCGAGCCCGGCGGCGATGCCGGGCAGCGAGCGCCGGCGGCCCGCCAGCGGGGCGGCGACCGCGAACACGCCGAGGAAGGCGATGACGAGGGCCCACCAGGGCACCGCGGCACAGGACGCCAGGGCGTGCCCGGCCGCGGACAGCACGACGCAGACCGCGGTGAACACCGCGGCCCGGATCAGCCGGAGTCCGGCTCCGGCGGGCGTCGCGTGGGGGACAGTCATGGCCGGGCCATCATCGCACTGCCCTCACACCGTCCATACGGCAGGTCCGGAAGGTCGTGAGTGCCCCTGTACGCGGGCTTCACCTCCGGTGTCCCCGCCGGGGGCGGAGGCTCGTACGCCGCCGCATACACGGCTGCTTCGGAGTGCCGCATCGGCCGAATGAGGGTTGCGGCGGCCGCCGGGGGCTTACGCCCCGCCGTGGGCGGCAATACGTAACCGTATGAGCATCTGGTGGTCTCTCCACTTGAGGCGCGAAGCCGCGAGCGTGCCGCTCGCCAGGCGGTTGCTGCTGGGGACGATGGAGACCGCGGGGGTGGACCCGGACATCTCCTTCGATCTCTCGGTGGCACTGAGCGAGGCATGCGCGAACGCGGTGGAGCACGGCGGTCCGGCGGCCGAAGCCGGTGCCGGCGTGGAATCCGTCCCGGAGGCGTGCGCGGCGTACCGCGTCACGGCGTACCTGGACGGGGACTGCTGCCGCATCGAGGTGACCGATTCGGGCCCCGGTTTTCCTGCGGCGACGGTCTCGGGGCGCAGACCCCCGCCGGCCGGCCCCTCCGCACGGTCGGATAACGAGCACGGCCGGGGCCTGTGGCTGATCGCGGAGCTCGCCGACCACGTCAGATTCCGCAACCGGCCGGGCCAGGGCGCGGTGGTCAGCTTCGACAAGATCCTGAAGTGGCGTGAGGGAGCGCTGCTGAAGGTGTCGTAGCGGCGGAAGGGCTCCCGGATACGCCGATGGACGGGACTCGCGTACGAGATCCCGCCCATCGGAGGCGAACCCAGGACCGGCCGCAGAGCCGGTCGCAGAACCGGCCGGAAGCCGGTCGGGTCCCGGCCGCAGGACCGGCAGGCGTCAGCCCTTGAGACGCGCCATCCAGGCCTCGACATCGGCCGACGCACGGGGCAGCCCGGCCGACAGGTTCCGGTTGCCGTCCTCGGTGACCAGGATGTCGTCCTCGATCCGGACGCCGATGCCCCGGTACTCCTCGGGCACGGTCAGGTCGTCGGCCTGGAAGTAGAGGCCGGGCTCGACGGTGAGGCACATGCCCGGCTCCAGCGTGCCGTCCACGTACGCCTCGGTGCGCGCGGCGGCGCAGTCGTGGACGTCCATGCCGAGCATGTGGCCGGTGCCGTGCAGGGTCCAGCGGCGCTGCAGGCCGAGCTCCAGGACGCGCTCGACCGGGCCCTCCAGCAGGCCCCACTCCACGAGCTTCTCGGCGAGCACGTGCTGCGAGGCGTCGTGGAAGTCGCGGAACTTGGCACCCGGCTTGACGGCGGCGATGCCGGCTTCCTGGGACGCATAGACCGCGTCGTAGATCTTGCGCTGGATGTCGGTGTACGTGCCGTTGATCGGCAGCGTGCGCGTGACGTCGGCGGTGTAGAGGGAGTGGGTCTCCACGCCGGCGTCGAGCAGCAGCAGGTCGCCCGAGCGGACGTCGCCGTCGTTGCGGACCCAGTGCAGGGTGCAGGCGTGGGGGCCGGCGGCGCAGATCGAGCCGTAGCCGACGTCGTTGCCCTCGACGCGGGCGCGCAGGAAGAAGGTGCCCTCGATGTAGCGCTCGGACGTGGCCTCGGCCTTGTCCAAGACCTTCACGACGTCCTCGAAGCCGCGGACGGTGGAGTCGACGGCCTTCTGGAGCTCGCCGATCTCGAACTCGTCCTTCACGGCGCGGGCCTCGGAGAGGTAGACGCGCAGCTCCTCGTCGCGCTCCTTGGTGACCTTGTCGGTCAGGGCGGTCTCGATGAGGGAGTCGTGGCCGCGGACGTTCCGGACCGGGCCCTCGGCCTCGGCCAGTTCGTCGGCGAGCTTGCGCACGTCCTTGGCCGGGATGCCCAGCAGCTGCTCGGCCTCGGCGAGGGAGTGGCGGCGGCCGACCCACAGCTCGCCCTGGCCGGACAGCCAGAACTCGCCGTTCTCGCGGTCGGAGCGGGGCAGCAGGTAGACGGTGGCGGTGTGGCCGGTCTCGCCCGAGGGCTCCAGGACCAGCACGCCGTTCTCGGTCTGGTCGCCGGTCAGGTACGCGTACTCGGTCGAGGCGCGGAAGGGGTACTCGGTGTCGTTCGAGCGCGTCTTGAGGCGGCCCGCGGGCACGACCAGGCGCTCGCCGGGGAAGCGCGCGGACAGGGCGGCGCGGCGGGCGGCGGTGTGCGCGGCCTGGGCGATCGGCTCCAGCCCGTGCAGCTCGGTGTCGGCCCAGCCCGTGCGCATGTTCTCCGCGAGTTCGTCGCTGACGCCCGGGTACAGCCCGTTCTTGCGCTGCTTGTGCTTCTTCTGGGGCTGCTCTTCTTCCGGGGTCTCCGGGGTGAGCTCGTCAGCCACGTCTTCTCCTCAGCTACGACACGTACGACAGCTACTACAGGACCGGGTAGGACCGCATCCATCGTATGTGCGAGGGGAAGACGCCCGGCGGCGGGTGTGATGAATCAGTCAAAACGGGCAGCGAGTAGAACGATGTCCTCCACCCCGTCCCCCGTGGCGGCCATCGCGGCGGTGGTGGCGGAGGCGGCGGAAGCCGCCGGGGCGGGGACCGGGCCGACCGGCGCGACCGCGGGGTCGTCGGCGGGCAGCACCGCCCGCAAGATGTGGTCGCAGAGGGCCGCCGGGTCGTCCCGGATGCCCCGCGGGACCCCCGCGGCGGCGGCGTGCAGCCGTGCGTAGGCCCGGTCCATGGGGTCGCCGGTCCGCCGCAGCAGCCCGTCGGTGTACAGCAGCACCGTTTCTCCAGGTGCGGGTTCGATCTCCACGCTCGGCGCCTCCCAGCACGACAGCATCCCGAGCGGCGCGGAGAGCGTGGTCTCCACGTACTCCGTGCGGTGCTCGCCGATGAGCAGCGGCGGGGTGTGTCCGGCCCCGGCCAGGACGATCTTCCTTCCCTGGCCGTCCGGGGACCCGGCGGGCTCGCAGTAGGCGAAGAGCGCCGTCGCGCAGCGCGCGGGCTCGGTCAGGCGCAGCAGCAGCTCCAGGTCGGACAGGACCGCCACGGGGTCCTCCCCCTCCATGACGGCGTACGCGCGCAGCGAGGCCCGCAGCCTTCCCATCGCGGCGACGGCGCTGGGGCCCGCGCCCGTGACGGAGCCGACGGCCAGCCCCAGGGCGCCCTCCGGCAGCGGCAGCGCGTCGTACCAGTCGCCGCCGCCGCGCGGTCCGGTGTGGTGGCGGGCGGCGAGCTGGACCCCGGGGATCCGGGGGAGCCGGCTGGGCAGCAGCTCCTCGGCGACCGTGGCCAGGCGGCTGCGGGAGCGTTCCACCTCCACCATCCGGGCCAGGTGCTCGGAGGCGTGCCGGACGTAGAGCCCCGCGAGATCGCGCTGGCGTTCGCTCGGCTCGGCCTGCTCGTCGTAGAGCCAGACGGCCGCGCCGAGCCGGCCGGTGGCCTCGGCGGCCAGCGGCAGCGCGTAGCTCGCGGCGTAGCCGAGCCTGGCTGCGACCTCGCGGTGGCGGGGGTCGATCGGGGTGCCGTACCCGCCCGAGCCGGGGGCGGCGTCGGGTTCGGGTTCGGGCAGTACCTCGGAGCCGCCCCGGGCGTCGGGGAGTCCGTCGAGGATCCGGCCGTACGAGGTCGCGGCGCGCGGGATGGTCTCGATGTGCCCGAGGTCCGCGCGGCCGAGACCGAGGCCGATGGTGGTCGTCGGGCCGAGGCCGTCGGAGGGCTCCATGACGATCAGGCCGCGGCGGGCGCCGACGAGGACGGCTCCGGCGCGCAGGAACTCCTGGAGGGAGGAGTCGAGATCACAGGCGCGGGCGAGGCGTTCGGTGAGCTCGTGGAGGGTGGTCAGGTCGGAGACCATCCCCGCCAGCCGGTCCTGGATCACGGTGCTCGGTCCGGGGACCGCTGCCGCAGCCGGAGCGGGGGCGGTTCGGGCGGGCGTGGGCGCCGCAGTCTGCGGGACTGCGGTAACTGCTGAATCGATTCCAGCCACTTTCGGCAGATGCGGGGCGCTCATGGCGTCCGCCTTTCCACCTGGTGCGATTCGCCATATAGCATCGCAAACCCCCAGATCGTGCTGCGCCGCCATCAATGAATCCACATCTACACGCACACGAGGATCGATGTCCAGCATTGCCCAGGTGGGAATCCTGGTGTCCGTGGGACGGCAACTCACTGTCCAGCCAAGGCTAGAACTTGGCTGGAAAAAGCTGGAAGCGGACGGTTTTTGCGATCGACTGGTCAGGCGCCGCAGTGGCTCCGGGTACCTAATCGGTGGTGCCCGGGGAGAGTTGGCGCAGCCCGGCGGTCGCCGGGAACCGCCCGGCGCGGTCCGTCGTCCTTAGCGGCGGCAGCCGGTCTCGGCATCGGCGCGGGTCGCGTTCCGCCCCCGCCAGACGTTTCATGGACCCGTAAGAAAACTGCACGAACCGTGTGAACCTGCTTCAAGGCGGACAGTGACGCGAAACGTGTACGTGTGGTGAAACACCGGTTACATGGTGTGATGTGGCCCTCGGCGTTCAACGGAAAGGAACGAGCGCTCATGCGCGAGATCCTCGGAAGGCGTCTCCAGCGGCTCCGCAATCGCTTGAAAACCCTCCGCCCCGCCCCCGGGCAGAGCGGTGATCCGGCCCTCCTCCTCGACGCGGCGCTCACCTGCGCCACCGCCTGGCAGTGGCCGGTGCTGCCCGGCGTCGGCCGTTCCGGCGCCGACAGCAACCGGTGCGCCTGCCCCGACCCCGACTGCGTCGTCCCCGGCGCGCACCCCTTCGACCCCGGGCTGCTCGCGGCCACCACCGACCCCCGGATGGTGGCCTGGTGGTGGACCAACCGGCCGACCGCTCCCGTGCTGCTGGCCACCGGCGGATCCGCGCCCTGTGCCGTGAGCCTGCCGGCCAACGCGGCCGCGCGTGCCGTCGTACGGCTGGACGCGCAGGGCATGCGGCTCGGTCCGATCGTGGCCACGCCCACCCGTTGGGCGCTGCTGGTCGCGCCCTACTCGCTGGAGCGGCTCGGCGAACTCCTGTACGCCAAGGACCACGTGCCCTCGGCGCTGCGCTTCCACGGCGAGGGCGGCTACCTGCTGCTCCCGCCCTCCCCCGCCTCCGGCGGCGGGCAGGTGCGGTGGGAGCGCGACCCCGCGGACACCGGCGGCCTGTGGCTGCCGGAGGTCGAGGCCGTCGTGCACGCGCTGGTCGAGGCGAGCAGCGGAGCCTCGGGCGGCGGCAGCCGGCTCGCGTACTGATCCGGTGCTCCAGCGCTCGCCGATCACTCGTACGGGTGCCAGCGCGACGAGTTTCCAAGGGAATTGGGCGCGGGGATCTCCGTGCCCCATTCCCGGATCGCTATCTTCGCCGAATGAATCTCCGCTTGATCGGTATCAGCGCCGGTGTGCTGATCATCTTGTCGCTCCCGCTGGCAGGAGCGATCGCCGGACCGGATTTCGCCGGTCAGGACGACGGAAAAGGCGGCGGGCTGCTCTCCTCGCTCGGACTGGCCGGTCCGCAGGGCGGATCGCGTACGTCGACACCCGCCGCCGGATCCGCGCGGCAGGCCGATCCACCACGGGCCGGGGAGCCGCAGCGGGGGCATCCGGGGCAGCCGCATGCGCGGCCGCCGCAGCCGGGCCCGTCCGAGCAGCCCCGTACGGATTCCCGGTGCGGCCCCGAACTCTCCTCCCCGCAGGGCCTGGAGGCGCAGACCTGCATCCTGGCGGGCGAGGGCCGGACCTGGGGGCGCAGCTACTACCGCAACACCAGCGGGCGCGCACTGGACGCCGTTCTGACGGTGATGGGGCCGGCGGGGCACACGGTGCAGATCCGCTGCGCGGTGGGGGCAGCCGACGAGCCGGGGCTGTGCGAGACGCCGCGTGAGCACTCGGCGGGGGCGCCGGACGCCTACTCGGCAGTTGCGGAGTTTGCAGTTCCGGATGATGAAGGGCAGCTGCTGCTGAGGTCCGGGAGCAACTCACCGGCACCGGCCGACGGTTGAGCGGCGGCGAAAATGTAAGGGCCCGGTCGCTGGCGACGGGGGATGCACCAGCGACCGGGCTACAAGAACGGTAACAAGAGATCGCCTGTTCGCAAATTCGATCTCTGATATTCAGACACCGATTTGCAGGCGATTAGCGGGAGTTGTGACCCCAGTCACCGGTCCTGCGGGTGCTCGGCGGTCAGCTGAGCGTGACCTGGCGGTTGGTCAGTCCGCCGCGCGCCCGGCGCTCCTCCGCGGTCAGCGGGGCGTCCGCGGCCAGGGCCGTGGCCAGCCGCTCCGCGAACTCCGCAGCGGGCTTCTCCACGTCGTCGGCGGTGACTCCGGTGGGCAGGTCCCAGACGGGGACCATCAGGCCGTGCGCCCGGAACGAACCGACCAGTCGGGTGCCTTCGCCGAGCGAGGAGGTGCCCGCGGCGTGCAGCCGCGCGAGGGCGTCGAGCAGCTTCTCCTCGGGGTGCGGCATGACCCAGCGCAGGTGGTTCTTGTCCGGGGTCTCGCACCAGTAGGCCGCGTCCACACCGGCCAGCTTGACGGTGGGGATGGCGGCGGCGTTGGCGCGCTCAAGGGAGGCGGCGATCTCCGGGGAGGCGTTCTGGGCGCTCTCCGCATCCGGAATCCAGAATTCGAACCCGCTGTGCACAACCGGCTCGAAAACGCCGTCCGTGTCCAGGAGATCCTGAAGTCGCGGACCCTCGGCGGGAACGCGGCGGGCCGCGACCGGGGTGCCCGGTTCCGCGACGAGCGCGCGCTCCAGCGTGTCGGCCATGTCGCGGGCGAGGTCCCCGGTGGTCGAGTCGTTCTGGAGGCCGAGCAGGACGGACCCGTCCTCGCGGCGCAGCGCCGGCCAGGCCATCGGCAGTACGGTCACCAGCGTGACGGACGGTACGCCCTCGGGCAGTCCGCCCTTGAGCGTGAGCGGGATGGTCGCCGCGGGTACGAGCTCGCGCAGCGCCACCCAGTCGCACTCGCCGGGCAGGCCCTCGAAGGGGCGCGCCACGTGCTCGGTGACGGCGTGTGCGGCGGCTGCGCCGTGGCAGGCCTTGTAACGGCGCCCGGATCCGCAGGGGCAGGGCTCGCGTGCGCCCACCACCGGGATCTCCCCGTTCTTGAGCTGCGGCTTTGCAGTCTTCGCTGCGGGGCGCTTCTTGGCCATCGTGGGTGTCTCCCGGTTGCGGCGGTACGGCGTTGTGTCTGGGCGCGAGCCTAGCCGTTCGTGCCGCCGCAACAGGGAGGGTGCGGCCGGGAGCACGGTCGGCGTGCGCTCCCGGCGGCCGCTTGTTCGGATGGCTGGTGTTGCCGTCGGGGATCCGGGTCAGGGATCCGGTTCGTCATCGGGGTCGTGATCGGGTCGTGGATCGGGGATCCCGGTCGGGGATCCGGTCACGGATGAAGGTCGTCGAAGGCCGTGCTGAAGTCGATCGCCGGGGGCGCAACGCGCGTAGCGAAATCCTCGTGCCGGGCCCCGCACGCAACCGTCACCCATACGGTGACCTCGCCTGCCGCTCCGTCCCGGACACCCCAGTCCTGGGCGAGGGCGCTGATGATGTTCAGCCCCCGGCCGCCGCGCGCGGTGACCGAGGGCGTGGCCGGAACCGGGCGGGTGGGACCGCCCCCGTCCGTGACCTCGACCGTCAGCCGCCCCGCCTTGTCGATGCGCCACGCGGCGCGTATCTCCCCGTCGCCGACCTCTCCGGCGCCCAGCGGTCTGCCGTGCCGGCAGGCGTTGCTGAGCAGTTCGGAAAGGATCAGTACGGCGTCGTCCACGACCGATTCGGACAGCCCGCTCATACGCAATTGTTCGCGCATGCGGCGCCTCGCCTCGCCCACGCCCGCAGGACCATGGCATACGTCCATGCGCGAAGACGTGGGCACCTCCTGTGCCATCACCAACGCCACCCCCGGAACCTCCTTAGCCCCACGCCATGGTCTGGATGCCCCAATGGCCTGGACCGGAAACCGATCACGCGGAGGCCCCCGACGCATTCATGTCGAGCGATTGCGGAGCGGATGCGCCGGTGCACACCCTGTTACATCCGTGGCGTGCGGGACGGGTGGGCAAATGGGGACGTCAGCGCCCGAGCTGTGACAGAACTTGTCGTGGTCTGTTCGTGATGATTGCTTCCACACCCAGATCAGCGCAGAGCTGAACGTCTTCAGGTGCGTTCACGGTCCATACGTGCACGGAGTGGCCCGCGCTCTGGAGCTTGCGGATGAACCCCGGGTGGTTGCGCACGATGCGCATCCCGGGTCCCGCGATCCGCACCCCGGCCGGCAGTCGCCCGTCGCGCATCCGGGGCGAGATGAACTGCATCAGGTACACGGTCGGAATCGTCGGCGCGGAGGCCCGCACCCGGTGCAGGGAGCGCGCGGAGAAGCTCATGACGCGGACCGGGTGCGGACCCTCGGCGGGCGGCGCGTCCAGCCCGAAGCGCTTGAGGAGGAAGAGGAGGCGCTCCTCCACCTGTCCGGCCCAGCGGGTCGGATGCTTCGTCTCGATGGCGAGCTGTACCGGCCGGCCGGCGTCCGAGACCAGCTCCAGCAGCCGCTCCAGCGTGAGCACGGAGGTGCGCTCGGGGTCGGCGTCCCAGTCCGGGGACTCCTCGCGGTCCTTCCAGGAGCCGAAGTCGAGCGCGGCGAGGTCGGCCAGTTCGAGGGCGGAGACGGCGCCGCGGCCGTTGGAGGTGCGGTTGACCCGGCGGTCGTGGACCAGCACCAGATGGCCGTCGGCGGTGAGCCGGACATCGCATTCGAGGGCGTCGGCGCCGTACTCGATGGCCTTGCGGTAGGCGGCCAGGGTGTGCTCGGGGGCATCCTCCGAGGCGCCGCGGTGGGCGACGACCTGGATGGGCGGCAGTGCGTGGGTCACCGGGTCATGGTGCCACCGAGCGGCCCCCGGATGTCGGGCTCCGCCGTGCGGATGCGCCCGGAATGCCCGATATAAAGAATGGGGAAGACGCACAGGTCCGGCTTACAGTGCTCTGACGGGTCATGGGGAAGGCTTTTCCCAGGAACTTGTGCGGCACGTCGAACGTTCAGTCGGGCCGAATCGCCAGTTTTTCTGAAGCCGTGTGTGACGAGGAGAAGAGCGCTGTGAGCACCGAGAACGAGGGCACCGCGGCCCCGACACCCCCCGCGGCCGCGTCCGCACCCCCGGTGGCCGCTCCTGCCCCCGAGGCGCCTGCACCCGCACCGGCCGCGGAGGTCCCCGTGACCCCGGCGCCGGAGCCGGTCACCCAGCAGCTCCCGCCGACGCCCGCGCCCGGCACGGAGCCGACCCAGCAGATCCCGCCCACCCCGGCCCCCGCACCGGCCCCGGCCTACGCCCAGGAGCCTGCGCCGCAGGCCCCGGCAGCTCACGGCGCCGCGGGCTGGCCGCCCCCGCCGCCCGCGGTCCCGGCGTACGGCTCGGCCGGCGGCCACGGCGGCGGCTGGGGCGCGCCCCCGACCGCCGACGGCTACCCGCCCGCCAAGCCGAAGGGCAAGGGCGGCATGATCGCCGCCGTGCTCGTCGCAGCCCTCCTGGCGGGCGGCGTCGGCGGAGGCATCGGCTTCTGGGCCGCCGAGCGCAGCGATAACGGCGTCGGCTCGACCACGGTCGCCGCGGCCAACACCCCCAAGGACCTCAAGCGGGAGTCCGGTTCGATCGCCGGCCTGGCCGCCGGCGCGCTGCCCAGCGTCGTCACCATCGAGGCCTCGGCCGGCGACGGCGAGGGCGGCACCGGCACCGGCTTCGTCTACGACCAGCAGGGCCACATCCTCACCAACAACCACGTGGTGGCCTCCGCCGCGAACGGCGGCAAGCTGTCCGCGACCTTCTCCGACGGCAAGAAGTACGAGGCCGAGGTCATCGGGCGGGCCCAGGGCTACGACGTGGCCGTGCTCAAGCTCAAGAACCCGCCGTCCGGCCTGAAGCCGCTGCCGCTCGGCGACTCCGACAAGGTCGCGGTCGGCGACTCGACCATCGCGATCGGCGCCCCCTTCGGCCTGTCCAACACGGTCACCACCGGCATCGTCAGCGCCAAGAACCGCCCGGTGGCCTCCGGCGACGGCTCCGGCGGCAAGAACTCGTACATGAGTGCGCTCCAGACGGACGCCTCGATCAACCCCGGCAACTCCGGCGGCCCGCTGCTCGACGGGCGAGGGGCGGTCATCGGCATCAACTCCGCCATCCAGTCGGCCGGCAACGGCGGCTTCGGCGGTGGCCAGGCCGGTTCCATCGGCCTCGGTTTCGCCATCCCGATCAACCAGGCCAAGAACGTCGCCGAGTCGCTGATCAAGACCGGCAAGCCGGTCTACCCGATCATCTCGGTCTCCGTGGACCTCCAGTCCAAGACCGACGGCGCCAAGATCTCCGACCAGGGCGCTCCCGCCAACGACCTGGTCGACCCCAACGGTCCGGCAGGCAAGGCGGGCCTCAAGCCCGGCGACGTCATCACCCGCTTCGGCGACAAGCCGATCGACAGCGGCCCGACCCTCATCAGCGAGATCTGGACGCACAAGCCGGGCGACGTGGTGAAGCTGACCTACCTGCGCGACGGCAAGCCGAACACCGTCGACATCACCCTCGGCTCGCGGGTCGGCGACAAGTAGCGACGGCCGACGGCCGCCCCGGCACGCGAGGGACCGGGACCGCTGGCTTGATGGGAGGGGCCGTGGGCGCGATTACGCCTACGGCCCCTCCCAACGTCCGCTTATGCTTCCCTTGTGTTCGATTCGCGGCACATACGCACTTTCCACGAGGTGGTCGCCTCCGGGTCGTACTCGGCGGCCGCCCGTGCCCTGGGGTACACCCAGCCCGCGATCACCCAGCAGATGAAGGCGCTCGAACGCGCCGTCGGCACGCCGCTCTTCACCCGGGTCGGCCGCAAGATGCAGCTCACCGAGGCCGGCGAGTCCATGGCCCGGCACGCCGAGTCCATCCTCGGCAGTCTCTCGGCCGCCGAGGCGCAGCTCAAGGCGTACGCACGCCTGCGCACCGGGCGGGTCCGGCTCTGCGGGTTCCCCAGCGCCAACGTGACCCTGGTCCCCGAGGCCCTGAGTGACCTGGCCAAGGACCACCCGGGCATCCAGGTCGAGCTGTTGGAGGGGGAGCCCCCGGAGTCGCTGCGCCGGCTGGAGCGCGGGGAGTGCGACATCACCCTGGCCTTCACCTATCCCGGGCTCCACGAGGAGGTCCCGGAGGAGGTCGCCGAGGTCCGGCTCCTGGAGGACCAGCTCACCGTGCTGCTCCCCACCGGGCACCCGCTGGCCCGGCGGCGGGCCGTGCACCTGGCCGACCTCGCGGAGGAGCGCTGGATCGCCGGCTGCCCTCGCTGCCGGGCGAACCTGCTGCACGAGTGCGCCGAGCTGGGCTTCGTGCCCGACATCCGGTTCGCCACGGACGACAACCTGGTCGTGCAGAGCATGGTCGGACAAGGGCTCGGCGTGGCGATGATGCCCGCGCTCGTGCTTCCCTCCCTCTCCCTGAACAAGGTGTGCGGGCGGCCGCTCCAGCCCGCCGCCCGCCGGCACATCGCCGCGTACGTCTACCGAGACCATCTGCGCGTCCCGGCGACCTCCGTGGTCCTCAATACGCTCAAGCAGGTGGCTTCGAACCGCGTCGGCTGCTGACCGCCGGGCCGTTTGTTCCCCGAATTCATAAGCAGTGCTTGGGATTTCAGGTGAGAACTGTCGTTGGACGTGATGGGTCGGCTGTTCGACGCTGCCCATATGACCACCACTACGCCGGCCCGTACGACCGCGAGGATGGCCGCCCTCGTCCGTGAGATCCGTACGGTCGTGGACCGGGGGCTGGCCCCGGACCTGACCGCCTACCTCGTCGGCGAGCGCGTCGCCCCGCACCTGGGCACGCCGGATCTGCTCACGCCGGAGCAGCGCGAGGGTGACCCCGACCGGTACCGGCAGCACGTCCTGCACGCCGAGTCGGACGGCAGCTTCTCGGTGGTCGCGCTGGTGTGGATGCCCGGCCAGGAGACCGCCATCCACGACCACGTCTCCTGGTGCGTGGCGGGGGTGCACGAGGGTCAGGAGAGCGAGCTCCGCTACCGGCTGGCCCCCGCGACGGGAGACAGCTGCGCCCGGTTGGTGGCGACCGAGCACGTGGTCAACGGGCCGGGTGACGTCTGTGGATTCGCCCCGCCCGGCGATATCCACAAGGTCTACAACTCCTGTCGCACCACGGCGATATCCCTGCACGTCTACGGAGCGGACGTCATCCGCCTGGGCAGCAGCGTCCGCCGCGTCTACACGCTTCCCACAGGCTGATGGCGCTGCTGAACCGCCCTGTACGCGGGGCGGATACCGAGGGCGCCGGGCCTGTTTCACGTGAAACGTCCTCGTCCTGGCCGGGGTTGGGGATGGCGGCCGCCGGAGTACTGGTGGCGTGGTCCGTGCACCGGCTGGTGCCCGCGGTACCCATGCTGACCGCGTCGGTGGTGCTCGGCATCGCGGTGGCCCATCTCCCGGGCACACGGGAAGTCGTACGGGGGGCAGCGCGCCCGGGCCTCTCGCTGGCCGGCCGGCGGCTGATGCGGATCGGCATCGTCCTGCTGGGCCTCGGCCTGGGTCTGGACCAGGTGCTCCGGCTGGGCTGGGCCACGGTGGCGATGGTGGCCGCGGTGGTCGCCGCCACCTTCTTCGGCACCCTCTGGCTCGGCCGCCGGCTCGGGCTCCCGGGCGACCAGCCGCTGCTGATCGCCACCGGGTACTCGATCTGCGGGGCCTCGGCCATCGGAGCGGTGAGCCAGGTATCGGGCAGCGACGAGGAGGACGTGGCCGCCTCCGTGGCACTGGTGACCCTCTGCGGGACACTGGCCATCGCGGTCCTCCCGCTCCTCCAGGGCCCGTTGGGGCTCTCGGACCCGGCCTTCGGGCGCTGGGTCGGCGCGAGCGTCCACGATGTCGGTCAGGTGGTGGCCACCGCCCAGACCGCGGGCCCGGGTGCTCTCGGCGAGGCCGTCCTGGTCAAGCTGATGCGGGTGGCCCTGCTGGCTCCGCTGGTGGCCGCGGTGGCCTTCTCCGTACGGGCACGGCGGCAGGGTGTGCGCATGCCCTCGGGGCGCCGCCCGGCGCCGGTCCCGCTGTTCGTGGCCGGGTTCCTAGCCGCGGCCGCGCTGCGCGCCACCGGGGTGCTGCCCGAGGCGGCACTCGACTGGGCACACACGGCGCAGGAACTGCTCTTGGCGGCAGCCCTGTTCGGGCTGGGCAGCGCGGTGGACCTTCCCCGGCTGGCCCGGACCGGCGGCCGGGCCGCGGTGCTGGGGCTCGGGGCCTGGCTGGTGGTGGCCGGGGTCTCGTACGCGGGCGTGCTGCTGACGGTATGACGTCAGCGGGCGGGCTCCCGCGGTCCATCGAAGGGAGTTGGCCAATTCCTGGCCGGAACCGACCGAACGTTCCGACCGTCTCCTGACTTCTCGGGCCGCACGTGCGACCCTGCGGCCGATCCGCACCGACAGCTCTTCACCCCCACCCTGCCCGCTCCGACGGGACCGGGCACGGCAGAAGGAGTCCTGCGTGAATCGTCATCGCACGGCAGCATCGGTCCTCATGGCGGCGGGCGCCCTGATCGCGGGCGCGCTGACTGCGGCCGCCCCCTCGGCCGCAGCCGACTCCCCGGCCTCGTTCAAGCAGCAGCACACCCAGGGTTTCTGGACCGCCGAGCGGATGCGCGGCGCGACTCCGCTGGACGTGACGGCGGCGCCGGGAACCGGGCGGGCGCCGGTCGCGGCCGCCGCCCGGCCCACGGCGGTCGCCCCGACGGCGGCCTCCGCCGCGTCGGCCTCACCGACATCGTTCCCGCAGGCGGGCGGCGCGTGGACCGGCGGCGGGGCGGTGGTCAAGACCTCGGGCCGGGTCTTCTTCACCTTCGGCGACCGCACGGCGTCCTGCTCCGGCGACTCGATCACCAGCGCCAACGGCAGCACCGTCATCACCGCCGGGCACTGCGTGAAGTACCAGGGCGCCTGGCACACCAACTGGATCTTCGTACCCGCGTACGACAACGGGAACGCACCCTACGGGCAGTGGTCGGCCACCAAGACCTTCGCGACGGACCAGTGGGCCGCCAGCGAGGACATGAACATGGACGTCGGCCTCGCCGTCGTGGCCCCGCTGAGCGGCCAGAAGCTCAGCCAGGTCGTCGGCGCCCAGGGAATCCTGTTCAACGGCGGCTACAACAAGAAGATGTACTCCTTCGGGTTCCCCGCGGCCGCGCCCTACGACGGCACCAAGCTGGTCTACTGCAGCGGGAACACCAGCAAGGACTTCCTGCTGACCAAGGACCACGGCCTGGGCTGCAACATGACCGGCGGCTCCAGCGGCGGCCCCTGGTTCCAGGACTTCAACGAGGCCACGGGCCTCGGCACCCAGGTCTCGGTGAACAGCTTCGGCTACACGTTCCTGCCGAACCGGATGTTCGGCCCGTACTTCGGCAACGAGGCGAAGGCGGCCTACGACAAGGCCCAGAATTCCTGACCCAGCCGCCCCCCGCCTGCCGGTACTCTGTACCGGCCAGGTGGGTTGCCCGAGCGGCCTAAGGGAACGGTCTTGAAAACCGTCGTGGCGCGAGTCACCGTGGGTTCAAATCCCACACCCACCGCACCAGGCCGGCGTAGCCGCGGGCCGGAAGGGGCGCCCCTCATCAGGGGCGCCCCTTCGTCATTCGGCCTGTTTCACCTGACGGCACCGCCCGCCGGTCCTTGCCCGTGTGCCACCGGCCCGGCGGGTACGCGAAGAGGGTCTCGCCGGGGAGTACGAAGCCGGCCGTGCGGCAGCCGGCATTGGATGCCGCTAGGCCCTTTGAGTGGTGTTTGTCCGAAGATCGGCGCGGGTGGTGGGGACGCTGCGGTTGCGACCACATCATGACGAATGTATGCAGATCCGCCCGTCGGAACATCGCGAAACGAAGGACCTCGTCATGGCTCACCGCATCACCGTCACGTCGATCTGGACCGCAGTCGTCGCCGTCGTCGTCGCGCTCCTCGCCTCCCTCGGGTTCGGCTCCAAGGCCGCGCCGGCCGCCGCCTCCACCGCCTCCGCTCCTTCCCGCCGCGGGGCCGCCGCCGTACGCCGGACGGCCCGGCCGATGGGCCGGCGGAGCTGGCGGGCGATGATGCGGGGCGGATCTCTCCCGCCCACCATCAAGCAGCGGATCCGCGCCGAGGCGCACGGCAAGGCCCCGTCGGTCCGCCGCTCGACCACCGCCGCCGCGTCCCTGGCCGGAAGCACCGCCGGAGTCGGTCGCGAAGGGCTCGACCTGGTCGCGTAGGGCCCGTACGGCGTCGCGCGCTTCGCGCGGTAGGCAACAGGCAGGAAGCAGGAGAGAGCGTTAACGGCAGCAGCAGGCGCTGGAGCCCGGTCGGCAGGTCGCGGCCGCGGATCGCGCCGGCGATGTGCCCCGGAGCGGGGGCGCGGTGGCATGACCCCGGCGGGCACCGGGGGCGCGCAGGGGGCGTGAAGCCTGGCATTGCAGGGCCGCAGGCCCGGGAGACGGTGGGGTTCCCGGACGGAGCGGCCCTTTTCGGCATGTTCGGCGCACAAGAGTTTGAGGAAACGTTTCAGCTCAGATCCGGCCGGGGTTTCGGCGGCCTCCGCCTCGCTGACCAGCGGCTTTGGGATGCGAATGAGGTTTATCCGATGTTGCTCATGCTTGCGGGGGAATCGTGGACTCCGGGCTGGTTCGCCGGGGATTCGGTGGGCAACTCTGGTCTCGCGACGTCGTCACCACGCAACGACCGAGGCGGTCGGCCAACTGCCTTGGAGCAAGCCCCACTCGCTTTTCTGGAGGATTCAGACATGGCAAGCATCCGTACCGCCCGCGTCTTCGCCGCCGTCGCCGCTCTCCCCCTCGCCGTCTCCCTCTTCGGCGGTGTGGCCTCGGCCGACAACGGCTCCTTCGCGAACGACGGATCGAATGCGAGCGTCGCCAGCGTCATCGGCAGCGGTGTCGGCGGGAACAACAGCGGCAATTCGTCGACTTCCCAGCAGGTGGCCACAGGCTCCGGTGCGTCCAACCAGAACAACACCGCGCAGGTCAACGGCTCCTCCTTTACGGCGATCCAGCAGGGCAACCTCGCAGCCAACTTCCACCCCTGGTGGTAGGTGCTCCCCGAGTCCTCTGAGTCTTGAGGGCGCCTGTGCCACCGGACCCGCTGGGGTCCGGTGGCACAGGCGCCCTCGCGCGTTCGTGCGCCGCCCCTCCCGGGCTCTCCCGACCTTGACATCCACAGTGAATCTGACGGACAGTCAGGTTTACTCGATGATGTGATGCCGGGAGGCCAGCGCCGTGCACCTCGCCCCGACCGAAGGCCAGTTGCGGCTGCGCGCCGAACTGCGGGAGTACTTCCACGATCTGCTGCCGGACGGGCCCCCCGAGGAGCCCGCCGCCCAGCGCGCACTGCTGCGCCGCATCGGCGACGACGGACTGCTCGGCCTGGGCTGGCCGGTCGAGTACGGCGGCCAAGGACGCGGCCCCGACGAGCAGTTCGTGTTCTTCGACGAGGCCTACCGGGCCGGCGCCCCCGTCTCCATGGTCACGCTCAACACCGTCGGCCCGACCCTGATGAAGTACGGGACCCCGGAGCAGAAGGACTACTTCCTTCCCCGGATCCTCAGCGGCGAGACCGTCTTCGCCATCGGCTACTCGGAGCCCGAGGCGGGCACCGACCTGGCCTCCCTGCGCACCCGCGCCGTACGCGACGGAGCCGACTGGGTCGTCGACGGGCAGAAGATCTTCACCTCCAACGCCCAGAACGCCGATTGGATCTGGCTCGCCTGCCGCACCGATCCCGACGCCCCCAAGCACAAGGGCATCTCGATCATCCTGGTCCCCACCGAGGCCCCCGGCTTCGGGTGGACCCCGATCGAGACGGTCGGAGGCCTCACGACCACGTCGACGTACTACGACGGGCTCCGCGTGCCCGCCGAAAACCTCGTCGGTCCCGAGCACGGCGGCTGGGGGCTGATCACCAACCAGCTCAACCACGAGCGCGTGGCCCTCGCCGCCATCGGCATGCAGGCCGAGGACTTCTACACGAGCGCCCGGCGCCATGCCCGCACCCCCGATCCGGTCACCGGTGAGCGCCCCGCCGACCGGCCCTGGGTGCGGTCCCGGCTCGCGGAGGCCCACGCCCGGCTGGCGGCCGTACGCCTCCTCAACTGGCGTCTCGTCCAGGACGTGGGCGCCGGCACCCTGGCCCCCGGCGACGCCAGCGGGGTGAAGTTCCTCGGCACCGAGTCCACCGTCGAGGTGTACCGCATGTGCCAGGAGGTGGTGGGCGAGGAGGCGCTCGTACGGGGGCCCGCGGCCTTCGCCGGCGGCGAGCTGGAGCGGATGAACCGGGCCGCGCAGATCAACACCTTCGGCGGCGGGGTCAGCGAGGTCCAGCGGGAGATCGTCGCCATGATGCGGCTCGGCATGAAGGGAAGGAAGCGATGACCGCCACGCCGGAGCAGGCAGCGGACACGGGAGCGGATGCGGGAGCGGGCGCGGGCCCGGAGGAGGCCGCCCGGTTCCACGCACTGCTCACGTCCTTCGAAGGGCGGCCCGCCGCCACCGCGGGCCGGGGCAAGGACCCCGTCAACCAGCCGATGATCCGCCACTGGTGCGAGGCGATGGGCGATACCGACCCCGCTTACACCGGCCCGGACGCCATCGCCCCGCCCACCATGCTCCAGGCCTGGACGATGGGCGGGCTCTCCGGGCACGGCGACCGCTCCACCGCCTACGACGAGCTCCTCACCCTGCTCGACCTCGCGGGCTGCACCGCCGTCGTGGCCACCGACTGCGAGCAGGAGTACCTGAGACCGCTGCGCCCCGGCGACACGGTCACCTACGACGCCGTCATCGAGTCCGTGTCCCCGCGCAAGACGACCAAGCTGGGCACCGGCCACTTCGTGACCACCCGCATGGACGTCCGCGCGGACGGCGAACTCGCCGGGACCCACCGCTTCCGGATCCTCAAGTACGCACCCGCCGGCCCGCGCGAGAAGAAGCCCGCGGCCCGGCGCCCCCGCCCGGTGGTCAACCGCGACAACCAGGGCTTCTGGGACGGGGTCGCGGACCACAAGCTGCTGATCCAGCGCTGCACCGCCTGCGGGACCCTCCGTTTCCCCTGGCTGCCGGGCTGCAACGGCTGCGCGAGCCTGGACTGGGACACCGTCGAGGCCTGCGGCGCCGGCACGGTGTTCAGCTACGTCGTCATGCACCACCCGCCCTTCCCCGCCTTCGACCCGCCGTACGCGGTCGCCCTCGTCGAACTCGCCGAAGGCGTGCGGATGGTCAGCAACATCACCGGCGTCCCGTACGACAAGGTCCGCATCGGGATGCCCGTGCACCTGGAGTTCCTGCGGGTCGACGAGGACCTGGAACTGCCGGTCTTCCGGGGGAGCGAGGGCTGATGGACTTCCACCCCACCGAGGAGCAGGCCGCGGCGGCCGGGCTCGCCGCCCGCATCTTCCGCGACCTCGCCACCCACGAACGCCTCGCCGCGGCCGGCACCGGCAGCGACGCCGAGCTGTGGAAAGCCCTCACCACCGCCGGACTGACCGCCGCCGTGGCAGACGTCGGCCTGCTCGGCCTGGTGCTGCTGCTGGAGGAGCAGGGCCGCACCACCGCGCAGGTCCCGTACGCCGCCACCTGCGCGTACGGAATCCTGCCGGTCGCCGCGCACGGCAGCGAGGAGCAGCGCGCACGGCTGCTGCCCGCCCTGGGCTCGGGCGAGGCGGTCGCCACCGGTGCCTTCCCGGCCCGTGGCCGCATCACCGCCTCGCCGGACGGCCGGCTGACCGGGACCGCGCCCGTCGTGCCCTGGCTGCGCGACGCCACCCACGTGCTGGTCCCGGACGCCGACCGGGCCCTGTGGCTCGTACGGACGGACGCACCCGGCGTCGGGACGCCCGAGGTCGAGACCACCGCCCCCTGGTCGGCGGGGCGGCTGACCCTGGCCGGGACCGAGGCCGAACGGCTCGGCGACGGCCGGTCCTACGAAGAGGTACTCGCCACCGCCCGCACCGCCTTCGCCGGGCTTCAGGCGGGGGTCTGCGCGGGCTCCCTGGCCCGTGCGGTCGAGTACACCTCCACCCGCGAGCAGTTCGGCCGGCCGCTCTCCACGAACCAGGGGGTCATGCTGCGCGCGGCCGACGCGTACATGGACACCGAGGCCATCCGGGTCACCGCGTACGAGGCCGCCTGGCGGATCGACGAGGGACTTCCGGCGCGCGAGCACGCCCTGACCGCGGCCTGGTGGGCCTCGGAGGCGGGCAAGCGGGTCGTGCACGCGGGCCAGCACCTGCACGGCGGGATGGGCGCAGACCTGGACCATCCCGTCCACCGGCACTTCCTCTGGGGGCGCCAGCTGGACGCGTACCTGGGCTGCGGCAGCGAGCTGCTGGCCGAGCTGGGCGCGCTCCTGTCCGACCACGCAGCACCCGAGGGGGACGACGCATGAACGTCGGCGACACACTGGCGCCGCTGGAGATACCGGTGACGCGCACGCTGATCGTCGCGGGCGCGATCGCCTCGCGCGACTACCAGGACGTCCACCACGACGCCTCGCTCGCGCGCGAGAAGGGCTCCCCGGACATCTTCATGAACATCCTGACGACCAACGGCCTGGTCGGCCGGTACGTCACCGACCGCCTCGGGCCGGGCGCCGTCCTGCGCAAGGTGGCGATCCGGCTCGGCGCCCCGAACTACCCGGGCGACACCATGGTCCTGACCGGCACCGTGGTCGCCGTCGACGGGGACCGGGTGGAGATCCGGGTCGTCGGCGCCAATGGTATCGGCCACCACGTCACCGGCACGGTCACGGCCACGGTCACCGCGGAGGTGGCGGCATGAGCGTCCGGCACCGCGACACGCTCGGCGGGCGCGCCGCCATCGCCGGCATCGGGGCGACCGAGTTCTCCAAGGACTCCGGCCGCAGCGAGCTGCGGCTCGCCGTCGAAGCCGTGCACGCCGCCCTCGACGACGCCGGGCTGGCCCCCGCCGACGTCGACGGCATGGTCACGTTCACCATGGACACCAGCCCCGAGATCACCGTGGCCCAGGCCGCCGGCATCGGGGACCTCTCCTTCTTCTCACGGATCCACTACGGCGGCGGCGCGGCCTGCGCCACGGTCCAGCAGGCCGCCCAGGCCGTCGCCACCGGGGTCGCGGAGGTCGTGGTCTGCTACCGGGCCTTCAACGAGCGCTCCGGTCGCCGCTTCGGTTCCGGCGTGCAGCAGCGCGAGCCCTCGGCGGAGGGTGCGGCGCTCGGCTGGTCGCTGCCCTGGGGGCTGCTGACCCCGGCCTCGTGGGTGGCCATGACCGCCCAGCGCTATCTGCACACCTACAACCTGACCCCCGAGGCCTTCGGCCACGTCGCGGTCACCGACCGCCGGTACGCGGCGAACAACCCCGCCGCGTACTTCCACGGCAAGCCCATCACCCTCGCCGACCACGCCGCATCGCGCTGGATCGTCGAACCGCTGCGGCTGCTGGACTGCTGCCAGGAGACGGACGGCGGTCAGGCGCTGATCGTCACCAGCACCGAGCGCGCCCGGGACCTGCGCCACGCGCCCGCCGTGATCACCGCGGCCGCGCAGGGCGCCGGCCGCCGCCAAGAGGGCATGACCTCCTTCTACCGCGATGACCTCACCGGGCTGCCGGAGATGGACGTGGTCGCCCGGCAGCTGTGGCGGACCAGCGGGCTGCGGCCCTCGGACATCGACGTAGGCATCCTCTACGACCACTTCACCCCGTTCGTCCTGATGCAGCTTGAGGAGTTCGGCTTCTGCAAGCCCGGCGAGGCCGCCGACTTCGTGGCTGCGGCCGCGCTGCCGCTCAACACCCACGGCGGCCAGCTCGGGGAGGCGTACCTGCACGGCATGAACGGCATCGCCGAGGCGGTCCGCCAGCTGCGCGGCACCTCCGTGAACCAGGTGGCGGGCGCCGCCCGTGCGCTGGTCACGGCCGGGACCGGGGTACCGACGTCCGGACTGATCCTCGGCGCCGACGGCTGAGCCCGGAGCCGCGCCCCGGTCCCCGGCCGGCCCCCGGGCCGGGACCCGCGGCCTGCCCCTCCTCCACCTTCAGGAGGTGGGGCAGGCCCCACCCGTACAACCTGAGGTGGATCCAGCTTCGGCACTTGCGGCCGATCCCAGGTCCGGGCCGCGCTTCTAGCGTGGAGCCATGACCACGCCTGTGTGCACGCTCGCCTCGAACCCGACGCCGTACCCGTCGTTCTCGGCGTACGTCCGGACCCGCGGCTCGGTCCTGATGCGCACCGCGCGCTCACTCACCGCCAACCCGTGCGATGCCGAGGACCTGCTCCAGACGGCCCTCACCAAGACGTACGTCGCGTGGGACCGCATCGAGGACCACCGCGCCCTCGACGGCTACGTCCGGCGGGCCCTGGTCAACACCCGTACCTCCCAGTGGCGCAAGCGCAAGGTCGACGAGTTCGCCTGCGACGAGCTGCCGGAACCCGAGGGGACGCCCGCATCCGACCCCGCCGAGGCGCAGGCACTGCGCGACGCGATGTGGCGAGCGGTGACCCGACTTCCCGACCGGCAGCGCGCGATGGTCGTCCTGCGCTACTACGAGGACCTGAGCGAGGCGCAGACCGCCGAACTGCTCGGGGTCTCGATCGGCACGGTCAAGAGCGCCGTCTCGCGCGCTCTGGTCAAGCTCCGCGAGGACCCGGAGCTCACCCCGGTCCGCTGAACCGACCCCTGTTTCACGTGAAACATCGGTGTTTCACGTGAAACGTCGGCGATTGGTTGCCGTGTTAGTACCCCCGGGTAGTGACATGCCGACCGGTACGTGCGCAGAATCGGCAGCATCCGTAGCCGCCGCAGCGCCGCAGCGCTCACCGGGAGGACGCTTTGCTGAGCACCATGCAGGACGTACCGCTCCTCGTCACCCGCATACTCCAGCACGGGATGACGATCCACGGGAAATCCCAGGTCACGACCTGGACCGGGGAGGCCGAGCCGCACCGTCGCAGCTTCGCCGAGATCGGTACCCGCGCCACCCGCCTCGCCAACGCCCTGCGCGACGAACTGGGCGTCCAGCAGGACGACCGGGTGGCGACCCTGATGTGGAACAACGCGGAGCACGTCGAGGCGTACTTCGCGATCCCCTCGATGGGTTCCGTACTCCACACCCTCAACCTGCGCCTGCCCCCCGAGCAGCTGATCTTCATCGTCAACCACGCGGTCGACCGGGTCGTGCTGGTCAACGGGACCCTGCTGCCGCTGCTGGTCCCGCTGCTGCCGCACCTGCCCACCGTCGAGCACGTGGTCGTCTCCGGCATCGGCGACCGCTCCGGCCTCGAAGCCCTCGCGCAGGAGCGCGGCTTCCGCGTCCACGACTACGAGGAGCTGATCGCGGACCGCGCGACCTCGTACGACTGGCCGGAGCTGGACGAGCGCCAGGCCGCCGCCATGTGCTACACCTCCGGCACCACCGGCGACCCCAAGGGCGTCGTCTACTCCCACCGCTCGATCTACCTGCACTCCATGCAGGTCAACATGGCCGAGTCGATGGGCCTGACCGACAAGGACACCAGCCTCGTCGTGGTCCCGCAGTTCCACGTCAACGCCTGGGGCCTGCCGCACGCGGTGTTCATGACGGGCATCAACCTGCTGATGCCGGACCGGTTCCTCCAGCCCGCCCCGCTCGCCGAGATGATCGAGCGGGAGAAGCCCACGCACGCCGCGGCCGTCCCCACCATCTGGCAGGGCCTGCTCGCCGAGGTCACCGCCAATCCGCGCGACCTGACCTCGATGAAGCAGGTCACCATCGGGGGCGCGGCTTGTCCGCCCTCCCTGATGGAGGCCTACGACAAGCTGGGCGTCCGGCTCTGCCACGCCTGGGGCATGACCGAGACCTCCCCGCTGGGCACCATGGCGCACCCGCCGGCCGGCCTGAGCGTCGAGGAGCAGTGGCCCTACCGGATCACTCAGGGGCGCTTCCCGGCGGGCGTCGAGCCGCGCCTGGTGGGCCCCGGGGGCGACATCCTGCCCTGGGACGGCGAGTCGGCGGGCGAGCTCGAAGTACGCGGCACCTGGATCGCGGGCTCCTACTACGGCGGAGCCGCGGGTGAACCGCTGCGCCCCGAGGACAAGTTCAGCTCGGACGGCTGGCTCAAGACCGGCGACGTCGGTGTGATCAGCCCCGACGGGTTCCTCACGCTGACCGACCGGGCCAAAGACGTCATCAAGTCCGGCGGCGAGTGGATCTCCAGCGTGGAGCTGGAGAACGCGCTGATGGCGCACCCCGAGATCGCCGAGGCGGCGGTCGTCGCCGTCCCGGACGAGAAGTGGGGCGAGCGTCCGCTGGCCACCGTCGTCCTCAAGGAGGGCGCGACCGTGGACTACGACGGGCTGCGCGTCTTCCTCGGCCGGTCCATCGCCAAGTGGCAGCTGCCCGAGCGCTGGACGACCGTCCCGGCCGTCCCGAAGACCAGCGTCGGCAAGTTCGACAAGAAGGTCATACGGAGGCAGTACGCGGACGGCGAGCTGGATGTCACCAAGCTCGACTGAAGCGATCACTCGACTGAAGCGATCACGCGGCTGAGGCGATCACGCGGCTGAGGCACGCCACCCGAGTGAGGCGACCGACTCGGCGGTGGCGCGAAGCCTTCCCGCTCAGCCCTGGCCGGCCTTCGTCAGCCAGGGCCGCAGCAGCCTGCTGACGGCCGGCATCGCCAGGTAGGTCATCAGCGTGCTGAAGACGACGGCGAAGGCGGCCGTCCGCAGGACGAAGTGCACGTTCACCAGGTACGGCCCGAGCACCGCGTTGCCTACGAGCGAGATCGGGAAGATGGCCAGCCCCGAGCTGATCGCCATCTTCCACCGTGGCGGCGCGGGCCGGGTCGTACCCGGCTTGGCGAACCAGGTCTCCATGCCGTGCAGTTCGCGCCGGGCTATCTCGGTGTGGTGGTGGCCCAGGCAGTTGGAGAACCACTGGGCCCGCTCGGCGGAGTCCTGCCACCGCTGGAAGGCCCCGTGGTCCCGGAAGCGGTGGACCAGGAACCACGGGCCGCCGTCCGCCGCCGGACGGAACAGCCCGTACCCCAGATGCCCGGGGAAGGTCGCGGCCGTCTCCAGGATGCCGTGCGCCCAGGCCTCGAACGCCTCCTCGTGGCCCGGCTCCACCTGTCGGGCGATGAGCAGGTTCACCTCCCCGTTGTCGGCGGGGACGGTCTGCTCGCTCGCGTCGATGATGGCCATCGGGCCAGGATGACTAGTTCGTGCCGATCTTGGCCAGCAGGTCCACGATGCGGCCCTGGACGTCCGCCGTGGTGGCCCGCTCGGCGAGGAAGAGCACGCTCTCCCCGGAGGCCAGCCGCAGCAGTTCGGCCGACTCGATCCCCGTCGCCGTGTAGACCACCAGCGGAGTCCGGTTGAGCAGCCCGTTGGCACGCAGCCAGTCCACGATCCCGGCCCGCCGGCGCCGGACCTGCATGAGGTCCATGACGACCAGGTTGGGCCGCATCCGCGTCGCCAGCTCCACCGCGTCGGTGTCCGCGCCCGCCCGGGCCACCTGGAGGCCGCGCCGTTCCAGGGCGGCCGTCAGCGCCGTCGCGATCTCGTCGCGCTCCTCGATCAGCAGCACCCGGGAGGGGTGCTGCTCGCTGTCGCGCGGCGCGAGCGCCTTGAGGAGGACGGCCGGGTCGGCCCCGTACGCCGCCTCTCGCGTGGCGTACCCCAGCCCGGCCGTGACCAGTACGGGGACCTCGGCGGCCACCGCGGCCTGGCGCAGGGACTGCAGGGCGGTCCGGGTGATCGGCCCCGTCAGCGGGTCCACGAACAGCGCGGCGGGGAACGCGGCGATCTGCGCGTCCACCTCCTCGCGGGAGTGCACGATCACCGGGCGGTAGCCGCGGTCGCTGAGCGCCTGCTGCGTCTGTACGTCGGGCGCCGGCCACACCAGCAGGCGGCGCGGGTTGTCCAGGGGCTCCGGAGGCAGCTCGTCGTCCACGGGCAGCGGTACGGGCCGGTTGACCACCTCGACGGCGCCCCCGGGCCCGTCCAGCGGTTCGGGGCCCTCGTCGGCGCCCGCCTCGGGGGCTCCTATCGCGAACGCCCGTCCCTGGGGCGCGGGCTCGGCGAGCCGGCGACGGCGGCCGGAGCCGCCCGTACCGCCCGCGCCGTTGGTGGATCCGGAGTCGACCGAGATGCCCTGGCCGAGCGTCCCAAGGGCGCGCACGCTGATCGGCTGTGCGGCCTCCGCCGGGGCTTCCTTGGGCTGCCGGGCCCCGGGCACGGACACCGGGCCGGCGGGCTCCTCGTCCTCGGGAGCGGTCCGGGCCGCCGGGACCGGCCAGGCCGGAGTGGCGGGCAGCGCCCGCCGCCTACCGGTCGGCGGTACCGGCTCCTCCGCGGCAGCGGCCGGCTGCGCGGCGGGGGCCGAAGGCTCGGCAGCGGGCGCACCCAGCACCCGGCGCCCGCGCCGCCCGGCCGGGGCGTCGCCCTCGGTGTCACCGGGAGCGGGGGCCGGACCGGCCATGGCGGGACTCTGCGCGGGAGCCGCAGCCGGCTCCGGCGCGGGAGCCGCTGCCGGGGTCGGGCCTGCAGGCAGTGCGAAGCCGCCCTCGGGGGCGATGGGCCGTACGGGGGCCTGCGGGGCGGCGCCCGGAGCCGGGCCGAGGCCCGTCGCGGGCACGGGACCGGGTTGCGGCGCGGCGGCCGCGCCCAGCGCACGCCGCCGACCGGCGGGATGCTCGGTCACCGGGACCGGCGGCACGGCGGACATCGGCGGTACGGGCGGCACCGGCGCGCCCGGCTGCACCGGGGAGCCCGGCGGCATCGGGGCCACACCGGGACCGCGACCGGGGCCGGGAGAGCCCTGCGGCGCCGGCGGGAGCGCGGGCATGGCGCTCCCCTGCGGGGGCACGGGCCGGCCGGGGCCGCCCTCGCCGCCACCCGTACCGCTTCCGTCGCCGTCCCGGCCGCGCCGGCGCCCGGTGCCGAGGCCCGCCGGGTTCACCGGGGACTGCGCGAGCCCGGGAGCCGCGGCGTCGACGGCACCCGCCTCGCCCGCTCGCCGCCGCCCGGACGGCAGCGCCAGCGCGCTCCCGCCCTCGGCGGGGCCGTTCGGCTTGGCTTCTTCGGCCGCGTCCTCCAGGAACGCGTCCACTCCGCGCCGGGCGCGCCGACCGGCGGGCCCGTTGCCCGCGCCCTCGGCGGCCGCCGGCTCCTTCACGGGCTCCGGCTCGGGCAGCGTCACCGTTCCGGCTCCCGCGCCCAGCGGCAGCTCCAGCACGTAGGCACCGCCGGGCGCGCCCGGCACCTCCACCGTCTGCAGCACACCCCCGTGCGCGGCCACGATGCCCCGCACGATCGGCTCGTGCACCGGGTTGCCGCCCTCGTACGGCCCGCGCACCTCGATCCGTACGACCTCGCCCCGCTGCGCGGCGGCCACGACGATCGTCGAATCGCTGTACCCGCTGCCCTGGCGGGTCTTGCCGGTGGCGTCCACCCCCGCGACGTCGGCGACCAGGTGCGCGAGGGCGCCCGCGATCCGCTCGGCGTCCACCTCGGCCTCGATGGTCGGCGCGTGGACGGCGAACTGCACGCGGCCCGGGCCGATCAGCTCGACGGCGCCGTCGATGCCGGCCGCGACGACCCCGTCGATCAGGACCTTCTTCTTCTTGAGCTTCTCGGCCCCCGCGTCGAGCCGCTGGAAGCCGAGCACGTTGTCGACCAGCGCGGTCATCCGGGAGTACCCGGCGGCCAGGTGGTGCAGCAGCTGGTTGGCCTCGGGCCACAGCTGCCCCGCGTCGTCGGCGGCCAGCGTGGCCAGCTCCCCGCGCAGCTCCTCCAGGGGCCCGCGCAGGGAATCGCCGAGGACGGCCAGCAGCTGGGCGTGCCGGGCGGCCAGGGCGTCGTAGGGCCGCCGGTCGGTGAAGGTCATGACGGCGCCGACGAGCAGCTCCCCGTCCCGTACGGGCGAGGTGGTCAGGTCGACGGAGACGGGCTGCCCGGCCTTGTTCCACAGCACCTGGCCGCGCACCCGGTGCTTGCGGCCGCTGCGCAGGGTGTCGGCGAGCGGGGACTCCTCGAAGGGGAACGGCGAGCCGTCGGCGCGCGAGTGCTGGATCAGCCCGTGCAGCTCCCGGTTGCCGAGGTCGGTGGCGCGGTACCCGAGGATCTGGGCGGCGGCCGGGTTGACGAGGACGACCCGGCCGTCGGTGTCCGTGCCGACGACGCCCTCGGCGGCGGCCCGCAGGATCATCTCGGTCTGCCGCTGCGAGCGGGCCAGCTCGGCCTCGGTGTCCACGGTCTCGGAGAGGTCGCGGACGACGAGCATCAGCAGCTCGTCACCCGTGTACGCGGGCTGCGGCTCGCGGTAGGCGTCACGGCCGTCGAGGTGGGCGGCGGTGACCTCGACGGGGAACTCGGTGCCGTCGGTGCGGCGCGCGACCATCCGCTTGGGCTTGGCCCGGCCGCCCTCGTCCTCGCCGGGCCGGCGCATCGAGCCGGGGATCAGCTTGGAGTCGAACTCGGGCAGGAGGTCCAGCACGCCGCGGCCGACGAGCCCGGTGCCGGGGCTCTCCATGACCTCAAGGGCGATCGAATTCGCGTTGACGACCGTGCCGTTGGCGTTGACGAGCAACAGCGCGTCCGGAAGAGCGTCGAGTATTGCTGCGAGGCGAGCAGCGCCTCGGGATGGCCTGCTGCTCACGACGAGCTTCCTCCCTGACCACGACTACCGGCATGTCACGGGAGGAGTCTAAGGGCACGGCTCCGGCCTGAGATGGCGGATGTTCGGTGGATACCGTGCATCCTTCGCATCCTCCCAGGTCAGGAGCGCCCACCCGGAAGCACAGGTTCCAGGTTGTTCCAGCGGGCGATCTCGCATCCGTTGGTCCGCCGGAACGCCGCGTCCACCTTCTGGCCTTGCCACGTTCCGGTGATGTGCGCGGTGGCCGGCCCGCCGTCCTGCATGGTGCAGATCTGACGCTTGGCGATGGGAGCGAAGGGGTCCTTGTCCTGTTTCGCGAGGACGTCGAGCCGCTCGCAGGCCCGCTCGGCCTCGGGGTGGTTCCCCCCGACGGGGTTGCATTCGAGCAGGTACTCGCCGTTCGCCCGGGGGTTGCCGGTGGCGGACACGGTGATGGTGAGGCGGTCGGGCGGGGCCAGCAGCCGGCCCAGCGGGGCCAGCGGGGGCAGCGGCCCGGCGGCCGTGGCCGCCGAGGCGGCCAGGGCGGAGGTGACGGCGAAGGCGGCGAGACGCAGCATGGGGCACTCCAGGTCGTCCGTACGTCGTACGCCTGACCAACGACGCGCGCCCGCCGACGTTGCGTACGGGCGGGCGTACGGAGGAGTGTGCGGGAGGGTGCGTGCCGGGAGGCTTAAGGCTTTGCTCTGGTGGCGGCTGTCCTTGTACCGTGGGAGCGGATTGGTGAGCGGCCCGGTGGCTGTGTCATCATCTGCACGCACCCTCGTACGCGGGGGTGTGCTGGAGGCGTCGCCTAGTCCGGTCTATGGCGCCGCACTGCTAATGCGGTTTGGGTCTTAAAGCCCATCGAGGGTTCAAATCCCTCCGCCTCCGCACCTGCCGAAGCCCCGGTCCTCACGGACCGGGGCTTCGGTGCGTTCCGGGGTCTTGCTTTGACGCGTTCCGGCCAGGCCGCCCTCTGCCCCAACCCCGCCCCGACATCGGTGCGAACCCATCCAGACGATCTTCATCTGGAGCGTTTCCGCAGGTCAGGCGTGGTTTGGCTAATGGATTTCGCGTCCCGCCGAGGTCCATGTATTGTTGTTCTCGCAAGGCCAACGGGGCGCAAAACCCCGAGAAGCCCAAGCACTCGTAGCTTAACGGATAGAGCATCTGACTACGGATCAGAAGGTTGCAGGTTCGAATCCTGCCGAGTGCACAGCCGAAGAGGCCCCCCGGTTCGCCGGGGGGCCTCTTGCGTTGTCCGGCTCCTTCTTGGTGGGGAGAGGGGTCTCGGGGTTGTTCGGGGGTGGGGGTCGGTCCTGCGGGGGATGATCGGCGGTCCCGGGGGTGGATACGGTCCTTGGAGACGGTTCGGAACGGGTCGGGCCGCGAGAGGGGGGCTGTCATGGGGCTGTTCGGGAACGCGCACACGGTCGATCCGATGTCGGCGCAGCGGGACTACGCGCGGCTCCTCGGGCAGGGGGAGCAGGTCCACGCCGCGTATCTGTTGATACGCGACACGATCCTGTTCACCGACCGGCGGCTCGTGCTCGTCGACAAGCAGGGGCTCACCGGGAAGAAGGTGGAGTACCACTCCATCCCGTACCGGAGCATCACGCACTTCTCCGTGGAGACCGCCGGGCATTTCGATCTCGACGCCGAGCTCAAGATCTGGCTCTCCGGGAGTGCGGCGCCGATCGAGAAGACGTTCACCAAGGGCGTGGACATCTACGAGGTGCAGGCCATCCTGACGCAGTTCGTCGCCCGGTAGCCGGCTCGGCGGAATCGTTTGCCCAGGATCTCCTACAGGTGCTGAATTTTATTCGGTCTCCTGGTGGCACAACAGGATCCTGTACCGTCGGCGCGAGGGGTTCCAGGGATGTGGGAGGAAGATCGCGTGGACGACACCGACCGGGCGCTCGTCCTGCGCTTGCAGCAGGACGCGGGTCAGTCGTACGCAGCCCTCGGCGCCGCCGTGGGGCTGTCGGCCGGGGCCACCCACGAGCGCGTACGCAAGCTGCGCGAGCGCGGGGTCATCCGGCGCACGACGATCGAGGTGGATCCCGCAGCCGTCGGGAGCGGCGTGCTCGCGTACGTGATGGTCGACTCCAACGCCTGGATGGGGGATTCGAAGGCGGCCTTCGAGGAGATCGCCGAGATCCAGGAGGCGCACGTCATCGCGGGGAGCGCCTCGGTCCTGGTGAAGGTGCGCACGGCCACGACCGGCCAGCTCCAGGACGTCCTGCGCCGCCTCTACGCCATCGACGGGGTCAGCGGTACGCACGCCACCGTCGTGCTGGACACCTTCTTCGAGCGGCCCCTCCCGCTGTGACCTGGCGGTGCACCGGGATCCGGTGGAACGACGGCGTCCCCGCCATCGGGTGGTACGCCGAGGGGCGGGGAGAGCGCAGCAGCCCGCTCGCGTACGGGCAGCGGCTCGCGTTCACGGCCCGCGGGGAGCGGCACTGCCTCGGCGTGCGGCGTGCCGGGAAGCGGACCCCGTGCCCCACGGGCGCCACCGTGCCCGGCCGGGCCGCGAACGCCCAGTGCCCCGAATGCGCCCGCCTGGACCGGTCGTTCTCGGTGGCCGCCGACACCAACGCCGCCGATCCGCGCACCTACCGCGTCTACCTGGCCTGGTTCGGGCCCGAGATGGTCAAGGTCGGCATCACCGCCGAGGAGCGCGGCCCGGCCCGGCTGCTGGAGCAGGGGGCGGTGACCTGGACCTGGCTGGGGCGGGGGCCGCTGATGGCCACCCGCCGCACCGAGGAACTGCTGCGGGCCGCCCTCGGGGTGCCGGACCGGATCGCGTACGCCCGCAAGCGCGCCGTACGGGGCCACCTGCCGGCGGCGGCCGACCGGGCCGGGGAGGTCGCCGAGCTGCACGCCCGGGCCGCGGCCCTGCCGGGGTGGCCGGAGTCGCTGGAGCGGCTGGAGTGCGAAACCGCCGATCACGCCGGGCTGTTCGGACTGGACGGGCTGCCCGCCCCCGCGCGGGTGGTCACCGCGATGGTCCCCGGCGGGGCCGTCGTGGGCCGGCTCGCCGGTGCGGCCGGTCCCGATCTGCACTTCGAGGACGGGCTCGTGGTGGACACCCGGCTGCTCGCCGGCTGGGAGCTCACCGGCCCCGCCGCGCAGGACACCACCGCCGTGCCGGTCGCCGAACTGCCGCCCCCCGCTGCCCCCGGCGGACAGGACGGGCTCTTCTGATCAGCGGGCCCCCGCCCGAAGACCGGCAGGGCGGCCAAGGTCAAAACTTGGATCCCTTTGGGCTTCCGGGCCCCCGTCCTGTGGACATGCCGGGGGCGCGCGGCCGAGGGTGGTGGCCATGAGCATCCAGCCCGTGCCCGCTTTCGAACCGCCGTACGTGATGGCGGTTTTCAGCAATGTCCGCACCCCTGACGACACCGGATACCCCGAAGTCCTCGACCGGATGAAAGAGATCGTGGCCGCGAACCCGGGCTTCCTCGGCTACGAGTCCGCCCGCACCCCCGGCGGCCTCGGCATCACCGTCGCCTACTTCCGCGACCACGAGTCCCTCGCCGTGTGGCGGCAGGACCTGGAGCACCAGGCGGCCATGAAGAAGGGCCGCGCCGACTGGTACGAGAGCTACACGCTGCACGTCGCGACCGTCGAGCGGAGCCACGGCTTTGCCCGCAACGGCTGACGTCGTCCGCGCCTTCCGGGAGCGGCTCGGGGTGCCCGGACTGGTCGACGTCCACACGCACTTCATGCCCGAGCGGGTCCTGGCCAAGGTGTGGGACTACTTCGACGCCTTCGGACCGCTGAACGGCGTCGAGTGGCCCATTACCTACCGGCACGAGGAGGAGCAGCGGGTCGCGCTCCTGAGGGAGTTCGGGGTCCGGGCCTTCACGTCCATGCTCTACCCGCACAAGCCGGCGATGGCCGCCTGGCTCAACTCCTGGTCCGCCGACTTCGCCGCGCGGACCCCCGACTGCCTGCACACCGCGACCTTCTTCCCCGAGGACGGGGCCGAGGCGTACGTGCGGCAGGCCGTCGAGGCCGGGGCCCGGGTCTTCAAGGCGCACCTCCAGGTCGGCGGGTACGACCCGAACGACGACCGGCTCGACCCGGTCTGGGGGCTGCTCGCCGAGGCGGGCATCCCGACCGTGATCCACTGCGGGTCGGGGCCGGTCCCGGCCAAGCACACGGGACCCGAGCCGGTCGCCCGGCTGCTGGCCCGCCACCCCCGGCTGCCCTTGATCGTCGCGCACATGGGCATGCCCGAGTACGCCGACTTCCTGGACCTCGCCGACCGGTACACCGCGGTGCGCCTCGACACCACCATGGCCTTCACCGACTTCTCCGAGCGGTTCCGCGGCTTCCCGCAGCCAGAGCTCGGGCGGCTCGCGGACCTCGGCGACCGGATCCTGCTCGGCACCGACTTCCCGAACATCCCCTACCCGTACGAGCACCAGCTGGAGGCCCTGGAACGGCTCGGCCTCGGCGACGACTGGCTGCGCGCGGTCTGCCATGACAACGGGGCCGGGCTGTTCCGCCTGGTCTGAGGGGCGGCCGGGCGGCTCCCGGGGTTTCTCAGGAAATTCACAGGTAGGGAAAAGAACGCTCTCAGAGGCCGGGGCCAGCGTGGTCGCATGACTGCGACGACCACCTCCCATGCGTCCACGTCCACCAGCAACCCGACGGCCCTCGTCCGGCCCGACGGCGGCCCCTGCCGGGTGCTCGTCGTCGACGACGAGGCCTCGCTCTCCGAGCTGCTCTCCATGGCCCTGCGCTACGAGGGCTGCGAAGTCCGCAGCGCGGGTGACGGGGCCGGCGCGGTCCGGGCCGCGCGGGAGTTCCGGCCGGACGTCGTGGTCCTCGACATCATGCTGCCGGACATGGACGGGCTCGCCGTCCTCGGACAGCTGCGCCGGGAGATCCCGCAGCTCCCGGTGCTCTTCCTGACCGCCAAGGACTCCGTCGAGGACCGCATCGCCGGACTGACGGCGGGCGGCGACGACTACGTCACCAAGCCGTTCAGCCTGGAGGAGGTCGTGGCCCGGCTGCGCGGCCTGGTCCGCCGCTCGGGAGCGGCGCAGGCCGCCCGCGGGGGCTCCGTCCTGGCCGTCGGCGATCTGCGGCTCGACGAGGACAGCCACGAGGTGTCCCGGGGCGGCCGGGAGATCCACCTGACCGCCACGGAGTTCGAGCTGCTGCGCTACCTGATGCGCAACCCGCGGCGCGTGCTGAGCAAGGCGCAGATCCTGGACCGGGTGTGGTCGTACGACTTCGGCGGCCAGGCCAACGTCGTCGAGCTGTACATCTCCTACCTGCGGCGCAAGCTGGAGAGCGGCCCCGGCTACCCGCCCATGATCCACACCCGGCGCGGCGCCGGCTACCTGATCAAGCCGGCCGAATAGTGGCCCTCCGCCTGCCGCGGCCGCTTCGCGCCTTCCGACCGCCCCGCCTCTTCCGCCCGGTCCGCTCCTGGTCCCTGCGGTCCCGGCTCGTCGTCTCGGCGGTGGCGCTGATCGCCGTGGTGGGCACGGCCATCGGGGCCGTCACCACCCTCGCACTGCGCTCGTACCTGGTCGACAAGCTCGACGACCAGCTGAGGGTCTCCGTCGAGATGGGCATCCGCAAGCCCCTCGGGGACAAGGTGATCCGCGACAAGGACGACAAGTTCGTCCTGGCCCCCGGGTCGCCGCTGGGCGCCGCCGGGATCCGGCTCCTCGCCGACGGCGCGGTGGCCAGCACGGCGCGCAGCGCCGCCATCGGTGGCCCCGGGTACGACCACATCCAGCGCCTGACCGAGGCCCAGACCACGGTCCTGGCCCGGGCAGCCCGCAAGGCCGCCGCCCACCGCATGCCCGGCCCCGTGGACCTGGACCTGCCGGACCTCGGGGCGTACCGGGTGCTCACCGCTCCGGACGGGAGCCTCGTCCTCGGCTTCCCGCTCGCCGAGGTCGACTCCACCGTGAGCACACTGATCGCCGTGGAGGTCTTCGTCACCCTCGCCGGGCTGATCGCGGCCTCCCTCGCCGGGCAGGCCCTGGTCGGGGTCGCCCTGCGTCCGCTGCGCCGGGTGGCGGCCACCGCGACCCGCGTCTCCGAACTGCCCCTGCACAGCGGTGAACCCGCTCTCCACGAGCGGGTCCCGGAGGCCGAGGCCGACCCCCGTACCGAGGTGGGCCAGGTCGGCGCCGCCCTGAACCGGATGCTGGGTCACGTCTCCTCCGCCCTCACGGCCCGCCAGCAGAGCGAGACCCGGGTACGGCAGTTCGTCGCGGACGCCAGTCACGAGCTGCGGACTCCCCTGGCCTCCATCCGCGGTTACGCCGAACTGACCCGCCGGGGACGGGAGGAGCCCGGTCCCGACACCCGGCACGCCCTGGGCCGCATCGAGTCCGAGGCGACCCGGATGACCGGACTCGTCGAGGACCTGCTGCTGCTCGCCCGGCTCGACGCCGGCCGCCCGCTCAGCTCGGCCGACACCGATCTCGCCCCGCTCGTCGTCGACGCCGTCAGCGATGCCCGGGCCGCCGGACCCGAGCACCACTGGCGCCTTGAGCTTCCCGACGAGCCCGCGCCCGTCCGCGCCGACCCGGCCCGGATCCAGCAGGTCTTGGTCAACCTGCTCGCCAACGCCCGCACGCACACCCCGCCCGGCACCACCGTCACCGCCCGTGTTTCACGTGAAACATCCGCAGTCCGGCTGCGGATCGAGGACGACGGGCCCGGCATCCCGCCCGCCCTGCTCCCCCACGTCTTCGAGCGGTTCGCCCGTGGCGACGCCTCCCGCTCCCGGGCCGCCGGCTCCACCGGCCTGGGGCTGGCCATCGTCGAGGCCGTCGTGACGGCGCACGGCGGACAGGTGGACGTCCAGAGCGAGCCGGGGCGCACCCGCTTCGAGGTACTGCTTCCGCTCGCCCCCGGCCAGCCCCCGAAGACGGGCCCCCGGAGGGACTCACGGACGGACGCGAAGACCGACGCGAAGACGGACTCACAGACGGGCCACAGGCTCACCACACAGCGGTGACAGCCCGCCCGGAGAGGGTCGGCACATGCGAACCGACACCTCCTCCGGCGCCCTTCCGGCACGGGCGCACCTCGCGCCCGTGCCCGGCGAGCCCGTACTCGACGTGGTGATCCCGGTCTTCAACGAGGAGAGGGACCTCGGCCCGTGCGTGCGCCGGCTCCACGACCACCTCACCCGTACGTTCCCGTACCCGTTCCGCATCACGATCGCCGACAACGCGAGCACCGACCGCACCCCCGAGGTCGCGGCCCGCCTCGCCGCCGACGTCGACGGCGTATGCAGCACCCGGCTGGAGGAGAAGGGCCGCGGCCGCGCCCTGCGGACGGTCTGGTCCCGCTCCGAGGCGCCCGTCCTCGCGTACATGGACGTGGACCTGTCCACCGACCTCAACGCGCTGCTGCCGCTGGTCGCCCCGCTCATCTCCGGGCACTCCGACCTCGCCATCGGCACCCGCCTCGCCCGCTCCTCGCGCGTGGTGCGCGGCGCCAAGCGGGAGTTCGTCTCCCGCGCCTACAACCTGCTCCTGCGCTCCTCCCTCGCCGCCCGCTTCAGCGATGCCCAGTGCGGATTCAAGGCCATCCGGCGGGAGGTCGCGGAGCGGCTGCTGCCGCTGGTGGAGGACTCGGGCTGGTTCTTCGACACCGAGCTGCTGGTGCTCGCCGAGCGGGCCGGGCTGCGGATCCACGAGGTGCCGGTGGACTGGGTGGACGACCCCGACTCCACCGTCCACATCGTCAGCACCGCCACGGAGGACCTCAAGGGCATGTGGCGGGTGGGTCGGGCGCTAGCCGTCGGCTCGCTGCCGCTCGACCGACTCGCCCGCCCCTTCGGCGACGACCCGCGAGACCGCAGTGCCCTGCCCGGAGTGCCGCGCGGGCTGGCCCGCCAGCTCCTCGGCTTCTGCGCCGTCGGGGTGCTGTCCACGCTCGCCTACCTCGCCCTGTACTCCCTCCTCCGGCTCGGCGCCGGATCGCAGCTCGCCAATGCCGGCGCCCTGCTGGTCTCCGCCGTCGCCAACACGGCCGCCAACCGACGGCTCACCTTCGGGGTCCGCGGCCGCGACCGGGCCGTACGCCACCAGGCCCAGGGCCTCGTCGTGTTCGGCGTCGGACTGGCCCTGACCAGCGGCTCGCTCGCCGCCCTCGGCGCCGCCACCGCCGACCCCTCCCACAGCACCGAACTGGCCGTACTGATCACGGCCAACCTCGCCGCAACCGTGCTGAGGTTCCTGCTCTTCCGCGCCTGGGTCTTCCCCGAGCGGCGCGCCACTCCCGCGAAGGACGCCACCTGATGACCACGGCCGTACCACCCATGGACTCCCCGTTTCCCGAACGCGCCCCGACCGCACCCCCCGCTCCGACCGGGTCGAGCGCCACCGCCGGTACCGCGCCCGCAGGACGCCCCCGCTGGGAGCGGCCCGCGTACGCGGCGCTCCTGCTGGCCACGGCCGTCCTGCTGCTGTGGAACCTCGGCGCCTCCGGCTACGCCAACTCCTTCTACTCCGCCGCCGTCCAGGCGGGCAGCGAGAGCTGGAAGGCCTTCTTCTTCGGCTCCTCCGACGCCGGGAACTCCATCACCGTCGACAAGCCCCCGGCCGCCCTGTGGCCCATGGCCCTGTCCGTCCGGCTGTTCGGGCTCGGCGGCTGGCAGATCCTGGTCCCGCAGGCCCTGATGGGTGTCGGCACCACCGCGGTGCTCTACGCCGCCGTGCGCCGCCATTTCGGGCCCGCGGCCGCACTGCTCAGCGGCACGGTCTTCGCGCTCACCCCGGTCGCCGCGCTGATGTTCCGCTTCAACAACCCGGACGCGCTCCTCACCCTGCTGCTGACCGTCACCGTCTACTGCGTCCTGCGGGCCCTCGACGGCGCCCACACCAAGTGGCTCGTCTGGGCGGGCGTCGCGGTCGGCTTCGCCTTCCTGACCAAGACCCTTCAGGCCTTCGTCATCCTGCCGCCGCTCGCCCTCGTGTACGCGGTCTGCGCGCCGACCCGGCTGCGCCGCCGGCTCGGTCAACTGCTGCTCGCCGGCGCCGTCATGGTCGTGGCCGGGGGCTGGTGGGTGGCGATCGTGGAACTCTGGCCCGCGTCCTCCCGCCCGTACATCGGCGGCTCGCAGAACAACTCCTTCCTGGAGCTCACCCTCGGCTACAACGGCCTCGGCCGGATCAACGGCGACGAGACCGGCAGCGTCGGCGGCGGTGCCCGCCCCGGTGGCGGTGGGGGCGGCGGGGGCTGGGGAGAGACCGGCATCGATCGGCTCTTCTCGGCCAACATCGGCGGACAGATCTCCTGGCTGCTCCCGGCGGCCCTCGTCATGCTCGTCACCGGACTCGTGATCACCTGGCGGGCCCGCCGGGCCGCCGACTCCCTGGAGGGCATGGCCCGGGCGGCGTTCCTGGTGTGGGGCGGCGCCCTGCTGATCACGGCGCTCGTCTTCAGCTACATGCAGGGCATCTTCCACGAGTACTACACCGTGGCGCTGGCACCCTTCGTGGCCGCGCTGGTCGGCATGGGCGTGGCCATGCTGTGGGAGGAGCGGGGCAGCAAGGCCGCCGCGCTCACCCTGTCCGGCACCCTCGCGCTGACCGCGTGGTGGTCGTACGTCCTGCTCGGCCGCTCCAGCGGGTACCTGCCGTGGCTGCGCTGGACCGTCCTCGTGGCCGGCCTCCTCGCCGCGGCCGGGCTGCTGCTCGGCGCCCGACTCGGCCGCCGGTTGGCGCTGGGCGCGGCGGGGCTGGGGCTGGCGGCCGCGCTGGCCGGTCCGTTCGCGTACTGCCTGACGACGGCGGACTCCACGCGCGGCGGGTCGATCGTGACGGCGGGGCCCGCGGTCTCGGGCGGCCGGGGCGGCATGGGCATGCGCTTCGGCGGCGGTGAACTCCCGCCGGGCGCGGCGTCGCAGGGGGCGCCGCAGGGCGGCCCGCAGCAGGGGCGGCAGGGCGGCGGTCCGCAGGGCGGGCCCCGGCAGTTCCGCGGCGGCCCGGGGTTCCCCGGTGGCCAGGGCTTCCCGGGCGGTCAGGGCGGTCAGGGGGCCGCCGGGGCGCGCGGTGCCCGCGGGGCGGAGAACTCCGCGGGCGGCCCCGGCGGCGGCTTCGGCGGCCTGCTGGGCGGTACGAAGGCCGACAAGGAGGCCACGGCGGCCCTGCGCAAGGACGCGGGGAAGTACACCTGGGCGGCGGCCGCCGTCGGTGCGCAGAACGCGGCGAGCTACCAGCTGGCCTCGGGCGAGCCGGTGATGCCGATCGGCGGGTTCAACGGCAGCGACCCGTCCCCGACGCTGGCCCGGTTCCAGGAGTACGTGCGCTCGGGCAAGATCCACTACTTCATCGGCGAGGGCGCCCGCGCCGGCGGCGAGGGGCAGACCGGACAGGCTGTGCGCGGTGGTCAGGGCGGTGGCCCGGGCGGCGGCACCAGCAGCGCCATCACGAGCTGGATCCAGGCCAACTACCGGTCCACGACGGTCGGCGGCGCCACCCTCTACGACCTGACCGCCCCCCTGAACGGCACGTCCGCCCCGTCCTGAACCCGCCGAAACGCGAGAGGCACCCTCTAGCATCAAGGGGGCGGACCGGGCATTCCGGGCTGATCCAGCTGTTGTGAGGAGGGTGCCTCCATGGTGACCGCGGCCGATCCCGGCGATACCCGGACCAGCGTGTGGCTGGCCCCCGGGCACACCGCACCCGCCCGGCGCCGCACTGAGGCGCCCTCCGGCCTCGACCGGGACCGGATCACCGGAGCCACCGTCCGGCTGCTCGACGCCGAGGGACTGGCCCGGTTCTCGATGCGGCGGCTCGCGGCCGGCCTCGGGGTCACCGCGATGTCCCTGTACTGGTACGTCGACACCAGGCACGATCTGCTCGAACTCGCCCTGGACCGGGCCCTGGGCGAGCTCCCGCTGTCCCGTACCACCGCCCCGGCCGAGCCGCCCGCCCCGGTGCACGAGGGCTGGGCCGGCCGGCTGCGGTCGCTGGCCTGCGGCTACCGGCGACTGCTGGCGGAGCACCCGTGGGTGGCGCCGCTGACCGCCGCGTACCCGAACATCGGCCCGCACGCGCGGGCCTTCGACTCCGCCCTGCAGAGGGTGCTCGACGCCACGGGTCTGGCAGGTGGCCGCCGGACCGGCGCACACCTGGCGGTTTCGCAGTTCCTGCACGGCTGCGGGGGCGCCGCCCGGCGGGCGCCCGACGGGGACTTCGTCCTCGCGCTCGACGTCCTGATCGCGGGCATCGAGGCGCAGGCCGCCGCCCGGCCGGCCCGGCCGGCCCGGCCCGCCCGGCCGAGGACGTAGAAGACCCCCGCCGGGCGCCGCTCCCGGAGGAGGGGCGGCCCGACGGGGGCCTGCGGATACCGCTCGGTGCCGCTATTCCGCCGAAGCCACGGCCGGCGCGGGAGCCGAAGCCGAAGCCGGAGCCGTGGACGCCGACGCCGTCGGGGCGTGGGCGGCCGGCTTGGACTTCAGGGCGACCTCCTTGATGAACAGCACCAGGACGAGCGAGAGCAGCGCGAACGGCGCCGCGTAGAAGAAGACGTCGCCGACGCCGTGGCCGTACGCGGACTCGACGACCGTCCGGAACGGCGCGGGCAGCTTGTCGAGGTCGGGGATCCCGCCGCCGGCGGTGCCGCCGTGGCCCATCGCCGCCGCCTTCGGGCCGAGTGCGGCCAGCCCGTCCTTGACGTAGTGGGTGACCCGGTTGGCCATGACCGCGCCGAGAGCCGAGACGCCCACGGCGCCGCCGAGCGAGCGGAAGAAGGTGACGACCGAGCTGGCCGAGCCGAGGTCCTCGGGGGCCACCTGGTTCTGCGTGGCGAGGACGAGGTTCTGCATCATCATGCCGAGACCGAGGCCGGTCAGTGCCATGTAGATCGCGATGTGCCAGTACGGGGTGTCGTACCGCAGGGTGCCCAGCAGCCCGAGGCCGGCCGTCAGGAGGACGCCGCCGGAGACGAGCCAGGCCTTCCACTTGCCGGTCTTGGTGATCACCTGACCGGAAACCGTGGAGGAGACGAAGAGGCCGCCGATCATCGGAATCGTGAGGATTCCGGACATGGTGGGGGACTCGTTGCGGGCCAACTGGAAGAACTGGCTGAAAAACACCGTCCCCGAGAACATCGCGATGCCGACGAACAGGGAGGCGGCCGAGGCGAGGGTGATGGTCTTGTTGCGGAACAGGCGCAGCGGGATGATCGGGTCGCTCGCCCTGGACTCGACGAGGATGAAGAGCAGGCCGAGTACGACGGCGCCGCCGGTCATCGCCGCGGTGGTCCAGGAGATCCAGTCGTACGAGTCGCCGGCCTGCGTGACCCAGATCAGGAGCAGGGACACGGCCCCGCTGATCAGGAACGCGCCGAGCCAGTCGACCTTGACGTCGCGGCGGACGACCGGGAGGTGCAGGGTGCGCTGGAGGACGATCAGGGCGATGATCGCGAACGGCACGCCGACGTAGAAGCACCAGCGCCAGCCGAGCCACGAGGTGTCGGTGATGACGCCGCCGAGCAGCGGGCCGCCGACGGTGGCGACGGCGAAGACCGCGCCGAGGTAGCCGCTGTACCGGCCGCGCTCGCGCGGCGAGATCATCGCGGCCATCACGATCTGGGCCAGGGCGGAGAGGCCGCCGACGCCGATGCCCTGGACGACGCGGCAGGCGATCAGCATGCCGGTGTTCTGGGACAGGCCCGCGACCACGGAGCCGAGGACGTAGATCACCAGGGATATCTGGACCAGCAGCTTCTTGCTGAAGAGGTCGGACAGCTTGCCCCAGAGCGGGGTCGCAGCGGTCATCGACAGCAGGGCGGCCGTGACGACCCAGGTGTACGAGGACTGCGTGCCGCCGAGGTCGCTGATGATCTGGGGCAGGGCGTTGGAGACGATCGTGGACGACAGGATCGCCACGAACATGCCGAGCATCAGCCCGGACAGCGCCTTCATGATCTGCGGGTGGGTCATGGGGGCGGGGGAGCCGGAGCCGGGGGTGGACGCGGGGTCGGACGTGGTCTCCGACCGGCTGCCTCCCTGCGCACCGGTGGGTGCGGTGGTCGCCATGTGGTTCCTTTGTCTAGAAGCTCGATCGGAGCCGGGTCAGCAAGGTGTTGAGTACGTCGATGTCGTGGGGGGACCAGTCGGCCAGGGCCTTCTCCAGTGCGCCGGTGTAGCGGGCGCCGAGTTCGGCGAGGAGGGCGTGCCCGGCCGGGGTGAGCCGCAGGATGCGGCAGCGGCCGTCGCCGGGGTCGGTGTCGCGGGTGATCCACCCGCGGTCGGCGACGTGGGCGACGTGGCGGCTGGTCACCGAGATGTCGATGGCCATGAGGTCGGCGAGGCGGCTGAGCCGTATTTCCCCGTGGCGGTCGAGCAGGGTGAGGACGGCGGCGGAGCCGGGCGGGCAGTCCGCGGGGAGCAGGCGGGCCAGGTCGCGCTTGACGGCGCCGATGCCGGTGAGCTGGCGGGCCAGTTCCTCGTAGCGGCTGGTGGGGGCGTGTTCCGCGTGCGGCGCCGGTGGTGCAGGGGGCGCTTGTAGCGTCCGGGTTTCGGTGGTCATGGGGCTCCCCCCTCCCTTTCCTCGTATCCCGATGTTGTTGCTTAGGGCAACCATAGAAGCGATTGGTTGCTACAGGCAAATGAATGGGGGGGTGGGGGCGGTAAAGGAATCGGAAAACCCGCTAGGGTCCTGAGGCATGGCTGCGAACCACAACTCACAGGGACCCGAGGGCAACTACGACCCCGCGGGCAGCACTCAGATGTTCCGGGCGTTCGTCGAAGAGGCGGCGCCGACCGGGCCGGGCCCCGCGGTGCAGGGGTCTCGGCGGCGGCAGGCCGCACAGGGCTCGGGGTCGAAGACCGGACTGTGGCTGGGCGTCGGGATCGCCGCCCTGGTCCTGATCGGGGTGGTGGCCTGGCTGGCTCTGTAGCCGGCCGCGCAGTGCCGGGACGGGCAGGGCGCCCGGGACGGGCGGGTCGGGCAGGGCAGTCGGGGCGGGCAGGGCGGCCGGGGCGACCGGCGCGACCGGGGCGGGCGGGACGGCCGGGGCGACCGGGTCCTGCGCGACCGGAGCGGGCAGGACGGCCAGGGCGACCGGGTCCGGTGCGGCCGGGGCCGGTGCGGCTCCCCGGCGGACCGGATTCGCCCAGGCGCCGTCAGCTCCAGGTGGCCGTGGCCTTTCGGGTCTCCACGTGCATGCCCAGGGGCACTCGCCAGGATTCGACGCAGACCGGGTAGGTCTGCGTCTTTGCCGCGCCCCCGGGGATGGGGGCGGGCAGGGGCTGGGTCGTGGTGATCGTGGCCCAGTCGATGCCGAGCGCGCCGATGACGTGCGTCGAGAACGTGACCGTGCCGGACGTGGCCGGTTTCGTTCCCGTGTTGGTGAACGCCACCGTGACCTTCTCGCACCAGCGGTCCGCCGTCTGGGTGCGGACGGGCGGGCCCAGGGTCAGCTGCGCCGGAGTGGCCGGGGGTGTCGTCCCCGGAGCGGGTCCGGGGGGTTTCGAGGCCGGCGGGGCCTGCGTCGGCGGGCCCGAAGGCTGCGGGCCCGAAGTCTGCGGGCCTTGGGCCGGCGGGGGCTGGGGCGGCTGCGCGGTCCCGGGCGTGGTGGCCGTCGATCCGCCTCGGGCGGAGGCCGCAGGGCTGCCGCGGTCCGGAGTACCGGGCGACGTACTCCCTGTCGGGGGAGGCGGGTCGTCGCTCAGCCGCCGGAGCTCCACCGGGGACTGCGGCGGCACGTTGTCGCCCGCCCGGCGTTCCGGCGCCGCGGCCACGGCGCCCGCGGCGGCGTAGCCGTCACGTGCCGGGCCGCCGCACCCCGTCAGGCATGCGGCGGCCAGAGAGCAGCACAGGGCGATGAGGGTGAGCGTTCGGCGGTCCACTCGCATCGCCGTAGTTTTGCTGACGTTGCGTCAGGTGTGAACCCCTCGTCCGCGGCTACTCCCCGATCAGGCCCACCCGCAGCTGTGCCAGCGTGCGCGTCAGCAGCCGGGAGACGTGCATCTGGGAGATGCCGACCTCCTCGCCGATCTGCGACTGCGTCATGTTCGCGAAGAACCGCAGCATGATGATCTGGCGTTCCCGGGGCGGGAGTTTGGCGAGCAGCGGCTTCAGCGACTCGCGGTACTCGACGCCCTCCAGCGCGGTGTCCTCGTACCCGAGCCGGTCCGCGAGCGAGCCCTCGCCGCCCTCGTCCTCGGGAGAGGGCGAGTCGAGCGAGGAGGCGGTGTACGCGTTGCCCACGGCGAGGCCGTCGACGACGTCCTCCTCCGACACCCCGAGTACGGCGGCCAGTTCCGGCACCGTCGGCGAGCGGTCGAGCTTCTGGGCGAGCTCGTCGCTGGCCTTGGTGAGGGCGAGGCGCAGCTCCTGGAGGCGGCGCGGGACGCGCACGGACCAGGAGGTGTCCCTAAAGAATCGTTTGATCTCGCCCACGACGGTCGGCATCGCGAACGTCGGGAACTCCACGCCGCGTTCGCAGTCGAACCGGTCGATCGCCTTGATCAGGCCGATCGTGCCGACCTGGACGATGTCCTCCATCGGCTCGTTGCGGCTGCGGAAGCGGGCGGCCGCGTACCGCACCAGCGGCAGGTTCAGCTCGATCAGGGTGTCGCGTACGTACGCACGTTCGGGGCTGTCCACGTCCAGGGCGGCAAGTCGCTGGAAGAGGGAGCGGGAGAGGGTGCGGGTGTCGATGGCTTCCGAGCGGACAGGCGCTGCAGGCACAACAGGCGCTGCAAGTGCTGCCGGCGCTGCGCTCTTTTCGAGCGTGAGCACCTTGGAGCTGCCCTGGTCTACGGACATGCCACCCCCTTGAGGTCGCGGACGGTCGCGTACGGCGCGCCCGTCGGAGGAACGCAGCCTCCACCTGAATACCGGAGGCGGGGCTGCGGCAAACGCGGTTCCAGCAGAATGTCACATGTCGGCAACACGCTGTAGCGCCAAGTCGACATATATCTCCAGCGACAGAGCGGAATGAGCCCATTCTGTGGGGAAACGGCGGAGCGGGTTCCACCCGTTCCGGCTACGCCTCGATCCTGTTTGCGGATCGGAGCCGGGCGAAGCTGCGGGCGAGCAGTCGCGAGACGTGCATCTGGGACACGCCGAGCTCCGCGCTGATCTGGGACTGCGTCAGATTGTTGTAGTACCGCAGCAGCAGGATCCTTTGTTCACGCTCGGGCAGCTGTACGAGGAGGTGGCGGACGAGGTCGCGGTGCTCGACCCCGGCCAGCTCCGGGTCCTCGTAGCCGAGGCGGTCCAGCAGCCCCGGCAGCCCGTCGCCCTCCTGGGCGGCCTCCAGTGAGGTGGCGTGGTAGCTGCGGCCGGCTTCGATGCAGGACAGCACCTCGTCCTCGGTGATCCGCAGCCGCTCGGCGATCTCGGGCGTGGTGGGCGTGCGCCCGTGCAGGGTGGTGAGGTCCTCGGTCGCCGCGTTCACCTGGACCCACAGCTCGTGGAGCCGGCGCGGCACGTGGACGGTGCGGACGTTGTCGCGGAAGTACCGTTTAATCTCGCCCACCACGGTGGGCATGGCGAACGTCGGGAACTGCACCCCGCGGTCCGGGTCGAACCGGTCGATCGCGTTGATGAGGCCGATCGTGCCGACCTGGACCACGTCCTCCATCGGCTCGTTGCGGCTGCGGAAGCGGGCGGCCGCGTACCGGACGAGCGGAAGGTTCGCCTCGATGAGGGCACCGCGCACCCGGTGGTGCTCGGTCGTCCCCGGCTGAAGGCCCTTCAGCTGGCCGAACAGGACCTGGGTGAGGGCCCGGGTGTCCGCGCCCCGGCTCTGCGGCCTCGGGGGCGCTGGAGGCTCCTCAGGGGGCTCCTGCTGGGGTGGCACCTGAGGCGCAGTACTGGCCGGCACGGTCACGCCACCCCTTCATGTCAACTCATCCGTCAAAAGCGGTCATAGCATCACAAGACATGTGCACTGTGTGCAAGCACCGTATATCGCCGTGTTGAGGGCAAGTTGGGCATAATGGGGTGTTTTGGGTGCGGGTATTGCGGGGGCGCGGGAACGCGAAAGCCCCCCACCCGTCGGAGTGGGGGGCCGGTCGTTCGGAAGGCCGCGTCAGCGTACGGGTTCAGCGCACCAATTCGGTCATGAACGCGCCGATGCCGTGCGCTGCGTCCGATATCCCCTGGAAGCCTATTTTGACGATGTCGGCCGCTTTGACCGGCTGGGTGATGATCACGAAGAGCACGAACACGACGAGCCCACTCATGATCATCTTCTTGGTGTCCACGAGCGGTGTCGGCCTCCCCAACCGGTCCTGCTAAGTCCGGTGAGTCTAACCGTTCGTCTTCGGACACTCACCTGGCCTTTATGGACCAATGACCCGGCGGTCCGGGCCCTTTGCCGCGATGAGGGAGGGCGCGGGTGGCGCAGTATGGAAGGCGAGCCCACCGGTTCTGGCAGGAAACCGGTGGGTGAGGGACAGGACCTCACTGCGGGGTCCGAGCCGCAAGCTTCGCCCTGACTGCGGTTCGGACTGGCAGGTTCCGTCCTCGTCGGGGGAAGCGGGTTGTCCCCCCGATGCCGCTTCCCCCGTCCGTACGTCGAAGGCCCCGACCCCGGTCGGGGCCTTCTTCGGGTGCTGCGGCCCTTCGAGGCCCTCAGGGTCTCTTGGGGGCTTTCCGGGGCTTTCCGCCCGGCCTCCTCGGCTACTGGATGGCGCCGAGCAGGCCCAGGACGGGCGCCACGGGGGCGATGACGGGTGCCAGGTCGTTCGGCAGGTCCGTCAGCCGGCCGAGCTTGTTCACCTCGGTGAGCTTCCCGCCGATCTCCCGGACGGAACCGGGCGTGGCCCCTTGCGGCATGCCCGGGGCGGCCTGCGGCAGGTCGGGGAGGGTGATCGGGACCGCGGGGGCGGCGGAGGCGGCGGGAGCGGCGAGGCCCGCTGCGGCCCCCGCGAGGGCGAAGGCGGCGAGCATGCGCTGGGTCTTGGTCATGCCGTGACAACGGCCGAGCGGGGCCCCGGTCACGCGGACGTCATCCGTAAAGACGCGGCGGATCACGCCGGCAAAAACGCCGAGAGCCCCGTCCCTTGCGGGGCGGGGCTCTCGAACGAAGCGGTAGTGGAGGGATTTGAACCCCCGATGGGTTGCCCCATACTCGCTTTCGAGGCGAGCTCCTTCGGCCACTCGGACACACTACCGAGATGGATCCTAGCCTAAGGATCGGCATCAAATGAAATCGATGCCGCCGAGCCTCCTCAGCGGTCGCGGAAGAAGTCCGTCAGCTGCCGCGCGCACTCCTGCGCGAGCACGCCGCGGATCACCTCCGGGCGGTGGTTGAGCCTGCGGTCCCGTACGAGGTCCCAGAGCGACCCCGCGGCGCCCGCCTTCTCGTCGTCGGCGCCGTAGACGACCCGGGCCACCCGCGATTGCACGAGCGCGCCCGCGCACATCACGCACGGCTCCAGGGTCACCACGAGGGTGCACCCCGGAAGCCGCCATTCCCCGAGCCGGGCGGCCGCCCGGCGCAGCGCCAGCACCTCGGCGTGCGCCGTGGGGTCGCCGGTGGCCTCGCGCTCGTTGTGCCCGGTGGCGAGGAGCTCTCCGTCCGGGCCCAGCACGACGGCGCCGACCGGCACGTCGCCGGCCGGCACCGCCCGGGCGGCCTCCTGGAGCGCCAGGCGCATGGAGTCCCGCCACGGGTCCCGTAAGGGATCGGGGCCGTGCAGGGGGTGGTGCGTGGCGATCACTAGCGGACGGCCTCCAGCACCTCGGTGGCGCCGAGGGACTCGGCGATCTCCGAGAGGGCGTCCCCGTCGAGGGTCATCAGTTGTTTGTTGCTGACGCCGAGATCGTCCAGCAGCCGGGGGTCGCCGAGCGGGCCGGCGGGTACCGGTTCCGCGCCGGGCGGGTCCTCCTCGTCCTCGTCGTCGGCACCGGTGAACGCGGCGATCGTGTCCTCCTCGCCGTCCTCGGTGCCGTCCAGGTCCAGTTCGTCGAGTTCGTCGTCCTCCTCGTCGCTGCCCAGCAGCTCGTCGGTCAGCATCGAGCCGTAGGAGCTGCGGGAGGCCGCGGAGGCGTTCGACACGAAGTACCGCGGGTCCTCCTCGCCGTCCACGCGGACGACGCCGAACCAGGCGTCCTCCTGCTCGATGAGGGCGACCACCGTGTCGTCGTCGACAGCGGCGGCACGGGCGAGATCGATCAGATCACTCAGGGACTCGACGTCGTCGAGTTCCATGTCGCTCGCTTCCCACCCGTCTTCGGTGCGCGCGAGCAGTGCGGCGAAATACACCGTGACTCTCCCACTGGTCATAGGCGTGCCGGTTGGAGGTCCCCCCGGCCGGAGGTGGGGAGGGTTGGAACGGCTGTCCTGCTCGCCGTTTCGTGCCCCGCCCAATCGGCATCGTGGCAGAAAGCGCGGCTTTGCGAGAGGTCTTCGGCGCTTGCGTCGTTCCGCGCCGTGCGCTCAGCGGGTTGTACGGGGGCCGCTGCGGCGCGCTGCGGCGGCCTCGCGGCACGCACGGGATCCCGGCCGGCTCCTCGGCGCGGCGCCGCCCGGGCGACCCGCTCCCGGGCCCGCCCCCGACCGCCGCCGGGCCCGCGGGCGGTCACCAGCGGAAGGTGCGCATGCGCATCTGCTGGCGCATGCGGGCGGCGCGGGCGCGGCGGGGCTGGACGCGGTCGCGCAGGGCCTGCGCCTCCATCAGGTCGCGCAGGAACTGCGCGCGGCGCGCCCTGCGCTGCGCCGCCGTCTCCGGCTGCTGCGGCGTGTCGTTCTCTCGGCTCGGCTGCGTGTCGGGCATCCGCCACCACCCCGGCTGGTCCGGTCGTCCTCCTCCGCCGGCGCGAAGCAGACCCCCCGCATCCCACCTTCCCCCGGATGGCGCGATTGATGCCACCCCTTCGCAGCTCAGAAGGGTTGCCACGGTGCTGCTACGCGCCGTCCGACAGCGTCGGGACCACCGCCACCGGGCCGTGCGCGTGGTGGAGCACCGCGTGGGCCACCGAGCCGATCATCAGGGACCCGACGCTGCGCCGCGGGTGGTGGCGGCCGACCACCACCAGGGCCGCCGACCGGGAGGCCGTCACCAGGCGCTCCGCCGCGTCTCCCGGGACCGCAGCCTGCTCCACCGGCACCTGCGGCCACCGGGCCCGGAACGGCTCCAGCCGCTCCGTCTGGGAGCGCAGCATCTCCCGCTCCGCCGGCACCGCGTCCCCGTCGTCGGCCAGGCCCTCCGGCGGGATCACCTGGAAGGGGTTGTCCACCGCCATGGTCGGCGCCGGGGGGATCGCGTACGCCGAGACCACCTGGACGGTGGTCCCCCGTGCGGCCGCCTCGGCGAAGGCGAAGGCCACCACGTCGTCCGCCGTCTCCGCTGCGTGCAGGCCGAGCACCACGCGCCCGCCGGACGGCCCGGCCCCGGCCTCGGCGCTGCGCGCCGCGTGCGGGACCACCACCACCGGGCACGCCGCCGTCGAGGCCACGGCGCGGCTGTTCGAGCCGAGCAGCAGGGCCGCGAAGCCGCCGCGGCCCCGGGAGCCCATCACCAGCATCCGGGAGTTCTCCCCGGTCATGCGCAGGGCCTCGGGCACGGAGCCCTCCAACGACTCGTACCGCACGTCGGCCGGGAGCTCGGCGGCCCGGGCGAGGATCGCCTGTACGTCTTCGCCGACGGGGTCGGCGTACTCCGCCGGCTGCGAGGGGTCGGCGAGGGAGGAGCGGCGCGCCGCGTACAGCTGGGCGCTGTCGGGCAGCACGTGCGCGACCACGAGCCCGGTGCCGTGCCGGAGCGCCTCGGTCCGCGCCCATTCCAGCGCTCTGAGGCTGTGCTCGGATCCGTCGACCGCCGCGATCACCGGTGCGTTGCTCATCAGTCCAGCGTGCTGGGCCTCCGGGCGGGCCGCATCCCCGGGACGCCGGCAGCACGTCCGCAGGGCGTCCGGAGCCGATGCGCAGCCGATCCGCGGCGGATCCGTGGGCGCGGGTGCCGGTTCGGACGCAGGGGGGTGCGCGCACCGCGTAGCCTTTTGACCGTGGGTCGCGAAAAAGTGCGGCCGTTTTTGCAGGTCGCAGGTCGAAACCCGGCAGCTGAGCCTTGGAGGATGTTGTGCGTTTGCAGGTCGTCGATCACCCCTTGGTGGCGCACAAACTGACCACCCTGCGCGACAAGCGCACCGACTCCCCCACCTTCCGTCGGCTCGCCGACGAGCTGGTGACCCTCCTCGCGTACGAGGCCACCCGCGACGTGCGCACCGAGCAGGCCGACATCGTCACGCCCGTCGGCCCGACCACCGGCGTGAAGCTCTCGCACCCCCGCCCGCTGGTCGTGCCGATCCTGCGCGCCGGCCTCGGCATGCTGGACGGCATGATGCGGCTGCTGCCGACCGCCGAGGTGGGCTTCATGGGCATGGTCCGCAACGAGGAGACCCTGGAGGCCTCCACGTACGCGACGCGCATGCCGGAGGACCTCTCCGGGCGGCAGGTCTACGTCGTCGACCCGATGCTCGCCACCGGCGGCACGCTCGTCGCGGCGATCCAGGAACTGATCAAGCGCGGCGCCGACGACGTCACCGCCGTGGTGCTGCTGGCCGCGCCCGAGGGTGTCGAGGTCATGGAGCGCGATCTCGCGGGTACCCCGGTGACGGTCGTGACGGCCGCGGTGGACGAGCGGCTCAACGAGCACGGCTACATCGTTCCGGGCCTGGGCGACGCGGGCGACCGCATGTACGGCTCGGCCGAGTAGGACCCGCCGGCCCGCCGCCGGCACGAAACAGCCGGCCGCCTCTTTCCGAGGCGGCCGGCTGTTTCGCGTTCAGCAGGTCTTGGCGGGTGCGGGCTGCGGGTTGGCCAGCAGGTACAGCTCCTTGTCCGCGGCCTCCTTCGGACTGAGCTCCTTGAAGGCGTCGCCGAGGATCAGGTCGATGTCCGAGCCCTCGCGGGCGTCGGTCTGCTGGGTGTCGCCTTCGAGCTGGGTGCCCAGCACGGAGAAGGCGGCCTTGTCGGTCTTGGGCGAGCCGATCAGTATCCCCGTCCCGGGGACCTTCTTGTCGAAGTCGGCGGGCGCGTTGCCGACCTTGCCGACCGTGAAGCCGCGCTTCTTCAGCTCGTCGCCGACCGCCTTGGCGAGCCCGGCGCGCGGGGTCGCGTTGTAGACGTTGACCGTGATCTCGCCGGGTTGTGGCAGGGCCACGGCCGGCTTGGCGGCGGCGGGGCTGGCGGCCGCCGCGGCGCCCGCCCTGGGCTTCGGGGTGGCGCAGTCCTTGCCCGCGGCGCTCTGGTGTTTGCCGGAGCCGCCCTCGCCGCGGAACACGTTCATGAGCTGCACGGATCCGTAGCCGAGCAGGGCCAGACCGAGGACTGCTCCGAGCACGGTGAAGACAATGCGGCGGCGGCGCCGCGGTCGCCTCATGCGGGGGTAGGCCGCTCCCGTGACGCGGTACTTTCCGCCCATGCCGGGGGGAGTGAGCATGCTCATGGGCGCAGCGTAATACCGCCCGCCTGCGATGCCCACCAAATGATCTGTTGATAGGGCAAGACCGACCCGAAAGGCGCAATTCCCGCGAACCGGAAACCCAAGCGGCGCCCGGGCAGGAGCGTTTCTCGGGCTCGCCTACGGCGTGTTCGGGCTCAGTAGTCCATTTCGAGTACGCGAGCGTGCAGGACCTGGCGCTGCTGCAGGGCCGCGCGCACGGCACGGTGCAGCCCGTCCTCCAGGTACAGGTCGCCCTGCCACTTCACGACGTGGGCGAAGAGGTCCCCGTAGAACGTCGAGTCCTCGGCGAGCAGCGTTTCGAGGTCCAGCTGCCCCTTGGTCGTCACCAACTGGTCGAGCCGGACCGGGCGCGGGGCGACATCCGCCCACTGCCGGGTGGTTTCCCTGCCGTGGTCGGGGTACGGCCGCCCGTTTCCGATGCGCTTGAAGATCACACGGAAAGCCTACCGGGCCGGTGCCTGCGGGCGCAGCCTTGCCAAGCCGGTGCAAAAGTGGCAGCCAGGGCTATTTCGGGAGTGATGATGAGCGAGAGCACCGACCCCGCGTCCCCGGCGGACCAGATCGCCGCCGGGTACGCCCTCACCGGACCCGCGCTCGAGCTGGGTGCCCTGCTCTGGGACGGCGCCTGCCTGCCGGAGCGGCAGATCCGCATCCCGCTGTCGATGCTCAACCGCCACGGCCTGGTCGCGGGCGCCACGGGCACCGGCAAGACGAAGACCCTCCAGCTCATCGCCGAGCAGCTGTCGGCGGGCGGTGTCCCGGTGTTCCTCGCCGACATCAAGGGGGACGTGTCCGGGATTTCGGTGCCGGGCACGGCCGACGAGAGGATCGGGGAGCGGGCGAAGGAAGTCGCCCAGCAGTGGGAGGGGACCGGATTCCCGAGCGAGTTCTATTCGCTGGGCGGAATCGGACCGGGCATTCCGGTACGGGCCACCGTGACGGCTTTCGGTCCGGTGCTCATGTCGAAGGTGCTCCAGCTCAACCAGACCCAGGAGCAGTCGCTCGGCCTGATCTTCCACTACGCCGACACCAAGGGACTGGAGCTGATCGACCTCAAGGACCTGCGGGCGGTCGTCGCCTTCCTCGTCTCCGACCAGGGGAAAGCCGAGCTCAAGGGCATCGGCGGGCTGTCCACGGTGACGGCGGGGGTGATCCTGCGCGCCCTGACCGCCTTCGAACAGCAGGGTGCCTCGGAGTTCTTCGGCGAGCCGGAATTCGACACCGGTGAATTCCTGCGGACGGCCGCCGACGGGCGCGGGCTGGTCTCCGTACTGGAACTCCCGGCGGTCCAGGACAAGCCGCAGCTCTTCTCCACCTTCCTGATGTGGCTGCTGGCCGACCTCTACGGCGACCTGCCGGAAGTCGGGGACCTGGAGCGGCCGAAGCTCGTCTTCTTCTTCGACGAGGCCCACCTGTTGTTCAACGGCGCCTCGAAGGCGTTCCTGGAGTCCATCACCCAGACCGTGCGGCTGATCCGCTCGAAGGGCGTCGGCGTCTTCTTCGTGACGCAGACCCCCAAGGACGTGCCGGCGGACGTGCTCGCACAGCTCGGCAACCGGGTGCAGCACGCGCTGCGCGCCTTCACCCCGGACGACGCGAAGGCGCTGAAGGCCACGGTGAAGACCTTCCCGAACTCCGCGTACGACCTGGAGGAGCTGCTGACCCAGCTTGGGACGGGCGAGGCGGTGATCACCGTACTCAGCGAGAAGGGCGCCCCGACCCCGGTGGCGGCCACCCGGCTGCGCGCCCCGCAGTCGCTGATGGGCCCGATCGACGCGGCCGCCCTCGACGCGGCGGTGAAGTCCTCGCTCCTCTACTCGCGGTACGCGGAGCCGGTCGACCGCGAGTCGGCGTACGAGAAGATCAGCGCCGAGCAGGCTGCGGCCGAGGCGGCGGCGGAGGCGGCCGCGGCCGAGGCGGCGGCCGAGAAGCAGGCCAAGGAGGCCGCGAAGGCGGCGCGCAGCGCCCCGAAGCCCGATCCGTCGCTCGCCCAGCAGGTGGTGGGGAGCGGGCTGTTCCGCTCGCTGGCCCGGTCCGTCGGCACCCAGTTGGGGCGGGAGATCTCGCGGTCGCTGTTCGGGACGGCGAAGCGGCGCAGATGAGGGCCGCGGCGTCTGCGGCGTGCCGCCCGCCCGGCGTACGTGACGGATTCCGGCGGCCGGATGCGCCGCCGGGGTGCCGCCGGAGCCTCCGGCGCTGACAGACTTCGCCCCATGCGGACCGAACTCACCGACACCACGTCCAGCAAGATCGACCGGGCTCTGCTCGATGCCCGCCGGGCCATCGGCAGCCCCACGATGGGCCTGGTGCTGACGCTCGTCATCGCCACCGACGAGGAGAACGCGTACGACGCCGTCCGTGCGGCCTCGGAGGCCTCGCGCGAACACCCCTGCCGCATCATCGTGGTGATCAAGCGCACCTCGCGCGGCTCGCACAAGCTCCGCCAGACCCGGCTCGACGCCGAGCTGCGGGTCGGATCGGACGCCGGGACGGGGGAGCTCGTGCTGCTGCGGCTGCACGGGGCGCTCACCGGGCAGGCGGGCTCCGTGGTCCTCCCGCTGCTGGTGCCGGACGCGCCGGTGGTGGTGTGGTGGCCGGCCGACGCCCCCGCCGACCCTGCCCGCGATCCCCTCGGCGCGCTCGCGCAGCGACGGATCACGGATGCGGAGGCCGTCGCCGACCCGGTGGCGGTACTGGACCGTCAGGCCGCCGCGTACGCCCCCGGGGACACCGACCTCGCGTGGACCCGGCTGACGCCGTGGCGGGCGCTGCTGGCCGCTGCGATGGACCAGAAGCCGCTGCCGGTGACGGGCGCGGCGGTGGAGAGCGAGGCCGACAACCCGAGCGCCGAGCTGCTGGCGCGCTGGCTGCAGGACCGGCTCGGGGTGCCGGTGGAGCGGGTCACCACGGACGGGCCCGTGATCACCCGGGTCCGGCTCGCGACCGCGGCGGGCGAGATCACGGTGGACCGCCCCGACGGGGCGCTGGCCACGCTGATGCTGCCGGGCAGCCCCGACCGCAAGGTGGCCCTGAAGATCCGCAGCAAGGCCGAGCTGATCTCGGAGGAGCTGCGCCGCCTCGACGCGGACGAGGTCTACGCGTCGGCGCTCCGCAGGGGTGCGGCCCCGTCCCCGGCTTCGGCCCAGGCCCCCGCCGCGCTCTAGGCGCCCTTGTCGGCCTTTTCGGCCTTGTCGGCCTTCGCGGTCTTCTCGGCTTTGGCGGCGGCCTTCATCTCCTGTTTGTGCGCCCGCACCTTGGCCAGGGACTCCGGCCCGGTGATGTCCGCCGCCGAGCGGTAGACGTTCGCCGGGCCGTAGCCGCCGGCCGCCTCGCGCCACCCCTTGGGCCGCACGCCGAGCTGCTTGCCCAGCAGCGCCAGGAAGATCTGGGCCTTCTGCTCGCCGAACCCGGGCAGTTCCCGGAGCCGCTTCAGCAGCTCGTCCCCGGTCCGCACGTCGCGCCAGACGGCCTCCGCGTCCCCGTCGTAGTGCTCCACCAGGTACGCGCACAGCTGCTGCACCCGCTTGGCCATCGACCCGGGGTAGCGGTGCACGGCCGGCTTTTCGGAGAGCAGCGCGGCGAAGGCCTCGGGGTCCTGGGCGGCGATCGCATGGGCGTCCAGATCGTCGGCCCCCATCCGCCGGGCGATCGTGTACGGGCCCGAGAACGCCCACTCCATCGGCACCTGCTGGTCGAGCAGCATGCCGACGAGCGCGGCGAGCGGGCTGCGGCCGAGGAGCTCGTCGGCCTCCGGCTGCTGGGCCAGCCGCATCGTGATGTCCATGGACCCAGCCTCCCGCGTGGCCGCCTTCCCCGCGCGGTCGGCGCACCGCGGGCCTAGCGTGAGAACCGCGCAAAAGCGACCCACGACACAAACCACGACACACGCACGAGGACACAGGAGTCGATCGATCATGGCTGAGTTCCCGGAAGGCGCTCCGTGCTGGGTGGACGCGATGTTCAAGGACGTGGAGGGCGCCAAGACCTTCTACTCCGACGTGCTGGGCTGGACCTTCGGTGAGTCGTCCAGCGAGTACGGCAACTACACGCAGGCCTACTCCGACGGCAAGGCCGTGGCGGCCGTCGTCCCGCCGATGCAGGGCGGCGAGGCCCCGTCGCAGTGGTGTCTGTACTTCGCCTCGCCGGACGCGTCGGCCACCGCCGAGAAGATCAAGTCGGCCGGCGGCGAGCTGATGATGCAGCCGATGCAGGTCGGCACCTTCGGCACGATGGCGATCGCCAAGGAGCCGAGCGGAGCGGTCTTCGGCGTCTGGCAGCCGGGCGAGCACAAGGGCTTCGAGAAGATCGGCGAGCCGGGCGCGTACGCCTGGGCGGAGGTCTTCACCCGCGACCCGGCCAAGGCGGACGGCTTCCTCTCGAAGGTCTTCCCGTACTCCGCCCAGAAGATGGAGCCCGGCGACGACCCGGAGGCGGCCGGGATGGACTTCAAGGTCTTCAGCGTCGGCGGCAGCGGGAACCCGGTCCTCGGCCGGATGAGCATGGGCGACGAGTTCCCGGCCGAGATCCCCCCGTACATCCAGGTCTACTTCTCGGTCCCGGACTGCGACGAGGCCGTGGCCAAGGCCAAGAAGCACGGCGGCAAGCTCCACTTCGGCCCGATGGACAGCCCCTTCGGCCGCTTCGCGGCGGTGACGGACCAGCAGGGCGCGGCGTTCGCCGTCATCGACATGTCGAAGACGACGGGCGAGATGCCGAAGATGTCGGACGCGTAGCCGACCCCCTCCGGTCGGGGCGGGGCCACCCGGCGTGGGCGGCGCCGCCCGCCCGCGCCGTCATAAGGGGGTGCAGCCCTTGCAGGTGCCGGGGGTGGGGGCGCGGAAGGCGCGGTCGCACTTCCCGCAGGTCTGGAAGGGGTCCGGCGGGATGAACGCCGGGCCGCGCCGGAGGGGCGCCAGGAGGGGCGGGAGCTGGGCCGTCAGGCGGTGGGCGATCAGGCCCGCCGGGTTGCGGAGGCGGTCCGGGAGGTTCGCCGTCAAGGCGCCGGTCACCGCGCGGTGGTCGGCCCCGCGCTCCAGCCAGGCCTCGACGCCGCCCGTGAGGCGTCGGACGTCCCGGGCGCCGAGGAGCAGGCGCGGATCGACCCGGCGGAGCTCCGCCAGGACCTCCTCGGCCAGCTGCCGACGGGCCGGGTTGTCGGGGTTGCGGGGCACCGGGAGGGCCGCCGGGGGCTGCGGCGGCGGTGCCGGTTCGGGGGCGGGGGCGGAGGCGGGTTCGGGGGCGGGTTCGGGGGCGGGTTCGGGCTCCAGGGCGGGCTTCGGTTCCGGGGCAGGTTCCGGTTCCGGGGCGCGTTCCGGCTTCGGCTCGGGGTTCCGCCCGGGCTTTCGCTCGGGTGGGGTGACGGCCTCGGGTTCGTTGTAGAACACCGTACGGGTGACGATCTGCCCGTTCGGGAGCTTCTCCGGGAGCCGCCTGAGGTACCCGTACGCCTCCAGCTCGCGCAGCGCCTTGCCGATCGCGTTCTCCCCGAGGGGCAGCTGCCCGGCCAGGGCTTTCACGCCGACCGGGGTGCCCGGGGGCACCGACTGGATGTACGTACCGAGGGCCCGCGCCTGCATCGACAGGTGGGGATGCCGGATCAGGTCGTTGCTGACGACCGTGAAATTGCGGGTCTGCCGGACGTTGGCGTGTTGAACGCCGTACGTGCTGCGCGAGGGCGCGTTAGAGTGCTGGGAAGCCATTGGGAAGCTGGATCCTTCTCGTGGTCAGGCCCTCGTCGGGATTGCGAGTCCCGGCGGGGGCCGTCCTGTGCCCGGAGTTGTCGCGGCGAGCATATGCCAGGCAACCGGCATGAAATCCAGCTGAGTTGGGACCATTCACCCGTGTGAGTGAGCGGCGCTCCGGGGAGGCTGGAGGGGCAGGGCTGGAGTTCTTTCTCCCGGTTCTTGCAAAGAAAAGCGTCGTGGCGCGCCGGGTCGCGCCCTGCCGCGACCCGGCGGCGCGAGCGGCCCGCACGTATGTCCACGACTTCGTCCAGAGCTGTCGAGACGGCCTCAACGTGAGTGACGGGTAAGGCGCGTTGAGGAGGTGGATACGCATGCTCGGCGTCAGATGCGGGCGTGGCGCGAGGCGTTGGGGCTGCCGGTAGCCGACCCGGCGGCGGAGACCGCGTACGGCGAGGCCCTGATCTGCGAGGTCGAGGGCGGCAAGCGGACTGCCAAGCCGGAGTACTTGGACAAGCCGGACGACGTGCTGAGGGCGGATCACGCCGCTCGACTGTGAGGTTCACGCGGGAATGGGCGGCGGTATCGAGGCGCTGCAGTCCGGCGACGGAGCGGCGGTCGGCGGCTCGGACGGAGCGTTCAACGGGCGTCCCGCCTCGGACGCGAAGCCGCTGCGGACCTGCCCCGAGGCCTGTGCGCCCGGGATTCCACGGTCCTCGACGGGCCCCGGCTTCTCGTTCTCGCTCGCGCCGCAGGACTGGGCCGGCTTCGTCCCGTACGCGCCCCAAGGCCAGGACTTTCATCCCCGGGACATTCGGAGGATCGTGGGGAGTGAACCTTCGCCATACCGGGAGGCGCGTCATGCGCAAGGTCATGGACTGCAGGGAGTACCCCAGCGACATCGGGTGCACCCTGACGATCACGGGTGAGGAAGACGAAGTCATGGGGGCGGCCGTCCAGCACGCGGTCGCCGTGCACGGGGAAGAGGACACTCCGGAGTTCCGCGACGCGCTGCGCGGCATGCTGAAGCCCGAGGTGCCCCAGCACGCCTGAACGCGCGCCGCCCGCAGAGACGAGCCGCGACGAGCCGCACGGGTGGTACCGGCTGGCGGATGCGATGGGTCGAATGCGGGCCGGGCAAGGGGTGAATACGGTCGATCTCGCGCGGTTCCCCCGGACCGCGCGAGGTCCCTACCGAAGAGGTCGAGCAACCCCATGAGCCTGAGCATCCGCAACCAGATCGCCGGTACCGTCACCGCCGTCACCACCGGGGAGGCCATGGCCACGGTCAAGGTCCGTCTGGAAGGCGGTCAGGACATCACCGCCGCCATCACGGCCGACGCCGTGAAGGACCTCGGCATCGCCGAGGGGTCCCCGGTCAAGGCGCTCGTCAAGGCCACCGAGGTGGCGCTGGCCACCGGCGCCGTCGACGGCATCAGCATCCGCAACCAGCTGGCCGGCACCGTCTCCGACGTCACCACCGGCGGCGCCATGGCCTCGGTCAAGGTGGACGTCCACGGCGGCGGGCTGACCGCCGCCATCACCAGGGACGCCGTCGAGGCGCTCGGCCTGGCGGCCGGGTCCCCCGTGGTCGCGCTGATCAAGTCCACCGAGATCTCGCTCGCGACCACCTGAGCGACCTCTGCTGCGCCGGGGCCGACGGCCTGGTGTATCGATCCTCCGGCCCGCCCGGTGGAACAACCGGGCACCCTGTCCGCCCTGTTGTCCGGGGTTGCGCAGGAGGCCGGTCGGTCTACGCGGCGCGGACGCCCGGTGCGCGCGGGGACGGAATGCCGCGCGAGACGCCGGAGGTGTTCCTGGCCAACACTGCATCCGGACGCGCACGGCCGAGCCCTGCACGGAGGCGGCCGTCCCGTTGCCCGTCGGCGGCTGCGGCCGCGGCTCACCGGCCCGCTCACGCCCGGCAGTCCGGCGGCCTGCCCGGTGGACTACGACGACGCGCCCGCCCCCTACGGCTGCCCGGCGGCCTGGGCCTTGGCCTGGACGGCGGCGATGTAGCGGACGGTGAAGAGCATCGGGGCGGCGAACCCGGCGGCCTGGACGAGCGTGGCGGAGGTCGAGTGGCCGTGGCCTGCGTGGGCGAGGGCCGCGAGAGCGCCGGCGGTGACCGCGAAGGCCGCGGTCCACACGGCCGTGATGACGGCGTTGGTCCGGATGAACGGCCGCAGTCCCCAGACCTCGCGCGGCGTGGTGCGCTTCGCGATGCCCAGGGTGAACGGCTTGCCCACGAGCAGCGAACCCCCTGCGATGAGGGCCAGGGTGGCCGAGGAGAGGGCCGCCGAGTAGTCGTGCACGTCCGAGTGCGGGTCGGCGAAGGCGATCGCCGTCAGGGCCGCGAAGAAGACCGCCGAGCCGAGTTCGATGATCAGCGCGTCGAACCCGGCTCCGGCCAGGCGCTGCTGGACGGCCACCGCGACGGCCGCCACGAGACCGGCGAGCGCGCCCCACTGCCACTGGGCGGACGGAAACACCGCGAAGACGATCCACGGAAGGAAGGTGCGTACGTACGACATGGGAACCCCCGGGCCCGGCTGCTTACATTCCTGTTCTGACATGTCGAAAGTAGACGTTGCAGTACTGACATGTCAATCCTGGAATGTATGGTGGGGGGCATGAGCCTTCGACACGCCCTCCTCGGACTTCTGTCAGAGCGCCCGGCCAGCGGTTACGACCTGCTCAAGCGCTTCGAAACCTCGCTGGCCAATGTCTGGCCCGCCACCCAGAGCCAGATGTACACGGAGCTGGCCAAGCTCGCGGACGCCGGAATGATCAGCGTCTCGGCGGAAGGCCCGCGCGGGCGCAAGGAGTACACCCTCACCGACGAGGGCCTGGCCGAGCTCCGCCACTGGCTGACGGAGACCAAGCCCCAGCGCAACACCCGCAGCGACGTCCTGCTGAGGGTCTTCTTCCTCGGCGTGCTCACCCCCGGACAGGCGCGGGGCTACCTGACCGAACTGGCGGAGCTGTCCGAGCAGGAGTACGAGGACCTGCGCCGGCTCGACGCATCCATCGACTGGGGGGACGACACCCTGTCGGTCCACGGCAAGATCGCCCTGGAGTACGGTCTGCGCTTCAACGCCATGCGCCGTGAATGGGCGCAGTGGGCGGCCGACCAGATCCGGTAGGCCGCTTCCGGCTGGGCCGCCTCGTCCTGCCGGTCAGAGCGCGGCGCCGTCCACCCCGTCCGCGTTCCACGCACGGAGCTTCTCCGGATTGCGGACCGCCCAGATGTGCGTGATGCGGTCGGCGGTGAGGTGGAACGCCGCCACGGTCACGGTGGTGCCGGCGTACTGGGCCACCAGGCCCGGCCGGCCGTTGACCGTCCGCTCCAGGAGCGTCAGCCCGGGAGCCTTGGCGGCCATGTGGATCAGGTATTGGGCGATGCGCTCGCCGCCCTCGACCGGGCGGAGCGCCGCACCGACGAGTCCGCCGCCGTCGGCGGCCATCGTGGCGCCGGGGTCGAGGAGGCCGACGAGGGCCTTGATGTCCCGGGCCTCCCACGCCTCCTTGAAACGCCGCACCAGGACGGCCTGCCCGGCCGTCGCGGCCGTGGTCGCAGGGACCTGTGCGGCGCGGACGCGCCGGCGGGCGGAGGCCGCCAGCTGCCGGCAGGCGGCAGGTGACCGGGCGACGATCCCGGCGATCTCGGCGAAGGGGTACCGGAAGACGTCGTGCAGGACGAACGCCACGCGTTCGGCCGGCGTCATCGACTCCAGCACGACGAGGAAGGCCATGTTCACCGACTCGTCCATGGCGACCCGGTCGGCGGGGTCGACCGGCCCGTCACTCCACTCCGTACGGCCGGGCAGCGGCTCCGGTATCCACGCGCCGACGTAGCGCTCGCGGCGGACCCGCGCGGAGCCGAGCAGATCCAGGCAGATGCGGCCGGCCACCGTCGTCAGCCAGGCGCCCGGCGACTCGACGGCCTCCTGCTGTTGCGGCGGCATCGCGTACCAGCGGGCGTAGGCCTCCTGCACGGCGTCCTCGGCCTCGGACAGCGAACCGAGCAGCCGGTAGGCGATGGCGATCAGATGGCGCCGCTCGCCGAAGATCGCGCGCGGATCCGGCTCGGAGGTGCTCACGGCAGCGACCGCTCCCCGTTCCTCTCGTTCGCCTCACATTTCGCGGGCCCACGTCGTCGGACGGTCGAGACAGTACCGAGCCACCGCCGCGAGGCAGAAGAGGGGACCGACCATGGCCACCCGGACGACCGCAGACCAGCCGACCACAGACCAGCCGACCACAGCCCCGACGCCCGCGGAGCGCATCCGCACCTTCCTGCGGGTCGCGATCGCCCTGCAGACCCTGGCCGTCTTCTTCCAGGCGGTCACCGCCGGACTGCTGCTGTCCACGTCCTACGGCGAGACACTGCACGGCGTCGGAGCGCGTGTGATGTACGGCGCGTCCATGCTCTACGTGCTCGCCGCGGTCCTGGCCTGGCGCCCGGGCGGCGGAACTCCCCGCCCGATCCTGTACTCGTCCGGCTTCCTGGTCCTCGCCTCGGTGCAGGTGGTGCTGGGCGTCGCGCACATACCGTCGCTCCATGTACCCCTGGGCGTCCTGATGTTCGGCCTGAGCCTGCTCGCACTCGGCCAGGCGCTGTCTGCCGCCCGCCGGGGGCCGTACCCGTCCTGACCTGCGGTAGAGCGTCCAGGGTGACCCTGTCCGGACGGGGCCGGACAGGGCTGAATGAGACCAGAGAGTGAGACCGGGCTCGGGCTCTGCTGAACGGTGTCACCCGGCAGGCTTCTGCTGCTCAGCCTTCCACTCGCTGTCGAGCCGCTTTCGCCGCAGAACGCTTGGAGAGCCGGGACCGTCCTCCTCCAGAGGCGCACGAAGGGTGGCAGGATCGCGCATCCGAAGGCGGTACGGCCGGATGGACCATGACCAGCTTCTCTTCAAGATCAGGGCGGCCATGGTCAGAGAGTCCACCTCCAGGTCGCCCAGTGCTGCACGTGCCTGGGGCCATGTCAGTTCGCCGTGTGTCTCCAGTGCTGCGGTGAGCGCGGTATCCACCCGGGGGTCGACGGATCGGTTCTCAAGGAGGCTGAGCGTGCGGTTCCCGTCGGTGGCGATGAGCCCCCAGCCCCGGTCGCGGCAGAAAGCTTCGACCGCACGGTACTTGGCGACGTTGACGGCCATCGCCATCTCGTAGACGGGCTTCACCTCGATGAGGATGCACTGGCCGTCGACTGTGGTCATGAGGAGATCGGGGTAGTAGGTGCGCTGCCGCCCGGCGAACCGGTAGCTGATCGCAAGAGGCTGTTCCTGGTAGTAGGCGACCTGGGGGGCGAAGCTGAGCAGCTGGATCACCCGGAGTTCCGTGTCCGACTCGTACGCCACCTCCCGGCCCAGCTTCGGACAGTGCCACATTCCGAAGTCGCCTCCGCCGCCCTTCTCCCTGAGCACTTCCAGCTCTTCACGCGCGGGCGCCGGCTCAGCCTTCCCGAACCAGTTCACGTCAGCGGACAGCGCGTCCCAGCGCTGGGCAGCCCGGTCGATGCGCGCCTGACGTGCTGTTTCGCGGCGAGCGGCCTCGTGGCGCAGCATGCGCACCGTGGCGGCCTCGGCGGCAAGGTTCTCCGCCCGCACCTTGTCTGCGCCGGCCAGACGGGCCAGCAGTGGCACTGCTTGTCGCAGCGCCACCGAGGGAAGCAGTGCGTCGGCCAGGTCGAGCAGACGTTCCGCCTCCGGCGGCCCTGCGCCCGGTGGCAGACGGTCCACGCGGCTCAACTCCGCCAGCACCGTGCGGACCTTCCTGGACGCCGGGCCGACGGTGCGGCACATGCTGCGGATGGCTCGCGTCTGCAGCTGCCGGACCCGCTCTCGGGATATTCCGAGGGCATCGGCGATCTTCTCCAGCGTCTGAGCCGACTCGCCGTACAGACCGAGGCGCCGGGAAAGTACCTCCCGGTCTCGTTCCCTGACGAGCTCTCCCACGGCGGCAGCGAGCAGCTCGCGCGAGACCAGCAGCACGTCTGCATCCCGCTCGGCGATGCGGTTCCAGTCGGCCGTCAAACCCACGGCACCGGGACACACGCATTCCAGCAGCCAATCGTCGAGCAGAAGTCGTGTGTCGGCCCGCCACAGCCGTCGGGCAGCCGCTCGTCGCACGTCGGAGGTTACGGCCGCCAGATCGTGCACCACTGCGCGAGCGAGGAAGGCGTCGCGGCGTTCGGGACGGAGAACGTGACCAGTCGTCTGCTCCCAGTCAGCCAGCACCTCGGCAGCATCTGCCGCACTCCGCTGTTGGGCAGGGGTGGGCACGCGGTCGCTGCGTTCTTGACGCTCGCGCCGCTCGCCGAGTCGACGCTCGTCCAAAATGCTCTGCCACGAGAACGCGGGGTCGACGGCCAGTCGAGCCCTTAACCACCCGAGCGGGTCATCGGCGGCCGGTTCGGGAACCATCCGAGCCAAGCGCGCACGGATGGCACCTGCCGTACGGCCGTGCCGCTCGGCAAGTTCTTCTAGGGAGAGTTCCTCCCGCACACCGTCGACAAGCCGGGCGTCCTCTGCCTCACTCCATGTTTGACCGCGCCTGTATTCCGATCCCTGCTCCTGCACTCGATCCCCCGATTCCGTGACTGTGTGGGCAGTATGCCCATCTGCACCGACGACCAGAATTGAGAGTCCGCCGCCATCCCGGTGGGGCTGTAGGCGAGGACACCGTGTGCGGGCCCGGCCAGGGCTCTCGGGGCGGCGTTGCCCGGCGTCGCCGCTGGTGAACTCGATCACGACTGAGTCCCTGCGGTCGGCGAGGTTTCTCCACCTCGCCCACGGGTGGACCGCTGATCCCGAACACGGACTGTCACCGGTGGAAGCAGCTGCTTCAGGACGCGGGGGTCCGGGGATGGGCGGCTCCATGGCGCACGCCACACAGCGGCGACGGTGCTCCTGCTCCTGAGCGTCCCGGATGTCGTCGTCGACGCGATCATGGGGTGGGAGCCGGGTGGCGCCGCCCGGATGCGAGCCCGGTACATGGACGTGACCGGGCCGCTCCTGAAGAAGGCCGCCGAACAGGTCGGCGAAGCGCTGTGGGGCCCGTCGCAGGACAAGTGAGACGGAAAGTGAGACGGAGCAACGCAGAAGGCCCCGGCCGGTTTCCCGGTCGGGGCCTTCAAGTGCCCGGTGAGGCACTGGCGGAGGATACGAGATTCGAACTCGTGAGGGGTTGCCCCCAACACGCTTTCCAAGCGTGCGCCCTAGGCCACTAGGCGAATCCTCCGCCGCAAACAATACAAGACGTTGAGGGGTGCTCGCGAACGTGATCGCCGGCAGGGGATCGGGGCGGCAACCTGGTCGGGTCCGAGGCGGGGGCGGGGTCGATCGCGGGGGCTTTCATCCGCTAGGGTGGGGCCCAGCCCCTCACGTGGCGCTATCTCACCCAACTCCCCCAGGGCCGGAAGGCAGCAAGGGTAAGTGGGCTCTGGCGGGTGCGTGGGGGGCGCTTTGCGTTCCGGGGCGGCCCGCGCGGCCGTCGGCGGGACGTCTTTGTCGGTGGGCCCGGATAACCTCGTAGACGTGTCGTCCCTTGCGCTGTACCGCCGCTACCGCCCCGAGTCGTTCGCCGAGGTCATCGGGCAGGAGCATGTCACTGTCCCCCTGATGCAGGCCCTGCGGAACAACCGGGTCAATCACGCGTACCTGTTCAGTGGGCCGCGAGGCTGCGGCAAGACCACCAGCGCGCGCATCCTGGCGCGGTGCCTGAACTGTGAGCAGGGTCCCACTCCCGAGCCCTGCGGCGAGTGCCAGTCCTGCAAGGACCTGGCGCGCAACGGACCGGGGTCGATCGACGTCATCGAGATCGACGCCGCCTCGCACGGTGGCGTGGACGACGCCCGTGACCTGCGGGAGAAGGCCTTCTTCGGGCCCGCCTCCAGCCGGTACAAGATCTACATCATCGACGAGGCCCACATGGTCACCTCGGCGGGCTTCAACGCCCTGCTGAAGGTGGTCGAGGAGCCGCCGGAGCACCTCAAGTTCATTTTCGCGACGACCGAGCCCGAGAAGGTCATCGGGACCATCCGGTCCCGTACGCACCACTATCCGTTCCGGCTCGTGCCGCCCGGGACGCTGCGCGAGTACCTGGGCGAGGTCTGCGGGCGCGAGGGCGCCAAGGTCGAGGACGGCGTACTGCCGCTCGTCGTGCGGGCCGGCGCCGGATCCGTGCGTGACTCCATGTCCGTCATGGACCAGCTCCTCGCCGGTGCCGGTGAGGACGGTGTGACGTATGCCATGGCCACCTCCCTGCTCGGGTACACCGACGGGTCGCTGCTCGACTCCGTCGTCGACGCCTTCGCCGCCGGGGACGGGGCGGCCGCGTTCGAGGTCGTCGACCGTGTGGTGGAGGGCGGCAACGACCCGCGCCGGTTCGTCGCCGACCTGCTGGAGCGGCTGCGGGACCTGGTGATCCTGGCCGCCGTGCCCGACGCCGGGGAGAAGGGGCTCATCGACGCCCCTGCCGATGTCGTCGAGCGGATGCAGGCCCAGGCGTCGGTGTTCGGGGCCGCCGAGCTGAGCCGCGCCGCCGACCTGGTCAACACCGGGCTCACCGAGATGCGCGGGGCGACCTCGCCGCGGCTCCAGCTGGAGCTGATCTGCGCCCGGGTGCTGCTGCCCGCCGCCTTCGACGACGAGCGGTCCTTCCAGGCCCGGCTCGACCGGCTGGAGCGGAGCGGGTTCACCCCAGGCGCCGGTATGGCCGCCGCCCCGGCCGGCGGGCCCGCCATGGGCTACGTGCCCGGGCCCGAGGCCCACGGCATGGCTCCGGCCGGCCCCGGCGGGCCCGTCGCCGCGGCGCGGGCCGCCGCTGCCGCCGTACGGGCTCCCGAGGCTCCCGCAGCCGCGCCGCCGGCGCCCGCTTCCGCGCCGGCTCCCGTCCAGGCCCCGGCTCCGGCCCCCGCTCCCGCGCAGGCCCCCGCCGCCGCGCCCGGAGCGTGGCCCGGGGCCGCGCAGCCCGGCGGCGGAGCCGCCCCCGGCGCCTGGCCCGGAGCAGCCGCCCCCGCTCCGGCAGCCGCCCCCGCGCCCGCCGCCGGTGCCTGGCCCAGTGCTGCCGCGCCCGGTTCGGGCCAGCCCGCTCCGGCCGCCCCCGCCCCGGCACAGGCCGCCCCGGCCCCCGAGGCAGCCGCTCCCGCCGCCGCCCCCTCGCCCGGCATGGCCGCCGGCGCCGGGCAGGTCCAGGCGATGTGGCCCGGCATCCTTGAGGCCGTCAAGAACCGCCGCCGCTTCACCTGGATCCTGCTCAGCCAGAACGCCCAGGTCACCGGCTTCGACGGGACGACGCTGCAGCTGGGCTTCCCCAACCCCGGAGCCCGCGACAACTTCGCGAGCAGCGGCAGCGAGGACGTGCTCAAGGCGGTCCTCGCCGAGCAGTTCCAGGTCCACTGGAAGATCGATGCCGTGGTCGGCGGGGGCGGCGGCCAGCCCGCACCCGCCTCGGCGCCGTCCTCGTACTCCGCCCCGGCCGCCCCCGCCTACAACCCGCCGCCCGCCGCCCCGGCCCCCGCCCCGCAGCCGGGTCCCGCCCCGCAGCAGCCGTACCAGCCGCCGCAGCCCCCGGCCCAGCAGGGCGGTTCCTCGCAGCAGCCCCCCGTACGGCAGGCGCCGCCGCCGGTCGCGCCCGAGGACGACGTACCGGAGGAGGACGATCCGGACCTGGTCGACAGCGCCCTGACCGGACACGACCTCATCGTGCGCGAGCTCGGAGCCACCGTCATAGAGGAATACACAAACGAGTAGGGCCGTCTCATTGGGTGGCCGCACGAAGGTCATCCCGCCGCGCGGGCTAGGCTGCAGGGCGTGAAGGTCCTCGTCATCGGCGGCGGCGCCCGCGAACACGCCCTGTGCCGCTCTCTGTCCCTCGACCCCGACGTCAACGCGCTGTACTGCGCTCCCGGCAACGCCGGCATCGCCGAGGTGGCGGAGCTGCGCCCGGTCGACGCCCTCGACGGCGCGGCCGTGGCCCGCCTCGCCACCGAACTCGAAGCCGACCTGGTCGTCGTCGGCCCGGAGGCGCCCCTGGTCGCCGGCGTGTCCGACGCCGTCCGCGCCGCCGGCATCCCCGTCTTCGGCCCGTCCGCGGAAGCGGCGCAGCTGGAGGGCTCCAAGGCGTTCGCCAAGGACGTGATGGCCGCGGCCGACGTCCCGACCGCCCGCAGCTACGTGTGCACCACCCCGGAAGAGGTGGACACGGCCCTCGACGCCTTCGGCGCCCCGTACGTCGTCAAGGACGACGGCCTCGCCGCCGGCAAGGGCGTCGTCGTCACCGAGGACCGGGCCGCCGCCCGCGCGCACGCGCTCGGCTGCGACCGCGTCGTCATCGAGGAGTACCTCGACGGCCCCGAGGTCTCCCTCTTCGCCATCACCGACGGCGTCACCGTGCTGCCGCTCCAGCCCGCGCAGGACTTCAAGCGCGCGCTCGACGGCGACGAGGGCCCCAACACCGGAGGCATGGGCGCGTACTCCCCACTGCCCTGGGCCGACCCGAAGCTGGTCGACGAGGCCATGGAGACGGTCCTCCAGCCGACCGTGGACGAGCTGCGCCACCGCGGCACCCCGTTCTCCGGGCTCCTGTACGCCGGCCTCGCGATCACCTCGCGCGGCGTCCGCGTCATCGAGTTCAACGCCCGCTTCGGCGACCCCGAGACCCAGGTGGTCCTGGCCCGGCTGCGCACCCCCCTCGCGGGCGTGCTGCTCCACGCCGCCAACGGCACCCTGGACACCGAGCCGCCGCTGCGCTGGAGCTCGGACGCGGCCGTCACGGTCGTCATCGCCTCCCACAACTACCCGGAGACCCCGCGCACCGGGGACCCGATCGAGGGCCTGGCCGAGGTGGCCGCCGAGGACGGACCCGACGCGTACGTCCTGCACGCCGGGACCCGGCGCGAGGGCGAGGCGGTCGTCAGCGCGGGCGGCCGCGTGCTGTCGGTGACGGCGACCGGTTCCGATCTGGCACAGGCCCGCGAGAAGGCGTATAAGGCCGTCGCGCGGATCCGGCTGGACGGCTCCCAGCACCGCACGGACATCGCCGCCAAGGCGGCCGAAGGCCGCTGAGCAGGCCGAGCGGCGGGACTTCCGCCCTGCGGGCCCGGTACGCACCCCGGTGCGCACCGGGCCCGCGCGCGTATCCGCGTGCGAGTGCATCCGGCCGCGTTCGAACGCAGCCACCTTTACCCAAAGCCATTCCATCGGGTGATGGTCACCCGGTCCTGCTGACTGCCGGTCGCTCCCCAACTAGGGTGCGATGCCAAGCATTCCGGCACATGGCCCACCGGCATTGCGATGTCAGTGGCGGGTGTCACAGTGGGGGAGTGAGCAAAACCGCCGCAGGGCAGAGGGGGTGAGGTCCGGCCGTGTCCGGAACCGGTTCGATCGTGGAAGGGGGCGCGCCGTCCGCGCGCTCCCGGGCCCTGGCCGTGCTGCGGGTCCGCAGCCGGGCACTGGCCCTCGGGGTGCTGCCCGCCGCCCTCGCGGTGGTGCTGCTGAGCGCCCGGATGACGGGCCGGCTGGCCGGTGACCCCTGGCCCGCGGTGACGCTCGCCGCCTGCGTGGTCGCCGTACTGGTGCTGCTCGTCGGCGGGGTGTTCGCCGCGGTGGTGCTCCGGGCGAGCCCGGCCGTGACGCCGACGGTGCCCCTGCCGGAGTCCGCCGCGCCCGACCTGTACCGGATGGTGCGGGACCTGGCCGACCGGATGGACGTGCCAGCGCCCTCGGCCATAGCCCTGACGCCGGACTGCGACAGCTGGCTGGAGGACCGTACGCACGGGGCGCACCGGCGCACCGGCATATCGGGCGGGCGCGAGGCGGAGCCGGGCGCGGCTCCCGTGCTGGTGATCGGCTCGCCGTTCCTGTGGTGGATGCGGGTCGCCGAACTGCGGGCGGTCCTGGCGCCGGTCGTCGCCGGTACGGGTCCTTCCGCACATCCGGACATAGCCGATGCCCGGGGCTTCGTGCGCGGGCTCGACGCCGCGGTGGACGTGGGCAGCCGGCCCGGCCTCGGCTGGATCGGCCGGCCGGCCCGCCTGCTGCTGAGGCTGTGCCAGGCGGATGCCGCCGAGATGGAGCGCGGGGTCGCGGCCGCCGCCTCGGACCGTGCACAGGGTGTGGACTACGGGCTGCGCATCGTCGCCCAGGAGCAGGTCGGCCTCGCCTACGCGGGCTGGGACCGGCTGCTGACCCGGGTCGCGCTGCCCGCGTGGCGGATGGGCCGCTGGCCGGCGCACCTCGACGCCGGGGTGGTCTCCGCGCTGACCGAGCTGTCCCGGCGCGACCGGCTGGCCGAGGGCTTCACTTCGCGGCTCGGCGAGCGGCCCGCCTGCGATCTGCTGGAACGGCCCGGGGTGATCGACGAGGCGGCTTCGCTGCTCGCCGCCCGGCTCTTCCACGGCGGTCCGGCCGAGGCCGGTCCGGACTGGTCGCCGGTGGACTGGGCGGCGTATCCGGAGGAGGTCGTGGACCGCAAATGGCGTGCGGAGGCGGCCCGGCTCCACGCGGCGCTGGACGGCCTCGCCGTCCCGGCCGGCCCGGGGCCGACGCTCGACCGGGTCCTGGGCTACCTCACGGACGCCGCCGGGGAGTGCACGGCCGCGGAAGCGCTGGCCGGCCGGCTCAGCGGCGACCTGGCCAGGGAGGAACGTTCCGCGGGAACCGGCGCGAGGGCGGGCGGCGGGGGCGCCGCAGTGGCGCGCGGGGCGGACACCGTGCCGCTGTTCCCGCTCCAGCCGCCCCGCAGCGGGCGGGACCTGCTCGCCGACCACGTGACCGCGATCGTGTGCGCCGCGGCCGTCGACTCGGCCGACGCCGCACCGGGGCTGGACTGGCTGGACGGCCCGGTCCTCCTGGTCGGCGACGAGCGGCGCGCGGACCTGGCCCCCCGGGTGCTGAGCCTGGTGGAGGACGGGGACCCGGAGCCCCTGCGCGACTGGCTCGCGGAGCTCGGCGTCCGCCCGGAGAAGCCGGTCCGCCTGGTCTGACCGGTCGGCGGCCGCGAGTGCGACGACGGCCGCGGCCGCGCCCGTGCCGGGGGCCCCGAGGCGCTTCCTCCGCCGGGTCGGCCGATCCCGCGAATCCTGCACTCCGAGCCTCCGGATGTGGCGAACGGTGACGGAATGAGTGCGTTATGTGATGTGCTGGGACCGGTAGCGGTTCGATGTCCGGAAACCGTGCCGTGTCGGAGCGTTCAGAGACCGTTCGGGGGAGCGAGGGAGGGGAGCGGTATGGGTGGTGCGGACCAGATCCGGCGTTGGGAATCAGGTGCGCTCGCGCACGCGGTGACCGATCCCTTCGGCCAGGGCCCGCTGCCGTGGTTCCGGGGCAGCGAGCTGTACTTCGACGACACCGGCCAGGTCGTGCCCTGGTACGTGGACCCGGCGCTCGCCCCCGGCCAGATTCCCCGCGCCCGCGGCAACGGCGGCCCGCGCACCGCCGACGACGTGCACCGGCAGATCAAGGGCTTCGCCTCCACCGGCGCCGTCGCACCCGGCGAGGCCATCGACTTCCACATCACCGTGGACCCGCCCCAGCAGTTCTCCGTCGACGTCTACCGCATCGGCCACTACGGCGGCGACGGCGCTTCCAAGATCACCACCAGTCCCCGGCTCTCGGGCATCGTCCAGCCGGCCCCCCTCACAGCCGACCGCACCGTCTCCTGCCACCACTGGTGGCTCTCCTGGCGGCTGCAGGTGCCCTCCTACTGGAGCGTCGGCGCGTACGTCGCCGTCCTCACCACCGCCGACGGGTACCGGTCCCACATCCCCTTCACCGTCCGCGACGACCACCCGGCCGACCTGCTCCTCCTGCTGCCCGACATCACCTGGCAGGCCTACAACCTCTACCCCGAGGACGGGCACACCGGCGCGAGCCTCTACCACGCCTGGGACGAACAGGGCCGGCTGCTCGGCGAGCCGGACGCGGCCATCACCGTCTCCTTCGACCGGCCCTACGCCGGCGCCGGCCTGCCCCTGCACGTGGGCCACGCCTACGACTTCATCCGCTGGGCCGAGCGCTACGGCTACGACCTCGCCTACGCCGACACCCGCGATCTCCACGCCGGCCGCGTCGACCCCACCCGCTACCGCGGCCTGGTCTTCCCCGGCCACGACGAGTACTGGTCGGCCCCCATGCGCCGCACCGTCGAGCGCGCCCGCGACCACGGCACCTCGCTCGTCTTCCTCTCCGCCAACACCATGTACTGGCAGGTCGAGCTGGGGCCCTCCCCCTCCGGGGTCGACGACCGGCTCCTCACCTGCCGAAAACGCCGCGGCCCCGGCCGCCCCAGCCTCTGGCGCGAGGTCGACCGCCCGGAGCAGCAGCTGCTCGGCATCCAGTACGCGGGGCGGGTCCCCGAGCCCGCGCCCCTGATCGTGCGCAATGCCACGCACTGGCTCTGGGACTCCACCGGCGCCGTCGAGAACGACGAGCTCCCCGGCCTGGTCGCCGGGGAGGCCGACCGGTACTTCCCGCGCACCCAGCTCCCCGAGCACCAGGACCGCATCCTGCTCGCGCACTCCCCGTACCGCGACAGCGAGGGCGCCAAGCGCCACCAGGAGACCTCCCTGTACCGGGCACCGAGCGGCGCGCTGGTCTTCGCGTCGGGCACCTTCGCCTGGTCCCCGGCCCTGGACCGCCCCGGCCACGTCGACGAACGGGTCCAGCGGGCCACCGCCAACCTCCTCGACCGGATCTGCAAACGGGACTGAGCCGGGCCCGCACCCCGCCGCCACCCCGCCGCACACCCCCGGAGCCGGGCACGGGCCCCCGTGCGGGAGAATGGGGTGCGCTCGTACAGAACCACAGGGAGACCCCGTGTCCGGATTCGTCGAAAAGCCCGAGCCGGTTCAGGTGCCCGGCCTCGTCCACCTCCACACCGGCAAGGTGCGCGACCTCTACCGCGACGGCGACGGCAACCTCGTCATGGTCGCCAGCGACCGCATGTCCGCGTACGACTGGGTGCTCCCCACCGAGATCCCGGACAAGGGCCGCGTCCTGACCCAGCTCTCGCTCTGGTGGTTCGACCAGCTGAGGGACCTCGTCCCGAACCACGTGATCGGCACGGACCTGCCCGCGGGCGCCCCCGCCGACTGGGCCGGCCGCACGCTGATCTGCAAGAACCTCGACATGGTCCCGGTCGAGTGCGTGGCCCGCGGCTACCTCACCGGCTCCGGCCTCGCCGAGTACGAGAAGACCCGTACGGTCTGCGGACTCGCCCTCCCCGAGGGGCTCGTGGACGGCTCCGAGCTGCCCGCCCCGATCTTCACGCCGGCCGCCAAGGCCGAGGTCGGCGAGCACGACGAGAACGTCTCGTACGAGGAGGTCGCGCACACCACCGGCGCCGAGACGGCGGCGCTGCTGCGACAGACCACCCTGGCCGTGTACGGCCGGGCGCGGGACATCGCCCGCGAGCGGGGGATCATCCTGGCGGACACCAAGTTCGAGTTCGGCTTCGACAAGGACGGCACGCTCGTCGCCGCCGACGAGGTGCTGACCCCGGACTCCTCCCGCTTCTGGCCGGCCGACCAGTGGGAGCCGGGCCGCGCCCAGCCCTCCTACGACAAGCAGTTCGTGCGCAACTGGCTCACCTCCCCCGCCTCCGGCTGGGACCGCACGGGCGAACTCCCGCCGCCGGCCCTCCCGCAGGAGGTCGCCGAGCAGACCAGCGCCAAGTACATCGAGGCGTACGAACGCCTCACCGGCCTCTCCTGGGCCTGAGGCCTGACGCCTGAGATCTGATGTCCCCGGGACCCGAAAGGGTCCCGGGGACACGAAGAAGCCCCCGGTCACAGGACCGGGGGCTTCTTCGATGGAGCGGACAACGCGACTCGAACGCGCGACATCCACCTTGGCAAGGTGGTGCTCTACCAACTGAGCTATGTCCGCAGGTGCGCCGTAACGCGAGAACTACTATACCCAACCCCGCTCGCGTGCGAGACGCACTGCCGTATGCCGGTTCTCGGCGCCCAGCTTCGTCGCCGCCGACGAGAGGTAGTTCCGTACGGTCCCGGGCGAGAGCGAGGCCCGCTCCGCGATCTCCGCGATCGGCGCGCCGTCCCCGGCGAGTTCCAGCACCTCGGCCTCGCGCGCGGTCAGCGGGGAGTCCCCCGCGCTGATCGCGTCGGCCGCCAACTCCGGGTCCACATAACGGCCTCCGGCGTGCACGGTGCGGATCAGCTCGGCCAGCCGCTGCGCCGACACCGTCTTCGGCGCGAAGGCCCGCACCCCGGCCGTGAGGGCCCTCTTCAGGTGCCCGGGACGGCCGTGACTCGTCACGATCATGGTCTTGCAGTGGGGGAGTTCGGTCCGCAGCGATGTGGCCACACTCACACCGTCCGCCCCGGGCATCTGCAGGTCCAGCACCGCCACGTCCGGCCGGTGGGCGCGCGCCATCGCGAGGGCCTCGGGCCCCGAGGCCGCCTCCGCGACGACCAGCAGATCGTCCTCCAGGGCCAGCAGCGCGGCGAGCGCGCCGCGGATCAGGTGCTCGTCGTCGGCCAGCAGTACGCGTACGGGGCTCATGCCCGTGCCTCCAGTCCTCGCAGTCGTCCGCCCGGGATCCGGGCCAGCAGCCGGAACCGGCCGCCGCCGACCGGGCCGGCCTCCAAGGTGCCGTCCAGTGCGGCGAGCCGCTCCCGCAGGCCGGTGAGTCCGGAACCCGGCGGTCCGGCCGGCACCTCGGGGGCCCCGTCGTTCTCCACCACCAGCGTCAGCGCGCCCCCGTCGGGTGCCGTGAGACGGATCACGCAGTTGCGGGCGTCGCCGTGCCGCAGGACGTTGGTCGTGGCCTCCCGGACCACCCAGCCCAGCGCCGACTGCACTTCCGGGCGCAGCGCACCGTCCGCCTCCACCTCGACGCGGCAGTCCATCCCGGCCGCGCCGAGCACCCCGCGGGCGCCCTCCAGTTCCACGGCGAGATCCGCCTCGCGATAGCCGCGTACGACCTCGCGCACCTCGCGCTGGGACTCGGCGGCGATCCGCTGGACCTCGATCATCTGGTCCACGGCCTCCGGGCGTTCGCGCCGGGCCAGCTGGACGGCCAGTTCGCTCTTGAGCGCGATCACCGCCAGATTGCGGCCCATCACATCGTGCAGGTCCCGTCCGAAGCGCAGCCGCTCCTGGGCGACGGCGAGCTGCGCCTGGAGCTCCCGGGCCCGGTCGAGCTCGTACACCGTCTTCAGCAGCCAGGAGGAGAACCCGCAGGCCAGGACCAGAAGGCAGCAGGTGAGGAGGACGCCGACCCCGTAGCCGGCCGCCTCCCCGGCGGGGTGCCCCACCGCCAGAGCCACGGCTGCGGCCGCGGCGCCCGCGGCGGGGGCCACGCAGAGCATGTGCCGGACCCGCGCCAGTGCCAGCGTCAGCGAACCCGAGGCGAACGCGACCGTGTTGACCACGAGGGAGGGGGCGACGCCCGCGTGGGAGAGGGCGCCGGCCGAGCGCAGGACCAGCACGGCGACCGCCAGCGCGGCGGTCAGCGCGCCGAGCGCCACCGCCAGGCGTACGGGTCGCTCACGCCGGCCGAGCACCCAGTCCAGCGCCCTGGACGCCACTACCGCGGACAGCGCGATCTGCGCGCACAGGGGCGGGATCAGGGCGCCGGTGACGGCACCGAGGCCCTCGGGGGCGAGTCCGAAGAGCACCGCAAAGGATTCGAGGAGCACGAAGAAGTGCAATGACCAGCGGGTGTAGAGCTCGACCTTGGCCGCACTGCTGCGGTTCCTCCACCACCCCGTCAGCTTCGACACGGTCCCAGCCCCCCGATGACGTTGGTCGACAGCAGCCGACGTCCACACGTCCACGGTAAGCGCATACGACAAAGGCCCTGATCATCGATCAGGGCCTTTGCTCGCTGAGCGGACGACGCGACTCGAACGCGCGACATCCACCTTGGCAAGGTGGTGCTCTACCAACTGAGCTACGTCCGCATGCTGCTCCGGCACGAATGCCGTTGCGATGCGTGCATCACTCTACCCGATCCACCGGAGTGGTCTGTAAAGCGTTGCAGAGCGGGTGACAGGGATCGCACACTGCGCCTTCCCCCTGGAAGGGGGATGTTCTGCTACTGAACTACACCCGCACGACCTTCGGGGCTTTGACCTGCGGCCTCGCCCCTCGGCGTGATCCACACACTAGCGGATCGGAGGGGGTGGATGGCAAATCGGCCCCCGCCCCGCCCCGTTAGCGGGCCCGGCGGGCCTCAGTGGGCCTCGTTGTACGCCGCGTACACCCGCTTCGGGATGCGGCCGCGCGGCGGCACGTCGAGGTTGTTGGACCGGGCCCAGGCGCGGACGACCGCCGGGTCCGGGGCCAGCGAGGTGTGCTTGTACGTCTTCCCGGAACGGGCCTGCCGGCGTCCTGCGGCCACGAAGGGCGCGAGGCTCTTCCGCAGTTTCTTTGCGTTGGCCAGATTGAGGTCGATCTCGTACGACTTACCGTCCAGGCCGAACGTGACCGTTTCCGCCGCTTCTCCGCCGTCGATGTCGTCGGAGATCGTGACTACTACGCGCTGCGCCACGGATATCGGTCCCTTCGTGCGACGCCGCTCACCCGTCGGACGTGCGGTGATGTCGCCTGTGTGGATGTTTCGGAGCAATGCATCATTCCGTCCCGAGTCGTGCGGCAAAAAATGCCGCCGTCCCGGTGGAATCCTTTGTACCTTGATTCTCATTGCATTGCGAAGCCCAGTTAATTATCTCCGCGTGTCCTGCCGCAATGCCGGGCACGTGGTTTTCCGGTGGATTTTGCGAAGCGTTGGTGAAGCCGAAACGGGCGGGTGATCGGGGTCCCGGAGGCGCCCGGAGATATCTACCCGCGTAGAAATTTCGGCCGGGTACGCTGAGGGAACCGCCTTCGCACCAACCACCCATCGGGAGTGCCAGTGGCACGCGTCGTAGTCGACGTCATGCTCAAGCCGGAGATCCTCGACCCTCAGGGCCAGGCGGTGCAGCGTGCACTGCCGCGCCTGGGCTTCGAGGGCATCGCCGACGTCCGCCAGGGGAAGCGCTTCGAACTGGAAGTGGAGGGACCGGTCGACCAGGCCGCCCTCGACCGCATCCACAAGATGGCCGAAACGTTCCTCGCCAACACCGTCATCGAAGACTTCACCGTGAAGGTCGAGGCCTGACGGTGACCACTCGCATCGGAGTCGTCACGTTCCCCGGAACGCTCGACGACCGTGACTCGCTGCGCGCCGTCCGCCTCGCGGGGGCCGAGCCCGTTTCGCTGTGGCACCGCGACAAGGACCTGCACCAGGTCGACGCGGTCGTCCTCGCGGGCGGCTTCTCCTACGGGGACTACCTGCGCGCCGGAGCCATCTCCCGGTTCTCGCCGGTGATGGAGACCATCATCGAGCAGGCCAAGGCCGGCATGCCGGTCCTCGGCATCTGCAACGGCTTCCAGGTCCTCACCGAGGCCCACCTGCTGCCGGGGGCGATGCTCCGCAACAACCACCTGCACTTCATCTGCCGCGACCAGAAGCTGCGGGTGGAGAACGCGGAGAGCGCGTGGACCGGCGACTACACCGCCGGCCAGGAGATCTCCGTACCGCTCAAGAACATGGACGGCCGGTACGTGGCCGACGAGCGCGTCCTCGACGAGCTTGAGGCCGAAGGCCGCGTGGCCTTCCGGTACGTGGACGTGAACCCGAACGGGTCGCTCCGCGACATCGCCGGCATCACCAACGCCGCGGGCAACGTGGTCGGCCTCATGCCGCACCCCGAGCACGCGGTCGAGCCGCTGATCGGGACGGGCCGCACCGACGGCCTCCCGTTCTTCACCTCGGTCCTGAAGAAGCTGGTCTCCGCATGAGCCTCGACACCGTCAAGAACGCCACCGAGACGCCGGACGCCTCCCAGCCCTGGAAGGAACTCGGCCTCAAGGAGGACGAGTACGCCCGCATCCGGGAGATCCTCGGCCGCCGCCCCACCGGCGCCGAGCTCGCCATGTACTCGGTCATGTGGTCCGAGCACTGCTCGTACAAGAGCAGCAAGGTCCACCTGAAGCAGTTCGGCGAGAAGGTCCCGCAGAACGACGCGATGCTCGTCGGCATCGGCGAGAACGCAGGCGTCGTCGACGTCGGCCAGGGGTACGCGGTCACCTTCAAGGTCGAGTCGCACAACCACCCGAGCTACATCGAGCCCTACCAGGGCGCGGCCACCGGCGTCGGCGGCATCGTCCGCGACATCCTCGCCATGGGCGCCCGCCCGGTCGCGGTCGTCGACCCGCTGCGCTTCGGCGCGGCCGACCACCCCGACACCAAGCGCGTCCTGCCGGGCGTGGTCGCGGGCATCGGCGGCTACGGCAACTGCCTGGGCCTGCCGAACATCGGCGGCGAGGTCGTCTTCGACGCCTGCTACCAGGGCAACCCGCTGGTCAACGCCGGCTGCATCGGCGTGATGAAGCACGAGGACATCCACCTCGCCAAGGCCTCCGGCCCCGGCAACAAGGTCATCCTCTACGGCGCCCGCACGGGCGGCGACGGCATCGGCGGCGTCTCGGTCCTCGCGTCCGAGACCTTCGACGACACCAAGCCGACCAAGCGCCCCGCCGTGCAGGTCGGCGACCCCTTCCAGGAGAAGCTCCTCATCGAGTGCACCCTGGAGATCTTCAAGGAGAAGCTGGTCGCGGGCATCCAGGACCTCGGCGGCGCCGGGCTGTCCTGCGCCACGTCCGAGCTGGCCTCCGCCGGTTCCGGCGGCATGCGCGTCGAGCTCGACACCGTCCCGCTGCGCGACGCGACGCTCTCGCCCGAGGAAATCCTCATGAGCGAGTCGCAGGAGCGCATGTGCGCGATCGTCGAGCCGCAGTACGTCGACCGCTTCATGGAGATCTGCGAGAAGTGGGACGTGATCGCCACCGTCATCGGTGAGGTGACCGACGGCGAGCGCCTGGAGATCTTCTGGCACGGCGAGCAGATCGTGGACGTGCCCCCGGGCACCGTCGCCCACGAGGGCCCGGTCTACCACCGCCCGTACGCGCGCCCCGAGTGGCAGGACGCCCTCCAGGCCGACGACGCGGGCAAGCTGCCCCGGCCGCAGACCTCCGAGGAGCTCCGCGCGCAGGTCCTGGCGCTGGTCTCGTCCCCGAACCAGGCCTCGAAGTCCTGGGTCACGGACCAGTACGACCGCTTCGTCCAGGGCAACACGGTGCTCTCGCAGCCCGAGGACGCGGGCATGGTCCGCATCGACGAGGAGTCCAACCTCGGCGTGGCCATGGCCACCGACGGCAACGGCCGCTTCGCGAAGCTCGACCCGTACACGGGTGCGCAGCTCGCCCTGGCGGAGGCGTACCGCAACGTCGCCGCGACCGGCGCCAAGCCGCTGGCCATCTCCGACTGCCTCAACTTCGGCTCGCCGGAGGACCCGGGCGTCATGTGGCAGTTCGCCGAGGCCACCCGCGGTCTCGCGGACGGCTGCCTGGAGCTGGGCACCCCGGTGACCGGCGGCAACGTCTCGCTCTACAACCAGACCGGTGACGTCGCGATCCACCCGACCCCGGTCGTGGCGGTCCTCGGTGTGATCGACGACGTCAACCGCCGGACGCCGATGGCGTTCGCGGAGGCCGGCCAGCTGCTGTACCTGCTCGGCGACACGGCCGAGGAGTTCGGCGGCTCGGCCTGGTCCCAGGTCGTCCACGACCACCTCGGCGGCATGCCGCCCAAGGTGGACCTGGGCCGCGAGAAGCTGCTCGGCGAGATCCTGATCTCGGCGTCCCGCGACGGCATGGTCGACGCGGCGCACGACCTGTCCGACGGCGGCGTGATCCAGGCGCTCACCGAGTCCTGCCTGCGCGGCGGCAACGGTGCGCGGATCGTGGTCCCCGAGGGCCTGGACGCGTTCACCTTCCTGTTCTCCGAGTCCGCGGGCCGGGCCATCGTGGCCGTCCCGCGCAGCGAGGAGCTCCGCTTCACCGACATGTGCGGTGCGCGGGGGCTGCCCGCCACCCGTATCGGCGTGGTGGACGGCGAGGAGATCGAGATCCAGGGCGAGTTCACGATCCCGCTCGCGGAGCTGCGGACCGCTCACGAGGCGACGATCCCGGCGCTGCTCGCCTGATCCCGCCCGCGCTCGTTCCCGAGCCCCCGTCCGGAGTCCTCCGGGCGGGGGCTCGGGCGCTCGGGCCCCCGCCCGTTGCCGGCACCGCCGGATAGGGTCGGCCCATGCCACCCGCCAAGAAGAGGGCGCGTACCTACGACGCCGCGAAGATCCGTGCAGCCGTTATTGCACAGTTCGGGCACGTGGCCGACGCCGTACGGGAGCTGGGCGACGAGCAGCTCGCGCGGCCCAGCGGGGTGGGCGGGTGGAGCGTCGCCGAGCTCGCCGCGCACATCGCGTGGATCGCCGACTCGCTGGCCGCCGGGCTGGCCCGGCCCCCGGCCGCCGTACCGGAGCTGACGGCCGTCGAATGGCCCTTCGCCACCGCCTCGCTCGCGGGGAAGATCGCAGAGGCGGCCAAGGAGACCCTGGAGGGCGCCCCGCTGCCCGAGCTGTACGAGCGGGCCGGCGCCCGTCTGGCCGAGCAACTGGCCGTGAATCCGGGCAGCCGGGTGCTGGACCTGTGGATCGGGGACATGACCCTGGCCGATTTCCTGGTCACCCGGACCGTGGAGCTCGTGGTGCACACCGACGACCTCAACCGCGCCGCGGGCCTGGACGTCCCGATCGAGCGGCAGGCCCTGGCGGCCTGTACCCGGCTGCTCGCCGACGCCCTCGCGCTGAAGGCACCGGGCGGCTCGGTGGAGGTACGGATCCCGCCGTTCGCGGTGGTCCAGTGCATCGAGGGGCCCCGGCACACCCGCGGCACCCCGCCGAACGTGGTGGAGACGGACCCGCTGACCTGGATCCGGCTGGCCACCGGGCGTACGGCCTGGGCCGTGGCCGTGGAGGACGCGCAGGTCAGGGCCAGTGGCGAGCGGGCCGACCTGTCGGCGCTGCTCCCGGTCATGAGCTGACCCGGCCCGGGGGAACCGGTTCCGCGCCGGATCCGTCCCAGGGGCATGCGTACGCCTCGGCACCTTCCCGCTGCCCTCGTCGCCGCCCTGACCCTGGCCGCCGCCACCGCGTGCAGTGACGGCGGTACGCACGGCACCCTCCCTGGCCACGGTTCGGCCGGGACCTGGTTCGTGCAGAGCCTGACCGTGGGCGGGAAGACCCTCACGGCGCCCTCCGCCGCCCGGGTCACCTTCCCGCAGTCCGAACCGGAACAGGCCACCGGCAACTACGGCTGCAACGGCTTCACCGCCGCGGTCACCCACGACGGCGCGAGCGCCATCACCGTGAAACCGGGCTCCACCACCGCCATGGCCTGCGAGAACACGGAGTTCGAGACGGCCTTCGCCAAGCTCTTCACCGGCCGCCTGGCGGTCGACCGGCAGGCGAACCGGCTCACCCTGACGACCGCCGACGGGAGCGCCATCGCGATGAGCTCGGAACCCCCCGCCCCGGACGCCCCGCTCACCGCCACCGCGTGGACCGTTACCTCGCTGGTCAGCGGCCAGAGCGCCACCGCCACCTCCTTGCCGGCCGAGGCGGCCGGCAAGGCCGTCTTCACCATCAGCGCCGACCTGGCCACGAGCGGCAGCCTCGGCTGCAACCGGTTCAGCGCCAAGGCCACTGGTGACGGAGCCCAGCTCACCTTCGGGCCGCTGACCACGACCCGGATGGCCTGCGAGGGCCCGGTCGGCGAGGTCGAGCGGAAGCTGACCGAGCTCTTCTCCGCATCTCCGCTCACCTGGAGCATCAAGGGCGGAACACTCACCCTCACCGCGCCGGACGGCACGGGCCTGACCGCGACGGCCGCCTCGGCCGCCGAATGATCCCGCGAGGACCGGTACCCGGGGGTCAGCCCGGGTAGGGCAGCAGCCCCGCGTCCACCTTCTCCCAGGCCGCCCGCAGCTCCGCCAGCCGGGCCGGCTCAAGGGCAGCCCTGTCGGCCTGTTCGCGGACGTCCCCGGCGAGGTTGAACAGCTGGTCCTTGCCCGCCTTGCCGCGGTAGTACTTCCAGTCCCCGCGGCGCAGGGCCCGCTCCCCGCGCACCCGCCAGAACAGGTTCCGCTCCGGGGCCTCCTCGCCGCGCAGCAGGTACCCGGCCAGGCTCACCCCGTCCAGCGGGTGCGCCGGGTCGGGGCGGGTCCCGGCCAGCTCCAGCAGGGTCGCCGTCCAGTCCGGGGTGAAGACCGGGACCCGGCTGACCTGGCCGCCGTCGATCCGGGCGGGCCAGCGCACGATGTTCGGCACCCGGATTCCGCCCTCCTGGAGGGAGGCCTTGTTGCCGGAGAGCGGCCAGTTGTACGAGAAGCGCTCGCCGCCGTTGTCGCTGGAGAAGAAGACCAGGGTGTCGTCCTCCTGACCGGAGCGCCTGAGGGCCTTGAGCACCTCGCCGACCGAGCGGTCGAGGTCCTCCACCATCTGGCGGTACTTCTCGACGGAGCCGCCGTCCTGGTGCCACAGGGCCCGCGCGTCGCCCGCCTTGATCCGGCGCTCGACCTCGGCGCTCTCCGCGGTGTCCCCGTCGGCGATCCACGGCCAGTGCGGGGTGGTGAAGTTGAGGTTCAGCAGCCAGGGCTTGCCGCCGTGGTCGCGGGAGACGTACTCGGCGGCGCGCTCGGTGAGGATCCGGGTGTAGTAGCGCAGGTCCTTGTAGGCGGCGTCGCCCTCGTAGAGGTCGTACTCGCCGCCCAGGCCCAGCTTGGAGTAGTACTCCAGGGCCCCGCCGAAGTTCCCGAAGAACTCCTCCCAGCCCGACCTGGTCGGGCTGTAGTCGGGCAGGTAGCCGCAGTGCCACTTGCCGATCAGCGCGGTCGCGTAGCCGGAGGCGCGCAGCAGTGAGGCCAGCGTCGGGTGGGTGGGCTCCAGGCCGGCGCTCTTGTCGGCGATGGGCTCGGCGAGCCCGCCCGCGGTCCGGCCCGGGTAGCGGCCCGTGTACAGGCTGAACCGGGTCGGCGAGCAGGTGGCGGAGCCGGAGTAGGCATCGGTGAAGCGGACCCCCTGGCGGGCCAGCCGGTCCAGGTTCGGGGTCTTGATGTGCGGGGATCCGTACGAGGACAGGTCGGCCCAGCCCAGGTCGTCGCCGAGGATGAACAGGACGTTCGGGCGCCGGGAACGCCGGCCTCGGGCGGCCCGGAACGGACGCTCCTCGGGGCCGGTCCGAGCGGTGTCGGAGGCGGCGGCCGGGCCGGCCCCGAGCCCCACCGCGGCGGCCGCCGCGCTCACTCCGACGGCACTTCCGAACGCCCGGCGGGACAGATGGCTGTTGTACGAAGACACAGGAACTCCAAGGCACGGCTCGGCGGCCCCGCCCCGGGCGGGCGCGGGACGGCGCGCGGCACGGCAGGGCGGGGCTGGGCGGAGCGAAAGGGAAAAGGAAGACGGAGAGTTGTGGCTACGCAGAACAGCGACAGATGGCGCTCGCGACACGGACCAGGTCTACGTGGCGGCGCTCGACGAGGGTGACGGAGTGGTCACCGAGAGGCTGCATGGGGCGAGAGCCTGTACGAATACCTTCGTAGATGTCAACAAAGGCTCCGAATAGCGAGACAGAGTCGTACCGTCACCCTCTGTGCTGTGAGATTTCCCGGCCATCCCCAATTCGGACCAGTGGTCGATCTCGCCTACACTCGGAAGCGTGCCTCGTGGTGATGGACGACTCAACCACGACCTGCTCCCCGGCGAAAAGGGCCCCCAGGACGCTTGCGGCGTCTTCGGTGTCTGGGCTCCGGGTGAAGAGGTCGCCAAGCTCACCTACTTCGGACTGTATGCCCTACAGCACCGTGGACAAGAGTCCGCGGGAATCGCTGTGAGCAACGGTTCCCAGATCCTCGTCTTCAAGGACATGGGCCTCGTTTCCCAGGTCTTCGACGAAACCTCTCTCGGCTCGCTCCAGGGTCATATCGCGGTCGGTCACGCCCGCTACTCGACCACCGGAGCCTCCGTCTGGGAGAACGCGCAGCCCACTTTCCGCGCGACCGCCCACGGCTCCATTGCCCTGGGTCACAACGGCAACCTGGTGAACACCGCCGAGCTCGCCGAGATGGTCGCCGACCTCCCCCGTCAGGACGGCCGCGCCACCCAGGTGGCGGCCACCAATGACACCGACCTGGTCACCGCCCTGCTGGCCGGCCAGACGGACGACGACGGCAAGCCCCTGACCATCGAGGAGTCGGCCACCAAGGTCCTCCCGAAGGTCAAGGGTGCGTTCTCGCTCGTGTTCATGGACGAGGGAACCCTCTACACCGCCCGTGACCCGCAGGGCATCCGCCCGCTGGTCCTCGGCCGCCTGGAGCGCGGCTGGGTGGTCGCGAGCGAGACCGCCGCCCTCGACATCTGCGGAGCCAGCTTCGTCCGCGAGGTCGAGCCGGGCGAGCTCATCGCGATCGACGAGAACGGCCTGCGCACGTCCCGCTTCGCGGAAGCAAAGCCCAAGGGCTGTGTCTTCGAGTACGTCTATTTGGCGCGCCCGGACACCGACATCGCCGGCCGGAACGTCTACCTCTCGCGTGTCGAGATGGGCCGGCGCCTGGCCAAGGAAGCCCCCGTCGACGCCGACCTGGTGATAGCGACGCCGGAATCCGGCACGCCCGCCGCCGTCGGCTACGCCGAGGCCAGCGGGATCCCGTACGGCTCCGGCCTGGTCAAGAACGCCTACGTCGGCCGGACCTTCATCCAGCCCTCGCAGACGATCCGCCAGTTGGGCATCCGCCTGAAGCTCAACCCCCTCAAGGAAGTCATCAGGGGCAAGCGCCTGGTGGTCGTCGACGACTCGATCGTCCGCGGCAACACCCAGCGCGCCCTGGTCAAGATGCTCCGCGAGGCCGGCGCGGCCGAGGTCCACATCCGGATCTCCTCGCCGCCGGTGAAGTGGCCGTGCTTCTTCGGCATCGACTTCGCCACCCGGGCCGAGCTGATCGCCAACGGCATGACGGTCGACGAGATCGCCACGTCGCTCGGCGCGGACTCGCTCTCGTACATCTCGCTCGACTCGATGATCGAGGCGACGACCATCCAGAAGCCGAACCTCTGCCGTGCCTGCTTCGACGGCGAGTACCCCATGGACCTGCCCGACCCGCAGCTCCTGGGCAAGCAGCTCCTGGAGAGCGAGCTGGCCGGCGGCACCGACGCCGCCGACGCGCTCCGGCGCCCGTAGCGCCGCGACCCGCGACCCCGGCTCCACCTGCGCCGGGCCCTGTCTTTACGAGTGCTTCTCCCAGGGCCCGGCACCACCCGCAGTAACGACACGAAAGCTCTCTCCTGTCATGACAGAGAAGACCACCGGTGCCAGCTACGCAGCCGCGGGCGTCGACATCGAAGCGGGGGACCGCGCCGTCGAGCTCATGAAGGAGTGGGTGAAGAAGACGCAGCGCCCCGAGGTCCTCGGCGGCCTCGGCGGATTCGCCGGCCTCTTCGACGCCTCCGCCCTCAAGCGCTACGAGCGCCCGCTGCTGGCCTCCGCGACCGACGGCGTCGGCACGAAGGTGGACATCGCCCGCCAGTTGGGCGTGTACGACACCATCGGCCACGACCTCGTCGCGATGGTCATGGACGACATCGTCGTCTGCGGCGCCGAGCCGCTCTTCATGACGGACTACATCTGCGTGGGCAAGGTCCACCCGGAGCGTGTCGCGGCGATCGTGAAGGGCATCGCCGAGGGCTGCGTCCTCGCCGGCTGCGCCCTGGTGGGCGGCGAGACCGCCGAGCACCCGGGTCTGCTGGGCCCGGACGACTTCGACGTGGCGGGCGCCGGAACCGGTGTCGTCGAGTACGACCGCCTGCTCGGCGCGGATCGCATCCGTACGGGTGACGCCGTCATCGCGATGGCATCCTCCGGCCTTCACTCGAACGGGTACTCGCTGGTCCGGCACGTCCTCTTCGACCGCGCCGGCATGTCGCTCGACCAGCACGTGGAGGAGCTCGGCCGGACCCTCGGCGAGGAGCTGCTGGAGCCGACCAAGATCTACTCGCTGGACTGCATGGCTCTCACCCGTACGGCCGAGGTCCACGCGTACTCGCACATCACCGGCGGCGGACTCGCGGCGAACCTGGCCCGGGTCATCCCGGACCACCTGCACGCCGCGGTCGACCGTACGACCTGGGCGCCCGGCGCGATCTTCGACCTGGTCGGCAAGGCCGGTCAGGTGGAGCAGTTGGAGCTGGAGAAGACCCTGAACATGGGCGTCGGCATGATGGCCGTGGTCCCGCAGGAGTCGGTGGACGTGGCGCTGACCGCGCTGGCCGACCGGGGCGTGGACGCCTGGGTCGCCGGCGAGATCCTCGACCGGGGCGACCGTACCGAGGGTGCGACCCTGACCGGTTCCTACGCGAGCTGAGCAGCACTGAACCCGGTCCGGGGCGATGCCCTGGACCGGGTTCAGTGCTGTTTGCGTTTATGTCCTCGTGCAGACGCGAAAGAGACGCGGGAGAGCGTCAAGCGCCGCGACGCTGTGCCGACGGACCGGACTCTTCGTCCTCGTCGTCGTCATCATCGCTGTTGTACAGATCCGCGTACTTGGCGTACGGGTCGTCGTCGTCCAGATCGTCATCGACTTCGACCGGCTCGCTGACAGGCAGCAGCGGTTCCGTCGGCGATGCGCCCAGCTCATTGGCCAGACGCGAGAGGTCAGTCCCGCCGCTGTTGTACTTCAGCTGGCGGGCGACCTTTGTCTGCTTGGCCTTGGCCCGGCCGCGCCCCATGGCTCGACCCCCTCGGTGACGGGGCTCGACGGCCCCAGAGTCTGACACGCGTTCATGGTTCGGAGCGGGCTCTCCGTGGAGAGACCGTCCGTAGGGGTTTAACGGTACCTGCTTCCGCGGCCATACGGTACGCCGCCCGCATGACGTGCCCCGGTGCAGGACCAATGAGGCGCCCCGTCCTCGCTGGTCAGCTGCGATTTTAACCCTTTCCTGGCGGGCGACCCGCCGAAGTGCAGTGAGTTCCGTCTCGCCGCAACCCCGGCGGGCGCACGTCAGGGGTCGTTACGACGCGTCGACGGCCGGCGACGAGCCCTTGGCGGCCTTCGCCGCGCGGGCGTCCGCCATCCGCTGCTCGGCGATCCGGTCGGCCGCCGCGGCCGGCGGGATCCCGTCCGCCTTCGCACGAGCGAAGATCTCCAGCGTGGTGTCGAAGATCTTCGTGGCCTTCGCCTTGCAGCGGTCGAAGTCGAAGCCCCGCAGTTCGTCGGCGACCTGGATGACCCCGCCCGCGTTCACCACGTAGTCGGGCGCGTAGAGGATCCCGCGGTCCGCGAGGTCCTTCTCCACGCCCGGGTGGGCGAGCTGGTTGTTGGCCGCGCCGCAGACGACCTTCGCCGTCAGGACGTTCACCGTCCCGTCGTTCAGGGCCCCGCCGAGCGCGCAGGGGGCGTAGATGTCCAGGCCCTCCACGCGGATCAGCGCCTCCGTGTCGGCGACCGCGGTGACCTTGCCCGGGTGCCTGTCGAGGATCCGCTGCACGGACTCCTCCCGCACGTCCGTGATGACGACCTCGGCGCCGTCCTCCAGCAGGTGCTCGACCAGGTGGTGGCCGACCTTGCCGACGCCCGCCACGGCGACCTTGCGGCCGCGCAGGGTCGGGTCGCCCCACAGGTGCTGGGCGCTGGCCCGCATGCCCTGGAAGACGCCGAAGGCGGTGAGGACCGAGGAGTCGCCGGCGCCGCCGTTCTCGGGGGAGCGGCCGGTCGCCCAGCGGGTCTCGCGGGCCACGACGTCCATGTCCGCCACGTACGTGCCGACGTCGCAGGCCGTGACGTAGCGGCCGCCGAGGGACTCCACGAACCGGCCGTACGCCAGCAGCAGTTCCTCGGACTTCAGTACGTCGGGGTCGCCGATGATGACGGCCTTGCCGCCGCCGAGGTCGAGACCGGCGAGGGCGTTCTTGTACGACATGCCGCGCGAGAGGTTCAGCGCGTCGAGGACGGCCTCCTCGTCCGAGGCGTACGCGTGGAAGCGCGTACCGCCGAGGGCGGGGCCCAGGGCGGTGGAGTGGATCGCGATGACGGCCTTCAGGCCGGAGGCTCGGTCCTGGCACAGCACGACTTGCTCGTGGCCGCCCTGTTCCGTGCGGAACAGGGTGTGCAGGACGCCGTCGGTCATTTCGGTCACGGTGGTGACTCCCATGGAAGAGATGCGGCGGAATGACGCCCGCCCTGCGGGTGGGGGAGGGCGTGCTGGGAGCAGAGTAAGACCTGCGGGCCGTGCGCAGGCGACCTGTCCGGAGATCGGGACACTCCCGAAGTACGGGAGCCTCCCGCCGCGGGGCCGCCGCGGGGCCGCCGCGGGGCCGGCGCGGGGCCGGCGGGCGCCCGGCGAGTAGCTCCCGGCGGGGCGGGGGAGGACGAGAGCGTGAGCGAATCCCCCGACCCCAAGCTGCCCGCGGCGCGCTCCGCGCCGACCGTCCCGTACGCCTCCTACCTGCGCGTCTACGAGCCCCTGGCGGCCTTCGCGGAGCCGGAGCGCACGCACTGGGCCTCGTACGCGCGGCGCGGCGTGGTGGCGACGGCCCAGGACGAACTGCGTCGCTCCCTCTCCGACTTGGTCCGGGTCCCGGTGGTCGGGGTGCCGGCGCACGAGAGCGCGGACGCCTTCACGGCCGAGGTGGAGGGGGTGCTGCTGGTCTGCCCGTGGCGGACCAGGCTGCGCGGCTGGCTGGCGCTCCAGGAGCTGGACGGCCAGTTCCCGCCGCCGGTGTTGGACGCGGCGCTCCCGCCGGGGGCGCGGCGGCGGGCGGCCGAGGAGTACGAGCGCTTCCGCGAGCGGAACCCGGACGCGCGCCCGTGGATCCGTACCGCGGTGTGGCAGGTACCGCTGCGCTGGTTCGTGCTGGTGGCCGACGACGAGCGGGAGTACCTGCCGGGCGAGCGGATGCGCTACCGGACGCCGATGGTGCAGGCCCGGCGGCGGCTCGCGCGGGCACTGCGGATCCTGCGGGCGGCCGAGGGGTACGCGGGCCTCGCGGAGGGGCTGGTGGACGTCGGCAGCTGGCTGGAGGAGTTCCACCCGCGCTCGATGGTCGAGCTGGACTACGCGGGGCTGGTCCACGCGCTGCCGGCGGACCGGCTGCGCACCGACCGCTCGGCCCGGGACGTGGCGGTGGGGATCGCGGCGCTGCGGGCCGGGGACGAGGCCGCGGCGGCGGAGGCGTACGCGGAGCTGGCGGAGCGCTGGAGGGAGGTCCGGGAGAGACTGTTCGCGAATTGACCTCCGGAGCGGCCCCCAGGTTCTTGATCACGCCACATTCGGGCCTTAGTTCCAGGACCTACGTCCCGATACGGGCCATTGACTCAAGCGTGACGGACCGCACTATCTACACCCTTGCGCCCTTCCCCTACCCTCGTGCCAAAATAGGACAAGGAGTCCGGGGAGGGTTCCTTCCACCCAACTTTGGGCGGAATGCTCGGCATTGCACTCTACGGGGGGTCCTGACGACTCCTGATCGCTCTGTGACTGATCGTCACAGTGGGGTGACTGTCCGTTATGGGGCGGTCCATCGGCTTCCGCCGCTGATGAACACCTCGGAGGGCAATTCCATCGGTTTGGCCGTCGAGGCTGGACGGATGGTGTAGTTGTAGTGCCGAGGACAAGCCGTTCGTCCTATAACCGACTCGGCCCGCGTGTGTCCATTTCGGGCAACGCGGGCCAAGGTGCAGAATTTAGAGGAAAGAACCGAGATGGTTCGGTTCTCCCGAGGAGGCCGCTCATGACCGCTCGCACCCCTGATGCCGAGCCGCTGCTGACCCCGGCTGAGGTTGCCACGATGTTCCGCGTGGACCCGAAGACGGTCACCCGCTGGGCCAAGGCTGGCAAGCTCACGTCCATCCGCACCCTGGGTGGACACCGCCGTTACCGCGAGGCCGAGGTTCGCGCACTGCTCGCGGGCATTCCGCAGCAGCGCAGCGAGGCCTGAGGTCGCGCAAGCACCCCGCTTTACCGGGCTTGAATCGGGTCCCCCAATCCGATGAAACCCAAAGGCTTCAAACGCTTGGACCTGCCCCAACAGGTTCTTGTCGTCGGATCGCGCTGGACTCCGCCGGGTCCAGCGCGATCTTTTTTATGCCCGGGGAGGGGCGGGATCGGGCGCGCGCGGAGGTCCGGCAGAGTGGGTGCCATTGCACATATTAAATCGAGCACGCGTATGGGTGCCATAAATGTGCGAGTCTCGAAAACTCATGTGGTGACTCCCGTCACAGGCAGTAACTCTTGTGCAACCCGCAATGCACCCGTAAGGGGACGTGCGTCGCAGAGTGCCTCATGCGGACGGGGGATTTTCGCCGCAGGTGTCCGGAGTGGCCGCTGCGGCTCCCGGGACTCCCGCGGCTGCCGGGGCTCCGGAGGCACCCTAGGGCTCCTCCAGGCAGACCAAACGAAGCAGGGCCCGCATCCCTTGGGGATACGGGCCCTGCTCTTCCTGCGAACCTGACGGGACTTGAACCCGCGACCTCCACCTTGACAGGGTGGCGAGCTAACCAACTGCTCCACAGGTCCTTGATTTGCGGCCGCTGGGCGGCTGCGAATCAGACTGTACCCCAGCTCAGGGGGTGCAGTCGAACCCGATCAGCGGGCGGGCCCCGGGGCCGCCGCGTCCACCGCCTTCACGATCCGCTTGTCGGAGATCGGATACGCCGTCCCGAGCGCGTGCGCGAAGTAGCTGACCCGGAGTTCCTCGATCATCCAGCGGATGTCGGTGACCGCGGACGGCACCGGCCGGCCCTTCGGCAGCTGCTCCAGCAGCCATGCGTACTCGTCCTGCATCTCGTGGACCTTCTGCATGCGCGTGGTGTCGCGCTGGGCGCCCGTCGGCATCTGCTGGAGCCGCCGGTCCACCGCCACCAGGTAGCGCATCAGGTCCGGCAGCCGGCGCAGGCCCGTCAGAGTGACGAAGCCGGCCGGTACGAGGGCCGCCAGCTGCGTCCTGACGTCCTGCACGTTCGCCACCACGGCCAGGCTGTTCGTGGCCTTCAGACGGCGCTCACAGGCCTGCCAGGCGGCCAGCACCTGCTGAACCTGGGCCACCGTCCGCACGGTCGTGTCCACCAGGTCGGCGCGGACGGCCTCGAAGAGGGCGCGGAAGGCCGCCTCGTCCCAGGCCGGACCGCCGTGGTCGGCGATGAGCTTGTCGGCCGCGGCGGTCGCGCAGTCGTCGAACAGCGCCTGGATGGAGCCGTGCGGATTGCGGGACAGGGCCAGCTTCTGCTGGTTGGTCAGGTGGTCCGAGGCGAACTTCGCCGGGTTCACCGGGATGTTCAGCAGGATGAGCCGCCGCGTGCCCAGCCACATCGCCTGCTGCTGCTCGGCCTCCGTGTCGAAGAGCCGTACGGACACGCTCGCACCCTCGTCCACCAGCGCCGGGTACGCCTTCACCGGCTGGCCGGCCCGCCGGGTCTCGAAGACCTTGGTCAGCGTGCCGATCGTCCAGTCGGTCAGCCCGGTGCGCTCCAGCGACTCCCCGCCGGCGCGCTCGGCGGTGGCCGCGGCGGCCTTGGAGAGCGCCTGGCGGGCCTTCGGCTTCAGCTTCAGCCGCAGGGCCTCCAGGTCCTTGTCCTCGGCGAGGTTCTTGCGGCGCTCGTCGACGATCCGGAACGTGATCTTCAGGTGGTCCGGGATCCGGCTGAGGTCGAAGTCCTCCGCGGTGACCGGGACCCCGACCATCCGCTGCAGCTCGCGGGCCAAGGTGACCGGCAGCGGCTCCTGCAGGGGCACGGCCGTGGCCAGGAAGCGGGTCGCGAAGTTCGGTGCGGGCACGTAGTGCCGGCGGATCGGCTTCGGCAGCGACCGGATGAGCTCGGTGACGACCTCTTCCCGCAGGCCCGGGATCTGCCAGTCGAAGCCCTCGTCGGTGACCTGGTTCAGCACCTGGAGCGGGATGTGGACGGTCACGCCGTCCGCGTCCGCGCCGGGCTCGAACTGGTAGGTCACCCGGAACTTGAGCTGCCCCTGGCGCCAGGTGTCCGGGTAGTCGGCCTTCGTGACCCCGGCCGCCTTCTCGGTGAGCAGCATCTCGCGCTCGAAGTCGAGGAGTTCCGGCTCCTCCCGCTTCTTGTGCTTCCACCAGGAGTCGAAGTGCGCCCCGGAGACCACGTGCTCGGGGATCCGCTGGTCGTAGAAGTCGAAGAGGGTCTCGTCGTCGACCACGATGTCGCGGCGCCGCGCCCGGTTCTCCAGCTCCTCGACCTCGGTGAGGAGCTTGCGGTTGTCGGCGTAGAACTTGTGGTGCGTGCGCCAGTCGCCCTCGACCAGCGCGTTGCGGATGAACAGCTCGCGCGAGACCTCGGCGTCGATCCGGCCGTAGTTGATCTTCCGCTGGGCGACGATCGGCACGCCGTACAGCGTGACCTTCTCGTACGCCATGACGGCCGCCTGGTCCTTCTCCCAGTGCGGCTCGCTGTACGTGCGCTTGATCAGGTGCTGGGCGAGCGGCTCGACCCACTCGGGCTCCACCTTGGCGTTGACCCGGGCCCACAGCCGCGAGGTCTCCACCAGCTCCGCCGACATCAGGAACTTCGGCTGCTTCTTGAAGAGCGCCGAGCCCGGGAAGATCGCGAACTTGGCGGACCGGGCCCCCAGGTACTCGTTCTTGTCGGTGTCCTTGAGGCCGATGTGCGAGAGCAGGCCGGCCAGCAGCGAGATGTGCACGCTCGTCTCAGGGGCGTCGCCCTCGTTGACGTGGATGCCCATGCCCTTGGCGACCGTGCGCAGCTGCGAGTAGATGTCCTGCCACTCGCGGATCCGCAGGAAGTTCAGGTACTCCTGCTTGCACATCCGGCGGAACGAGGACGAGCCGCGCTCCTTCTGCTGCTCCCGGACGTAGCGCCACATGTTGAGGAACGAGAGGAAGTCGCTGGTCTCGTCCTTGAAGCGGGCGTGGTTCTGATCGGCCTGCGTCTGCTTGTCCGAGGGCCGCTCGCGCGGGTCCTGGATGGACAGGGCCGCCGCGATGACCATGACCTCGCGGACGCAGTTGTTCTTGTCCGCCTCGACGACCATGCGGGCCAGGCGCGGGTCCACGGGGAGCTGGGAGAGCTGGCGGCCCATCGGGGTGAGCCGCTTCTTGGGATCCTTCTCGGCGGGGTCCAGCGCGCCGAGCTCCTGGAGCAGCTGGACGCCGTCGCGGATGTTGCGGTGGTCCGGCGGGTCGATGAAGGGGAACTTCTCGATCTCGCCGAGGCCGGCCGCGGTCATCTGGAGGATGACGGAGGCCAGGTTCGTGCGCAGGATCTCGGCGTCCGTGAACTCGGGGCGGGAGAGGAAGTCGTCCTCGGAGTAGAGGCGGATGCAGATGCCGTCGCTGGTACGGCCGCAGCGGCCCTTGCGCTGGTTGGCGCTGGCCTGGGAGATTCGCTCGATGGGCAGGCGCTGGACCTTGGTGCGGTGGCTGTAGCGGGAGATCCGGGCGGTGCCCGGGTCGATCACGTACTTGATGCCGGGGACGGTGAGGGAGGTCTCGGCGACGTTGGTCGCGAGAACGATCCTGCGGCCGGTGTGCTGCTGGAAGACGCGGTGCTGCTCGGCGTGCGAGAGGCGGGCGTAGAGGGGGAGGACCTCGGTGAAGCGGAGATTCCGCTTGTTCAGGGCGTCCGCCGTGTCGCGGATCTCCCGCTCGCCCGAGAGGAAGACCAGGATGTCGCCGGGCCCCTCGGACTGGAGCTCGTCGACGGCCTCGCAGATCGCGGTGATCTGGTCGCGGTCGCTCTCCTCACTGTCCTCCTCCAGGAGGGGCCGGTAGCGCACCTCGACGGGGTAGGTGCGGCCGCTGACCTCGACGATCGGGGCCTCGCCGAAATGCCGGGAGAACCGCTCCGGGTCGATCGTGGCCGAGGTGATCACGACCTTGAGGTCGGGGCGCTTCGGCAGCAGCTGGGACAGGTAGCCCAGCAGGAAGTCGATGTTGAGGGACCGCTCGTGGGCCTCGTCGATGATGATCGTGTCGTACGCGCGCAGCTCGCGGTCCGTCTGGATCTCGGCGAGCAGGATGCCGTCGGTCATCAGCTTCACGAAGGTCGCGTCCTGGTCCACCTGGTCGGTGAACCGGACCTTCCAGCCGACCGTCTGGCCGATCTCGGACTTGAGCTCCTCGGCGATCCGCTCGGCGACCGTGCGGGCGGCGATCCGGCGGGGCTGGGTGTGCCCGATCATGCCCCGGACGCCGCGGCCCAGCTCCATGCAGATCTTGGGGATCTGCGTGGTCTTGCCGGAACCGGTCTCACCGGCGACGATCACGACCTGGTGGTCGCGTATCGCCTCGGCGATCTCGTCCTTCTTCTGGCTGACGGGCAGGTTCTCGGGATACGTGACCTCCGGCATCCGCGAGGCACGGCCGGCCAGTCGCGCGGCGGCCTTCTCGGCCTCCGCGGCGATCTCGTCGAGCACGGCCTGCTTGGCCTCGGGCTTTCGGATGCGGCGGGCGCCTTCGAGGCGACGGCCGAGGCGGTGCGCGTCACGGAGGGAGATCTCACCGAGAAGCGTCTGCAGGGCGGCGAAGGAAGTAGACATACCTGATCGAGGATCTCACCCGCGGGCGCCGGGTGGCGAACGCATTTGTGCCCCCTCCCCGTACCATTTCGGGACGAGATCGCCTGAACCGACCCGCTGACCGAGTGAGAGGCCTGCCATGTCCCGCGCCCGTGGTGTGTGGTGGCTGCTCGCTGCCGTGCTCGCGGTGCTGGTGGGGTGTGCGGTGCCTGCGGCGGCGCTTCCGGTTCCGGGTTCTGCTTCTGTTCCGGTTTCGGGCGCGGTGTCCGCTTCGGGGGCTGCTTCGGCGGCCGCCCCGGCGGCTGCGCCGGAGCACGCCGTGGCGGCCGCCGACCGGGGGCCCTCGTGTGATCCGGGGAGCCGGGACCGCGGGCAGGCGCCGGGCGTGCCGCCGCGGGGCGCCGGGGAGCACGCGCACGCCCCGGTGGGGCGGCCGGCGGTGGAACAGGCCTGGGCGGACCGGGCGCCGCCTGCGCGGGTGCCCGTACGGGGGCCGGACCAACCGGCTCCGGGTCCGGTGGAGCTGTCCGTGATGCGGGTGTAGAGGACCGGCCCTCCCGCCGGTCCGATTCACCACCCGCAGCTCTGGAGCACCCGTATGTCCTCTTCGCGTCCGCGTTCCTCTTCCTCGTCCGCCTCTTCCTCCGCTTCCGCGCGCAAGCGGCTGCTGATCTCCGCCGGGGTCGCGATCGCCGCCGTCACCCTCGGGATCGTGTCCTGGCAGGCCACCGCGCCCGAGGACAGGCCCGCCCGGACCTCCTCCGCCGCGGCCCCGCCCAAGGGCTCGGACGTCCGCGCCGAGCTGGCGAAGCTGGCACGGCGGGAGGCGGGCGACAAGCTGGCCGCCGGCCGGGCGGACGCCCCCGTCGTACTGATCGAGTACTCCGACTTCAAGTGCGGCTACTGCGGCAAGTTCGCCCGCGACACCGAGCCCGAACTGGTGAAGAAGTACGTCGAGGACGGAACGCTGCGCATCGAGTGGCGCAACTTCCCGATCTTCGGCGCCGACTCCGAGGCGGCCGCCAAGGCCGCCTGGGCCGCCGGGCAGCAGGACCGGTTCGCGCAGTTCCACGCGGCCGCGTACGCCGACGGCTCCAAGGAGAAGGGCTTCGGGCAGGCGCGGCTGCTGGAACTGGCCCGCGAGGCCGGGGTCCCGGACCTGGAGCGGTTCCAGCGGGACACGGCCGGCGGGGCCGCCGCGGCCGCCCTGCAGAAGGACCAGGAGGAGGGCTACCGCATCGGCGTCACCTCCACCCCGTCCTTCCTGGTCAACGGGCAGCCGATCGCCGGCGCCCAGCCGCTCGACGCCTTCGCCGCGGCGATCACGAAGGCCAAGGCGCAGGCCGGCGGCCAGGCCGAGCCGCAGGCCGCCCGGTGACCGGCGTCGGTGACATCGGCTATCTGGCCGCCCTGCTCGGCGGCCTCCTCGCCCTGCTCAGCCCGTGCAGCGCGCTGCTGCTGCCCGCCTTCTTCGCGTACTCGATCGACTCCACGTCGCGGCTGCTGGCGCGGACCGGGATCTTCTACGCGGGCCTCGCCAGCACCCTCGTACCGCTGGGTGCGGCCGGCTCGTACGCCGGGCGGTTCTTCCACGGCCACCGCGACGGGCTCGTCCTGGCCGGCGGCTGGCTGATCATCGCGCTCGGGGCCGCGCAGATCCTGGGCCTGGGCTTCGCTTCGAAGCGGATCTCGGAGCTGTCGGGGCGGATCCGGCCGACCACCGCCGTATCGGTGTACGCGCTGGGCGCCGTCTACGGGCTGGCCGGGTTCTGCGCCGGCCCGATCCTCGGCAGCGTCCTGACGGTGGCCGCGGTCAGCGCCAGCCCGGTCTACGGCGGCCTGCTGCTGGCGGTGTACGCGCTGGGGATGGCCGTACCGCTGTTCCTGCTGGCACTGCTGTGGGAGCGGTTCGACCTGGGCCGGCGGCGCTGGCTGCGCGGGCGGGCCGTCCGGGTGGGCCGGTTCGAGCTGCACACCACCTCGCTCCTGTCGGGGCTGTTCTTCATCGCCCTCGGCGCGCTGTTCCTCGCGTACGACGGGGCGAGCGCGCTGCCGGGGCTGCTCGACGTGGACGACTCGTACGCGGTGGAGCAGCGGGTCCGGTCCTTCGCGGACGCGGTCCCGGACCGGGCGCTGCTCGGGCTGGTGGCGGTGGGCGCGGTGGCGGTCGGCGTGACGCAGTGGCGTCGTCGTACCGGTCCGGAGGGCGGGACCGGGGAGGCCGAGTAACGCAGAAGGCCCCGTCCGCTGGACGGGGCCTTCTTGTGGTGGCTGGGGCCGGGGTCGAACCGGCGACCTATCGCTTTTCAGGCGATCGCTCGTACCAACTGAGCTACCCAGCCACGAGACCGTTTCCGGCCTCAGCGATCCTGACGGGACTTGAACCCGCGACCTCCACCTTGACAGGGTGGCGAGCTAACCAACTGCTCCACAGGACCTTGCAGTGTGCGAGACCAAGTCTTGCACACGGTAATGCGTACCCCCAACGGGATTCGAACCCGTGCTACCGCCTTGAAAGGGCGGCGTCCTGGGCCACTAGACGATGAGGGCTAAAGGCCCGCCTGGGCGCTTTCCAGCGCGTCGGGGACGTGAGAAGCATATGGGATCCGGGGAGCTATCGCCAAAACGGTTTCCCCCGCATGCGGGAGGTGTCCCTGCCGGAGGGACAATGGCCCGGTGCTGGAGATGACGCGCGAGGAGTTCGAAGAGCTCGTCGCAGAGGCCCTGGACCGCATCCCGCCGGAGCTGACGCGGCTGATGGACAACGTCGCTGTGTTCGTCGAGGACGAACCCCCGGCGGACGATCCCGAGCTGCTCGGCCTGTACGAGGGAACCCCGCTCACGGACCGCGGCGAGTGGTACGCCGGGGTGCTGCCGGACCGGATCACGATCTACCGGAACCCCACCTTGCGGATGTGCGAGGACCGGGAGAGCGTGATCGCGGAGACGGAGGTCACCGTGGTGCACGAGATCGCCCATCACTTCGGGATCGACGACGAGCGGCTGCACGCGCTGGGCTACGGATGACCGGGTCGGAGCAGCGCGGTGGAGGCGGGGGCCGAGCCGGGGGCGGAGTCGCGGGCCCCGGCGTGGATCCGGCCGCGGGCGTGGGCTCGGAGGCCATCGATCCGGACGTCGACCTCCATGTGCCCGGGCAGCGCGCCGAGCGGCCCGGCCCGGTGCTCGCGGCGATCGCGGCGGGCGGCGCGCTCGGCGCCTCGGCGCGGTACGGGGCCACGCTGCTGTGGCCGGCCGCCGGGCCCGGGGCCTTCCCGTGGACGACCTTCTGGACCAACGTGGCGGGCTGCGCGCTGATCGGGGTGCTGATGGTGCTCATCAGCGAGGGCGGCCGGTCGGCCCCGCATCCGCTGGTCCGGCCGTTCGTCGGGGTCGGGGTGCTCGGCGGGTTCACCACGTTCTCCACGTACGCGGTGGACTTCTCCCGACTGCTGGACGCCGGGGAGGCCGGGCGCGCGCTGGCGTACGCCGGGCTCACGGTGGTGGCGGCGCTGGGCGCCGTGTGGGCGGGGGCCGCGGCGACCCGCCTCGCGACGGGTCTGTCCGTACGGGGCGGTCTGCGGGGGCGTGCGTGAACTGGCTGCTGGTGGTGGTGGGCGCGGTCGTGGGGGCGCCGCTGCGCTATCTGACGGACCGTGCGGTGCAGGCGCGGCACGATTCGGTGTTCCCGTGGGGGACCTTGGTGGTGAACGCGGGGGCGTGCCTCGTGCTCGGGGCGCTGACCGGGGCGGTGCTGGCCGGCGCGGCCTCCGCGCGGCTGAACCTGCTGCTCGGGCCGGGGCTTTGCGGGGCGCTGAGCACGTATTCGACGTTCTCGTACGAGACGCTGCGGCTGTACGAGCGCGGTTGGCGGTTCCTGGCGGCGGCGAACGTGGCGGCCTCGGTGCTGGCGGGGCTGGGCGCGGTGACCCTGGGGTCGCAGGTGGCGCGGCAGTTGTTCGCCTGAGCCGTCCGGTGTTCGCCCAGCCGTCCGGTGGGCGGGTGGTGCGCGGGTGCCGGTGCGCGGGCGGGCGGGGCCGGCGGATTGCGGACAGGCGGTGTCCCCAAGGGCGTGTCTCTTACGGGGCAAAGGGAGTTGGGCACATTGACCCGCTCACCGCGGACCCTGACCGCCCACCCCGGCTGCCGCCGGGGGACCCCCAGGAGGTGCCCCGTGCGCCAGTTGTCCGCTTCCCTCCGGCTGGCCGCCGCCGTGCTCGCGGTCGCGGCCTCGGCGGGCTGCATGAGCGTCGGCGAGGACGGGGCGAAGCCCGGGCCCTCCTCGTCGGCTGACCGCAAGGCGGCCGCGGAGGCGGCCGGCGGTTCCGCTTCCGGCAGGGGGTCGGGGGTCCACGGCAACGGTCACGGCTCGAAGCCGGGCGCGCCGGGCGCGGACGGGAAGCCGGCCGAGGACGGCAAGGCGTCCGGTGCCACCGGGGCCTCCCCCAGCCCGGGCGTGCCCGCCGGCCGTCCCGGGGCCCCCTCGCCGTCGGCCGGTCCGGGCGGCGGACCCGGCGGCCAGGGTGGGCAGCAGCCGACCTCGGGCGGATCCGGAAGCGGTGGTTCCGGTGGGACGCACGTCACGCCGCCGCCGGTCCAGTCGCCGACCCCGGAGCCGCCCGTGACTTCGCCCACTCCGCCGGCCCCGACGCCCCCCGCTCCGGAGCCCAGCGCGTCGGCCACTTAGCGGCGGTCGGCGGCCTCCGGGGGTGGCGTGGGGCGGGGGCCGGTCTTCCCGGATCGGGTGGATCGTCGCAGGTCAGGGCGTTCTGGCCGGAGCGACTTGCCAGACCCGGGGGAGGGTGCGTATGGTTATAGATCGTTTGATCCCATTGCCCGGCGCCGAATCCGAAGAGCGCCGTGTGGCGCGTACTCTCCCTAGCCGTGGCTGACCGCATTGAGGCGGTCGATTTGCGATTCACGGAGTTTGGGCGCGTGCCGAGACTCCGGAAGGTTTCGCATTTCGCATGTCCATTTCCAGTTCTGACCGTGCCGTCATGCCCGAGAACGACTCGAACGAGATCGTCGACGCCGTCGAGGCCCTTGTGGTCACCGAGGCGATCGAGGCCGCTGAGGCGGACGAGATCATCGAGGCCCTTGAGGCCGACGTGACGACCGACCAGTCCACCGACGCCGAGGCGGACGACGCCGACGCCGAGCCCGGCATCACCTTCGGCGACCTCGGTCTGCCCGAGGGCATCGTGCGCAAGCTCGCCCAGAACGGTGTCACCGCCCCCTTCCCGATCCAGGCCGCGACCATCCCGGACGCCCTGGCCGGCAAGGACATCCTCGGCCGCGGCCGCACCGGCTCCGGCAAGACCCTCTCCTTCGGTCTGCCGACCCTGGCCTCGCTGGCCGGCGGCCACACCGAGAAGAAGAAGCCCCGCGCGATCATCCTCACGCCGACGCGTGAGCTCGCGATGCAGGTCGCGGACGCCCTCCAGCCCTACGGCGACGTGCTCGGCCTGAAGATGAAGGTCGTCTGCGGCGGTACCTCCATGGGCAACCAGATCTACGCCCTGGAGCGCGGTGTCGACGTCGTCGTCGCCACCCCCGGCCGCCTGCGCGACATCATCAACCGCGGCGCCTGCTCCTTGGAGAACGTCAAGATCGCGGTCCTCGACGAGGCCGACCAGATGGCCGACCTGGGCTTCCTGCCCGAGGTCACCGAGCTGCTCGACCAGATCCCCGGCGGCGGCCAGCGCATGCTCTTCTCCGCCACCATGGAGAACGAGATCGGCACCCTGGTCAAGCGCTACCTGTCCAACCCCGTCACGCACGAGGTCGACAGCGCGCAGGGCAACGTCACGACCATGACGCACCACGTCCTCGTCGTGAAGCCGAAGGACAAGGCGCCGGTCACGGCCGCCATCGCCGCCCGCAAGGGCCGCACCATCATCTTCGTCCGCACCCAGCTGGGCGCCGACCGCATCGCCGAGCAGCTCGTCGAGGCCGGCGTGAAGGCCGACGCGCTGCACGGTGGCATGACGCAGGGCGCCCGTACCCGCGTCCTCGCGGACTTCAAGGACGGCTACGTCAACGCGCTCGTCGCGACCGACGTCGCCGCCCGCGGCATCCACGTCGACGGCATCGACCTGGTCCTCAACGTGGACCCGGCCGGCGACCACAAGGACTACCTGCACCGCTCGGGCCGTACCGCCCGCGCCGGCAAGTCGGGCGTCGTGGTCTCCCTGGCCCTGCCGCACCAGCGCCGCCAGATCTTCCGCCTGATGGAGGACGCGGGCGTCGACGCCTCGCGCCACATCGTCCAGGGCGCCGGTGCCTTCGACCCGGAGGTCGCCGAGATCACCGGTGCGCGTTCGCTCACCGAGGTCCAGGCCGACTCCGCGAACAACGCCGCCAAGCAGGCCGAGCGTGAGGTCGCCGACCTCACCAAGCAGCTGGAGCGTCTGACGCGCCGTGCCGCCGAGCTGCGCGAGGAGGCCGACCGCCTGGTCGCCCGTTCCGCCCGTGAGCGCGGCGAGGACCCGGAGGCCGCTGTCGCCGAGGTGGTCGAGGCCGCCGAGGCCGAGGTCGCGGCAGCCGTCGCGGCCACGCCGGCCGCCGAGGAGCGTCCGTCCTTCCAGGCCCGCGACGACCGCGGCAACTACGAGCGCCGCGACAACCGTCGTGACGACCGTGGTGGCGACCGCGGCGGTGACCGTGGCGGCTTCCGCCGCGACGACCGTCCGTCGGGCGGCTTCAACCGTGACGACCGCGGTGGCGACCGTGGCGGCTTCCGCCGCGACGACAACCGTGGTGGCGGCTTCCGCCGCGACGACCGTCGTGACGACAACCGCGGTGGCGGCTTCCGCCGCGACGACCGTCCCTCCGGTGGCTTCCGCTCCGGCGGCGACCGCCCGTCGGGTGGCTTCAACCGTGACGACCGCGGTGGCGACCGTGGCGGCTTCCGCCGCGACGACCGTCCCTCCGGTGGCTTCCGCTCCGGCGGCGACCGTCCCTCGGGCGGCTTCCGCTCCGGCGGCGACCGCCCGTCGGGTGGCTTCAACCGTGACGACCGCGGTGGCGACCGTGGCGGCTTCCGCCGCGACGACCGTCGTGACGACAACCGTGGTGGCGGCTTCCGCCGCGACGACCGTCCGTCGGGCGGCTTCCGCGCCGGCGGCAGCGACCGCCCGTACGGCCGCCGCGACGACAACCGCCCCTCCGGCTCCGGCTCGACCGGCTCCTTCGGCGGCCGCCGCGACGACAAGCCCCGCTGGAAGCGCAACGGCTGATCCGGCCCCTCGCGCCGGCAGCTGAGCTGACTGCCTGACAGGGCCCCCACGACACCGTCGTGGGGGCCCTGTTTGCGTTTTGTGAGCCGCGCCGGGCCCGGTCAGCCGATACTCGATCGGCTGACGGTTGGTCTCCGGCTATGCTCTGGGGTGAGCACGCGCGGGCCATTAGCTCAATTGGCAGAGCAGCGGACTTTTAATCCGTTGGTTGTCGGTTCGAGTCCGACATGGCCTACAGCTCACGAAGCGCCCCACCCGATTCCCGGGTGGGGCGCTTCGGGTTTTCAGGACCAGCCCGGGTCTTGGGGGGCCGACACCGACCAGCCCGGGTCCTTGGGCGGGGACGCGAGGTTCTGGGCCTGGCCCGCGGTGCCGGTGGCGATCACGGCGATCAGGGCGGCGGCGGTGACGGTGATCAGAGTGACGAACTTGCGACGCATGGTGACGGTGCCTCTTATCGGGCCGGTGCGGATGCGGATGCGGACGGGGCGGGAGTGTTTGGCCGGATCTCTCGCTCCGGCATGCCGCCATCGTGCCGAGGAGGGCAGGGCCGTGTCGCCGGTTTGAGCTGGCACAAAGCGATCTGACATATCCGTGCCAGGCCGCTCGCCGTGTCCGCGTGATGGACGGTGTTTGTGCGGTCGCTGGCTGGTATGGACAATCCAGGGTGCAAGATCGGCCCGTCGGAGGGGCCGCAGCCGCCAGCGTTGTCGGTTCAGGTTCACAGTCGTGCTGCCGCTCCGAACCGCGAGCTGGGGGGCTCCTCTTGTTGGTTTCTCTTGGGCTGACCGAACGTTCCGACGCGCTCTACCGCCTCGTCCTCAGACGGCCGGACATCGCCGTCGCCGATGTCGCCGCCGAACTCGCGGGTTCCGAGGGCGACGTACGCGCGGACCTGGAGGAGCTGACGCGGCTCTCCCTCCTCGCGCCGTCCTGGCGGACCGACGGGCGGCTGCGGGCGGTGAACCCGAAGGCCGCGCTCGATTCGCTGCTCGCCCATCAGCAGGCGGAGATCGCCCAGCGCCACCGCGCCCTCGCCGAGAGCCAGGCCGCCGCGAGCGCGCTGCTGTCGCAGTACGCCGAACTCCACCCGGCCCCACCCGCGCACGAGGCCGAGCGGTTCCTCGGCGTCGAGGCGGTCCGGGCCAAGCTCAGCGACATGTCCGCCCGGACCCGCCGCGAGTCGATCAGCTTCCATCCCGGAGGGCCGGTCCCCGCCGCGCAGTTCAAGGCCAGCGAGCCGATCACCGAGGACCTCATCGCGCGCGGCGTGAAGATCCGGACCGTCTACCAGGACGCCATCCGCAACGACGCCGGCAGCCTGGAGCACGCCCGCTGGCTGACCGAGCGGGGCGGCGAGGTGCGGACGGCTCCCTCGCTGCCGATGCGCATGGTCATCGCCGACCGGGAGTTCGCGCTGATGCCGATCGACCCGGCGGACAGTGCGCAGGGCGCGGTGCTGCTGCGCGAGCCGGGCGCCGTCGCCGCCTTCTGCGCGCTGTTCGACTCGGTGTGGGAGACGGCCACCCCCTTCGGCGAGCCGCCCCGGCGCAGCCTGGAGGACCCCGGCTCGCAGCCGCGGGAGCTGCTGCGCCTGCTGGCCCAGGGCTATACGGACGAGGCCGCCGCGCGCCGGCTCGGGATCTCCCTGCGCAGCGAGCGGCGGCTCATCTCGGAGCTGATGGAGAAGCTGGACGCGCAGAGCCGCTTCCAGCTCGGGCAGCGGGCCGTCGAGGAAGGCCTGCTGTGAGCAGGCCGTCCCGGCTCAGCAGCCGCAGGCCGCGCCCTCCCCGACCGGGGCCGTCAGCGGGTCCGGCGGCGACTGGCGGGTGCCGGCGGAGTCCTCGACCGGGAAACCCTCCCGGGACCAGTACTCGAAGCCGCCGAGCATCTCCTTGACCTGGTACCCGGCGCTCGCGAAGGCGTACGCCGCGCGGGTCGCGCCGTTGCAGCCCGGGCCCCAGCAGTAGGTGACCACCACGCTGCCCGGCGCCACCAGTTCGGCGGCGCGCGTCCCGATCTCGTCGGTGGGCAGGTGCACGGCGCCCGGTATGTGGCCCTGCGCCCAGGCCTCGGCGCTGCGGCTGTCGACGAGGACGAAGCCCCCGGCGCCGGATTCCACGTCCGCGTGCACGTCGGCGACGTCGGCCTCGAAGGTGAAGCGGCGGTGGAAGTGGGCCGCGGCGGTCGCCGGGTCAGCCGGCGGAACGCGCAGCACCTTCGAGGACGCGGAAACGGTCTGAGTGGTCATGGTCGGTGGGCTCCTGAGGACGGGGGCGGCGTACGGCCGCCACGGCGATGAGGGTGTACAGGGCCGCGGTGGCTGCACCGGGGCCGATGAGCAGGACGGGCAGGTCCCAGCGGGCGGCCCGCCCGACGGCGAGCACCGCGAGGGCGGTCAGGCCCGCGGCCGCGAGCCCGCCGCGCCGGGTCCGGCCGGTCAGCTCGGTCCAACGGGCGGCGGTGGCCTGGAGGTTGGTACGGCAGTACGTCCAGCAGAGCGCGGCGGAGCCGAGCCCGAGGGCGGCTGCCGCAGCCGGGGGCGCCGTCTGCGCGGCGGTGGCCGGCGGGCCCAGCAGTACGGCGTACAGCGCGGCCGCGAGTGCGATGCCGAGCAGGGCTCCGCCCAGGGCGCGCCGCCGCGGCAGGGCGGGGACCGCCCCTTCGAGGCCGACCCAGCCGAAGAGCAGGGGTACGGCCGCGAGCAGGGCGGCCCCGGTCCAGCCTCCGGTCCGGCCTCCTGCCCAGCCGTCGGTTCCCGGTCCGGGCAGGGGTCCGCCGAGGACCCGCCAGGAGACGGCCAGCGCCAGCACCGCGGCCAGTCGAAGCCGCCGCCCCGCCGGGGAGAGCCCCCGGGGGACGCGCCAGGCGTACGCGGCGGCGCTGCACAGCACCCCGGCGGCGACCGCGTACGTCCGCCAGCCGGAGTCCCCGAGCGGTGTGAACTCGGCGGCGCCCAGGGCCACGCAGGCCTGCCCGGTGGCGAAGCCGCCGAAGTAGAGGGCGGTGGCCGCGCGGGCCGGCCCCGGGCCGAGGCGGTCCCGTACGAAGGCCACGGGCCCGGAATCCTCCGTACCGCCGGCGGCGGCGACCAGCAGGCACCAGCCGGCCAGCACGCCCGCCACCGCGATCCCGGTCCAGGGGCCGGGCTGCGGGGAGAGGGCCGCAGGGAGCAGCAGGGCCCCGGCGCCGAGGACCGCGCCCAGCGCCTTCGCGGCGCCCGCGGACCAGGTGTCCGTACGCGTCACGACAACTCGTGGAAGAACAGCGGGGTGGCGGCTGGCAGCGCCGCGCCCTCCGCGAGCAGCCGCCCCTCCACGCCGTCCCACACGGGCATCCGGGTGGCGAGGTCCACCGGCAGGCCCAGGTGCCCGGCGAGGAACGCGGACCAGCCCGGCATCAGCGGAGCCGCGGTGACCGCGACCGCGGCCAGCAGCTCCACGTGCGCCGCGAGCCGCCCGGCGTACTCGGAGCGCGGTCCGGCGGCCCGCAGCAGGGCCAGCTGCCGCAGGTCGGCGTCGGCCCGCTCGATGACGGTGGCCAGGACGTCGGCGGCGCGCTGCGGGGAGAACGCCTCGGCGCCGAGCGCGGCCGTGATCTGCCCGGGCAGCGCGGCGCGTTCGGCGGCCAGCGGGCCGTCTGCGGGCCCGGCGGCCGGCACGACGGAGTCGAAGTCCTGCGCGAGCAGGTCCAGTACGGTGTCGGTCCACCGCTCCAGACCGCCGGCGAGGACGGTGCTGAGGGTGTCCGCGAACTCCTTCATGGAGAAGTTGTTCTGCGCCCGCTCCGGGCCGGTCAGGCACAGGTGGAAGCGGAGCGCGTCCGCGTTGACCCGGCGCAGGAACTCGCCGCCCCAGATCGCGTGGCCGCGGCTGGTGGAGAACTTGTCGCCCTCCAGCCGGTAGAACTCGTTGATGACCACCTGTGCGGGCAGGGTCAGTCCACCCTGGGCGAGCAGCAGCGCCGGCCACAGCACGGCGTGCGAGAACGAGCAGTCGAAGCCGATGAAATTGACGATCCGGGTCTCGGGGTCGGTCCACAGCCGCTCCCACTCCGAGCGGTCGCCGTTCGCCTCGGCGACCCGGGCGGTGCCCGCCGCGTAGCCCCAGATGCCGCTGAACCAGGTGTCGAGGACGTGGCCCTCCCAGCCGGGCAGTGGGACCGGGATGCCGTAGTCGGCCTCGCGGCTGATCGCCGTGTCGGGCAGGGCCCGCTCGAACAGGCCGTCCAGGTAGGAGACCAGCCGTGGCCGCCACTCCGCCTTGGCCTGCGCCTCGGCGTAGTACGCCCGGAGGCGCTCGCGGTAGCGCTCCAGCGGGAAGACGATGCGGCGCATGGTCGTGGTCTCGGGGGCGTTCCAGCAGGCGGTGCACCGGGGGGCCGCGAGCCCGGCCGGGTCCTGGGGCAGTCCGCAGGCCTCGCAGTACACGCCGTCGGAGGGTTCGGCACAGAACTGGCACTCGCCGCGCACCTCCGCCTCGTACAGGTACCGCTCGCAGGGCGCGCAGTGGAAGACGGGCAGCTCCTGCACCTCCAGGCCACCGGACTCCCACAGTTCGAGGAAGAAGCGCTGCACGAACTCGGTGTGGGTGGAGTCGGTGAGCGGGCGGGTGAACCAGTCGTGGTGCATGGCGCCCAGCGAGAGGGTCTCCTCCATGCGGTCGCCGAAGAGCTTCGCGGTCGGGTACGCGGTGGAGCCGATCTCGGCGGCCCTGCGCGGTACGTAGCAGGAGTGCTCGTCGGAGTAGCCCACGTAGCGCACGTCGTGGCCCCGCTGGCGCAGGTGGCGGGTCAGGACGTCGGCGCCGAGGAAGGGGCCGGAGAGGTGGCCGAGGTGGAGGTCGCCGTTCGGGTTCGGCGGGGCGCTGGTGACGACGTACGAGGTCATGATGCGTGGGTTCCTTCGGGGACGGTCAGGGCGGAGGAGTCGAGGGGGGCCGCGGTGTCGAGCGGCGGCAGGGCGGCGGAGGCGGCGGCGACGACGCGGCTGCGCGGCGGAAGGTCGTCGAGGACGACCGAGTGCGCGCCGATCCGGGAGTCGGCGCCGATGGTGACCGGGCCGAGGACGCTGGCCCCGGTGCCGATGACGACGCGGTCGCCGACGACGGGGTGGCGGCGGGATCCGGAGGGGCGGCGCAGGTCCTTCCACCAGCCGACCGAGCCGAGCGTGACCTGGTGGTAGAGCATCACGTCGTCGCCGATCCGGACGGTCTCGCCGATGACGACGGCGGTGCCGTGGTCGACGAAGAAGCGGCGGCCGATCCGGGCCCCGGGGTGGATCTCGATGCCGGAGACGGCGCGGGCCAGCAGGGACAGGGCGCGTGCGCTGACCCGGTGGCCGCGGCCCCAGAGCCAGTGCGCGACGCGGTAGGTCCACAAGGCGTGGATGTGCGGGTAGAGCAGCACCTCGGCGCGGGAGGCGGCGGCCGGGTCCTTGGCGAGGACGGTCTGCACGTCCTCGCGCAGCACCTCGCGCAGCGGTCGGCGCACTTCGGCCTCCGGGCGGGTCTCACATGTGGTCATACGGGGCCTCCGGACGGATCGGGCGGCCCGCGAGGAAGCGCTGCGGCCGGTAGGGCTCCAGCAGCTCCTGGACGGCCTTCCCGGGGACGGCCCCGCCCTCGGTGATCTCCTTGGCGGCGAGCTCGGCGACCGCGGGCGCCAGCTTGAAGCCGCCGCCGCTGAATCCGAGGGCCAGGTACAGCCCGTCGGGGCCGGCCGCGCCCACGACCGGGCGCTTGTCGGGCGTGTAGCCGTCGAGCCCGGAGCGGGTGCCGGCGAGCGGGGCGGTGGCGGCGGCCGGGACGCGGTCCGCGATCGCGGCGATCGCCGACTCCAGCTCGGCCTCGGTCAGCGGCTCCACGTCGCGGCCCAGTTCGGTGTCGGGCTTGCTGGGGACGCCGAAGTAGAAGCGGTTGAGGCCGTCGGGCCGGAAGTAGCTGCCGGTGGTGTCGTCGATGCAGGTCGGTACGGAGGCCGCCGACCCGCGCCGGCCCGCCCCCGGGAGCTCGGCCTGGGCCAGCCCGATCCGGCGCGCGGTGACGGGGATGTGGATGCCGAGGTGCTCGGCCGGGGCGGAGCCCCAGGCGCCGCCGGCGAGGACGACCAGAGGGGCGTCGATGCGGCCGATGGAGGTGAGGACGCCGGTGACGGTGCCCGCGCTCTCCAGCACCTTGATGGCGCGGATGCCCTCGGAGGGGGACACTCCGAGCCGGTAGGCGGCGGTGAGCAGCGAGGCGGAGGCGGCCATCGGGTCGGCGTACCCGCCCTCGGGCTCGTACGCGGCGAGGGCGACGCCCTCGGTCCGCAGGCCGGGGTAGATCTCCTTCAGTTCGGCGGCGTCGATGACCTCGACGCGGCGGTATCCGGCGGCGTCCGCGGAGGCGGCGGCGTTGTACCGCAGGTCCTCGGCGTGGTTCTCGCCGACGATCATGACGAAGCCGGTGCGGCGGTAGCCGCAGTCGCCGCCGATGACGTCCGACCACTGCTCGAAGACGGGCAGGCTGCGGGCGGCGAGGCGGGTGTCGGCGACGGCCGTGTGGTGCAGCCGCAGCAGCCCGCCGGAGCGGGAGGTGGCGCCCTGGGCGTTGACCCGGCCCTGGTCGCACAGGACGATCCGGCCGATGCCGGCGAGGGCGAGCTGGTGCGCGATGGCCGCGCCGATCACCCCGCCGCCGACGACGATGGCGTCGGCGTGCGCGTGGACGATGGGACTCATGCGTCCACGCTCCGGTCCTGCGTGGCGGCGCCCGGGTCGGTGATGCCGAACGCGGCGGCCCACTTGGCGCGGTCCCGGGCCACGGCGTCCGAGCCGCCCCACCAGATGGTGACGAAGCGCAGCCGGACGTCCCCGTCGTTGGTGAGGTCGTGGTCCTGGAGCGGGGTGATGAACACGGTCTCGCCGGCGCGGACCCGGCGGGTCTCCGCTCCGATCCGCATGACCCCGCTGCCTTCGACGATGAAGAACATCTCGTTCTCGTCGTGGTCGTGCGGGGTGGAGGTGGCGCCGGGCGCCACGTCGACCCAGGCGCCGCCCCAGTTGGGCTCCTCGACGGCCTCGGGCCAGGGGAAGATCCGCCGGCCGCTGACGTTGTAGGGCTCCTCGAAGACCATGTCGTCCTCGTGGGCGGTGAAGATGTGCATCGCGTACGGGTCCAATCAGGCGGCGACGGGCCGGCGCAGGCGTGCGCGCAGGTCGCGGTGGATGGTGTCGGCCTTGGCGGCCATCTGGCTGAAGGAGGTGGCGCTGCCGATGCCGTGCCGCCACTCGGTGAGTCCGTCGAGGTAGATCCCCACCTCGCAGTCGCCGGTGGTGCGGGCGCGGTAGGCGCGGGTGACCTCGGGGCGGCCCTGCGGGTCCAGGCGCAGGTACGGGACCAGGGCGGCGAGCTGGCGGGGCAGGGCCGCCTCGCGGTAGCCGGTGCAGACGATCACGGCGTCGGCCTCGATCAGGCCGCCCTCGCCGGTGAACACCTCGCCGGTGCGCAACAGCACCCGCCCGTCCGGGGCCCGGTCCACGGCGGTGACCTCGGTGCGCTTGTGCATGTGCAGGCGCTGCCGGCCGGTGAACCGGTCCTGGTAGACGGCCTGGTAGAGGGCGGTGGAGACGTCGGGGTCCACGGCCGCGTAGTTGGTGGCCCGGGCCTGGTCCAGGGCGCGTTCGCGCTGCTCGCCTTCGAGTCCGTAGAAGTAGTCGGTCTCGTCGGGGAAGTACACCTCGTTGCTGAAGTGGCCGAGCTCGTACATCCGGAAGCCCGCGTGCCGTACCACCGAGTGGATCTGTGCGTCAGGGTGCTGGGCCGCCAGGTGCAGGACGATCTCGCCGGCGGTCTGCCCGGCCCCGATGACGGCGATGCTGCGCAGCGGCCGGTCGCCCAGGGCGGCCAGTCCCGGCAGGAGCTTCGAGGCGTGGAAGACCCGCTCGCCCAGGTGCGGGCGGAACAGCTCGGGTACGTACGCCTCGTGGCCGGTGGCGAGCGCGATGTTGCGGCCCTCCACGGTGTGCAGGGAGCCGTCGCGGGTGTCCCGGGAGAGTACGCGGGCGGTGCGGACGCGGCCGTCGGTGCCGGTGACGGGTTCGACGCTCAGCACTTCGCGGTGGTAGTCGACGGGGCCGCGGACCTGGCCGGCGGCCCACTGCACGTAGTCCGACCACTCCAGGCGGCTGACGTAGCCGCCCATCAGCGTGAACGGGTAGAAGCGGCCGCTCTGCTGGAGGTAGTGGGGGAAGGTGAAGCGGGAGCGGGCGTCGCGCGGGGTGGCGAAGTCGCGCAGGAAGTGGTGCTGGATGTCGGTGCCGGGCAGGACCAGGTTGGGCTGCCACGCGGAGTCGGCGGCCTTCTCCAGGTAGCGCGCGGCCAGCGGGGCGGCGCCGGTGGCGTCGTCGTGGTCCTCGACGGCGGCGGCCAGGGCGATCCCGGAGGGGCCGAACCCGGCCACCACCAGGTCCTGGACGGCTGTGTCGTGCGTGGTCACCGGGCACCCGCCGTCGTCAGGCCGAGTGCGGCCAGGGCCGCGGTCAGGGATTCACGGATGATCCGGCCGGCCTGGTCGATCTCGCGGGCCGAGCAGTTCAGTGGCGGCAGCATGCGCACGACGCAGTCGTCCCGGCCGCCGAGCTCGATGATCAGGCCGCGGCTGACGGCCTCCCACTGGACCTGCTTGGCCAGCTTGTCGGCGGGCAGCCCGGTCTGCGGGTCGGTCAGCTCGACGCCGGTCATCAGGCCGAGGCCGCGCACGTCGGCCACGTACGGGCTGAGCTCGCGCAGGCCCTGGAGGTGGACCATCAGCTGGTCGGCGCGGGCCCGGACGTTCTCCAGGACGCGCTCGCGGCGGACGACCTTCATGGTGGCGACGCCGGCGGCGAACGCGGGCTGGTTGCCGCGGAACGTGCCGGAGTGGGCGCCGGGCTTCCAGACGTCCAGCTTCTCGTCGTAGAGGATCACGGAGGCCGGCAGGCCCATGCCGGACAGGGCCTTGGAGGCGCACACGACATCGGGCTCGATGCCGTACTGCTCGAAGGCGAACCAGGTGCCGGTGCGGCCGCAGCCGCTCTGCACCTCGTCGACGATGAGCGGGATGCCGAGCCGCCGGGTGACCTCGCGGATCCGCTGGACGAACTCGACCTCGGCGGGGATTACCCCTCCCTCGCCCTGCACCAGCTCCATGATCACGGCGGCGGGCAGGGTGATCCCGCCGTTGACGTCGGTCAGCGCCTTCTCCAGGAACGCGGCGCAGTTGACCTGGCAGTTGTCCTGCTTCAGACCGAGCGGGCAGTTGTGGCAGTTGGAGTACGGGAAGAAGTGCACGCCCGGCATCCGGCCGCGGACCGGCTCCTTCTGCTCGACGAGCCCGGTGACGCTCAGCGCGGCCAGGGTCGCCCCGTGGAACCCACCCTGGAAGGTGATGATCTCCTCGCGGCCGGTGGCGGTCTTGCAGAGCTTGAGGGCGGCGTCGACGGCGTTCGCGCCGGTCGGCCCGCAGAAGTGGATCCGGGTGCGCTCGCGCATCGGCTCCGGCAGCATCCCGATGGTCAGGTCGGTGAACTCGTCCTTGACCGGGGTGGGGAAGTCCAGCCCGTGCACGAACTCGTCGAGCTGTCGGTGGGCGGCCGCGAGTGGCTCGGGGTGGTTGTGGCCCAGGGAGAGCACCCCGGCGCCGCTGAGGAAGTCGAGGAAGACGTTCCCGTCGAGGTCCTCCACGTACGAGCCCTTGCCGCGGCGGATCGCCATCGGCAGCTTGCGCGGGTAGGAGCGGGAGTTGGACTCGCGGCCGACTTGGCGGTCCAGCAGCTCGGCGCTGCGCGGACCGGGCAGCGGGCCGGTGATCACGGGGGCGGTGTAGCCGCGCGGGTCCGACGCGACCGGGGTGTCGAGGGTGGCGGTCATGGGGAAACGGGGACCTTTCCGGTCAGGCGGCGGCGAGTACGGCGCTGCGGTCGGCGGCGGTGGTGGCGGTGCCGGTCAGGCGGGCGGTCAGGGCGTCGGTGAGGGTGGCGGCGCGCAGCGACAGGAGGCTGAAGGAGCCCGCGTCGCCGATGCCGTGGCTGGATTCGCACAGCCCGTTCAGGAAGAGCGGCGGGGTGCCGTCGGCGACCGGTTCGAGCGCGTAGTCGGCGGACACCTGCAGGCGGCCGTCCGGCTCGGTGGCGAAGAGCTCCGCGAGCGGGGCCATCAGCGGCGGGCACAGCTCCTCGTGCGGGCCGGGGCCCATGTTGCGGAAGCCGGTGGCGAGGACCGCGAAGTCCACGGTCTCGCTGATCCGCTCGCCGGTGGTCCGCTCGACGAAGTCCAGGGCGATCCGGTCCCCGCCCTCCGGGGCCACGCCCACGGCCTCGTGGTTGCCGCGGACGAACACCTTCTGGTCGCCGTCGAGCTCCTGCTCGTAGATCGTCATGTAGAGGTCGCGCAGCACGTCGCCGTCGGCGGAGGAGTAGTTCGTGCCGTGCATGTACGCGTCCAGGGCCTTCTTGCCCTCGCGGGAGGCCCGGAAGTAGTACTCGGTGAACTCGGGGAAGTAGCCCTCCTCGCTGAAGGGGCTGGTGTCCTTCAGGCGCAGCGAGTGCGAGCGCGTGTACGTGGTCACCTTGGTGCGCGGGAACCGGCGGTGCAGGTCCAGGGCGAGCTCGACTGCGCTCTGGCTGCCGCCGATGACGGCCACCGACTCGGGGGCGCGCCCCTCGCCGGTCAGCTCCGCCAGCTTCGGCAGGTACTGGGTCAGGTGGAAGACGCGCGGGGTGCGCAGCGTGTCGTACGGGGCCGGGACGTACGGGGTGCGGCCCGGGCCCATCACCAGCGTGCGGCCGAGGTAGCGGCTGCCCGACATGGTGGTGACCTCGTAGAGCCGCTCGCCGGACTCCTCGACGACCTCGACGCGGGCGGCCCGCTGGTTGCAGTCGACCAGGTGCGAGAAGAACCCGGCGGCCCAGCGGATGTAGCCCGCGTACTCCTTGCGGAGCGGGAACTCCGAGGGGAGGTTGAGGTGGCGCAGCAGCCGGCCCTGCTCGTGCAGGTAGTTCAGGAAGGTGTAGCGGCTGCGCGGGTTGCGCAGGGTCACCAGGTCGCGGCTCGGGTGGTTCTGGATGTCGGAGCCGTCCAGCAGCATCCCGGGCTGCCACTCGGGGCTCGGGCGGGCCTCCAGGAAGCGGGCCGTCAGCGGCGACTCGCGCTCCTCCAGGGCGATCGCGAGGGCCAGGTTCGCCGGGCCGAAGCCGATGCCGAGGATGTCGTGGACGGGAGTCGTGCTCGCACTCATCGGGGGGTCTTCCTTGCCTTGACAGTGGTGAGGGTGGGGTTTCCGTCGAAGTCGATGCGCAGGCCGGTGATCCGGCCGGCGGCGTGGACCCGCTGGTCGGTCCGGTACCAGAGCGGGATCAGCGCCAGGTCCGCCATCGCGGTACGGTCCGCGCGGCGCCAGGCGTCGGCGCGCTCGGCGGGGTCCGTCGAAGCCCGGGCGCGCGCCACGAGGGCGTCGAACTCCGGGTTCGCGTACCGGCCTTCGTTGTCGCCGTGGGCCGTGCCCTCGGCGTCGGGCGCCGTGCACGAGGAGTGCAGCAGCGGGAAGAGCATGTTGTCGGGGGTCGGGTAGTCGCAGGCCCAGCCGGCCCGGCAGAACCCGGCCGCCGCGATCGAGGTGCGGTGGTCGACCAGCCCGCGGGCGTCGGTGCGCAGCAGCTCGACCCGCCAGCCCAGGACCTCCTCCAGGCCGCGGGCCAGGGCCTTGACCCAGTCGTCGTGCCCGGCGCCGGTGTTGTAGGCGAACGCGACGCTGCTGACGGGCCCGAGGCCCGCCCGCAGGGCCGCCGCACGGGCCCGCGCGGGGTCGAAGGCCGACCAGCCGGAGTCGGAGTCCGGATCGGCGGCGAGCTCCGCGAGCGGGGTGTGGGCCTTGCCGAACCACGGGGAGAGCAGGGAGTGGGCCGCGGTGCGCCGCCCCTGGAAGTAGGTGTCGATCAGCCCCTGGCGGTCGATGGCCGCGGACAGGGCCCGGCGGGCGTCCAGAGAGTCCATCGGCGCCTGGTGGCAGAACGGGATCAGGTAGAAGAGGCCGGCGCCCTCCTGCTCCAGGAAGCCGTCGAGAGCGGCCGCCTCGGCGGTGCGCGCCGGGGGGATCCGGGCGTAGTCGTAGTCCCCGGCCAGGAACCGGGCGTACTCGTCGTCCAGGCCGGTGACCGCGTCGAGGATGTCGATGTGCACCTCGCGCACCTCCGGCGCGGGCCCCGCCCACAGCTCGTTGCGCTCCAGCCGGATGGCCACCCCGTGCTCCCAGGGACCGGCCATCTTGAACGGGCCGTTGCCGACCGGCATGTCGTTGTACTCCGGGTTCAGCGCCGGGCCGGCGCACTCCGGCACCGGGCTGAAGATGGGTTGGAGGGTCTTCAGGTCGAACTGCACGTCCGGCTGGGACAGTTCGACCACCAGCGTGGTGTCGTCCACCGCAGTGAAGGAGTCCACGCCTGCCAGGTGGTACGCGGTCTCCGTGTTCGCCTCGGGGTCCAGCGCCCGCGCCCAGCCGCGCACGAAGCTGTGCGCGGTGACCGGCTCGCCGTTGCTGAACACGGTGCCGGCGCGCAGCGTGAAGGTCCAGGTCGTGGCGGTCGGATCGCTCTCCCAGGACCGCGCGGTGGCCGGGATCGGCGCGCCGTCCTCGTCGAGGGCGAGGAGCCCGGTGAACAGGGCCTTGCAGACCAGGATCCCCTCCCCTTCCTGGGCCTTGTACGGGTCGATGGCGGTGGGCTCCGTGATTCCCATCCGGAACACGGGGTCGTTGGCGTGCACGTGGGGCTCTTTCCGCGGTCGTGGAGTGTGGAGTGGAAGGGCGCCGGGCGAAGTGCGGGGCGGCGCCGGATGTTTCACGTGAAACATCGCCTCGGGAAGTGGGCGGTCGGCCGTGGGCGGTGCGCGCCGGAGGGGCGCGCGGCCGGTCAGGCGGCCGGTACGACGACCACGTCGAGCCGCTCGTCGAGGTCGGCGGCGATCCGCTCCACCCGGTCGATGTCCGCGGCGCTCCGGTAGGGCGCGGCCACCGCGAGCGAGCCGGCGATCTCGTACCAGCCCTCGGGGGCGCGCCGCAGCCGGTCGCCCGGCTTCGAGGCCGGGATGTACGAGCGGAAGTACGGGGAGTGCGTCGCGTCGCCGGAGTTGTTGCGGACGAGGGTCCCGGTCCGGTACGCGAACTTGATGCAGGTGGCGGCGCGCGGGACCGCGGCCCGGAGCACCTCGCCGTCCAGGAGGGTGCCGAGGGCGGACGCGTCGTCCCCGGCGAGCACGGCCTTGGCGTAGAGGCGGACCGCGTCGATCCCGTGGACCTCGCGCAGGTTGCGGTAGTTCTGGCCGCCGCTCATCCGGGTGGCGAACTCCACGACGCGGTAGCGGCCCTCGGAGTCCTGCCGGAACTCGGCGTTGAACAGGCAGTGCCGCACGCCCAGGCCCGCCACGATGCCCTCGGCGACCGCGACCAGCTCCGGCTCCTCCTCCGGGGTGCGGAACGGGAGGGTGTAGAAGTCCTCCTCGAAGTACGGGCCCGGCATCTGCATCTTGTTGGTGACGCCGACCAAGTGGAACGTGCCGTCCAGGACCACCCCGTCGAGGGTGACCTCCTTGCCCGGGAGGAACTCCTCCAGCAGCGCGATCTCGGGGCCGTCGCTGGGGAAGTAGCCGCCCCACTCCTCGGCGAGGCGGGCCACGTCGGTCAGCGCCCGTTCCAGCTCGGCGCGGTCGCGGACCAGGCTGACGCCGATGCTGGCGGCCAGCGCGCTCGGCTTGACGATGAACGGGTACGCGAAGGCCTCCGCGGCGGCGAGACCCGCCTCGACCCCGGTGACACCCGCGAACTTCGGGCCCGGCAGACCGTGCCGCTCCAGGAAGGAGCGCTGCAGCTGCTTGTCGCGGGAGACCAGGTCGGCCTCGGGGCGCGGCCAGGCGTGCCCGAGGAGCTGGTTGACCCGGGAGGTGACGGCGATGTCGCTGTCGTAGAACGTGATCGCCGAGGCGATGCCCAGCCTGCGGGCCGCGGTCGCGCAGAACTCGGCGAGGTCCGCCCCCTCCAGCTCCTCCGGGATCGGTACGACGTTCGCGAACCGGCCGTCGTCGGCGGCCTGCGCGACCCGGGTCGCCAGGTGGATCTCCAGACCCATCCGTTCCAGGGTCTCGATGTGCTCGCGGTGCCACGCGTACGTGTTCCGCATGATCAGCAGGATCTTCATGACGCGGTCTCTCCATGGGAGGCGTGCAGGGGGGCGGTGCGGGTGGTGACGACGGTGACCTTCTCGGTGAGCCGCTCGGCGGTGGCGACGGCGGCCTCGGTGTCCGCCCCGGTGACCAGCACCTGGCCGACCCGGTCCCAGTTGCCGCGCAGCTCCCCGACGGTGTCGCCGGGCCGCACGGCGGTCTCCACGTCGATGACGCCGGGCAGGGCCCTGGCGTCGTCCGCGCCCTGGATCTCCACGACCGTGCCCGGCTCGGCGGACAGGAAGCGGGTGGCCGCCGCGTGGCGGGGAACGGGGCGCTCGGTGAGGGCCGGGATCAGCCCGAACTGCCAGGCCACGATCCACTCTTCGAGATCGATGCCGTAGGCCGAGGCCAGCAGGTCGAAGATCCGGTCGCCGCCCATGCGGTTGTGGCTCTCGATGATCTGCGGGCCGCTCGGGGACAGCCGCAGCTCGGTGTGGGCGGCCCCGTCGGTGAGGCCCATCGCGTCCAGGAAGCGGGCGACGGCCTCTTCGACGCGCTGCTCGTCCGCCGGGTCGAGGCGGGCCGGAAGGGCGTGGCCGAGCTCGATGAACCCGCCGCCGGTGAGCTTCTCTGTCACCGCGAGGACGATGTGCCGGCCGGCGAACGAGAAGCTCTCGACGCTGTACTCGGGGCCGGGGATGTACTGCTCGGCGATGAAGCGGCCGATGGTGAAGAACGCACCCCACTGGAGGTCGGTGCGGGCCCGCAGGGCCTCCACCCCGGCCCAGGCCTCGGCGGCCTGCTCCGGCCCGTCGATCCGTACGACGCCCAGGCTGGCGGTGGCGTCCACGGGCTTGAGCACGAACGGGTAGCCGTGCTCGGCGCCGAAGCGGGTCAGCGCCTGCGCACTGTCGACCTCGGCGGCTGCCACCGACAGGGCCCGGACCTGCGGGGAGGGGGACGCGGCCAGGTGGCGCCGCATCGCGTGCTTGTCGCGCAGCAGCTCGGCGACCTCCTCCGAGGTGTTGCCGAGCCCCAGGTGGTCGCTGATCCGGCCGGCCGGGACCAGGCCCGGCTCGGTGATCGAGGCGACCCGGGTGAACCCGTACGCCCGCTGCGCGGCCTCCACCAGCGGACGGGTGACGTCCCAGTCGGTGTAGTCGGCGATGAGGACGGCCTCGGCCAGCTCGGCCGCCTCGGGCACGAACTGGTCCTTGTGCTGTATCAGCACGAAGCGGATTCCGAGGGCCGCCGCCTTGCGTAGCGTCTGTATCCGTCCGCCGACGACGAGAAGCATGTGTTCGGTCATGGCCAGAACACTGCAGCAGAATTCCGGGCCGGGAAATGGATGCGGGCTGGCACAAGAATGCCCGGCACGAATGACGCAGCGGCCGCCCTTGGGTGATCTTGGGTGATCTTGAAACGGGCAGGTCCCGGTGCCCAGGCAGGAATGTGCCAGCCCCCTTTGTGCCAGCCCTCAGCCCTGTTCAGGGCCTTGACCGGCGAGTTTCATGGTGGACGCCACCGCATCCGTGATGCATCCCCGATCGAGAAGGGCGATGCGTCCCCCGATCGAGAAGGAGCCCCCCATGGCCGGCGAGGACCCCTTGCGCCGACGATTGCAGGACCTGCCCAGAAGCGCCTGGGTGATCTTCTCCGGAATGTTCCTCATCAAATTCGGAAATTTTCTGAACGTATTCCTGGTGCTCTTCCTGGTCGCCCGGGGATTCTCCGCATTCCAGGCGGGCGTGGCCCTCGGCGTCGTCGGAGTCGGCGCTTTCATAGGCAATGCGGTGGGCGGCACGGTCGCCGACCGGTTCGGCCGGCGCACCGCCATCGCCGTGTCGATGTTCGGCAGCAGCGCCGCCACGGCCCTCGTCCCGCTGACGGACGGGCTGTTCGAGACCACCGCGCTGGTCGGGCTCGTCGGCGTCTTCGCCCAGCTGTACCGGCCCGCGGCCGGCGCGCTGCTCGTCGACGTGGTACCCGAGAAGCAGCGGGTGACGGCCTTCGCCGTGCTGCGCCTCGCCATCAACGTCGGCATGGCGGTCGGCCCGCTCGTCGGCGGCCTGCTCAGCGGAGCCTCGTACACGTACGTCTTCCTCGGCGACGCGCTGTTCTCCTTCGCCTTCGGCGTGCTCGCGCTGAGCACGCTGCCGGGCGGGCGCCCGCCGGTGGAAGCACCCGCGGGCGAGGCGGCGGCAAAGGCCAAGGGCAGGGGCAGGGGCAAGGGCAAGGGCAAGGGGGGCTACCGGGAGGTGCTCTCCGACCGCCCGTACCTGCTCTTCCTCGGCTCGATGGTCGCCGCGACCTTCGTGTACGGGCAGTCCACCGCGACCCTCCCGCTGCACGTGACCGACGCCGGGTTCGACAACAAGGTGTACGGCCTGCTGCTCGGCCTCAACGCCCTGCTCTGCGTGGTCATCGAACTCCCGCTCACCAAGCACACCGAGCGCCGCAACCCGCGCCGGGTGATCGCCGCCGGACTCGCCCTGCTGGGCATCGGCATGGCCCTCACGGGCGCGATGCAGGCCGTCTGGCTGCTGGCGCTGACGGTGGTGGTGTGGACGGTCGCCGAGACCGTCTACACCCCGATCGCCAACGCGTACCCCGCGGAGTTCTCACCGGCCCACCTGCGCGGCCGCTACCAGGGCGCGGAAGGCATCGCCCACACCCTCGGCGGCGCCCTCGGCCCGGCCGTCGGCGGCCTGCTCTACAGCATCTCGCCGCCGCTGCACTGGACGGCCTGCGCGGCCGTCGCCGCCCTCGGCGCCCTCCTGGTCCTGGGCGCCGACCCGGGCAACCGCCGGGAGGTGAGCGCCCCGCAGCCCGCCGACACCCCCGAACCGGCCGCGGCGGCCTGACCTCTTCCGGCGCCGGGATCCGCAGTACCCGTACCCGCCGTGCCCGCCGGGATCCGCAGTACCCGTACCCGCCGTACCCGCCGTACCCGCCGGGCTCCGCAGTACCCGTACCCGCCGTACCCGCCGGGCTCCGCAGCACCCGCAGTACCCGTACCCGACCAGCCCACCCACCCGAAAGGCACCTCGACATGACCACCCGCACCGCAGCCGTCGCCGGCGTCCACCGGATCGACATCCCCTCCGCCACCGAGGACCCCGCCGCGTACGTCTCCGCCCTCCTCGAAGTCGCCGGCGAGCGCGACGCGTTCGACGTGCTCGCCAAGACCCCCGTCTGGGCGGCGCAGCTCTTCGCCGACCTGCCCACCGAACTCGCGGAGACCGTGCCCGAGCCGGGCGAGTGGCCCGCCGCCTTCATCGTCGGCCACCTCTTCGACGTCGACATCGTCTACGGCTTCCGCTGGCGCCTCGTGGCCACCGAGGACAACCCCGTCTACCCCGGCTACGACGAGCAGCTGTGGGCCCCGCTGCCCCGGCTCCCGTTCCGCCAGATGCTCGACGCCTGGACCGGCCTGCGCGCCTCCAACGTCGCCCTCCTCGCCGCGCTCCCGCCCGAGGACTGGCAGCGCACCGGCCGCCACGGCGAGCAGGGCGGCGAAACGATGGAGGTCATGATCCGCAAGGTCATCGGCCACGACATCGCCCACATCAACCAGATCTACCGGGCCATCCGCCTCGTCCGCGAAGCCGCCGGCCTCGACGTCGCCGAACTGGACGCCACGTACGAGTCGCTGGGCCTGCGCTGAGCCCCCGCTTCCGCCTTCCACCGCCTCCAGCAGAGAGAACACCGCCGTGACCACCGTCGCCCACAAGCCCGCCCCCGACACCATCACCTCCGTCGGCCCCGACCTCCGCGAGACCCTGCGCGAGCAGCGCTACGCCCTCGTGTCGGCCGCCGACCTGACCCTGGCCCCCGAGCTCGCCGCCGCCTTCGACGACCTCCAGGCCTCCTGGGCCCGGCTCACCCCCGACACCCACTTCGGCGGCGGCGACTGCGCCGTCCGCACCCGCCGCTACAGCGACTTCACGTACGTGCCCGCCACCGGCGAGCTCGCCCCGCTCGACCACGTCGCGTACTACCAGAGCGAGGCGATGAACGCCTTCGTCGGCGGCATCGAGCGCCACTTCGGCGACGTCGAGGAGGCCACCCGCCGCAACCCGCTCTTCCAGGCCCTGGTCCGCTACGACTTCGACAACCTGCCGATCGAGGACGAGTACCGCGACCGCGCCTGGGTCTGCCAGATCCACCAGATCCGCATCGAGATCAACCCGGGCAAGTACAGCGAGCTGGTCCCGGAGGGCATCCACTCCGACGGCTATCCGTGGGCCGGCCTGCACCTCATCTCCCGCGTCGACGTGGAGGGCGGCCACAGCACCGTGTTCACCTGGGACGAGGAGCCGCTCGCCAGGGGCACCTTCCTCACCCCGCTCGACTCGCTGATCTTCGAGGACCGCGCCATGAAGCACCACGTCACCGGCCTCAGCGCGGCCGAGGACAAGGGCGGCTACCGCGACGTCCTCGCGATCTCCTTCTCCCTGCCCGGCTCCCCGTACGAGACGCTGGTCTGATGAGCGCCGCAGCTCTGGCGCTCGACGAGCCGCACGTACTGGTCGGGCCGTACGAGCCCCGTACCCCTGCCCCGGCTCCGGCCGCACCGGCCGCCTCCGAGCCCATGACGGCGGCCGACGTCCCGCAGGTGATCGAGCTGCTGCGGGCCGCGCCGCAGGCCGCGTACTGCGAATGGGAGGACGAGCGGCTGCTCTCCGGGCACCTCGCCCATTCCTCCGACCTCTGCCGGGTGATCCGCACCCCGGCGGGCCGGGTCGTCGCGGCGCTGCTCGCCGGTTCGTTCGGCGTACGGGGGAGCATCAGCCACGCCGTGGTCGACCCGGGCCACCGCAGGCTGGGGCTGGCCCGGGTGATGGCGGTCGACACCTTGGCGGCCTTCCGCCGCCGCGGGGTCAACCGGATCTTCCTCGCCGTCCTCGACGGGAACGAGGCCGCGACCGCCCTCTGGACGGGCGTGGGCTTCCGCCCGGCCCTGGGAGAGAGGACCTTCGAGTGCGATCTGTAGCGACCGACCCCCCGGCCCCGGCGCACCACGCCGCGGCCGGGGCCACCGGGGCGGGGGCCGTCCGACCGGCCGCCCCCGCCCCGGCCGGGCCGGGCCGCGGGCCCCGCCCGCCCAAGGCCGCCTGGGCGGCGGGCTTCGGGCAGGCCGTGCCCGTGGTGCTCGGATACGTGCCGGTGGCCTTCGCGTTCGGTGTGCTGGGCCACACCGCGGGCCTGCCCTGGTGGGCGATGGTCGCCATGTCGGCCTTCGTGTACGGGGGTTCCTCGCAGTTCGCGGCCCTTCAGCTGCTGGCCGTGGGAGCCGCCCCGTACGCCATCGTCCTGACCACCTTCGTGGTCAACCTGCGCCATCTGCTGCTGTCCGCCGCGATCGCGCCCCGGCTCGCCGGGTGGCGCCGCCGCGAGCAGGCGCTCTTCGCGTTCGAGCTCACCGACGAGGCCTTCGCGGTGCACTCCGCCCAGTACGCGGACCGCGCGGAGCGCCCGAGGGCGGAGGTCTTCACCTTCAACACGGCCGTGCACGCCTCCTGGGTGGCGGGCACGCTCGTGGGCGTGCTGGCCGGGGACCTGGTGACGGACGTGGAGGCGCTGGGCCTCGACTACGCCCTGCCCGCCATGTTCATGGCCCTGCTGGCGGCCGGGATCATCGCCGACGGGCGCGGGCTCGCCGTCGCCGTCGTCGCGGGAGGCGGCGCGGTGGGCCTGACCCTGCTCGGCCTCCAGTACTGGGCCGTGCTCGTCGCGGCGGCCGCCGCGGCCACCTTCGGCCTGGCCGTCGCACCCCGCGAGGCACACACGGACGCCCGGGCCGACCGCCCGGACCGCCGCGACGAGGAAGGAGCACCGGGCTGATGAGCGACCTCACGCTCGCCCTGACCATCGCCGGCATGGCGGCCGTCACCTTCGGCCCCCGCCTGGTGCCCACCCTCTTCCTCGCCGCGGCGGCCCTGCCCCGGCCCGTCGTGGTCTGGCTGCGGCAGGTGCCGCCCGCCGTGATCGCCGCCCTGCTCGCCCCGTCCCTGTTCGCGCCGTCCGGCACGCTGGACCTCGGCCCCGGCAATTACGGCCTCTGGCTGGCCGTGCCGACCCTGCTGCTGGCCTGGCGCACCCGGAACTTCTACTTCACCATCGCCTTCGGCATCGGGTCCCTGGCCCTGCTCCGCCTGGCCACGGGCTGATGCAAGCCGTCTTTCCGGCCTTCCATACCGCTCTGACCTGCAGATATGTCGGTCCTGGAGGGGGCGGGAAGGTTAATTGGCGCAGCCCCTCCCCGCGATGACGTAGAGTTGTGTTTACCGACGCGGGGTGGAGCAGCTCGGTAGCTCGCTGGGCTCATAACCCAGAGGTCGCAGGTTCAAATCCTGTCCCCGCTACTCAGTACGAAGGCCCGGTTCCCCTTGGGAACCGGGCCTTCGTCGTTCTCGCCCGTCCCGTCTCCGGGCTCGCGATCGGCTCGCGATCGGCTCGCCTCGGTGCGCGAGGGCGAGCCGGAGCGCATGCGTACCGTACCCGTGGTCGCTCGGTGACGGTGCGTGAGTGAACGGGTGGGCCCTCAAAGGTTTATGACGGCACGTCAAGGGGCGCGTGTGGCTGGAGAGATGTGGATCTTGCTTGATTTTTGCCCGAGTTGATCCGCTTAAGTGGCTTTAGTTATGGCCAATGCCCCGCAGAGGGTGGCTGATTAGCGCCACCGATCCATCGCAACAGCTTGGAATCACTCCCCTCCGTACATTACCGTTCGATAACGCAGCGCGGTCGTCCCAGCCGTCGCAAGAGACGGCGCCGTGCGCGTGCGCGTCCCCCTGAGGAGTGTGGCCCGGTGGCCTCCAACTCGCCTGCCCCCGAAGGCATAGAGCTCCAGGAAGAGCCCACCGCGGGCGCCTGGGGCGAGTGGAACCCCACCGAGGACTCGGCCCGCCCGCCCCGCGGCAAGCACCGGGTCGCCAAGCAGCGCGGGGGACTTGCCCGCAGCTCCACCGTGCTCGGCGTCGGCGTGATCGCGGCCGTCGGAGCCGGCGGCATCGCCACCGCGCAGGACCGGCCCCAAGTCGCCATCTCCATGCCGTCGTTGCCCGACTTCGGCATGGGCGGGGGCGACGGGCAGCGGCACGCGGAGGCCGAAGGCGCCGCGGCGGACACCGCGGCCTCCGGAAAGCCGACCGGGATCATCGCGCAGCAGGCGGCCCGGCACACCGACGCCGGCGCGACCCTCGTGGGCCGCATCCTCCAGCAGGCCGATTCCCAGGAGAGCGCCGCCGAGGCCCAGACCCGGGCGCAGGCCGAGCGGGAGGCGCAGGAGGCCGCCGCAGCGGAGGCCAAGGCCAAGCGGGAGGCCGCCCAGAAGGAGGTGGAGGACGCCCGCCTGGCCGCCGAGAAGGCGGCGAAGGAGGCCAAGGAGGCCGCCGACGCCAAGGCGGAGCAGGAGCGGATCGCCAAGATGGCCGGCGGCTACTCCCTCCCCACCTCCGCCTACACCCTCACCTCGCACTACGGCGACGCCGGCTCCATGTGGTCCTCCGGGCACCACACCGGCCTCGACTTCGCCGCCCCGACCGGCACTCCCGTCAAGGCCGTCGGCGCCGGGAAGATCACCTCGGCCGGCTGGTCCGGGGCGTACGGGTACCGGATCGTGCTGGAGCTCGATGACGGTACGGAGATCTGGTACTGCCACCTGTCCTCGATGTCGGTGACCTCCGGCTCGGTCGGCGCGGGCGACACCATCGGCCGCGTCGGCGCCACCGGCAACGTCACCGGACCCCATCTCCACCTGGAAGTACGCAGGGGCGGCTCGACGGTCGACCCCCTGGCGTGGCTGGAGTCCAAGGGGCTGAACGTCTAGCGGGCGGTACGAAGACCCGCTCCAGGGGTTCCAGGGGAGCGAGGGGGACCGGGCGGGGCGGAAGCAGCTCCTCCAGGACCGCGGCCCGGGCCAGTGCGGGCCCCGCCGTCGCCTTGCGCAGCCACAGCCGGTGCAGCAACTCCCGCTCCCGGCAGGCGAAATCCGGCACCCCCGCCGGCCCGCCGTGCCGGGCCCGGTGCCGCAACAAGGCCAGCGCGGCCGCGTCCGCCTCGTACCGGGCGACGGCCCGGCCCGCCGCCCGGCCCCCGGTGGACCGGGCCAGCGCCCGGGCCAGCGACCGGGCCGGCATCGACACCAGGGCCGGCACCTCGGCCGGGCGCAGCCAGCCCGCGGCCGCGTACACCGCCAGCTCCCCGGCGACGGCCCGCAGCCGGCGCCGCCTTATGCGCACGGCCAGCCACAGCAGCAGCCCGAACACCGGGACCATCACGCAGCCGTAGACCACGTAGAACCCGTACTCCCCGAACCGCGACGAACTGTTCCACAGGGCGTGCAGGCCCATCGCGGCCAGCAGCCCGAGCAGCGGCAGACCGATCCGGCGCATCCGGCCCGCGCCGAGCGCGGCCGCGCCGAAACCGAGCCCGGTGAGCACCGTGAACAGCGGGTGCGCGAACGGCGAGACCACGATCCGTACGAAGAAGGTCGCGGCCGTCACCGAGTCCAGCGCGGCGGCGCCGCTCTCCACGTCCTCGCCGAACGCGTTGCCCAGATAGAGGACGTTCTCGGTGCAGGCGAAGCCGGTGGCGGTGAACCCGGCCACCACGAACCCGTCGGCGGGGCCGGTGAACTGGCGCCTCCGGAACACGAACACCAGCAGCAGGGCCGCAGCCTTGGCGCTCTCCTCGACCACCGGGGCGATCGCCACCGAGCCGAGCCGGTCGGCGGCCGAGGCATCGGCGGTGGCCGCCGTTATCCACTCGGTGGCGAAGTTGTTGGCCAGTATCGCGATCAGGGCCGCGGTGCAGGCGCCCCAGCCGAAGCAGGACAGCAACTGCGCCCAGGGGCGGGGGGCGGCCCGGCCGAGCCACCGGAAGGCCGCCAAGAGCGGCGGCACCGGCAGCACGGCAAGCCCGAGGCCGACGAAGAACCCCGCGGTACCGGTCTGCTCCCGCACGAGTTCGAGGATCGCCAGCCCCGACAGCGACAGCACGGCGAGCACGCACGCACGGACACCGCGGACAGCAGGGAGCGCTCGGAACACACGATGACTCTAGCGAGCCGCTCCGACACGAGGAGTGACGTGTCCGGTTTCTCTACTCGTTCGGGGAAGCGTGGCCCCGTCGGGTGAAGAGCAGATCGTGCACGACGTGGCCCTTGTCGAGACCCTGCCCCTCGAAGCGGGTGAGCGGCCGGAAATCGGGCCGCGGCGCGTAGCCGCCGTCCGCCTGGGTGTTCTCGAACTCCGGGTGCGCGGTGAGCACTTCGAGCATCTGCTCGGCGTACGGTTCCCAGTCGGTCGCGCAGTGCAGTACGGCCCCGGGGGCCAGGCGGGTCGCAGCCAGGTCGAGGAACTCGGGCTGGATCAGCCGCCGCTTGTGGTGGCGGGCCTTGGGCCACGGGTCCGGGAAGTACACGCGCAGGCCGGCGAGGGAGTCGGGCGCCAGCATCTCGCGGAGCAGGATGATGGCGTCGCCGTTGGCGACGCGGACGTTGTCGAGCCCGCCCCGCTCGGCGAGCGCGAGCAGGTTCCCCTGGCCGGGGGTGTGCACGTCGGCGGCGAGGATCCCGGTCGCGGGATCGGCGGCGGCCATCTGCGCGGTGGCCTCGCCCATACCGAAGCCGATCTCCAGGACGACGGGCAGCCCGCGCCCGCCGAACAGCTGGTCGAGATCGATGACGGAGTGTCCGTCGATGTCGAGCCCCCAGGTCCCCCAGAGCCGCTTCAGGGCCTCGCCCTGCCCGGTGGTGACCCGGCTGCGCCGCGGCTGGAAGCTCCGGATCCGCCGCTCGTGGTGCGAACCGGCCGGATCGGGGGCGGGCCCGTCGGGAAACCGCGGCTCGGTCCGCCACTTCGGGGGCACGTAGGAATTCGCCTCCGGCACGGTCTCCGGGGCGCTGGGCTGGGGGGTGAGGGACTCAGACACAATGCCCAGATTCTACGACCCCGGCCCCGGTCCGGCCCCGCCGGCGTTCGCGGCCCGGGTCCGGGGCCGGGCCCGGGTCCGGGGCGGAGCCGGCGGCCTGCGAGGTCCGGGCTGCGAGGTCCGGGCTACGAGGCGCGGAGCGACGACAGGGCCCGGCGGGCGATTTCACGGCCGATCGGGAGCGAAGCCGTCGCGGCCGGCGACGGCGCGTTCAGGACGTGCACCGTGCGCGGCCCCTCCTTGATCAGGAAGTCGTCCACCAGCGTCCCGTCCCGCAGTACGGCCTGCGCCCGGACCCCGGACCCGGCCGGGGCCAGGTCCGCCGCCGACACCGCCGGCAGGAGCCGCCGTACCGCCTCCGTGAACGCCTGCTTCGACAGCGAGCGGTGGATCTCGCCCGCCCCGTACCGCCAGTGCCGCCGGGCCATCCGCCAGGATCCCGGCCAGGCCAGCTCGTCCGCGACGTCCCGCGGCCGGACCACGCCCCACCCGTACCCCTCGCGCGCCAGCGCCGGCACCGCGTTCGGCCCGACGTGGACCCCGCCGCCGATCCCGCGCGTCAGGTGCACGCCGAGGAAGGGGAACGCCGGGTCCGGGACCGGGTAGACCAGCCCCCGGACCAGCGAAGGGCGTGCCAGGTCGTAGTACTCGCCGCGGAACGGCACGATCCGCATGCCCGGGTCGTCCCCCGCCAGCCGCGCGACCCGGTCGCACTGCAGGCCCGCGCAGTTCACGAGGACACGGGAACGGACCACCAGCCCGGACGTGGTGCGGACCGCCACCCCCGACGCGCGCCGCGAGATCAGGTCGACCGCCCCGCCGTAGACGATCTCCGCCCCCGAGGACTCCGCGAGCTGCCGCGCCACCTGCCCGTAGTCCACGATCCCGGTGGTGCCGACCTGGATCGCGGCCAGACCCTGCACCTCGGGCTCGTACTCCGAGATCTGCGCCGGGCCCAGCTCGCGCACGGGGATGCCGTTCTCCCGGCCCCGCTGCACCAGTGCGTGCAGCCGCGGCAGCTCGTCCCGCTCGGTGGCGACGATCAGCTTCCCGGTGACCTCGTGGGCGATCCCGTGCTCCGCGCAGAACTTCACCATCTCGGCGGCCCCGCGCACCGCGAAGCGCGCCTTGAGCGACCCCGGCCGGTAGTAGATCCCGCTGTGGATCACCCCGCTGTTGCGGCCCGTCTGGTGCCGGGCGGGGCCGGACTCCTTCTCCAGCACCACCACCCGCGTCCCCGGAGCCAGCTGCGCCAGGGCGTGCGCCGTCGACAGGCCGACGATGCCACCGCCGATCACCAGCACATCGCAGTCGACCCTGCCCGCGCTGCCCACGCCGCCGCCCAAGCCGCCACCTCCCACCCCTGCATACTGCACCCCGCCACTGACAATGCGGCCACGCGGGTCCGCGCCCGCGCTGCCGGGCGGGTCCGCGCCCAAGCCGCCGGCGGGTCCGCGCCCGCGCTCCCGGCGGCTCTAAGCCTGCGCCACCAGCAGCGGCCGTGCCCGCTCCCGCAGCTCCGCGACGCGCGGCTCGTCCCCGTACGGTTCGAGCCGGTGCAGCAGGTCCCGTACGTACTCGGTCGTCCGCGCCGAGGAGATCCGGCCCGCGACCTCCACCGCCCGGGTGCCGGCCGCGCACGCCGCGTCCAGGTTGCCCGACTCCAGCTCCGCCACCGCGCTCACCACCAGCCGCAGCCCGTGCGAGCGCACGTACTCCTCCGTCGGGCGCGACAGCGCCTGCTCGGTGAAGCGCCGTACCTGCCGCGGCAGCTTGAGGTCCCGGTAGCATTCCGCCGCGTCCGCCGCGAACCGGTCGTACGAGTAGAAACCGAGCCAGGTCGGATCCGGGTCGCCCTCGCGCGCCCGTTCCAGCCAGCCCTCCGCCGCCCGCAGCGCCGCCCCGGCGGCCGCCGAATCGCCCGCCTTCGCGTGCGCCCGCGCCTCGACGAGCCGGAAGAAGCTCATGGTGCGCGCCGTGGCCAGCCCGCGGTTGCGCTCCACGGCCGCCTGCGCCAGGTCCACGCCCTCGTCCGGGAAGTCCCGGTACGTCGCCTGGAGCGACATGGAGGCCAGTACGTACCCGCCCAGCGGTACGTCGGCGGCCGCGCGGGCGAGGCGCAGCGCCTGGATGTAGTAGCGCTGGGCCGCCTCCTGCTGCCCGGTGTCGAAGGCCATCCACCCGGCCAGCCGGGTCAGTTCGGCGGTCGCGCCGAACAGCGCACGGCCCACGTCGTCGCTGTACGAGCCGAGCAGCAGCGGCGCGGCGTCGACGCGCAGGCATTCCGGCACCATCGACGAACGCCAGTCCCCGCCGCCGTACTTGGAGTCCCAGCGGCGCGCGTCCTCGGCCGCCTCGCGCAGCTTGGTCACGTCGCTGTGGCCCACGCGCTGCGGCGCCGGGTCGTACAGCCCCACGGCCGCGGAGGCGGGGACGGCCGCCGGTACGGGCGCCTGCCCGGGCGGGGCGTGCGGCGGGGCGTGCGGCGTTTCGCCCGAAGACTGCGCGGGCAGACCCGTGGACGAAGAAGACAGCGAAGAAGACGGCGAAGAAGACGACGGAGACGCAGAGGAAGGCGACGAGGACATCGGCGAGGGCGAGGCCGTACCCGCCGCCGGCTCGCGCGACGCCACGGTCTCGCGGGACGGGGCCGCGGGCTCGCGCGCCACCGAGCCGTCCGCCGGAGATATCAGCCAACGCGAGGCGGGCGTCGCGTACGCGGACACCGCGAAGGAGCCGGCCAGGGACTGCCAGATCCCGCCACCGCCGCCGGCGCCGCCCCTGCGGCCCGCGAGGTCCAGCCGGTACAGATCCGTGGCCGAGCGCACCGCCTCGCCCACGTCCCGCGGAAAGGCCAGGCCGACCTCGGGCGCGGGGTCCGCGTCCGCCAGCCCGATCTCGTGCAGCGGCACCGGCCGCCCCAGCTTCGCGCCGATGGCGGCGGCGATCAGATGCGGGGCCGCTCCCTGCGGCACCATCCCCTTCGACACCCACCGCGCCACCGACGTCTTGTCGTATCGAAGCGTCAGGCCGCGCTGGGCGCCGAGGTCGTTGACCCGCCGGGCCAGCCCGGCGTTGCTGATGCCCGCGAGGGCGAGGACGGCGCCGAGCTTCTCATTGGGCTCCCGGAGCTCCCTGGACATGCGCCACCCCTCGTCACACGCGGAACGCACACAACGCATACGCCGCCGAGGCATAGTTGCCCGGCATTTCGTAAACCCAGCGTAGTTCCCCGCCTCCCAAGCGTTAAGGCCCCGACTTCCGTATGGCGGGATTGTTGTCCGCCCGCACAGTCGGGGCGGGGCCCGCGCCGCGGGCGCACGCCCCCCTCCCGTGCTCCGTGCGTGTGGCCGTGCGCCCGCCCGTGCGCTCTGGCCGGTCAGCGGGCCCGGCGATTCGATGTGCCCTGCGTGGGTCGGCCCGCTGCGTGGATCCGGCGGGCCGGGGGATGCCGCCGCCTCAATCCCCGCGGGTGGCGGAACGGTCCGGGGGGCGGATCCCGCCTCCCGGGCCGCGCCCGCGGGCCGGTGCGGCCGGGCGCCTCCACGGCGTGCGGCGGCGCCACGTGCGGGCCCGGTGGGCCGGCAGTGTGCTCGTGGTGTGGCCGCAGTGCGGCCCCGCTGCGGCCTCGGCATGGCCGCGGTGCGGCCGCGGTGTGGCCTCAGTGCGGCCGAAGAATGGCCGAAACCGACCTATGGGGCGGTGGGAACGGAACGCCAAATACCGCGTGTCCGCGGCGTGTTCGTTTGCACGTGCGCCCTCATGGGTCACTCTCGCACGCCTGTCTCGTGGCAGCATGGACCCCGAGCCACCCGGGGTCCCGTCGGCCGCGCCCTCAGCGCTGACCATGACGTTCCCGCCCCGGTCAATTGCCCACAGGCTGGGGAGGCGGCGGTGCGCTGGTTGGTCGGGTGGAGCAGTATCGCCGCGAGCTTCGGCACGGCCGGCCGCGTCTTCGGCCAGGGCGGATCCGGCCCCGTCGGCTCCTACGCCCCCGGCGGTCCCGGCGGCCCGGTGAGCGGCGGCCTCGCGGACGCCGACGCCGCCCATCCGGACGACCCCGCCGCCGAACGCACCGTCATCCCGGTCGGCGCCCAACTGCTCTGGGGAGACCCCGACCCCCTCTGGGCCGTCGGCGACTGGCGCCCCGACGAGATCCGCACCCTGGCCGCAGACCCCGCCGACCCCTTCACCCGGCTCGCCGTCCTCGGCTGCTGCGGCGCCACCGACGCCGAACTGCGCAGCGCGCTCCTCGCCGCCCGCGGTGGAGCCCTGCGCCACCTCACCCAGTGGTCCGGCAGCTACACCGCCGTCGTCCAGACCGGCCGCCGCATCACGGTCGTCGGCGACCTCGCGGGCGCCCGGCCCGTCTTCTACACCCCGTGGGCGGGCGGGACGGCGTACGCCACCGCCGCGCTGCCGCTCGCCGACCTCATCGAGGCGCAGCTCGACATCGGCCACCTCGCGGCCCTGCTGGCCTGCCCCGACAGTCCGGAGGCACTGGGCGACGGCACACCGTACGTCGGCGTGCGGCGCATCCCGCCCGGGCACGCGCTGATCCTGCGCGAGGGCTCGCGCGAGATCACCGGGTACGAGCCGGTGGCCTCCCTCGCGGTGGCGGCGCCCACGGCCGATCCCGAGCACGCGGTGGAGGGCGTACGCGAAGCACTGGTGGATGCCGTGCGCGCCCGGCTCACGGCTCCGAGGCATGCCCCCGACATGCCGCCCCACGACCCCGGCCCGGTGCCCGGAATGGGCCCCGCCGACCGGCGCGCGGCCCGGGGCGCACCCGCACCCGCGCCGGGCGTGGGCGCCGACCTCTCCGGAGGCAGCGCTTCCGCGACCCTCGCGCTGCTCGCCGCCGGCCTGCCCGGAGCGCCCGGCACGGTGACGAGGCAGTCCGGCGGCCGGCTGCTGGCCGTCACCTTCAACGACCTCGCCACCCCCCAGGGCCGGGAGGCCGAACTCGAACGCGCCCGGGCCATCGCCTCCAACCCCCGGCTGCACCACGTCGTCGTGGCCGCCGCCGAGGAGGCCCTCCCGTACGCCGACCTCGACGGCCCCCTCACCGACGAACCCGGCCCCTCCCTGGTCACCGCCGCCCGCGAGCGGCGCCGGCTCGCGGCCGGTTCGGCGGACCACTTCGTCGGGCACGGCGCCCGCCAGGTCCTCGACGCGCACCCGGCCCGGCTCGCCGACCTCCTGATGGACCGCCGCAGACGCCACCTGTTGCGACCGGTCGCCGCGCTGGCCCGCTCGGCGCCGGGCGACTCCGCCCTGTCCCTGCTGGTCCCGTTCTCCGTGTACTCGGCGGCCCGCCGACTCGCCCGTACGCCGTACCGCGCGGGCATGGAGGCGGCGGCGGCCCGGTTGCGCGAAGGAGCCGTCACGGGCGGTGCGTCGAACCCGGTGGACGCCTCGCTGGCGGCCCTGACCTGGTCCCGCCCGGGCCCGGCGGCGGCCTGGCTGACGGGGGAGGCCCTGGCGGAAGTATCGATCCGCCTGACCACCGCCGCAGGCCGACCGCCCCTCTCCCTACGCCCCGGCGAGGCCCGGGCCCGCGCCGCGCTGACCCGGCACGCGGCCGACCACCGGGTCTTCGAGCAGGCCGTGGAGGTCCGCAGCCAGCGCCTGCACGCCCCGTTCCTGGACAACCAGGTCGTACGGGCGGCCCGCGCCCTCCCGGAATCCCTGCGGGTCCAGCCCGGCGCCCGGGCCGCGATCCTGCGCACCGTCCTCTCCTCGACGGGCGTACGCGAACTCCCGCCGGGCTGGGGCGCCCCGACCCACACCCCGAACGAAACGGCGACCCGGGTGGGCCTGAGGGCGGCGCTGCCCTCCCTGCTGTCCCTGTTCACCGCCCCCCTCCTGGCGGACGCGGGCCTGATCGAGGCCCGGGTGGTCCAACAGGCCCTGCTGGACGCGGCGGAGGGCCGCCCGGTCCCGCTGGACGGCCTGGCGGAACTCGTCTCGATGGAACTGTGGCTGGGCCGCCTCCTGTCCCGCCGGGGCACCTGCTGGACGGGCACGTCCACCCCCCGCCGCAGAGCAGTCCCCCAGGGGGTCCCCACCCCCCGCCCGGCGTTGTCCTGAGGCGGGGTGGCCGGGGGCTCCCCTGGGAGCTCCAGGACCGCGGCGCCGCCCCGGCACCCCGGGCGGGTTCCGGCAGTGCGGCGGCCGCGATGGCGGCGGCGGAGGCGCCTCGTCCGGCAGGGGAACGAACGGGGCATCGGCCGACCGCCGCCCCGCCGCCCCCAGCGGGCCCGGGCACGGCAACGACTGAACACGGCTACCGGGCAGGTCACATGGAACCGCGCAGCACTCATGCGGCTTGGCCAATGCTTGGGACGCGGGCACCGGCGGCCCCTGCTCACGGCCGTGGCTCCGGCGTGTCCAGTGCATGCTCGGCCGGCATCCGCTCGGCGAGGGCGGGGACGCGGGCATCGAGCGGCGCGGTACCTGCTCACCGGCAGACCCGCCGGCGCGGGCCTGCCCCGGCACATCCGGCGCTCCAGGGCGGAGTCCCAAGAGGGGAGCGGCGCTGCCCGGCAGCAGTGCTCCCGGCATCTGAGGGCCGGGCCCCGCGAAAACCCCCCGGCGCCCCCGGCAGGGGCAAGGCAGAATTGCCCGGTGCGGTATCTCATCCTGGGCGTCACCGAGGCGCGCGACGAGACCGGCGCCCCCCTTCCCATCGGCGGCGCCCGCCTGCGCGCGCTCCTCGCCGCCCTCGCGCTCCGCGCCGGCGGCCCGGCCGCCGCGACCGTCGCCGACCTCGTCGACGAGATCTGGGGCGACGATCCGCCCCAGGACGCGCCCGCCGCCCTCCAGGCCCTCGTCGCCCGGCTCCGCCGCGCCCTCGGCGGCCGGGACACCATCGCCGCCGACCCCGCCGGCGGCTACCGCCTCGTCGTCGCCGACCGCGACGACGTCGACCTCCACCGCTTCACCCGCCTCGCCCGCCTAGGCGCCGGGCAACTGGCCGCCGACCCCGCCACCGCCGCCGCAACCCTGCGCACCGCCCTCGCCCTCTGGCGCGGACCCGCCCTCCCCGACCTCCCCGAGCCCGCCCGCACCGCCTACGCCGCCACGCCCGAAGCGCACCGCGCGGCCGCCCTCCGCGCCCGGATCGACGCCGAACTCCGCAGCGGGGCCGCCGACCCGGCGTCACTCCTCCCGGAGATCGAGGCGCTGATCCGGGAGCACCCGTACGACGAGCCCCTGCGCGCCCAGCAGCTCCGCGCCCTCCGCGCGTCCGGCCGCCCCGCCGACGCCCTCGCCGCGTACGAGGTCACCCGCCGCACCCTCGCCGAAGCCCTCGGCACCAACCCGGGCCCCGAACTCACCGCCCTGCACACGGAACTCCTCCACCCTCCATCGACACCAGCCCCCCCGCTGCGCCCCGCGCCCACCCCTCCGGCATCCGCAGCCGCGCCGGCGCCGCTCCCGGCATCTCCCGCTTCGCTGCCGCCTGCCACGCCTCAGGCACCCCCGGTATCCGCAGCCGCGCCGGCGCCGCACCCGTCCTCTCCGGGTTCGCCACTACCGGCCACGCACCCGGCCACTGCGGTGTCCGCAGCCGCGCCTGCGCCCGCAGCGCATCCCGCAGTCCCCGGGCCTCCGGCGCCGACTACGTATTCGGCATCCCCGACGGCCACCGCTGCATCCGCGTCTTCGGCGCCCCCGGTGTCCCCCGGGTCCCCGCCCTCAACCGCGTACCCGGCCGCTGCCGCGGCACAGGGAGCCCCTGCGTCCCGGGTGGCCGCTGCGCACCCCGCATCCCCGACGCCCGGGGCGGTGCCCCCAACGCCTCCCGCGCACCCGGCACCCGCTGCCGTCCCGGAGTCCTCCGCGCCCGGGGGGTACCCCGCAGCCGCCGAGCCCTCGGGGGAGCCGACGGCAACCGCGAGCCCGGCTGCCGCCGACACTCCGGTACCGCCGGTGCAGTCGGCACCCCCCGTGTCCTGGGTGTACCCCGGAGTGCCTGCGCCTCCGGTGCCCCACGTACCCGCCGCCTCGACGGAGTGCTCCGCGCCCTCAGCGCACCCCGTACCCGCCGCACCCCCGGCGACATGCGCGCCCTCAGCGCCTGCGCATCCCGCCTCCCCGGCGGAGCCGATGGCACCGGCGGACGCCTGGCACGCGGCCTCCCCGGCGGAGCCGATGGCGCCCGCGCCTCCGGCGGCACCCGCGCCCCCCGCCCAGCCCGTCGAGCGCGCCGGGAATCTTCGGCCTCGGCTCACCTCCTTCGTCGGGCGGGAGCCCGAGCTCGCGGGGCTGCGCCGCGATCTGGCCCAGCTGCGGCTCGTCACCCTCACCGGGCCCGGCGGGTCAGGGAAGACCCGGCTCGCCGAGCACGCGGCAGCCGCCGACCCCGAACCCGGCTGGCTCGTCGAACTCGCCCGCCTCGACCAACCCGCCGCCGTACCCGGCGCCGTCCTCAGCGCCCTCGGCCTGCGCGAGGGAACCCTCGTAGCCCGCGACAAGGCCCCCGCCGACGACCCCGCCGCCCAGCTCGTCGAGCACTGCGCGCACCGCCGCCTGCTCCTCGTCCTCGACAACTGCGAGCACGTCATCGGCGCCGCCGCCGAACTCGCCGAACACCTCCTCGCCCACTGCCCCGGCGTCCGGATCCTGGCCACCAGTCGCGAACCCCTCGGCGTACCCGGCGAAACGGTCCGCCCCGTCGACCCCCTGCCCCCCGACCCCGCACACCGCCTCTTCACCGACCGCGCCGCCGCCGTCCGCCCCGGCTTCACCCCCGCCGAGGATCCGGCCGCCGTCGCCGAGATCTGCGCCCGCCTCGACGGGCTGCCGCTGGCCATCGAGCTGGCCGCGGCCCGGCTGCGGCTGCTCACCCCGCGCCAGATCGCCGACCGCCTCGACGACCGTTTCCGGCTGCTGACCGGTGGTGCCCGTACCCACCTGCCGCGCCAGCAGACCCTGCGCGCCGTCGTCGACTGGTCCTGGGACCTGCTCGACGACAGCGAGCGCACCGTCCTGCGGCGCCTCTCCGTCTTCGCCGGCGGCTGCGACCTCGCCGCCGCCGAAGCCGTCTGCGCCGACCCCGGCGCCCCCGCCGATCCCGGCACCCCCGGCGCCCCCGCCGACCCCGGCACCCCCGACGTCCTGGACCTCCTCGGCTCCCTCGTCGACAAGTCCCTCGTCGTCGCCGCACCCGGCCCCGACGGCACCGGCATGCGCTACCGCCTCCTGGAGACCATCCGCGAGTACGCCGCCGACCGCGCGGCCGCGCACCCCGCCGACCGCAGCGGCGCAGCCCACCGCCACGCCGCCCACTTCCTGGCCCTCGCCGAGGAGGCCGAGCCCCTCCTGCGCGGCGCAGGCCAACTGCCCTGGATCCGGCGCATCGAGACCGAGCTCGACAACCTCCGCGCCGCGCTGCTCCACATCATCCAGACGGCCGACGCCCCCGAAACCGGCCAACGCCTCGTCCTCGCCCTCGGCTGGTTCTGGTGGCTGCGCGACTACCGCGCCGAGGGCGCGGAATGGGCCGCTCGGGTCTTGGAGCCCCACCGCGCCGAGCCGCCCGCGGGCACCCCCGAGTACTGGCGCCTCATGCGCACGCAGATGCTGCGCGTCCTCCTCCTCGCGGAAGGGCACGCGCCCGAGGAGTTCCGCACCCCGGAGAACGTCGCCCTCGCCGAGAACCTCCAGCAGGTCTTCCGGGACGGCGGCCACGAGACAGCCCGCTTCCCCGGCATGCTCTGGCCGATGACCACCTTCCTCACCGGGGACCCCCTCGCCGTCCGCGACGGGCTCGACGAGACGGTCCACAACTGCCGCCGCCACGGCGGCGACTGGGAACTGGGCGTCGCCCTCATGCTCCGCACCCACGTGGCCATCGACCTCACCGGCGGCCTCCCGTCCGTCGACGCCGACCTCGCCGAACTGCACGAGATCGCGCACCGCGTCGGCGACCGCTGGACGCGCGCCCAGGTGGCGAGCGCCGCCGGCGAGGTCGCGCTCTCCCGCGGCCGGTACGACTGGGCCCGCGCCGAGTACGAGGAGTGCCTGCGCCTCGCCCGCGAGGTCGGGGCCCACACCGAGGTGCCCTTCGCCATCGCCCGGATCGCCGAATCCGCCTTCTGCTCAGGGGACTTCGACGGCGCCGAACAGCTGCTGGCGGAGGTCTGCGCCGAAGTCGAGCGCTACGGTGGCGTGTACGACGTCCAGGCCTACAGCGGCATGCTCGCGGCGCTCCTCGCGCTCGTCCGCGGCGACCTCGGCCGGGCCCGTACGGAGTGCGAACTCGCCCGCATCGCCTCGGGGAGGATCTCGGCGCCCCCGCAGCTCGCCGCCGGCCTCGACAACATCGACGCCGTCCTCACCGCCCACGCGCACGGCCCGCAGGCCGCCCTCGCGAAGCTGGGGCCGGTCCTGGCCACCGCCGTCGCCGCGCACTGCGCCGAGCGGGTCCTGGCGTCGCTCAGCGACACCGCGGCCGTACTGCTGCTCGCCGCCGGGCGCACCGCGGAGGCCGTACGGGTGCTGGCGGCGGCCACCGCCTGGCGTGCGGGCCACCCGCGCTCGGTCCCGGAACAGAACGCCGTCGGCGGGCTGCCCGCCGACGCGCGCGCCGTACTCGGAGCCGACCGCTACGCGGCGGAGGCGGAGGCGGGCGCGGAGCTCTCCCCGGCCGAGGTCGCCACCCTCGTCACCGAAGCCGCCGGAGCCGCCGAAGCCGCCGGAACCCTCCGCGTCACCGGCAGCTGATCACTGCGTCGGCCCAGCTCGCCAGGGTCGGCAGGCTGCCCTGCCCGGCCTGCTCCACCACCAGCCGCAGCGCCGTGCGCCCTGTCAGCGAGACATCGACGGCGGCGGCCGGATCCCCGAACCCGAGCGCGTCCGACCGCCACAGCCGCTGCCCGTCGGCGTACACGGAGAACCGCACCGTGCCGTCGGTGAACAAGGACAGGTCGTCCACCCCGGCCCGCGCCGAGAACGCGGTGCACTGCCGGTTCAGGGCGATCTCCACCGAGGAACGGGAGTTCACCGTGATCCCCTGCTCGAACCGCCGGTCCGCGATCCGCAGCCCCCACCGCTGCCACACCCAGCTGCTGCGCCCGGTCCGCAGTTCCGGACCGCTGTGGTCGCCGGACGCCGCGTGCCCGAGCCCCGCCAGCCGGAACCCCTGGGGCGGCTTCGGTACGGACGGCGACGGGGACGGAGTCGGCGAGGGCTTCGGCGCCGGGGAGGCGGGCGGAGCCGGAGCCGGCGCCTTGGGCTTCGCGGGGGAGGGGGTCGGCGCGGCGGGAGTCCTGCCCGGCTCGGAGGGTACGGAACCCTGCGCGGCCGGCGGCTCCGCACGCGTCGGCGCCGTTGTCCGCGGAGCCGGGGGCAGCGGCACCACGGGCGCCGCGACACTCGGTGCGGGCTGCGCCGCGGGCCCCGGCTCGGGATCGTCCCCGGCCAGCGCGAACACCACCCCCGCGGCTGCGGCGACCGCGATCCCGGCGGCGATGGCGGCCTTGACCGGCAGCCCGAGCCCCTCGGCAGCCACCGCACCCCCGACCCCGGACCCGGCACCCCCGGCCCCAGCAGCCCCGGCACCCCCGGCAGCTCCGGCCCCTGCGCCCGCCGTCGACCCGCCCGAAGCCGCGGCGGCCGCCCCCGCGCCCCCTGCGGCGACGGCCCCGCCGGCCACCACACCGGCCGCCTTGGCCGCGTACCCGGCGGCGAACCACCCGATGACCGCGACGGGCAGCAGCGCGGGAATGCCCGCGTTGACGTCCTTGAGCTCCCCGGCGGCCAGCCGGCACTTCGCGCACTCCTCCAGGTGTTTGCGCAGCCCCTGCTCCGCCCGCATCCGCAGCCCGCCGCGGGCATACGCCCCCAGCCGGTCCGCGTACCGGGCGCAGTCCCCGCCCGTACTCAGCGCCGAGCTCACGTGCGCCTGCAGATAGGCCTGCTTGAGCCCCTCCCGGGCGCGGCTGGCCAGCACCGCCGTCGCGTTGGCGCTCAGCCCGAACAACGGGGCGATCGCGCTGGGCGAGGCATCTTCGACGGTGGTGTGCCACAGCACGGCCTGCCACCGCTCGGGCAGGCTCCGGAAGGCCTGCAGCGCCAGCGACTGCTCCGCCTCGCGCATCGCCCGGACTTCCGCACCCAGTTCGAGGGTGTCGTCGCCGGAGAGGCCGGACATGCCACCGCCGACCTCGGTGCCGGCGGCAGCCTGTTCCGCGAACACCGCGAAGTCCTCGACGAGGTGCTCCCGCCGGGAGGTCTTCGCCCACGCGGCCGCGACCCTGCGCACCGTGGTTAGCAGGTAGGCCCGCACCGACTGGTCCGGCCCGGCACCGCCCCGTACCGCCTGCAGCGTCCGCGCGAACACCTCGGCGGTCAGGTCGTCGGCCGTGTGCGCATCGCGGCAGCAGGTCCGCGCGTAGCGCCGTACGGAATCCGCGTGCCGGAGGAACAGCTCCTCGTACGCACCGTCGTCACCCCCGCGCATACGGGCGATCAAGTCGCCGTCGGACGGAGGCAGATCGGCACCGGAAGACCCCGAGGCCGCGTGCCGGCCGCGGCGCGGCTCGCGCTGCGCCGGGACCTGGCGTGCGGCCGGGCTCTCCGCGTCGACCTCGCCGCCGGCACCACCGAGCGGCTCTTCCCGACCGTCAACGCTCATCGCGGAAGCCCCCGCACGCCACACTCAACCGGTACACCGTTCAAGCGTGTCACACGGGGGGCGCGCGCCGGACCCGTCTTCCCACCATCCACTCGTCCGTGCAACACCCGGTGAAACCCCGTACCGGCCCTCACTCTTTCGAGCGAGCGGCCGTTCGGAGGACCGTTCGACGAACCGTCGGTGGGTGGGGGCGGGCAGCGGCGGGCGCCCCTGCAGGGCGTCCGCGAGGACCGTGCCCCGTACGGCTCAGGCCGTCCGGGACCGCAGCCCTTCGAGCAGGATGTCGAGCAGTCGGGACGAAGCCGCCGCCTGCTGCGCCGCGTCGGGCAGCGCCGGAGCGGCCGTGGCTATCACGAGCAGCACATCGGCCACCGTCACATCGCCGCGCAGCTCACCCGCCTCCCGGGCACGGTCGACCAGCCGGCCGACCACTTCGAGCAGCGCGCCCGCGCCCGCGTCCTCCGAGGGCTCGTCCTCGACGGCAGTCCGCGAGCCCACGACCCGCAGCTCGGGAGCCCCGCCGGTCACGCCGGCCTGGCGCTGGTGCGGAACCCGCGCCGCGACCTCTTCGACGTCGTCCTCGCTCGCCGACCCGACCCGCAGCACCTGCGGCGGCAGCAGCCGCCCCGCGCCCGAGGCCACGGAGGTGCGCAGGAAGCGCGACAGCGCCTGCCACGGCTCCTCCTCCTGGCCGAGCGCGGCCTGGGCCTGCTCGGTCAGCCGGGCGGTCTCCTCCTCGGCTATCCGGCGGACCAGGACGTCCTTGCTCGGGAAGCGCCGGTACACGGTGCCGACGCCGACGCGTGCGCGCCGCGCCACGTCCTCCATCGGAGCCCCGTAGCCGAGCTCGCCGAACACCTCGCGGGCCGCGCGCAGCACGTGTTCGAGGTTGCGCTGGGCGTCGACGCGCAGCGGTGTGGAGCGGCCCACGCCGTGCGTCGTGCCGCCCGTCATCACGCGGCCGGTGCTCTCACCCGAGAGCGCGGTCGCAGAACCATGGAAATCGGAAATATGCATATGTATCCCCCGGTAATCATTTGTCTCCCCCCGGAGACACTCCCCGCCTTCGTGTCGAGGTGGGCCACGGTCAGGTGGGCCCCGGTCTTACTCCTCGACGAGATACGAACATAGTTGAGCCAGAGTCAATTCAGAAGAGGCAGCCCCGGACGGACCACCGCCCGATCGGAGCATTCACCCCCACTTTTCCGATCCAAGCCCCCGGAATCACCCCTTCCGCACCCCCTGACCTGCGGAACTCCACCCCCACTCAAGCCATCCGGCAGCCCCGTACCGGTACCCCCTCCGGTCACACAATGTGTCAGGCCTGTGGACAAACTCCCGGCCACGTTGCGTCATGGGATGGTGAAGGCTGCTAACTCCCGGGGCACGGCCCCCGGTACCCCGCCCCGCACGCGCATCCTCGTCGTCGGCGGCGGCTACGTCGGCATGTACACGGCGCTCCGGCTCCAGCGAAAACTCAGAGCCGGCGAAGCCGAGGTCACGGTCGTCAGCGCCGAGCCGTACATGACGTACCAGCCCTTCCTCCCCGAGGCGGCCGCGGGCTCGATCTCCCCGCGCCACGTCGTCGTGCCGCTCCGCCGCGTCCTCGACAAGTGCCGCATCGTCATCGGCGAGGCCCAGCGCATCGACCACGCCAAGCGGACCGCGACCGTGGCCACCCTCGCCACCGAGGACGAGGGCACCGGCGCACTGGAGATCGAGTACGACGAACTCGTCCTCGCCCCCGGATCCGTGTCCCGCACCCTGCCCATCCCGGGACTCGCCGACTACGCCATCGGATTCAAGACCGTGGAAGAGGCCATCGGCCTGCGCAACCACGTCATCGAACAAATGGACATCGCCTCCTCCACCCGCGACCCCGCCCTCCGCGACTCCGCCCTGACCTTCGTCTTCGTCGGCGGCGGCTACGCGGGCGTCGAGGCCCTCGGCGAACTGGAGGACATGGCCCGCTACGCGGCCCGGTACTACCACAACATCAAGCCCGAGGACATGAAGTGGGTGCTGGTCGAGGCCAGCGACCACATCCTCCCCGAGGTCGGCCCCGAACTCGGCGTCTACACGGTCCGCGAACTGCGCCGCCGGGGCATCGACGTACGCCTGGAGACCAGGCTCGACTCCTGCGAGAACCGCGTGGCCGTCCTCAGCGACGGCGCCCGCTTCCCCACCCGTACCGTCGTGTGGACCGCAGGCGTCAAACCGCACCCGATCCTCGCCGCCTCCGACCTCCCCCGCACCGAACGCGGCCGCCTCACCTGCACCGCCTTCCTCACCGTCGACGGCGTCGAACACGCCTGGGCCGCCGGCGACGCCGCCGCCGTCCCCGACATCACCGCCGAAGAGGCCGGCCGCGAATGCGCCCCCAACGCGCAGCACGCCGTCCGCCAGGCCAAGGTCCTCGCCGACAACCTCGTGGCCTCCCTGCGCGGCGAGCTCCTGACCGAGTACGCGCACAAGTACGCGGGCTCCGTGGCCTCCCTCGGCCTCCACAAGGGCGTCGCCCACATCTACGGCCGCAAGCTCAAGGCCTACCCCGCCTGGCTGATGCACCGCACCTACCACCTCAGCCGGATCCCCACCTTCAACCGCAAAATGCGCGTGCTTGCCGAATGGACCCTCTCGGGCCTCTTCAAACGTGAGATCGTCTCCCTCGGCTCACTCGAACACCCCAGGGCAGAATTCGAACTCGCCGCCGGCCACGGCCACAGGTTCCCCCCTCCCCCGCCCGCCCCCAACCCCCCGAAGGACAGCCAGGGCTGACGTTGTCAGTGCGGTCGGCCACACTGGACGTGTGACCATAGGTGGGCCCACGCCTGCACACAGTGACATTCACGGCACAGCGACCACTTGCGACACCACGAGGCTTGAACGCAGTGAACTTCACGCGCTGGAGCGCCCGTTTTCCCGGAACGCAGCGCCGCGCCGCCGCCCGGTCCGAACACGCCGCCGCCCAGGCCAAGCGGGGTGAGGGCGCCGTCCCGGCAGCCCGCGGCGCCGCCGCCCGCCCGGCCACCGCGCCGGACGGTGCCCCCGCGGACCCCACGGTCTCCGGCACCGGGACGGGCGCGGGCACCGGCCCGGGCAGCGGCGCCGGCAGCGGCGTCCTCGCCGCCGTGCCCTCCCTCGACGAGCTCTCCGTACGGGAGGTCCTCGGCCGGCTCCCGGCCCTCGTCGCCCTCGTCCACGGCCCCGAACACCGCGTCGCCTACGTCAACGACGCCTACACCGCCGGCTTCGGCCCCCGCCCCACCGGCGCACCCGTCCACGACGCCCTCCCCGAACTCGGCGAGCTCGGCCTCCTCCCGCTCCTCGACCAGGTCCAGCGCAGCGGCAGGCCCCGTACCGCCAAGAACCGCAGCGCACCCGGCGGCACCAGCTCGTACACGGTCACCTGCACCCCCGTCGACTTCCCCAAGGCCGCCACGGAGGGCGTGAGCGACCCCCACCACGCCGGGGTCCTGATCCACCTCGCCGACGTCAGCGACCACGCCGAAGCCGTCGAACGGCTGCGCGCCAGCGAGCGCCGCCAGCGCGAGGCCGCCGTGACCCTCCAGCGCTCCCTCCTCCCGCAGGAACTCGAACAGCCCGACGACCTCCGCATCGCCGCCACGTACCAGCCCGGCGGCACCGAGGCAGCCGTCGGCGGCGACTGGTACGACGTCATCACCCTCGGCGCGGGCCGCACCGCCCTCGTCATCGGCGACGTCATGGGCCGCGGCGTCCGCGCCGCCGCCGTCATGGGCCAGCTGCGCACCGCCGTCCGCGCCTACGCCCGCCTCGACCTGCCCCCGCACGAGGTGCTCCAGCTCCTCGACGGCCTCGCCGCCGAGATCGACGCGAGCCAGATCGCGACCTGCGTCTACGCCGTCCACGACCCCAACGAGGGCCTGCTCGCGTACGCCTCCGCCGGCCACCTCCCGATCCTCGTCCGCGGCGAGGACGGCACCGTACGCCGTGCGGCCGACCCCACCGGACCACCGCTCGGAACCGGCGGCTGGCTGCACACCTCCGGCACCATCGCGCTGGGCCCCGGCTCCACCGCCGTCCTCTACACGGACGGCCTCGTCGAACGGCGCGGCGAGGACATCGACGAGGGCGTCGCCGCCCTGGAACGCGCCCTTTCCGGCGCCCAGGGCACCCCCGCGGTCATCTGCGACCGCCTGATGCGCGCCCTCGGCGTGGACGCCGACCACGACGACGACGTGGCCGTCATGGTCCTCCAGCAGCCGAGCCGCACCGGGGCCGACGCCGAGCTCTTCCACAACGCCGCCCTGGAACTCCTCGGAGGGGTCGAGGCCGCCCCGCGCGCCCGCGCCTTCGCCTCCGGAGTGCTCGCCTCCTGGCGCTTCCCGGTCGAGCTGTGCGACCTCGGCGTCCTCGCCGCCAGCGAGCTCGTGGCGAACTCCCTCCAGCACGGCACCCCGCCCATGCGGCTGAGGCTGCGCCGCACCGACCGCCGCCTGATCATCGAGGTCACCGACGGGGACGACCACCTCCCGCGCCGCCGCCGCGCGGAACCGGCGGACGAGACCGGCCGCGGCATCTCGATCATCGCGACCATCGCCTCCTCCTGGGGTTCGCGCCGCACCCCGGGCGGCGGCAAGGCCGTCTGGTGCGAGTTCGCCCTGCCGGACAAGTAGCGGGTACGGGAGAGGCCCGGTCCACGGGGACCGGGCCTCTCTCGTATCTCGCGTACCTCTCGTGCTCCCGCGTCTCGCCTAGGCGGGCACGCGCTCGGGCTCGGCGGCCGGCACGACCACCGCCGGCACCGCCTCGCCCTTCAGCAGCGACGGCCTGTCCTGTACCGCGCTCAGCTGCTTGCCGAGCCGCAGCGCCAGCCACGCGATCCCCAGCGAGACCACGATGAACACCCCGATGTAGAGCATCGGCACACCCGCACCCAGCGGCACGCCCAGCGGCCCGAGAGCCAGCGCCATCTGCTTGACCAGCGCGAAGGCCGAGTTGTACTGGCCCACCGAACCCTCCGGCGCCAGGTCGGCCACCAGCGGGGCCAGGGTCGGCGACAGCATCGCCTCGCCGATGCCGAAGAGCGCGTACGTGGTGATGAACGCGGCGGCGGCCATCATCGCGCTGCCGTGCCCCAGCCCCGAGAACCCGGCGATGACCCACGCCCCGGTCCAGATCAGGCCGACCAGCGCGATCACACGGGACCGGCGGCGCTTCTCGACCAGCTTCAGCACGACGAACTGCGCCACGACGATCGCACCGGTGTTGGCGGCCAGCGCGAAGCCGAGGGTGGAGGGGGAGATTCCGGCGGCCTCGGTACCGAAGGCGGCGAGACCGGACTCGAACTGCCCGTAGCAGGCGAAGAAGATCACGAAGCCCAGAACCAGCAGCTTGACCATGGCCTTGTGCTCCAGCAGCCGCTTCCACGCACCGCCCGACCGGGACTCGTCCCGCGGGACGGCGTCCTTGATGTTCGGCGCGTGCGGTATCCGTACGGTGAGGATGACCCCGGCCAGGACCAGGAACATCACGGCCTCGATACCGAACAGCAGGGTGAAGCTGGCGGGCCGGCTCTCGTCGACGATCTGGCCGCCGATGAGGCCGCCGATGCCCAGACCCAGGTTCTGCATGAAGAACTGGAGCGCGAAGGCGCGCGTCCGGGTGCCCGGCGTCGAGCACCACACGATCATCGTGGCCAGCGCGGGCTGCATGACGGCCTGCCCCGCGCCGAGCGCCAGGGCGGACAGCAGGATCGGCACGATCCCGGTGGACAGCCCGAGCGACAGGGCGCCGGCCGAGGCGGCGACGGCCGCACCGATGACCACGGGGACGGGACCTCGGCGGTCGATGACCCGACCGGTGAGGGGCAGCGCGACCAGGGCACTGACGGCGAAGGCCACGAACGCGCTCGTGGCCGCCATGGAGCCCAGACCCCGCACCTGCGCCACGTAGATGTAGAGGAACGGAACCGTGAAACCGATGCCGAACGCGGTCAACGCGTTGCCGGCCTGGATCCGCCGCATCGCAGCGCCCATCACCTTGGTCACTTCTCACCTGCCTTCGAGAACTGAAGCCCGAAGACTTCATACCTAAACTTCGACGCTTAACTCTACACATCGAAGGAGTTAGACGCCAACGGGCTCCGTGCGATACTTCGAACCATGGGTGACACCCCCGACGGCACCGCGCCCGTCCACGAGCCGAGCCTCGACGAACAGATCGCCGTCTATCAGCGCGAGTTCCAGGACCTCGATCCGCAGGTCGAGAAGGTGGTCTCGGCCCTGAGTCGGCTGAACCGCCGCATGAACGTCGCGTACGGACGCCAGACCGCCGCTCTGGGCATCAGCAACGCGGAGTGGGAGGTCCTCAAGGCCCTCGTCATCTCCGGAGCCCCGTACCGGATGGGACCGAGCGAGCTCGCGAAGCAGCTGGGCCTCACGCCGGCGGCGATGACCCACCGGATCGACCGCATGACGGCGGAGGGGCTGGTGACGCGCGAGCGGGACGAGTCCAACCGGGTCCGCGTGATCGTGGAGCTCACGGACGAAGGCCGCAGCAAGTGGCTGGACGCCATGAGGGCGGCCACGGTGTTCGAAGAGGACCTCCTCCAGGACCTGTCCACGGCGGAACGGGGAGTGCTGGGCGACATGCTCACCCGGCTCCTGGACCGCGTCGAGGACCTCCAGTCGCGGAGCTGACCGGCACCTGAGCTGTGGGGTTGACACCGACCCCGTGGATCCGTAAGGTTCTTCGAGTTGTCCCAGAGCCGGAAGGTTTTGGCGACGGCACATCCCGCCGCCTCGTTGCGGCACCCAACTCAGCACGATCTCCCACCGGGAACGAATTCGGCATGCCCGAATTCATTTTCGAAGGCCGATTATGAATCGGTCGGGAAATCCACTAGAGTTCTGGGAGTCGGAAGGGCCCAACAGCCCGGAAGACAAACCCCGCTGACCGGGGGTCAGGCCCGAAAGGATCTGATAGAGTCGGAAACGCAAGAACGAAGAGCGAAAGCCCGGAGGAAAGCCCGAGAGGGTGAGTACAAAGGAAGCGTCCGTTCCTTGAGAACTC